>CAZCCJ010000001.1:0-140591 GCA_964497235.1 uncultured Staphylococcaceae bacterium
TTTTTGTTAATTCGCAAGATATCTTTTTTGATTTGAATTGTCCACATAAATTGTTTGTTGCGTCCGCTTTTGGATTATTGTGCGTTGGCAACGTAATTCCAAATAGGGATTACAGACAAATTTTCATTAAAAACAATGCAAAATACTCCAAAAAGTGGGTAAAAACTCTATTAGAAACCCTATAAAAATCTTGAAAAAACAAGAATTTACCTTAGGTTTAATTGCAATCGATATTTTGCTTTTTTTCAGGCCAACGCTGAGTTTAAAATTTTTAACGCAATTGACCCATTAGACGAATCGTGAAATTAATCCATTTGTAATCAAGACTGGGTGGGGCAATGCTATGAACAATATTTATCATCGCATAGGAATTCTATAATTCCGGTGTGTTCAATCCCGTTCTTATCTGTGTATGGAAGGTACAAATCGCCTTCAACAATAATTTTTTTGAATGAATCTCTGATCCTTAAGAAAGAGCTAGATTCCTGCTGAAGTTTTTCCTCATCGTATACCTTATAAGCCGATTGGATATATATTCTGCTATTGCCCAAAGACGCAACGAAATCAACCTCGTATTGTTTTCTTGTTCTTGAGCCGTTTTCGCTTGTTTCAGTTACCGGGACAATTCCTACATTGACCGCATATCCTCGTCTTCTCAGTTCCCTATATATGGCTGATTCCATCAAATGGCCTCTATCATTTTGACTGAAGGATAACAGGGCGTTCCTTAGGCCGCAGTCTGCAAAATAATACTTTTTGTTGCTGGCAATCATCTTGTTTCCCCTAATATCGAAACGTGGTGCCTCACTTATGAGAAATGAATCCACGAAAGCTGAGATATATTTTTCGATGGTTAGCCTTGAAATTGATTTGTCTATCTTTTGCTTAAAAATTTCGGATATCTTATTTATTGATATTAGTGAGCCCTCACTTGACGCTAGAACTGATAGGAGTTCCTTGACGGATGCGTCATTTGATATTTTGGCGTGTTCCAGAATATCTTTGAGGTATGTCAGTTCGAAAAGGCTATTTAAGTATGAGATTTTATCTTGATTGTTTCCGAATGCGGCCATGCCAGGCATCCCGCCGAATGTCAAATATTCTTCAAACAGGATTCTTTTGTCTCTTTTTGGGAAAGCTCCGACATATTCACTGAACGATAAAGGTGCTAAGTCAATTTGCCATCCTCTTCCTCTAAATTCAGTAAGGATGTCAGACGAAAGAAGATGAGAGTTGCTGCCGGTTACATATATATCCACATTTGGATATGAGGATAGGAGTCCGTTTAATACGTTATAGAAATTAATTTGAGGAATCCTTTCGCTCGTTGTCTTGCTTCCCTCAAAAGCAGGATTAGGAACGCTTTCGCAAAACTGTATTTCATCGATGAAGAGGTAGAACTCGTCTTTCTTGTTGATTTTACCCTTGATATATTCATCAAGTTTAATCGGATTTGCCAGATTTGCGTGCTCGCTGCTGGATAAATCGATTTGAATTATTCTCTCTTCTAAGATACCTGTAGATAGAAGATAATCTTTGAATATAGTGTTCAATAGATACGATTTACCGCATCTTCTGATACCGGTGATAATTTTGACCATGCCGTTATGCATGCTTCTAATGAGCTTATTTAGATAAAAATCCCTTTTGATTTCCATAATTATCAACTCCTTTATGCACACAAATTGTAACATCAATCATCTAAAAAAGCAAAAATTCGTAATTCACGTTACAAAAAGTGTGCAAAATCACATTTTCTGTAATGTGTATCAAAATTTACAGTGGATCTTTTTGGTTGTGATAGTCATCAGTTATTCCGATATATTTAATGAACATTTGCCCGCATAAAAAGGCAGAATGGAACCTGCCTTTAGTATGTTGATTTAGGAATTATTTATAGCAATTTCTCTTGTATTCAACGATATAGATTTTCCCGGCCTCGACTTCAAATTTATCGCCTTCTAGTAGCTCACCGTTAACGTACACCTTTCCCATTCTGTATCCATCTACCACATCGTAGGTGACGGAGAAGTAATTTGTTTCGCCGTCATATTTCTTGGTGAATTCCTTGTCGCAATAGATGTCGCCATATGTGATTGCGCCGCTTACGTAAGTGCTGCTGGATAACGCTTTGCCAATTTCAACTCTCGCTTCTCCGATTTCATAATCCCCGTAATAATAAGTGCAACAAATTTAACGGATAATACGCAGATTATCCGTTTTTTTAACGCTAATTGGGCTTTTTATGATGCTCCGTAGGTTATGTGCGTTGGCTATTCAGCCAATTCGTAATCGCTTAATTGCGGTATCGAAGCGTCGCATTCGTTCCAGTTGATCTCGCTCGAATAGTCGTCGCACTCGATCTTGGAGATCGTCTTATCCTTGAATTCATAAAGGTAATAGGCATTCTCTTGCTCGCTTTCGCCGTATTTTAGCGTGGTCAATAGGTCTTCTTTTCCTTCCGCCTCGAATTTCTCATAGAGATAGGGGAAATTGCCGTTTTCGAGGAAAGAGATGTTGGCGATTAGGTTCTTCGCCACGGAGTGATAGAGGGTTTCTTTGGTTTTTAGGCTTTCCTCGCCCATTTCTTCGAAGCTCTTATCCAGAATCTGTTTCTTCGTTTTGCTTTGGACGGAATTGCCGATTATCAGCCAATCGAGCTTCCACACCTCGTCGTTGCTCTTTTTTACAAGGTAAGCGTCATGGAAGTATTTCTCGCCGCCATACGTTCCTTCGACCCTCTCTTGTATGAAATGCCTGCTTTCGTCTATGAGGGAATGCTTTTTGGCCGCTGAGACGGTTTTCTCGCCGTCGTCATAATCCGACGAATAATTAGTCTTTATCGTGTATTTTTCCGGTGTCTTTTCGTTTAGTACGGCTTCATGGAAGGAAGAGAGACGCTCGATGGCCTCTTCCTTGCTAAGCCCTTTTAAAGAAGAGCAAGACAAAAGGAGCGGCGTCAGCGAAACGAATGCGAATGGAAACCTTTTTGCTGCCATATCTAGACATTTTAACGAAGGGAAGACGAACTTCAATGCGCTTTTTGTGAAGAAAAAACCGCGGATGCGCTAAAATAGCGGCATGAATGAACTGAAAGAAGATTTCGAAAAGGGGAGATACATAGAGATCCTCGACAAAACGGAAGGGAAAAAAGACCCTTCCTCGCTTTATTTTCGCTTAGTCGCTTTGCTTTCTTTGTCTAGAGGCGAGGAAGCGATGGGAATCCTAGAAAAGCATAGGGAGGATCTTTTTGCCGCTTACCCATTAGAAACGCTTAAGAGCGATTTCTCCCTCCGTTTCCTAAGGAAGGAATTCGACGAAGCCGAAGAAGACTACAAAACCTTCTCGAATTACCCATATCAAAGCCAAGAGGTGGAGGAGGCTTTAAGAGATATCCCAAAGGCTATCGCCATCGCCAAGAAGAACGCATCCTTACCTCAAGAACTAGGGATCAAGGAGATAAGGAACATCCTCTCTTCGAATGATGGATACGCGATAATCTCATTGCTTGAGAATCTCGATGAGAACGATTTCCCGGCTTTCTCGAAGGAGATAACGTCGTTGCTTATAAACGAAAACGTCCATCAGCTCGTGAGAACGTATGCGCTTATATACCTAAAGGGCGTCAGATATCGGCAAGAAGTCGAGTTTTTGTACGCTGGCGAAAGGCGAAAATACGTTCCCGATTCGTTAGATGCTCCATATAAGGACGACCGCTATAAGAAGGCGATTGCTTTCATTTCCTCTTCCTTAGACCCATCCGTATACCGCGCGGCGAAGAATTTGCTCGATAGGGCGGTGCTTTTGACCTATCCGACCTCTTTCTTAAATGAGGGCGATGAATCCGCTAAGGTTAGCGCCATCGTCGAGCTGGCCTATGAATACCTTAGAATCGCCGCCAAAGCGCCCAGATACAAGAACCCTGATGAAGTGGCCGTCAAGGAGGCGAAAAAAGAGATAGCCGCGCTTCTAGGCGATCAATAATATCTTTCTAAGATAAAAACAATTGTTAGAGGTCTTTTTTGGGTGTATCGTTATCGCTGCAAGTCTAAATGGAGTCAAAAATGAAACACACAGTTGAAAAAGTAACGCCAAGCCAAGTCAAGATCGCCGTCGCGGTCGATCGCGACATGTGGAAAGGCGCCCAAGAGAAAGCCTTTAACAAAGTTTCCGCGAAAGTCAGCGTCCCGGGTTTCCGCCCAGGCAAAGCCCCAAAATCACTCTTAAAGGAAAGAGTCAATCCGGAAGCCGTTTGGAATGAGGCCATCGAAAACGTCTTAACGCCGGTCTATGCCGAGGTTTTGGGCGAAGAGAAGCTTAGCCCAGCCTTCCGTCCGAACGTTTCCATCACCAAATTAAGCGATGAGGAACTCGAAGTCGTCTACCAAGTCGTTTTGGTGCCAGAAGTCACCCTTGGCGAATACAAAGGCCTGAAAGCCACCCGCGAAGCCCCATCCGTCACCGATAAGGAAATCGAAGACGCGATTGAGAAGCTTCTTAAGGGCAATGCCGAACTCGTCCTTAGCGATAAGCCGGCCAAAATGGGGGATACCCTCAACATCGATTTCGAAGGATTCACGGCCGATGAGAACGGCGCTTTGAAAGCCTTCGACGGCGGAAAAGCCAACAATTACTCATTGGAACTCGGTTCCCATCAATTCATCCCTGGATTCGAAGAGGAACTCGTCGGGCTAAAGAGCGAGGACAAGAAAACCTTCAAAGTCACCTTCCCAACCAATTACGTCAAAGAACTCGCCGGCAAGGAAGCGACCTTCAACGTCACCGTCCACGAAGTCAAAGAGAAGATCATCCCAGAACTTAACGACGACAGCGTCAAAGAGCTCTGCATCAAAGACGTCGCGACCGTCGATGCCCTCAAAGAGCATGAGAAAACGACCATCCTTAAGCAAAAGCTCACGCAAAGCGAGAACAAATACTATAACGATTTGCTGGCTAAGATCGTCGAAAACAGCACCTTCGTCATCGATCCATCCATCATCGCCGGCGAAGCCCATCAGATGCAAGAGAACCTCAAGAAGCAAGTTGAGCAAAACGGCCTTACCTTCGAGCAATATCTCGACATCACCGGCACTAAAGCGGACGATCTCGCAAAGACCTATATGACCGAAGCCGAGAAGAACATCAAGAATTTCTTGGCCACCAACAAGATCGCCGAAGCCGAGAAGATCGACGTGACCGACGCCGACGTCGACGCCGAAATCGAGAAGATGGCCGCCGAATACAAGATGGAAGCCAAGCAAGTCCGTTCAATCCTCGAGAAGAACATGGACGATTATAAGAACAATCTCCGTTCCAAGAAGATCCGCGAATGGATCATCGAGAACTCTTCTAAGCCAGCCGCCAAGAAGGCCGCCAAGAAAGAAGAGAAGAAGGAAGACAAATAATCGTTCGCCTTTGATTATGAGGGGAGACGTCAGTCTCCCTTTTTTGTCCCAAAAGATACTTTTAGCACTCAAGCCTTGACACTGCCAAAAGTAACAATATAATGTGTTAGGCCTAGGAGGGAATATGGAAGAGAAGAAAGAAAAGAAAAAGAAAACGGCGAAGAAAGTCGAATTGCCTTTGTTAGTCACTAGGGGACTGATTTTGTTCCCAGGAACCACCGAATCCATCGAGGCCTCGCGCCCTTATAGCGTGGCCGCGATAGATGTCGCGAGAGCGGAAATGAGCTCTTTGCTTTTAGTCGCCTCGCAAAAAGACCCGAACCTCAGTGAATTCACCTCGCTAGATGAAATCAATGAATTCTGCACGATGGCGCGCATCGTCAATTTCGTCGACTCGGACGGAACCTATCGTATAAGGACCGTCGGATCGAAGCGCGTTCGTCTTCTTAGCATTGAGAAAAAAGAAGGGTATTACCTCGCCAAAGGCGAAGTCGTCGAAGACGTCTTAGGGGACGAGGAAGAGGAAGTCAAATTGGCGGAAGAGGTGGCGACGATATTCGCCAGCAATCCTCGTTTCGCCAGAACCATGCCCAAAGGCATTTTGAATACGCTTAACCGCAATCAGACGGCTTCTGCGCTCGCCGATTTGCTTTCCGCTTACCTTCCGATGTCTAGTGAAGAGAAGATAAAATTGCTTGCCGAGGCCGACGTCAATAAGAGGCTCGCCGCTTTGACAATCATCATGAATAAGCAAAAATCCATCGATGAGATCGATAAGAAACTAGACATGACCGTCCGCGAAAAGGCGGAGCAAACGCAAAAAGAATATTTCCTCCGCGAGAAGATGAAAGCCATCCGTGATGAGCTCGGCGAAGGCGGCGACGATGACAACAATGCCGATTCCATCAGGGAAAAACTTGAGAAGAACCCATATCCTGAGAACGTCAAGAAGAAGGTCAATAGCGAACTCCGCCGTTTTGAGATGATGCCAGAATCCTCCTTAGAGGCGTCTCTAATAATGAACTACATCCAAGTCCTTATGAACGCCCCATGGTATCAAAGGACGGAAGACAACGATGACCTCGAGAACGTCCAAAAGATTCTCGATGAGGATCATTTCGGCTTAACGAAAGTCAAAAAGAGAATCGTCGAGTATTTGGCGGTCAAGAAGGCGACAGGCACCTTAAAAGCCCCGATCCTTTGCTTCTATGGCCCGCCTGGATGCGGCAAAACGTCCTTAGCCAAATCGATCGCCAGAGCCCTTAACCGCAAGTTCTTCAAAGCGTCCCTCGGCGGCATTAGCGACGAATCCGAAATACGCGGACATCGCCGCACCTATGTCGGCTCGATGCCCGGAAGGATAATCCAAGGGATGACGAGGGCTGGCGTGGTTAACCCAGTTTTCTTGCTCGACGAAATCGACAAAGTCGGAGGAAGCAATTACAAGGGTGACCCATCAAGCGCCCTTTTGGAAGTCCTTGACCCAGAGCAAAACACCGCGTTCAACGACAATTTCCTCGAAGAGCCGTACGATTTGAGCAACGTCTTGTTCATAGCCACGGCCAACTATCTGGAGAATGTGCCGGCGCCGTTACGCGACCGCTTGGAATTAATCGAGGTTCCTTCCTATACGGAACTCGAGAAAACCAAGATAGCGACTGATTTCTTAGTCGCCAAACAAATGAAGGCGAACGGCCTTAAGGAAGGCGATATTTCCTTCACCCACGACGCGATCGTTGAGATGATCGAAAGCTATACGAGAGAAGCCGGCGTCCGCGAACTCGAAAGGCTCATCGCCTCTTGTTGCCGCAAAGCGGTCGTCGAAATCATCAAGAACCCGAATATCGAAAAGCCGATCGTCGTCGACAAAGAGAAGGTCAAAGGATATTTGGGCGTCGAGATTTTCGAAGACACGAAGAAAGAAAAAGAGCCGCAAGTCGGCGTCGTCACGGGTTTGGCCTACACCGAATTCGGCGGCGATATTCTTCCGATCGAAGTCAATTATTTCGCCGGCAAAGGCGGCCTCGTCTTAACTGGCAAGCTTGGCGACGTGATGAAGGAAAGTTGCCAAATCGCTTTGGACTATGTCCGAGCGAATGCGACCAAATACGGCATCGACAGCGCGATTTTCGAGAAAAACGACATCCATATCCACGTTCCAGAAGGGGCGGTGCCGAAAGATGGTCCATCGGCCGGCGTCGCGATAACTTGCGCGATCGTTTCGTCTTTGACCCATCGCCCGATCGATAATAACGTCGCGATGACTGGGGAAGTGACCTTGCGAGGCAAAGCCTTCCCGATTGGCGGATTACGGGAAAAGAGCTTGGCCGCGCTTAGAAGCGGCATCAAGACGATCATCGTTCCGCTTGAGAACAAAAAGGACGTTTCCGAGCTTCCTGAGGAAGTGAAGAAAGACCTCAAGATCGTCTATATGAAATGCGTCGACGACGCATTGGCGGTCGCCCTTTTGCCCGATAAGAAAGTCGACTAGAAACGCGCCTCTTCGAAAGAAGGGGCGTTTTTTTGGCTTTTTTGCTATAGTAATCGCATGATTGAATTTAGAAACGCCTCATATGTCATCAGCGCTCCCAATTATTCCCTCCGTCCGAAAGATAAGCTTCCGGAAATCGTATTCATCGGGAAAAGCAACGTAGGGAAGAGCACTTTAATCAACCTCATCACCAACCAAAAACTCGCCTATAGCTCCAAAAGCGCGGGAAAAACCAAGCTTTTGAATTATTTTTCGATCGATAAGAAGTTTTATTTGGTCGATAGCCCAGGGTATGGGTATACCGCCTATGGTTCAAGGGAAGACGAAGGGTTTTCGAAGATGATGGAGAACTATTTCGAGAATCCCCTTTTGAAAGGCGCCGTCTTGCTTTGCGACATCCGCCGGTCGCTAAAGAAAGAAGAACTTGAGATGGCCGCTTATCTGGAAGAGATGCATATACCTTATATATTGGTCTTCACAAAGAGCGACAAAGCCCTTCAAAAAGAGAAGGCGAAAGCGGCTCTCGATTCCAAATCCATCCATCCATCATTCGTTTGCTATACGGGGATCAAGCTTGGAAGGGAAGAGGTCAGGAAAGCCATCAATTCCCTCTTGAAATAGTTTCCAATCTCGATATACTAGCCCGCTATGCAAAACGAACTAGATGAAACGCTATTCGACCACGAACACACCATCGTCAACCTCTCCAACGCCATTTTGGCGCATTACGGCATCAAGCCGTTTCATAAGCCGTTAGATGAGGCGTTATCGCTATTCGAAGGGCATAGGAAAATCGCCGTTTTCCTTTTCGACGCCCTTGGAGAAGTGACTCTTAACACCTATAAGAAACAATCGGCTGAATTCCTAAAAAACGCGAAATTCACGATATATAGCACGAATCCTGCGACGACTGTGGCGTCGACTACCGCTTTCTTGACCGCCAAATTCCCTATCGAAACGGGGTATCTGGGCTGGTCGCTATATTTCGATGAATTGGGCTACCCGGTCGAGGTTTTCCCAAACACCAACGCCATAACCGGAGAAGAAGTCGGGAAAGATAACTACATGGAGAAAGTCTGCCCGACGACCAAAATCGATAAATTGCTTACCGATAATGGCGTCGACGCAAGGCTATTTTTCCCATCGCCAATCGACGAAAATGGGCCGAAAACGCTAAAAGGATCCTTCAAAGCAGCCTCTTCGTTTTTCGATAACGGAGGCGAATTCGCCTACATATACTATCCTGAGCCGGACCATTCTCTCCATAAGGAAGGATTGGGTGGGCGGCATCCCAAGAAAATAATCGCGAAAGCGGCCAAATACCTTAAAAGATTTGCCAAAGAGCATCCAGATGTGTTGGTTATTTCCATCGCTGATCATGGCATGGCGAACGTCATAATGAGGGATATTTCCGCATTCCCGATTTTATATTCCTATATATCCAAGCCGATATCGATTGAAGGAAGGACCGCATCGATTTCGATAAAAGAGGGAAAAGAGAAGGAATTCGAAGAAGAATTCAACAAAAGATTCCCGAACATTCTTCTACTTAAGAGAGAAAGCGTTTTGGAAAAAGGCTATTTCGGAGAAGGGGAGATCAATCCGAAATGCCTTGAATTCATCGGCGATTACGTCGCTTTATCAAACGGACCAGATCTTTTGGTCGATTCCAAGACGACGTATTCAATGAAAGTGCACAAAGGCCATCATGCGGGCATATTGCCATCCGAAAGAAGAATCGTCGTGGCTTCGTGGAACGAATAGTGGACGCCCTTTTTCTCTTGCAAAGAGGGGAAACGAAAATTAGACTATATCCGTCCTAAGACGAAGAGGGATCCCGTCGCTCTTTCCTAAGAGAGCCTCGTTAGCTGCAAAGAGGTGAAAGAGAAGGGTGAGTCGCTTCCGAGGAAGGCTAAAACCCGTTTATCGCGTTAAGATAGTCAAAGTGCTTAGTTACCTAAGAATTAGGGTGGTACCGCGGTCCCTCCGTCCCTTGGTGGGGCTTTTTATTTATTAGGAGAGGCGACATGCTAGAAAAACACTACAATCCAGCCAAAGTCGAAGAAGGAAAGTACGAGAAATGGAAGGAAAAAGGCTATTTCTTCGCCGGGAAAGACGAATCTAAACCGGCTTTCAGCTTGGTGATACCTCCTCCAAACGTCACGGGAAAACTCCATTTGGGCCATGCGATGGACACCACATTGGAAGATATCGTCTCGCGTTATAAAAGAGCCAAAGGATACGACGTCCTTTGGGTGCCAGGCGTTGATCACGCCGGCATCGCCACGCAAGCGAAAGTGGAAGAGAAACTCAGAAAAGAAGGCTTATCTCGTTATGATTTGGGCCGCGAAGAGTTCTTGAAGCGTGCATATGCCTGGAAAGACGAATATGCCGCGACCATTCACTCGCAATGGGCGAAACTCGGCCTTTCCGTCGATTATAGCCGCGAAAGGTTCACCCTTGATGAGGGCCTTTCGAAAGCGGTTCGCAAAGTCTTCGTGACGCTATATAACGAAGGCTTGATATACCAAGGCGAAAGGATCATCAACTGGGATCCGGAGCTTCGTACCGCTTTAAGCAACATCGAAGTCGTTCATAGCGACGATCCGGGCGAATTCTTCTATTTCAAATACGACGTCGTGGGTGAGGAAGGGCGTTCTTTGATCGTCGCCACGACGAGGCCTGAGACGATGTTTGGCGACACCGCGATCTTCGTCAATCCGAAAGACAAACGATACAAAGATCTCGTCGGAAAAGAGGCGATAAACCCGGCAAACGGCGATAAATTGCCGATCATGGCCGATAGATACGTCGATATCGCCTTCGGCACCGGCGCCATGAAATGCACACCAGCCCACGATCCGAACGATTTCCAATTGGCTAAGAAATACGGCTTCCCATTCATCAAAGTGCTCGATGAGACGGCGCATATGAACGAGAAGGCCGGCAAATACGCCGGAATGGACCGTTATGAGTGCCGCAAAGCCTTGGTCGAGGATATCGATAAGAGTGGGCATCTAGTCAAAATCGAGAAGATAACGCACGCCGTCGGGCATAGCGAAAGAAGCGGAGCCATCGTCGAGCCGATGCTTTCCAAGCAATGGTTCGTCAAGATGAAGCCGCTCGCCGAACGCTTGCTAGCCAACCAAAAAGGCGATGACCGCGTCGAATTTATCCCGAAGCGCTTCGAGAAAGTCTTGATCAGATGGATGAGCGAAGTCGACGATTGGTGCATTTCCCGCCAGCTTTGGTGGGGACACCGAATCCCGGCTTACACGAATAAGAAAACCGGCGAGATGGTCGTTAGCGAAACGCCGCTTCCAGAAAGCGAATACACGCAGGACGAGGACGTTTTGGACACTTGGTTCTCGAGCGGATTATGGCCTTTCGCGACCCTCGGTTGGCCAGACACCGAATGCCACGATTTCAAACGTTATTTCCCGACGAGCGTTTTGGTGACGGGATACGACATCATCTTCTTCTGGGTGAGCCGCATGGTCTTCCAATCGCTCCATTTCACCGACAAAGCGCCATTCCATCAGGTTTTGATCCATGGCCTTGTGCGTGATTCACTTGGCAGGAAGATGTCGAAATCCTTAGGCAACGGCGTCGATCCTAATGATGTCATAGATAAGTATGGAGCCGATGCGATGAGGCTTTTCATCACCACGAGCGGAGCCCCTGGGCTCGATATGCGATATAGCGAGGAGAAGGTGGAAGCAAGCGAGAACTATCTAAACAAAATCTGGAACGCGACCCGTTATGTGGAAGGCGTTTTGGGTGAGGATTACACACCTTCGAAGATCGACAAAAAGACGCTCAATCCGATCGATAAAGCCATTTTGACGCGCCTAGAGAAGACGATAAAGAAGGTGACAGAGAAGATGGACAAATACGAATTCGGCCAAGCTTCGAGCACCTTATATAACTTTGTATATGACGATTTCTGCTCCTCATATCTTGAAATGAGCAAAGTTAGCCTTCAAAAAGGCGAGGCGAAAGGGACGAAGGACGTCCTTTACTTCACCCTCAAAGCCATATTGCTCATGATCTATCCGTATTGTCCATTCATCGCCGAGGAGCTTTATCTTTCGTTGCCATCGCACCTGGAATCGATAATGGAGGAAAGCTATCCGGTCTATGAGAAGGAATATATCTTCGCAAAAGACGATAGGGCGGTCGCTTTGCTAGAAAGGATGATCAAGGACATCCGCAACTACAAGTCGATGAACTCAATCGCCCCGAATGCCGAGATAAAGCTGACCATCTCGCCGAAAGAGCCATTCGTTGGGGCAAGCGACTATCTCTCGCGTTTCTCTTTCGCCAAGCATATCGACGTCAAAAAGGGAAAATTGGAAGGGAATACCTTCGTTTACCCATCTTTGTCGATGGCGGTGGAAGAGGACATCGACGCTTCCGCTTTAAAGGCGAAGCTCGAAGCGGAACTCATAAAGACCCAAGCTGAAATCGAGCGCTCCAAGAAGATGCTCTCTAACCCAGGCTTCATGCAGAAGGCCCCGAAAGAGAAAATCAACGTCGAAGAGGAAAAACTCAAGAAGAACACCGAATTATTCGATGCCATTTCGCAAAGATTATCTTCTTTGAAATAAAGCGGTTCCTTTTTCTCGATTCTCCCCTATATGGATAGTGGGAGGTGATTGAGGATGGAAGGAAGCCTATTGACGTTAGAAGAAAGGTTGGCGATAAAGCCAGGCGAAGCCATCACGCTTACGGCCGTGATGGCGGTTTTGGCGATATCCGTGATGGCTGTCATTTGCTATCGGCTTTTCAAAAGCAGCGGCGGCAGCGCAAAAATTCCCGGCGGCTGGTCGTTTAGCTGGAAGTGAGGAAAATGATGATTTTTCCTTTCATTTCGATGAAATGATGGTATATTAACCACGTTGCAGCCCTCGATAGGGTTTCAACCGCGTCTCAACGGTACCTAATTAGCGCTCGCCGCTAAACCGTCAGAGCGAGTCTAAAGCCATAGGAGGAAATAGCATGTACGCCATCGTGGAAACCGGCGGCAAGCAACTCAAGGTTTCGGTCGGAGACAAGATCTACGTCGAAAAACTTGATGTCGAAGCCGGAAAAGACGTGACTCTTGAAAAAGTCCTTTTCGTCGGCGGTGAGAAAAACGTTTTCGGCAATCCTTTCGTCAAGGGTGCCAGCGTCACCGCAAAAGTCGAAAAACAAGGCCTTTGCAAGAAGATCACGGTTTACAAGTACAAGAGCAAGGCGAACGTCCGCCGCAAACACGGCCATCGTCAACCGTATACTTGCCTTGTCATCAAAGCCATCAACGCCTAATGATCAAAATCGTTTTCGCCTATCGTGATTCGAGCATCATCTCGCTAGAGGTCAAAGGCCATGCCAATAGCGCGCCTTACGGCAAAGACTTAGTCTGTGCCGGGGTTAGCGCCATAATGCTTGGCTTAAACGCCTTGACGGATGATGACAATTACGACTTGAAGCAAAATGAAGGGCATGTGCTCATAACCGCCAAAAAGGAAGTGACTGAGCACGATCGAATCGTCTTCTCGACAATCGAGAAGCAATTAGAAAGCCTTGCATCCTCCCATCCGGAGAACGTGAGACTAGAAAGGAAAAAGAAGCAATGAAATTCATTATCGATTTGCAGTTCTTCGCCTCCAAAAAAGGCGTCTCGAGCACCAAGAACGGCCGTGATTCGGCCGGTCGTAGGCTTGGCGCCAAAGTCGGCGATGGACAACATGTCATAGCCGGAAATATCCTTTACCGCCAACGCGGGACGAAGGTTTATCCAGGTGCCAATTGCAAACGCGGCAGCGATGACACCATCTACACTTTGATCGATGGAATCGTCAAATTCGAGCGCGTCGGACGCGACAGGAAACGCGTTTCCGTCTACGCCGAAGCGAAATAACAAAAGCCAATCAAAACGGCACTTCGGTGCCGTTTTTCTTTATGTTTCGGCTCCAAGAAATGTCCATCGGCGTATTTTTAATTTCCGTGATAGAGGTTATAATGATATCGATGAAGTTATCTGTCGTCTTCCCATCCAAAAATCAGTCGGAAAAGCTTCTTAGGAACATCACCGAAAAGGGGTTTCCTTTTTTTGATGGTTTGGGAATCGTCTACGAATTCATAATAGTGCTAGATGGAAGCGACGAAAAGAATGTCGAAATCATGATGTCCGCCAAGGAAAAACTCCCAATGCAGGTCAAAATTGCCCCTTATTCGCCGCATTTAGGCAAAGGGCATAATGTGAAGGTCGGAATCGAGATGGCGGAAGGGGATTTCGTCTTGTTCATGGACGCCGATTTCGCGACAGATCTAAATACTCTCGAGCCGATGCTCAAGGACATCGACAAATACGATGGTTTCATCGCTTCTCGCCATTTGCCAGAAAGCGTCATCGTGGCCAAACAACCGCCGATCAGGCGTTTCATCGGCGGGATGTCGAGAAAGATGATAAGGCATCGTTTCCATCTCCCTTATCGTGACACCCAATGCGGATTCAAAATGTTTAGAACCGATATCGCCAAAGAAATGGCGAAAAAACAGATAATCGACGGGTTCGCGTTCGACGTCGAATATCTATATTTCTTGAAACTGAACGGCTTCGTCGCGAAAGAATATCCATGCCGCTGGGTCGACGATTCGAATAGCAGCATCTCGCATCCGTTGAAAACATCGCTGCGGTTTATGAAGGATATGCGGCGGATAAAGAAGAACCGAGTCAATTATCTTCTTTTTGAAGAGACGTTGAATGATTTGAGGAAATGATATGCTTATTGATAGGTGCGTAATAGAAGTAAGAAGCGGCAAAGGCGGCGATGGAGCCATCTCCTTTTTGCAAGACAAAATGACCCAATGGGGCGGCCCAGACGGCGGGAATGGCGGCAAAGGCGGATCTATTTATTTCGTCGCGACCGCCAATTTGAATACCCTGTTTACTTTCAGGCATTCGAGGACGATCATCGCTCTTGATGGCGAAAAGGGACTCAAAAAGAACATGTATGGCAAGGACGCCAAGGATGTGGATGTGTTGGTTCCGATGGGAACGGTCGTCTATGAGGAAGATAGCGGTCGCATGATAGCCGATCTTTCGAAGGAAGGCGAAAGGGTGCTAATCGCCAAAGGAGGCAGGGGCGGCCGAGGAAACGCCGCTTTCAAGTCTTCGAGGAGAAGGATTCCGAGAATCGCTGAAAATGGGCATCCGGGCGAAAGAAAACGCCTTGTTTTGGAACTTAAGATGTTGGCCGATGCAGGTTTGGTCGGCTTTCCTAGCGTCGGCAAGAGCACGATGCTAAACGTCTCAACGAGAGCCCATGCCGAAACGGCCGACTATCCTTTCACGACGATTGAGCCCAATCTTGGCGTCGTCGCCTTGAAAGATGGACGCCGCTATATTTTGGCCGATATGCCGGGGCTAATCGAAGGCGCGCATGAAGGAAAGGGACTTGGCATCCGTTTTTTGCGACACATTGAGCGTTGCCGCGTTTTGATACATTTGGTTTCGATGTCCGGCGAAAGAGATCCTTATTCCGATTATCTGATCATCAACGATGAGCTCAAAGGCTATGGCGGAGAACTTGAGAAAAGGCCGCAGATCGTTGTTTCTTCGATGATGGACGTCGAAGGGGCGGCGGAAAGGAAAGCGGAATTCGACAAGAAACTTGGCTTCGTCTCGATGCCTTTGTCTAGCTTTAGCCGCGAAGGATTGGACGAAATACTTTCGAAAGCCGCAGACCTCATCGAAAGGACGCCGCTATTCGAGCTCAAAGGAAAGACGGATGAAGACGAATACCGCGTTTACGACGCCAGAAACGAAGAAAAGAAAAAAGAAATACATATCTTCAAAGAAGATGCCCATTATTACGTGATCAAAGGCGAGGAAGTCGAAAAGAGGGCCGCTTTGATAAACACGTCGACGGAAGAAGGAATGGAAAAATTGATTCGTTTGCTAGAAAGCTACGATATAGACGCGAAGCTTGAGGCTTATGGCGTGAAGAAAGGCGAAACGGTCGCCATCGGAGAAACCGAATTCATATATTCGTAAGGAGAGGGGATGAAGAAAGAGGAAATCGCGAAAATAGCGGCGGCTGCGCTCCCGTTATTGGGATCATTGGTCGCATTGGTCGTCGTTTTGATCGGAATTTTCGTCTTATAAGCTTATGTATTACTCATTCGAAGGAACTGTCGTATACAACAACCAAAAAGACACCATCGCCATAGATCTTGGCTCGATAGCGTACGAGCTTTTGGTGGCTAGGACGGAAGATTTCAAAGAAGGGGAGAAAAAGAAAGTCTACGTCTATGAGGTGTATGGTGAAAACGACCATTACCTCGTCGGCTTCCCGTCTTTGCTTGAAAAAGAGGCCTTTTTATCGTTGACGGCGGTCAAAGGAATCGGACCGAAAACCGCTTTAGGAGCTCTTGGGGCGACTAAGCCTGAAGATCTTTTCAAGGCGATAGCCGCAAGCAATACCGCATTTTTGAAGAAACTCCCAGGCATCGGCCCGAAAGCGGCCGCTCAGATAATCCTTGATTTGAAAGGAAAACTCGAAGAAAGCTCTATCCCGAATTCTTCTTCCAAGAGGTTCGATGAGGTTGGCGCCGCTTTGAAAAAATTGGGATTCAAAAAGAAGGACATTGACGTCGTCTTGTCTTCGCCCGATGTTCCAGAGCTTCCGAATCAGGAGCTTTTGCGTTGGGCTTTGAGACGTTTGTCTTCTTCGAAGGGAAAGTAGCATGAAAGAAAGACTTTTGGACGCCAGACAAGAAAGCGAAGACATAAATGACGAGCTTTCGCTTAGACCGCAGCGCCTTAGCGAATACATTGGGCAAGAGCATTTGAAGAACAACCTCAAAGTCTTCATCGGCGCCGCCAAAAAAAGGCATGAGCCTCTCGACCACGTTCTTTTATATGGCCCGCCGGGACTAGGAAAAACGACGATGGCATACGTCATCGCCAATGAGATGGGAGGCGCCATAAAGACGATAAATGGGCCTTCTATCGAAAGAACCGGCGATTTGGCCGCGATTCTTTCGGAACTTGAAGCAGGGGACATCCTTTTCATCGACGAAATCCACCGCCTTCCAAGGGCGGTTGAGGAAGTCCTTTACTCCGCGATGGAGGATTTCGAGCTTTCAATCGTCATCAACCGCGACGGCTCAAGCAAAACGATAAACATGCCGTTGCCTCCTTTCACTTTGGTAGGCGCGACGACGAGGGCCGGCGATCTTTCCAGTCCTTTGCGCGCCCGTTTTGGGATATCGGAGAAAATGAATTTCTACGATGTCTCCGACATCAAGGAGATCGTCAAAAGGACATCGAAGGTCCTCGATATGCCAATAAACGAGAAAGCGGCCGAATTGCTTTCCGAAAGGAGTCGTGGAACCCCGCGTATCGCCAACCGCATCTTCAAGCGAGTGCGTGATTTTGCCTCATACGATAATCTAGATTTCATCGACGAAAAAGTCGCTAAAAACGCTTTAGAGGCGCTTAAGATCGATGCCTTGGGGCTCGATGAGGTGGATATCCGTTATCTCGAGACCATAATCAACAGGTTCCATGGCGGGCCAGTCGGCCTTGAGTCGATCGCCAGCTCAATCGGCGAGGAATTAACCAACCTCGAAGATGTTTATGAGCCGTATTTGCTGATGATAGGCATGATAAACCGCACCCCAAGAGGAAGGGTCGCGACGGAAAAGGCCTATAAGCATTTGAAAATCGCTCATCAAGGGACGCTTTTCTGATTTTTTCTTTTCGCTAAGCATATAAATGCTTGCTCTCGTGCGTGCACGTGCGCTAAACTTGTAACCGCTTGTAGTAGCGACTTTCGCTTTTTGTCGCTCGGAAGGAGTCTTATGCGTCGTAAATTAGCTTATATTCTTCTAAACTTGGCCATCTTCGTCGGCGTCGGCGCGACGGTAGGCGAAATAATTACCAAAATGGACACTGACGTCAGCTATGGCGCAGGTAAGGAGCTTTATTTCCGCTTGAGCGAGAAAAATAGCACTTTAAACGGCATTTTCACCGAGAATTATCTCGGAAATAAGACGGAAAACCGCAATTACGACACCATCAATGCCGTCGCCGAGGAAATGGAAGACCGTTTGGCCAATTGGGGCGTCAATAGCACAGTCTCAAAAGAAGGATACGATTTGATCAAAGTCACTCTTCGCGTCGAAGGCGATAGCGACACCGAATACAATTACATCCAAAATTATTTGGCTTTTAGCGGCGGAAATATCACCGTCGCTGCCGGTTCTACCGACGAAGACATCCAAAACGACGCCCCATCTGGGGAGAATTACCTGAACAACGCGATGTTCAAAGGCCAGACAGCGTCGATCGAATACATCAACGATTCCGTGCCAGTCGTCACCATCCCCGTCAATTACGATGGAAAAGACGGAGCGATGGGCGAACTTATCAACTATTGCACGGAGAATACGAAGGAAGCCGACACTTCAGCCGGCACCGAAGCGAAGAGCTGCTATCTCGTCCTTTGGGCCAATTGGCAAGAAGGCGATAGCTATAAAGCCGCCACAAGCAGCGACGCGGATATCAAAGACAGCAACATGGCCCGCCGTCTTATCTTTGGCGAAAACGCCGCGAACGCTTGGTATACCGATACATCGAACGAAGACAACAACTACAAAAAGCTTCAATTGGTTCCGAATAGCGACGCCATACAGGATGGTCAATACGACAGTTCGAAGAGCGGTGCCGCCTATAAAGCCGCCTTCTATTACATGAACCTCCTTAACGCCTCGAGCTATCAAGAAGATTTCGACTGCGATGTCAATTTCATCTATTCGCATAGGAGCACGGTGACCGTCGATTCGCTTGTCACCGCTGGGGCGTGGCACCTTTCGCCGAGCTTCGGCCCGACGACGATTGCCCTCTTATTCGGCTTTGCCATCTTGGCATTGGTCAGCGCCGCCTTCTACCGCATGGGCGCTTTGAGTGTCGTATCCAACGTCGCTTTGTCGATTTTCGGTTCGTTCGCGCTCTTTGCGTATTTCAACGCCGCCTTCGGCATTGGCGCGGCGGTCGGTTTCGCCCTTGGAGCGTTGGTGACGGCATTCGGTTCGATCTATTATTTCGCGAAGTTCAAAGAGCAGCTATATGAAGGCCGCTCTCCGAAAAAAGCTCACCAAGAAGCCATCAAAAAGGCTTTATGGCCGACGATTGATTCCGGCGTGGCGAGCATCATCATAGGTTTATGCGTCTATGGCTTCGTCCCTTCGACGATCGGAGCCATGGGCTTAGCGCTCATCCTCTCGTCTTTCTTCGGGATGGTGGCGAACATCGTTTTGCTCCGTTTGGAAGGCTATTTGCTCTCGAACGACAATCAGACGGAAGGCAACGTCGCCAATCTATATGGCGTCGAGAAAGAACGTATCCCGGATGCGTTAAAAGAAGAGAAACAGACTTATTTCGGCCCCTACGCCAAAGTGAATTTCACCAAGCATAAGGTCATTTTCGGCATCGTTGCCGGCGTTTTGCTATTGGCTTCTATCGTTGGAGTCTCCGTTTGGAGCGGACTTGGAGAAGCGTATAACTATTCCGGCGCCTATGACGACACGACATCGATTTCGCTCGAATGCCGCGCTAACGAAGGCGAAGATCCGGAATTCTCGAAGACGGAAGAGGTCGAAACCGATTTCTTGGCTAAGATTTCTTTGCAAAATGATGCGGAGAAGACCTTCCGCGATTATGTGGCAGACGATGGAATAAGCGTCGAGACATCGGAAGTTTACGATACGACAAGCGGTGTCATGGAAACCGTCACCGTCTACAATTTCCATATCGAGCTAAACCGTTACTTCGAGCCGGAAACCGTATATGATTTCGTGGTCGATGGCGTTTCGAAGAGCGACTTATTGACGAACGTGATCTCGGAATTGGCCGAAGATAGCGCGATGACTGGCTCTGCCAATAACGTCAAGGTTCAAGCTGGCACGCCATCTTTAGGCACTATGTACCTCGCCATCGGGGTTGCCTCGCTATCGACGATGGTCTATTTCTTCCTTCGTTATCGTCCTTCCAGGGCTTTGGCTGCTTCGATCATATCGACTGGATCAACGGTTCTCGTCGCCGGTTTCTTCGCTTTGACGAGAATCGCGGTTTCTCCGTTGGCGAGCATCGGCTTAGTCTCGATAATGATTCTCTCGATCATTATGTCTTCCTATATCCTAAACAAGGAGAAGGAAATCCGTAAAGAAAGCCGCGAACACGAAAAGGATAGCGCCGCCTTCCGTGACGCTTGCCTGCTACGCGCCAATAGCGAAAGCGCAGGCGATATGATCGTCTTCGCCTTGATTGCCTTCGGAGCGTTCGTTTCCTTCCTCGGCTTCGCGCCAGTTTCCTATTATCCTATATTCTTAGGCGTCCTCGTCGGCATATTGCTGGTCGGACTCTTCACACTCACTTGTTTGTCTCCGTTATCGATTGTTTTCTCCAAGTGGCTTCGCCTCGCGAAAACATCAATCGACGAAAGCCGCAAAAAGGTCGCTTTGTCGAAACCCAATAGCGGGAACACCCCATCGACTCGCCGCCGCGCCGAGCCAGAAGAGGCCATCTTCATCGGAATCAACGATTAATGTCCATCCTCGAGCGGTTTTGCGAATATTTCTCAATCGATGAGGAGGGTTATAAGAAACTTATAGCCCCCCTTTCTTTTTCTTCCATTCCGACGATAGAAAACGACCCAATGGTGATAAAAACCATCGGTAGGCTTAA
This sequence comes from uncultured Staphylococcaceae bacterium, assembly GCA_964497235.1. Classification (GTDB taxonomy): domain Bacteria; phylum Bacillota_I; class Bacilli_A; order RFN20; family CAG-826; genus UBA4951. The sequence goes on from CAZCCJ010000001.1 coordinate 20,636, forward strand.
GGAAGCGAAGGAAAAAGGCGAAAAGGTTTTGATTTACGGCGATTATGACTGCGATGGCGTGATGAGCACCTCGATACTCCTTAGGGCGCTTCGCGAATTCGGAGTCATCGCCGAAGGGTATTTGCCATCCCGATACCTCGACGGATATGGGATAAATGAAGGGAACGTCGAGAAAATAGCGGCCAAAGGCTATGACATCATTTTCACGACCGATAATGGCGTCACGGCGCATTCCGCTTTGAAGAAAGCGAAAGAGAAGGGGATAACGACCGTCGTTTTGGACCATCATGAATTCGACAAGACGGCTCCGGAGACCGATTATTTGCTTCATCCAAGCAAGCTTGCCTATGGGAACGTTCCGATAAGCGCTGGTTTTCTCGCCTTTTTATTCAGCCATTCCTTATTGAACCGCTTCGATCCTTATCTATTGACGCTTGGCGCTGTGAGCACCTTAAGCGATTCGATGCCTTTGCGCGATGAGAATAGAGCGATCGTTCGTTTGGCCCTCGAGATCCTAAACGAAAAGAAATATCCGGAGTTTGTTCTTTTGACGGACGCTACGGAGTTCGATGAGACCACGCTTCAATTCGATGTCATACCCAAGATAAACGCGGTTGGAAGGCTTGAGAAAGAACATCAAATAAACCGCCTTTTGCCGTATTTTTCTCGTTCCTCGATGAAAATGGAGGCAATAGCCAATTACCTAAATCAAACGAATGAGAAAAGAAAGAGCATGACGAAGGAAATCGTCTCCTCTTTGTCCATCGACGAAAACGAGCCGGCATTGTCCTTGTCTCTCGATGCGCCAGAAGGAATGAATGGCCTTCTTTCCTCCAGGCTCCTTAGCCTATATCAGAAACCGGTCGCCGTATTTAGCCAAAAAGAAAGCGATAAGGAATGTTTGGTCGGTTCGATTAGAAGCGTTCCCGGTTTCGATATTGGTGACGCGCTTTCGAAGATGGATGTCGCCTTCGTGGCGCGTGGGGGGCACGCTTTGGCGGGGGGATGCACGATAAAGAAAGAGGATTTCGCGCATTTCAAGAAAGAATTCTCCTTCTTCGCTTTGAAGGCGAAACTCTCTAAACCGAGTGAGAAAACAATTCCTTTAGAGAGGGATGAAGCCAACATCGACACTTATAGGATATATCGCTCATTTGCGCCTTATGGCGAAGGGTGGAAAGCGCCGAAATTCTCTTTGAAAGGATTGGATCCGAATGCTTTCACGTTCATGAAAGACGGCAAATATTTGAACTCGCAATATGGAGCGTGTCGCCTATTGTCTTTCTCTTTGGGGAAAGAATCCTTCGATTACGACAAAAACGTGGATTTGGTGGGATCAATCAGGGAACATAATTTCAAAGGGAAGAAGAATTTGGAGATACTCGTCGAGAAAGCGCTTTAAAAAGAACAATAGAGCGCCCGGTGGGATATAATAATATAGGTATATGGAAGAGAAGAAAGAAAGCCTGCCATGGAATGGCGGCTATCCAATGCATAGCTTCGAGGATTTGCGCGAGCTTTACTGCACTTACATAAAGAATCCCAAAGATCGCCAAATGGTGGAAGACGCCTTTCGTTTGGCTGAGAAAAAGCACGCCGGCATCTATAGAAAAAGCGGCGAGCCTTATATTCACCATCCGATAGAGGTGGCTTATATTTTGGCTGAGATTCAGTGCGGACCGGAAACTTTGGCGGCTGGATTGCTTCACGATACCGTCGAAGACACGGATTTGACTATCCAAGACGTCGAGAACCAATTCGGAAAAGACGTCGGGATGATCGTCGATTCTTTGACTAAAATCCAAAGAATGAAGCTCTCTCATCGCACCGAAAGCGATTTCGAAGCCGAGGATCATAGGAAGATATTCTTAGGGATGGCGCGAGATATTCGCGTCATCATGGTCAAGCTCGCCGATCGTTTGCATAATCTAAGGACCTTGGCGGCGCTTTCTCCGGAAAGGCAAAAAGCCTTATCCAAGGAGACATTGGAGGTTTTCACGCCGATTGCCCATCGACTTGGTATTTACCGTTTCCAAAGCGAGATGGAGGATCTTTCCTTAAAATACCTTGAGCCTGAGAAATACCGCGAGATCCTTTCTTTGATGAACGCGAGAGAGGAAAACAGGCAAGGGTCTTTGAACGCTTTGAAAAAGCGCATCGCTGATATCCTTTTCGAACATAAGATCCCATTTAAGATGGAATCGCGCGTGAAAAGCATCTACAGCATCTACCGCAAGATGTATCTAAAACATTACAATTTTGATGAAATATACGATGTTTTGGCCGTTAGAGTCATCACAGAGACCGTCATCAACTGTTATGAGATATTAGGTATAATCCACGCCACATACAAGCCGGTCCCTGGGCGTTTCAAAGATTACATCGCCATGCCTAAGCCGAATATGTATCAGTCGCTGCACACGACGATAGTTTCGGGAGATGGCAACATTTACGAAGTCCAAATCCGCACCAAAGACATGGATAACGTCGCCGAAAGCGGCATCGCCGCCCATTGGCGATATAAAGAAGGCGAGAACTATAACGCCAAAGAGGAGCAGCGCGACATCGAGGAGAAGCTTCATTGGTTCCGCGATTTCGTGAGCATGTCAGGCGATAGCGAAAACGACGATGCCAAGAGCTATATGGCGGCGCTAGAGCAAGACGTCTTCAACGCCAACGTCTACGTTTTCACCCCATTAGGGAAGGTCATCGACCTTCCAAGCGGCGCCACGACGCTCGACTTCGCTTACAAAATTCATACCAAAGTCGGCGAAAGCGCGGTTGGAGCCATCGTCAATGGCGCTTTGGTGCCGTTGAGCACGGTTTTGAAGACGGGCGACGTTTGCGAAATAAGAACATCGAAGAATTCTGCCGGTCCTAACGATTCCTGGCTCGATATCGCCAAGACGGCAAGCGCCAAGGCGAGGATAAAGAAAGCCCTTCAAAAGAAGAATGTCTTCATAAGGGAAGATACCATCGCCAAGGGCAAACAGAGTTTGCTCGACGCTTTCGAAGCTCAGGGAATGGGCGTCGGGGAAATGGAGAAATACGTCAACGATCCGAAGGTGTTAGAGGAATTCAACGCACCGGATTTGGATACGTTCTATGAATCGATAGTGAGCAAAAACCCGACTCCGTTGGCCGTTCTTGATTTCTTGGGGTTAAGAAAAAAGCAAAGCGGTCCATTGGTCTATGAGCAAAGACGAAACGTCAGGCACGAATCGAAGGATCCAATCGTCGTGGAAGGAGTCGACAACGTGGCCACTTCATTGGCCAAATGCTGTTCTCCTATACCAGGCGACGATATCGTCGGCTATGTGAGCAAGGGGAAAGGCATCATCGTCCATAGAAAGAATTGCCCGAACATCGAAGCCAACCAAAAGAGGCTCATTTCAGTTTCTTGGAATCCCGACTTGGGCGTCAGCACTTACCCAGTCTCGATCTCCGTTTACGCCAACGATCGCCCGAACCTATTGGCCGACTTGCTCAATAGGCTAAGTTCGAAGGGCGTATCCGTGACCGATCTGAAGTGTCACCTTGTGGAAGCCTCGATGAATGACGTCGTCAATCTAACGATCTATGTTTCCGACGCCAAGACGTTAGATGATGTGTTCACTGAACTACATCAAGTCAAAGGCGTTTACAATGTATTGCGCTTGACCCATTGAAAGGAGAGAAAACATGATTCAACCGGTAAAAGGAACACACGATTTGTATGGGCAAGAAGCCGATGCCCTTCGTTATGTGGAAGGGATGCTTCTTGGCGTGGCCGAACTATACGGCTATAAGGAGATAATCCTTCCTGCTTTCGAATATACCGAGGTGTTTAGCAGGGGCGCTGGCGAAGGAAGCGACGTCGTGCGCAAAGAGATGTACACTTTCTTGGATAAGGGCAACCGTTCGCTGACGCTTCGACCGGAATTCACGGCCGGCGTCGCGCGTTCCGTCATATCCAATCGTTTGTATATAAGCGAAGATCTTCCTTTGAAGGTTTATTATCACGGCCCGCTTTTCCGTTATGAAAGGCCTCAACTCGGCCGTTATAGGCAATTCAACCAATTCGGCGTCGAGGCGATAGGCGAGGATTCGCCTAGATTAGACGCCGAGACCATCATGGTGGCCGTGCAAGCTTTGGCACTATTAGGCTTCAAAGACGTAACTTTGAAGATAAATTCCCTCGGCGACGAGGAATCGAGAAACGCATATCGCCAAGCTCTTTGCGAATATTTTTCGGCCCATATCGACCAGATGTGCGACGATTGCAAAGAAAGATTGAAGCTTAATCCATTGAGAATACTCGATTGCAAAGTCGAAAGCGATCATGAGATAGCCAAGGGCGCTCCGAAGATATCGGAGTATCTAAGCGAAGCCAGCGAGAAACGATTCTATGAGACTTTGTCGATACTTAATGACATGGGCGTCAAATACGAGAAGGACGATAGCCTCGTCCGTGGCCTTGATTACTATAGCGAAGTCGTCTTCGAGGTCCATGCCAAAGCGCCGAGCGGATTGGATTATGGCGCCTTGCTAGGCGGAGGACACTATGCCTCTTTGCTTAAGGATCTTGGCGGTCCGGATTTGCCTGGCGTTGGATTCGCGATGGGCGTCGAACGCCTTTGCGCCGTGCTTAAGGAAGAAGGGATGCTTGACGATATTGACGATGGCCTTGATTTATACGTCATGCCAATCGGCAAAGAAAATGTCGAGAATGCCGATCGTTTGGCTCAAGAATGCCGCATGTATGGTTATAAGACGGAAGTCCCTTTCGGCTCATTGAAATTCTCGTCTTTGTTCAAGAAAGCTGAGAAAAGGAAGGCCAAATTCGCTTTAATCGTCGGAAGTGACGAGCTCTCCAAAGGAGTCGCCCAGCTAAAGGACCTTAAACGAAAAACGCAAAAGGAAATCTCGCTCGCTTCCTTGGAAGAAGAGCTCGAGAAGGCTTTTGAGGTCTATAATGACGATTGCGATTGCGAAGAACATCATCACGAATAGAGAGGTATTGATATGAAAAGAACCGATTACAACGGAAATTTGCGCTTAAAAGACGTCGGAAGGAAAGTCTGTCTCAACGGTTGGATGGCCAATAGAAGGAATTTGGGATCCCTTCTCTTCATCGATCTCCGCGACAGCACCGGAATCGTGCAACTCACCATTCAGGATCCATCGAAATTCCCCGACGTTCGTAATGAATACGTTCTTTACGTCGAAGGCACGGTCGCCAAGAAAGACGTTCCGAATAAGAAACTTCCGACTGGCGAGATTGAGGTCATCGTCTCGAAACTCGAAGTCCTCAACAAAGCGGAGAATCCGCCGTTCATAATCTCCGATGATACGGATGCTTTGGAAGACACCAGACTTCAATATCGTTATCTGGATATCAGAAGGCCGATCACCCTTTCTAGACTTAAAACAAGAGCCAAAATAGCGAAAATCACCAGGGATTATCTCGATGAAAACGGCTTTTTGGAAGTCGAAACGCCGATATTGAATCTAGCTACGCCAGAAGGCGCGCGCGATTATTTGGTCCCTTCAAGGCTCCATCATGGCTCTTTTTACGCGTTGCCTCAATCACCGCAGATCTTCAAACAGCTTTTGATGGTGGGAGGAGTTGAACGCTATTACCAAATCGCCCGTTGCTTCCGCGATGAGGATCTTCGCGCCGATAGACAACCAGAATTCACGCAAATCGACGTCGAGACATCCTTCTTCTCGCAAGACGATGTACTTTCTTTATGCGAAGGAATGGTCGCCAGATATTTCAAAGAAATAGTTGGATATGACGTTCAACTTCCGTTAAGAAGAATGGATTATTGGGAAGCCATGGACCGCTATGGAAGCGATAAACCCGATACTCGTTATGGTTTGGAACTCATCGATTTGAAGGATCTATTCGCTTCGTGCTCTTTCGACGCTTTCAAGGAATCGAAATACGTAAAAGGCATCGTCATCCCCAATAAAGGTAAGGAAACATCGAGAAAACGCCTCGATTATCTGAATTCGGAAGCTAAGAAATTCAATTTGAGGAGCCTGATCGCCATCAAAGTCGAGGGAGATAAGCTGAGCGGTTCTTTCCTGAAATTCATCGATGATGCTTTGGCCACGCGAATCGTCGAAGAACTAAAACTCAAAGATGATGATTTATTGCTTATCGGCTATTCTTCCGACCGTCGCAACATCGATTTCGGCATGGGAGCGATTCGTTCGTTATTTGCTAAGGAGATGGGTCTTATCAAGAAAGGGACATACGATCTTCTTTGGATAATAAACTTCCCGATGTTCGATAAAATCGAAGGAAGCGATGCGTATACGGCTGAGCATCATCCATTCACGAGGCCTCGCGACGAAGATTTGCCATTGCTTGACGAAGATCCGGAGAAGGTGTTGGCCTATGCTTATGACATCGTCATCAACGGATATGAGGCCGGTGGTGGAACCCTCCGCATATACGATCACGACATCCAGCAAAAGATCTTCAAAATACTCGGGCTAAGTGACGAAGAGGTGAGAAAGAGATTTGGATGGTTCATCGATGCATTCAAATATGGCTGCCCTCCGCATGGCGGATTCGCGCTAGGCATGGATAGGCTCGCCATGATTCTTTCTGGCACCGAGAATATACGCGACGTTATCGCATTTCCGAAGAATCTTCAGGCCGTCGATCCGATGAGCGGCGCTCCTGGGGAAGTAAAGAAAAAAGACCTAGATGCCGTCGGAATAGAAATAAAAGATGAGACGACATCGGATAAATAGAGTAATAGACTAAGTACTAATATTTTACTAAATATAAACTAAGGAGAACACTATGCCAATTGGTAAGACGAAGGATCCGATAGACGCTTTGTCGATTAGCGCGCTGCGCTCTCTCGTCATAGATGAGATCGAAAACGCGAATAGTGGGCACCCTGGCATGGCGTTGGATATCGCTCCTGCCATGTATGCTTTGTACAAGAGATTCATCGTTTCCGATCCCTCTAGGCCGAATTGGTTCAATCGCGACCGCTTCATTCTTTCCAGCGGCCATAACAGCGCTCTTTTGTATGCCATGCTTCATTTGGCCGGATACGACGTGTCCATCGACGATTTGAAGTCGTTTAGGCAACTTGGCAGCAAAACTCCAGGCCACCCCGAAAACGGCCATACGCCCGGTGTCGACGCGACAAGCGGACCATTAGGCCAAGGCATCGCTCAAGCCGTTGGATTCGCCATGGCTGAGGCTAAGATTGCCGCCTCTTATCCAGAAGGCCATCGCCTTTGCTCGCATTACACCTATTGTTTGTGCGGCGATGGTTGCTTGGAAGAAGGAATCAGCCAAGAAGCCGTTTCCTTGGCGGGGAAATTGCGGCTCAACAAATTGATCCTTTTATACGACGCCAACGAAAGCACGCTTGATGAGCCGACGGAAATCAGCATGGACGAGGACGTCAAACTTCGCTTTGCGGCCTCAAAATGGAACGTTCTCGAAGTAAAAGACGGAAACGACTTCGAAGCCATCTGCTCAGCGATTGAAAAAGCCAAAGCCTCGACTCTTTTCCCGACGATCATCGTCATTCATACGAAAATAGGCTACGGGACCGCTTTGGAAGGCAGCCATTTGTGCCATGGCGCTCCTTTGGGCAAAGAGAAAAGCGAAGCCGCTAAGGCGTTTTATGGATATGACTATCCGGCTTTCACCGTTCCGCCGTCGGTTTATAAATCGTTTGAAGAGATTTTCAAAAAGAGGGGCGAAACGGCTCGTTTGGCTTACGAAAAGGATTTGGAAGACTACAAAGCTAAATATCCGAAGGAATATGAAGATTTCGAAAATGCCGTCAACCGCGACGTTTCGGATTATGAGTTCCCGGATCCTGAGATTTTGCCAAAGCCTGAATCAACGCGAAGCGCCAGCGGTCGTTTCTTGAACGCTTTGGTCAAAGCCGTTCCGTTTACGTTCGGTGGCAGCGCCGACGTCGCCTCGAGCGTTAAAACGGCACTCAAAGGGGAGACGACTTTTTCGGAAAAGGATAGAAGTGGCAAAAACATCGCATTCGGGATCAGAGAATTCATAATGGCCGCCGCATCGAATGGCATTTGCTTACATAAAGGCCTTTTGCCTTATTGCGGTTCTTTCCTCGTTTTCAGCGATTATATGAAGAACGCTGTCAGGATGAGCGCTCTCGAAGAGACGCCGACGATTTTCCTCTTCTCACACGATTCTTTGGCCGTTGGAGAAGACGGTCCGACGCATCAGCCGATTGAACACGTCTCGTCTTTGAGGTTGATACCGGGACTAAGAGTTTATCGTCCAGCCGACGCCAAGGAGACTTTCGCATCTTGGCGCTTGGCCCTCGCAAACAAAAAAGGACCGATAGCGATAATCCTTTCAAGGCAAGACCTTCCTAATCTCGAGCTTTCTTCGTATGAAGGCGTTAGAAAAGGCGCTTATTTAGTCGAAAAAGCGATGAATCCGACGATAACGCTCATGGCTAGTGGCAGCGAAGTGTCTTTGGCGATGGAAGTGGCGAGGGAATTAGACGAAAAAGGCGAAAGAGTCGATGTCGTCTCCGTTCCCGAATTCATGAGCGTCGCGAATATGAACGAATCCGAGAAGGGCGAGATATTCCGCGTTCCTTACGAAAGAAGATTCGCCATCGAAATGGGTAGCCCCGATCTTTGGTACCGCTATGCCAAAAACGTCAAAGGCGTATCTTGCTATGGAGCGTCTGGCAAGGCCAAGGAAGTCCTTAAGGCGTATGGATTCGACAAAGAATCGATCGTTGGTTGGATTTTGGGAACCATCAAAAGATAGATGGTGAATTTTACTGGCGTATATTTTAATATTTCATTATGAGTTCTTCTTATTATTACCTCAAATCGTATCAAAGCGAAAAAAACGGCAAGATGGGCATTTCCCGTCAGGCTTTCGAAGATATAGCGACTTTGGCGGCCAACAGTCTCAAAGGCGTGAGCGTCAAAGAACGCCAAACCGGCTTTTTCAAATTGACGAAACCAGTTAGGGCGGTCTTCCGCAAAGACGGGCGCGTCGAGATGCAAATAGACGTTTCCTTGAAAAAAGGATCTTCGGTTCAAGATATCTGCCTTTCCATCCAAGAAAAGGTCGCCAGCGCCATTTCGATGATGGCTGAGACGGTGCCAGTTTCAATCGCCGTCCACGTCGTCAAATTCAAATGAACTTTTTGTCTGAAAGCGGATACCTAACATCTTTTTCGGTGTCTCTTTAGGAGGAAGTGTGCTAAACTTAATCGCTTTTTGAAAGGGAGGAAAGACTATGGAACGCGATAATGTCGTCATAACTCGCGGAAAAGCCGAAGAAATCTCTCTTTTCACGATATACGATCTTTTGATTTATGCTGAGATGGGTCTTGAGGCCGATGTTCAAAGCATGATTTCCGATTTGACCGATAAACCCTACGATGAATGCGATGTTTACACCAAACGCATGGTCATTTCCTTTTTGAAACATTCATCGGAGATAATCGACGTTTATCAGGCGAAAATGCCTAAATGGAAGTTTTCGAGGTTAGATAAAGTCGAACAAGCGATACTTTTCCTCGCCTATTGCCATTTCTTTTACGACGTCGAGGAGGTTGGCAAAGCTGTCGTCATCAATTTCTCCGTTTCTTTCGCCAAGAAGTATTTGGACGCCAACGACTACAGATTCGTGAACGCCATATTGGATAAGGTGCTCGTTCGTGAATAGCGAAAAAAAGATTTTTTCCGTCAGCGAAGTGAATTCATGCATAAAAGGGATATTGGAAGGCGTGCCTTTTTTGAGCTATCTTTCCGTTGCTGGTGAGATATCGAATTGGAAAAAATACGATTCTGGCGTGTTTTTCGATTTGAAAGACAAGGATGGATCGATTTTGCCATGCACCTTCTGGGGCAGCTCATTGTCTCGCTTATCGTTTTCCCCAAGCAACGGCGATCAAGTCATCGCGAATGGGAAAATAACCGTATATGCGAAAAAAGGAAGATACAATTTCAACGTCAATTACCTCGAAAAAGAGGGGCAAGGCAGCGCATTATTGGCTCTTGAGGCCCTCAAAAAGAAACTTGCAGCCGAAGGGCTGTTCGATGAAAAAAGAAAAAGAGAGATTCCTTCCTTTCCTTCTTCCGTCGGAATAATCTGCGGCAGGAACAGCGCCGCCGAAAGCGATTTGCTTAGGAATCTTTCGAGAAGATGGCCGTTATTGGACATTTACGTATTCTATGCCGTGGTGCAGGGCGAGAAAGCGCCGAAGAGCTTGGTGTCTGCTTTAGAGAGAGCCTCTCTTAGTCCGATTGACACTTTGATAATCGCGAGAGGCGGCGGATCGAGCGAGGATTTGTCCGCTTTCAACGATGAAGAGGTTGTTAGAAAACTGGCCACTTTCCCCAAACCGACGATAAGCGCGGTAGGGCATGAAATCGACGTGACGTTGGTCGATTTCGTTAGCGACTATCGAGTCAGCACGCCGACCGGCGCCGCCGAAAAGGCAACGCCTGACATCGCCGAGATAAAAGAAGATCTGCTCGACGAGGAAGGAAGACTAAAAACAAGCCTAAGCAAAATGCTTGATTTCTTCGAAGAAAAATTGAAATCGTTGTCGTCCCGTCCTTTCTTCAAAAATCCCGAAGCGGCTTATGAAGAAAAAAGCAAAAACTTGGATTCCTTGAAGAACAGATTGACTTTGGCGATGACGAATAAGATAGAGAAAGAGGAAACGCGTCTAAAGAATGCCGAAAGGAATCTGAAGTCGATTTCGCCAAATTCCGTGGTGTCTAGAGGCTATAGCATGTTGCTCGATGCAGAAGGCAACGTCATATCTAGCGCCAAAAAAGCGAAGATAGGGCAGAAGTTCAAAGCCATCATGAAGGATGGTAAAATAACGGGAGAAGTTATAGCGAAAGGAGAATGAACATGGCAAAAGAGAAAAAGAACGAGACATTTCAAGAAAAGCTCGCCAGGTTAGAAGAAATAGTGACGAAAGTAGAAAACAACGTCCTTTCGTTGGAAGAATCACTCAAATGCTACGAAGAGGGGATGGCTATCATCAAAGAGTGTCAAAAGACTTTGGCGGACGCTAAGGCGAAAGTGATCAAAGAAGACGAATAATAGTAATTTAATAGTTAAAAAATAGTAGATTTATAATGAGAGATTCCTTAGATATTGTCGAACAATTGAACAAAAACGCTCCGATAGATGTCAAAACGATGAACAAAAAGGAGCTGACTTTGCTTTGCCGCGAAATAAGGAAAAGAATCATTGAGACGACATCCATAAACGGAGGGCATCTTAGCTCTAATCTCGGCGACGTCGAGCTGACCATAGCGATCCATCGCGCCTTTTCTTTTCCGACCGATAAGTTGGTTTTTGACGTTGGCCATCAAGCGTATACGCATAAGATTCTGACGGGAAGATCCCTTAAAAACATCGGCGGTATCGATGCGACTAGCCGTTTTTCCGATACTTCGGAAAGCATTTTCGACCCTTCTGACGCCGGGCATAGCTCGACGTCCTTGAGCATCGCCCAAGGTTTTGCCATCGCTCGTGATTTAAAGGGAGAAAAATACGATGTCGTCGCGGTTATTGGCGATGCTTCGATCGCAAACGGCCTTTCTTTTGAGGCACTTAATTCTATCGGCAACAGGCAAAATAAGGTGATAGTCGTCCTTAACGACAACGATATGAGCATCTCCGCTCCATCTGGCGCCTTGGGGAATTTCTTTAGAAAGATATCGACGGACAGGCTTTATAACAAAGCGAAGATCCATTATCGCTCGGTTTTGGCGAAAACCAAGTTTGGGCGCTTCATTTATCGCGTTTCTCTCTCCTTCAAGAACGGCGTTAAGAGGATATTGGTCCCGATGACCTTGTTCGAAACGCTTGGATTTACCTATATTGGGCCAATCGACGGGCATGACATAAAAGCCATCGAAAAAGCTCTGAAACGAGCTAAAAACACGACTAAATCGGTTGTTTTGCATCTATCGACGACCAAAGGCAAAGGCTATTCCTTCGCCGAAAAAGACAAAGACGGAGTCTATCATTCCGTCGAGCCTTTCGATATCGACACGGGGTTACCGAAGAATGCACACGATGGAAAGGTTTCTTTTCCCGCTATCTTCGGGGAATTGACTTATGGCGCGATGAAGGAAAACGAGGGGAACGTTTTGATCGCCGCAGCGATGATGAAGGGGAGCCGGCTCGAGAAAAGCTTCGAAGATTTCTCATCGCGTTCTTTTGATGTCGGAATCGCCGAAGAGCACGCGATAACTTTGGCGAGTTCTTTGGCATTGGCCGGATACCATCCAATCGTCTCGATGTATTCCACGTTCTTGCAAAGAGGATATGACGAATTGCTTCATGATTGCGCCAGGAAAAACATCGATATGACCTTGATCATAGATCGTGCCGGCCTTTCTGGAAGAGACGGCGAGACGCATGCCGGAATCTATGACGTCGCCTTCTTGAAAACGATACCGAACGTGAAAGTTTCGATGCCATCGTGTTTTTCTGAAGCCAAATTCCTTTTTGATGAATCGCTTGGAAAAGGAAAAGGGATTATGGCAATACGGTATCCGAACGCTTTCATCGATAAGGACGCCGTCATAAAAGACGAAGAGATCCATTATGAAGAAGGCTATTCCATCTATAAAAAAGGAAATGGAGAATCTTTGCTTCTCGCCGTTGGGCCGGATGGAAGGAAATTATGCGACGAAATATCCGAAAACTTCGATGGAAAAATTATTATTCCGCTTAGACTAAGCGAAATCTCCGAGCCCCTATTCAAAGAGATCGTTCAAGCGAAAAAACTTTACATTTTCGATCGGTATTCGACTGTTGACGGCTTCGTCAAAACCGTTGAGACTTCGCTCTTCAAAAATGGAGTCAAAATCGATTGCTTCTCTTTCACCTTGCCGAAGGCCTTCGTCCCGCATGGAAGCAAAAACGACCAAGCGACGCTATTCAAACTCGATTTTCAAACCGTCATCGACAAGATAATCGAATCGGAAAAATCGACGAAACAAATGTAAAGATTTTTTCCTTTGGAAAAATGCTATCATTCTTTCGTCATGAGCAAAGTCATCCTTCATATCGATTTGAACGCTTTCTTTGCTACCGCCGAATCGCTCAGGCATCCGGAATGGAACGATGAGCCGATCATCGTCGGAGGCGATACTTTTCGCGGCGTTGTTTCGACTTGTTCCTATTCGGCGAGAAAGTTCGGCGTTTCAAGCGCCATGCCGATAGTCGAGGCAAAAAGGCTTTGTCCGAAAGGCCATTTCGTTTCTTGCGACTTTCCTTATTATTCGATGCTTTCCCGCTCTTTTTTCGCATATCTCAAAAAATGGAGCTCGATAATAGAAGAGGCTTCGATCGACGAAGGGTATGTAGACATAACGAAAGGGATAAAAAACGAAAAGGATCCCTTGGAATATCTGAAACGGCTTCAAGACGGACTGCTTAAAGAAATTGGGCTCAAAAGCTCGCTTGGCGTCGCGCCGACGAAGTTTTTGGCCAAGATGGGAAGCGACATGAAGAAGCCGATGGGGATAACGATAATCAGAAGAAAAGACATCCCTTCCTTGCTTTATCCGCTTCCAATATCGGATTTCTTCGGAATCGGAAGAAGAAGCGTGCCTTTTTTGGAAAAAGAAGGCGTCATGACCATAGGCGATCTTCAAAAGAAAATCGACGAAGACGATCCGAAGATAAAAAAATTCTTTGGGAAATTCTATGCGAACATAAAAAACGATTTGGCCGGGAAAGGCGATGACGTCGTCGATCCGACGCCGTGGGATCCGAAAAGCGTCGGACATAGCGAGACTTTTCCTTTCGACACCGACGATGGCGAGATAATAAGAGGCAAACTCAAGGAGCTTTGCCATTACACGGTTTTGTCTTTGAAGAAAGACGAAAAGAAAACGAAGACGGTTCAGATCGTCGCGAAAGACAGTTTCTTTCATTCGTATAATCGAAGCTGTTCCCTTTTCGAGGCGACGGATGATGAAGAAACGCTTCAAAAGGCTTGCTTGAAGCTTTATTCCGATAATTTCTCGGGAAAAGAATTAAGATTGGTCGGCGTCTCTTTCCTCAATCTCATCGATCCGGTGAAAGAAACGGTCCAGATGAATATATGGAATTATTCCGAATATGAGAAAATGGACAAAACCAAATTGCTGGTCAATGAGCTCAATAGAAAACTCAACAAACCCGCTTTGGTGATCGCGAGTAAAAAGAAGAAAGATGGAAATAAGAAAGGCAATTGAGAACTATCTGAACGCCAAAATCGCCGATAAAGGCAGCTCTTTGGCGACGATTGAAAGCTACAAAGAAGATTTGAAGCTTTTCATCTCCTTCAACGACGAAAGACTAAAAGAAACGGAAGATCTCACCGAAAATATGCTGATCGATTTCCTTTTGAAGGAGGACGATGAGCAAAAAGCGGCTTCGACGATCATCCGTCGAGCTTCTTCGCTTTTGGGGTTCTATCGCTATTTAAGCGAGGAAGGGCTTTATAGTGGGAAGCTACCGAATTATGAGAAGCCGCGTCGCTCTAAGAGAATCCCCGACGTTTTAAGCGCTGAAGAGGTCGAATCGCTTTTGGAGATGCCAGATGTCACGACGGACTCCGGCTTGCGCGATAAGGCGATGCTTGAAGTTATGTACGCTTCCGGGCTCCGCGTGAGCGAACTTTTATCGCTCGAGCTCGATGATTTCGATTTCCTCAATCGCTTTATTGACGTCAAAAAAGGAAAAGGTTCGAAGGAGAGGATCGTTCCTTATAGCTCCTTTGCCGACAAATACCTTCAAAAATACATCGATGGGCCGCGAAGGAGAAACAAAGGAAAGAATGGAAAATGCGTTTTCCTCAACCGCTCTGGCAAGCCGCTATCGCGCGTCCATTTTTTCAAGACCGTCAAGAAATACGCGATTATGGCCGACATAGATAAGCCAGTTTCGCCGCATACGTTAAGGCATAGTTTCGCTACTCACTTGCTTGAAAATGGGGCGTCGCTAAGGAGCGTGCAGGAACTGCTAGGACATAGCAAAATAACCACGACTGAGATCTACACGGAGGTTTCGGTGAATAGAATCATGAGCGCATATGATTTGTATAGCAAGAAAAGGTAAAGTAAAATCTACCGGAGGGAAATGAAATGACGAAAAAATACAAAAGAATCTTCCTCGTCGTCGCCGATAGCGCAGGCATCGGCGAAGAGCCGGATGCCGCCAAGTTCGGAGACGTCGGGTCGAACACTTGGAAGCATGCCGCCGAATCGATCGACGATTTCTTTGTCCCTAACATGGAAAAATTGGGCATTGGGTTTTTGGACGATATACCAGGAGTCCGGAAGACGATATCGAAAAATCATGCGATTGCCGTGAGGCTACGCGAAAAGAGCAACGGCAAGGACACGATGACTGGCCACTGGGAGATGATGGGCGTACTTACGACAGAACCCTTCAAAACCTTCACGGACACTGGCTTTCCGTCTGAGCTTATTTCTTTGTTGGAAGAGAGAACGGGGCATAGAATCATTGGGAATTACGCTTCAAGCGGAACCGAGATTCTCAAAGTCTTGGGCGAGGAGCAAAAAAGAGACAACAGCCTCATCGTCTATACCTCAGCCGATAGCGTGCTTCAAATCGCCGCTCACGAAGAGACGACCGGCGTCGAAGAGCTTTATCGATGCTGCGAGATAGCCAGGGAAATATGCATGAAGCCGGAATGGCGGGTCGGCCGCGTGATAGCGAGACCATTCGTCGGCACGAATAAAGACAATTTCAAACGCACGCCGAATAGGCATGATTATGCGTTGAAACCGCCTATAGAAACGGATATGGATATTCTTAAGAACCATGGATATATGACTAGCTGCGTTGGAAAGATATCCGATATATTCGACGGGGCCGGTGTCACCAAAACCGTTCACACCGTTTCTAACATGGATGGGATGGATAAGACTATCGAACAAGTCAAAAACGACGAATGGGAAGGAATGTGCTTCGTCAATCTCGTCGAATTCGATAGCGAATACGGCCATCGAAGAAATCCAGTCGGTTATGCGAAAGCCCTCATGGAATTCGATAAGAGGGTCGGAGAGATGATCGAATGCATGAGAGACGACGATTTGTTGCTCATTACGGCAGACCATGGAAACGATCCGATTTTCAAAGGAAGCGACCACACGAGGGAAAAAGTCCCGCTGCTTGCTTATTCAAAGGCGATAAAAGAGAGTAGAATACTCGAGGAAAGGGCTTCGTTTGGCGACATCGGAGCGACGATTCTCAAGAATTTCGGCTTAGAGAAGAACGGACAGCTTATCGGTGAAGCGATAGACGAATTGCTCATTTAAGGAGAAAACGATGAAAAAACTAAATTCGATGATGTGCTTGGCTTTGTTCGGCACGATATCGATGGCATCTTGCGCATTGAGCCCAAAAGAAGATTCGGCGGATTCCGATTCGTCGGACGTGTCGACGCCGCTAAAAATAGTCTCGCCGGCCGGCGCACCATCCATGGCTTTGTACACGATGATCAACGACGATTCGTTTACCACCAACAAAGACGCGACCCATGTCATGGCGGCCGCTAAAACGGCGACGAACGTCGATGCGCTCATATTCGATGGCGTGAACGCTTTAAAGTTCGTCAAAGGCGACCTAACGCAAACGAAATGGAAACTCGCAAGATGGCTTACCGGCGGAAATTTCTATATCGTCTCAACGAAGCATACTAAAGAGGAAACATTCGATCCTGACTCTAAGATTCTTTCCTTCGGGTCGAATCTTTTGCCTGACAAGGTCTTCAAAAAACTCGCTTCTGAACGCTGGAATTGGACAATAAACGAAGAAAATTCGAAATACGAGAGCGGGACAGCCGCGGTTTCGGCCGTCCTAGGCAGCGATAACTACGCTTCGTATGATTATTATTTCATCGCCGAACCTTCTCTCCAAGCCGCTAAAGCGACTTTGAAAGCGTCCCATTCGGACGTGACGGTGAACGAAATATATAACCTCAGAACCGAATGGAAGGAATTCTCTGGCATGGATTATATCCCGCAGGCTGGGTTATTCATCAATTCTGAAACTTATGCAAACCGCAAAAGCGATTGCGATTCCTTGTTGGCGACCGTTGATACGAACCTAACTGACGCAGTCGACAATCCAAGTGAAATTGTAAAGAATTTGAATGCATTAGAACCTGACGCCGATAAACAAGCATCGAAACTTGGCTTTAAGGCCGCATTGGTCGGAGCTCTCCAAAAAGACGGCGCCAATCGCTTCGGCATGATAAAGCCCGGAACGATATCCGACAATCGTGCCTTCGTCAACGAATTCATGCAGAAAATAGGGGAATCGGTAACTTTCGCCGAAGATCAATTTATTTGATTCAATAATTCAAAACATGAAAAAGAAAGGCCTGACAATAGGAATGATCATCGCATTTCTCTTGGGCCTTTTTTTCTTGCTTTTGCTTTGGTGGTCTGCGAACAAAATAATGACGTCGAACAATCTGCATTATTTGCCGGCGCCGAAAGATATTTTTACCCAAATTGGCGATTTTCTTTTTGGCTCGAATGCCGGCGAAACTTACGTTGCGATTGGGTATAGCTTCTTAAAACTCATCATCGGATTCGGTTTTTCGTTCTTATTGGCGGCCTTGCTAGGCACGATATCGGCGATTTTCCCTCTTTTTTCCTCTTTCGAGAAAAGCCATATAATTTTACTTCGGAGCATTCCGACGGCGGGAATCGCATTAATCCTAGGTGTTGCGTTTTGGCTTGAGATTCCTTCTTTGCAACCGTACATTCCATCGGTTCTGATATTCTTGGTGGCGTTTCCGATCGTTTATCAGGCGTTTTTGGATGGGATAAATTCGTTATCGAAAGATGAAAAAGACTCGCTCAGGCTCGAAGGAGCCGAGAGAAAAATCTTTACAATTTTTAATGTGTATTGGCCTGACGCAAAAGAGTACATCGCCTTGTCGGTCAAACAAGGAATAGGCTTGTCTTTTAAGGTAGCCGTTATGAGCGAAGTCGTAACGAACTCCGGAACGCACGAAGCTGGAGGGATTGGAACGCTGATAGGGAAAGCCATACAGGAAGAAGCTAATCTCAACGCGGCGATTTCCTATTCCTTGATCGCCGTCCTTGTGATGCTGGTTTTGGATTTACTCGCTTGGGCAGTCAATCGCTTAAGGAAAACCGAATTGAATAGTTTTTAATTTGTAAAGACTATGTTCCAAGCCTTAAAAAGTTCTTTTGTGTTTTTGTTAGGAGATTAGCAGTTAATAAAAAAAGAAAAATTTACGTTTTTCGTGTCGTCAATCAAAAAAATAATTAAGCGGAAATAAAACGAAATGTTTTTGGACGATAAAGCATCATAATCAGAAAAACAAACATTTTGATCCTTTGTTAAAAATAAAAATAAAAAGTATAAAATTAGTAGTTTTGATTTATGTGGATAAAGTATGTGTATTTTAGAAAGCAAAGAGCTACAGAATAAAAATATTATTCAAACAAATGTTAATCAATATCGATTTATTTTTTAAATTAGTTAACATAATGGACATTATACGAAGTTAAGTAAAAATCGATGTTTCTAAATTTTTAGAATAAAATATTAGTAGTTATTAAATGATGTGTTTTATCGCGCTTTATATTGTCCACCGCTTTAACGAAGGAGAATGTAGTTTGCTTGATTTGCTCATTGCTTGCTTTTGCGTAAAAATGTCAAAAAAAGATTGGACCATAATTCTATGATCCAATCTTGATTACGCTCAAACTTAATGGTCTTTGGTTCTACGACGATTTTTTTATTGTCTTTACAAAATAATGGATTATTTGCCTTTTTCAATTAGCTCATCAAGCGACAATTCTTCTCTTTTTTCTTTCGACAAAAGATGCAAAACGAAATCTCCGCCATCGACTAGGACCCATTCCGATTCGGCTGTGCCTTCCGGTTTCTTGCAGGGCTCCCCTTTCGCTTCCAAATATTCTTCCACCTCTTCCGCTAAGGCGGTCAACGCTCTGCCGTTTGGCGCAGTCGCTAGAATTATCTTATCGAAAAACGGAGAAATTCCTTCGACGTCGATTGCACATACGTCTTCCGCCTTCTTCTCGTCTAATAGTTTTACGACTTCGTCTGTTAGATTTGGCATATTCTCTCCTTATCCTTATTTATATATTATGATCGAATCACTTTTTTGCCGTGTTCTTTAAGAAAATCTTCGTTGGCTTGTAACACTATCTCGTATCCTTTTCGATAATCATCGATGCATGCGGCGATGTAACCGCTCGAATCATAGCCTCTAGTTGGTTCTATCTTATCTGAGCAATACAAGATTTTGCTTAGAGGAGTCATTTCTTTTTTTGCTAAGCAATGGCATGAAACGGCTTCAAGGATGTCTCTGTCGTTGATTCCGAACATTTCCCTCGCCAAAGCGACTCCGGCGTATTGGTGAATAGCGAAATCCGGTATTTGCGAGAAATCGACGTCAGGGAATTCGCTCTTGGCGGCTTTGATGCCTTCTTCATGGCTAAGATATTTCGCTAAATCATGGATCGCTCCGGCTATGTATCCCTTGCCCTTTAAACTGTTCAACTTGTTTGCCTCGATGATTTTCTCCGCCAAATGCGCCACAGAAAGACTATGCCTCATCCTTTTCTCACCGATGCACGACTCGATTTTTCTTACATAGTACAGTTTATTTTCTTCGATGTAATCTAGGATGCTTTTTGGCGCGTCTACGCTTTTGAGGGTTCTGATGTCGCTTGATGAGACGTCGCCTGATTCGTCGTATTCGAGGCCCATCATATTGAAACGATCGATGCTTTCCTTGTCTAAGGTTATATCTGGGCGGCTGCAATAGACTATTTGGCAGATTTTCGACAGTTCTTCTGCGTCTTTCCAAGCGTGAAAGCGATTGGCTTCATCTCCGCCCATCAAAAAATAAAACGATTCGTTGGGATATGCTTCCCTAAAATGACGGACGGTGTCTATCGTATAGCTTATGCCATCGTCTTTTTTGAGCTCGTATTCATCGATCGCGAAATGGTCGTTGTCGGCTTCTTTAAGTGCTATTTTTAACATCGATAGCCTGTCGTCTTGGCTTTCTTCCGTCGTTTTCCATCTTGGCGTTTTGGCTGGTATGAAAACGACGTTGGCGCCAAGCTCATCGCTCGCCGCCTTCGCGATACGTAAATGCCCATTATGCGGCGGGTCGAAGGTTCCGCCGAAAAGAATCGTTGCCATGTTATTTTTTCGGTAGGACTATCGGATCTTTCTTTTTCGGATTCGGACGATAAAGCGTCAGAACGCGACCAAGTCGATTGACGGGCTCGCTCATAGTCGCCGCCGATAGTTCCGATAAAAGCTCGTCGGGTTCTTTCTCGGCGGTTGGAAGGATGCGGACCTTGACTAGCTCATGGGCGGTCAGCGCATTTTCCAAAGCTTTGAGGAAATTCTCATCGGCTTCCCCTTTCCCTAAGGTCAAAGAAGGCTTCATGGTGTTGGCCAAGCTTCTTAGATAAGCGCGATTTTTTGTTGATAGACTCATTGTTTTTTACCTTTCATCTTTATTTTTTGACGTGTCAGATAAGCGCCGATGCCCTTAGGCACATAAACGCGGAACGCCTCTCCGGCTTTCCCGTCGATCGTGATCCAGCCGAGGCCGGCGATCCCGACGTCTCTAGGCTCATCTTTGTCGAAGACGAATTCGAAGGCGTCGAAGTCCTTGCTAGTATGAAGGAATGGAAGCCTTGGTTTCAAGACTTTCTTCTCGAGGTATTTGTCGAATAAGGAATTCATGTCGTTTTTCGGCGTTATCTTCTTTATGTTTACGTTCTTGGCGAAGTAACAAGTCAAAGGGATATGTTTGCGCGAGCTTTTCACACAGTCGATATGGCCCAAGAGGCCGATGAATGCTCCGCCCTTCGGTTCGATTGATACCTTAATGGGCTTTACTGGGTCCCCTTCTAAGACAATCGATTCTTTCGGTGTGTTTTCGTGCCCGAAAACGCTGTTGTCGTTAGGGAAGCCGGGAATGTCATAGAGCGTCCTTTCGTTGCTTAGCGGTATTTCGAGAACGTCTAGATTCGTATTCTTGTAAGGAGATTGATGAATCAAGCGCTTCGAAGTGTTTTTGTAGGTCGATAAAAATGCGCTGACGAAGCGGGATTTTCCGCTTTTCGTCGCTCCGATCAAGAATATATCTTTGCCTTTGCTTCTCGTTTCTATTTCTTCATATACGTCTGAGAGGTCGCCGTTTAGCAAAATGTGTCTGACGAATACGTCGTCAGGCGTTATCGAAGGCATCCCCGCGGCGTGGAATTGGTGGGCTATATAACCTTTCAAAGCTTCTTCATCGGTGTTTTCCGGCAAGAGGTCGCGCTTATTCGCCACGATAAGCATCTTTTCGTCGGAAAGTTCTTTCGATACGCTTTCGACGAAGGCCGATTCGAAAGAGAAAACATCGATGACATAGACGAAGAAAGCATTCTTCTTTTTCGCGTCCTTTATGATCGAGAGGAAACTTTCGTCGACTTTTTCCTCAGTCGGGGCGTCGTTCCATTTCGTTGCTTCATAGCAAGAGGAACAAAGAGATGGTCTTTCTCCCTCAATCGATAACGTTTCCTCTGAGATATACCCTTCTTCCGAAGGGTCGACGCTTTGGAGTGGAGAGCCGCATTTGATGCAGCGCTTTACCATCTTCATCTTGCCCATCTTAGTCCCCTTCCTTTATAAGGATATCATAAGGCATTTTGTTTATCTTTTTGCGCATCGGTTTTTCGAAGAAGCGGTTTATCCTTGTGAAAAAAGGCTCTTTAGACACCAACTTGTCTGTCAAAACAAAGAAGATTCCGGCGTGTTTGGCCGCTTTCATATCGGTCATCAGCTGATCTCCTATCAAAGCCACTTCTTTCTTGTCCCAGCCTTTTTCTTTGATCAGTTTCTTTAGCTTATACGAGAACGGCTTCATCATCATCGGATAGCAAGTCACTCCCCATTTTCGGCAGAAGGTCTTTACCCTCTTCCCCTTTCCGTTTGATGCCAAAGCGATTTCGAAACCTTCCTTTTCACACTTTTCCTTCAAGGCTAGAGCCATTTCTTTTCTGTCTTCGAAGGTTTCGTAAAAAGAAGCGATGGTGTTATCCAAATCGAAAAGAAGTATCTTTATTCCGTTTTCTTTTAACAATTCGAAAGGCAATGAATAAGCGCTTTTAACGCGGATATCGGGCTTCAATGGCATTTTATTTGTCGTCTCCGCCATCTCCCATCAAATCATCGAAGAGAGAGATTTGCTCGAAGTCGTTTTTGCTCGCCGCTTCTTGCTCATCGTCCGTTTCGCCTTTGGCTTCTTCCTTTTCGACTATGCGCGGCGGATGGGAGACGAATGAATCGTCGACGAGCAAAGAATCGCCTCTTGAGAAGCTTGTTATTCTGGTCTTCGCCGAGAATCCTTCACCGCGCTTTGCATATAAATCGATCGGCGTCGCATTGAAATCATTCCATGCGACGTCGATTCTAGAACCGTCTTGCGTGACGGCGTCGACGGCGAATGGCAGGTTTTTATCGTCCGCTTTCAAAGCGTATATCAATTTATGCGGCTCTTTCTTGAAGGAATTGAACAAAGTCGTGGCTTTGTCCAAGCGGTGTCCAAGCGGTAGGTTCTTCAAAATGAAGGTTCTGGCGTCGCCACGATCGGTGAGCAAGAGAATCTTGGAATTCGGGTTGGCGTTAGGATCATACGAAAGAACAGCCGCCATTTCCTTTCCGTGGAACAACCCGGCTTTCAAACCTCCGCTCTTGGGGTTGGAGATCAAGATGTCGTTTTCGTTATAGAAAGAGGCCGTTCCTTCGGATGAGGCCACGAAAAGGTTACTGTCTCCGCTTGAGATGCAGGCGTCGATTAGCTCATCGCCCTTCGACAAACGTATGGCTCCGATGGCCTTCGAGCGGCGAATGACTGGGAAGGAATCCAAACGGATTCTTTTTATGACGCCATTCCTCGTAAGAAGGATCACATAGAGGTCGTTGCGGAAATGACGGACGGCAAAGCCTTTGATCAGCTTCTCATCGCCGTCGATCGCCACTAGCATATTGACGTGGTATCCTTCGTCATTCCATTTCGCTTCCTTTATCTCGTTGATTGGGATGAATAGGTAATTTCCTTTGGAGGTGAATAGCAACGCATAGTCCGTCGTCTCGCATTCTCCTTCGTATATGAAAGCATCTCCGTTTTTGATGCCTGGCCTGGCGCCGTTTTGGCCGCCTGAGCCTTTCCAGCTCTTGATTGAGCTGCGCTTTATGTAGCCGTCTTTCGTGGCTACGAGGCGGCAGGACTCTTTGGCGATGAGGTCGCGTTTGTCGATCGTCGCTTCGACTTCTTCCTCTTTGACTTCCGTTTTTCTTTCGCCGCCGTATTTCTTGGCCAACGCTTTCAAATCGGAGACGATTAGATTCTCACGCTTGTCTTGCTCGCTCAATAGTGCCGTCAATTCCTTGATTTGCTCTTCAAGGCTCTTCTTTTCGTTCTCCAAAACCGTTATATCGGTATGGGAGAGCTTGTATAAAGGCATCATTAAGATAGCTTCAGCTTGCTCTTCGGTGAAGGAATACTTCTCGATGAGATTCTTTTTGGCGTCTGCTTTATCGAGGCTTGAACGGATCGTTTTGACGACCTCATCCAATATCGATATGGCTTTGATTAAGCCGTTTACGATGTTAAGACGGGCGTTGCACTTGCCGAAAAGGAAGCGGCTTCTTCTCGTTATGACGTCTAATTGGTGTTGAATATAGCAATCGCAATAGGAAATGAGGTCGAGCGTCTTCGGGCGATCGTCGACGATGGCCATCATATGGGCGCTGTAGTTGGTCTTTAGCTGAGTCTTCGCCATCAAGTAATTGAGAATGGCTTCCGGCTTGGCGTCGTCTTTCAAATCGATGGCGATGCGAAGCCCGCTCTTATCGGTTTCGTCGCGGACTTCATCGATTCCGGGAATCGTTTTGTCGTGACGGATTTTGTCGATGCTCTTCACCAACATGCTCTTATTCACTTGATAAGGTATCTCGGTGATGATTATTTGCTTTTCGCCCTTTGGCGATACGACTATCTCCGCTTTGGAACTCACGACGACGCGACCTCTGCCGGTTCGATAGATGTCTTTGGAAGCCTCAGATTGGTAGATTATTCCGCCAGTCGGGAAATCGGGTCCAGGAATCAAGGGGAGCAAGTCGTCAATAGTGCATTTCGGATGCTTTATGCGGTAAACGATCGCGGCCACCACTTCATTTAGGTTATGAGGCGGAATTGAGGTCGCGACGCCAACGGCTATTCCTTCGCTTCCGTTTACCAATAGATTCGGGAAACGGCTCGGCAAAACTGTCGGTTCAAGCTGCGAATCGTCGAAGGTTAATTCCATATCGACAGTATCTTTGTCGATATCGGCGACGAGTTCATTCGCCAAAGCGCTTAATCTCGCCTCCGTATAACGCATGGCGGCCGGGCCATCGCCATCGACAGAGCCGTTATTGCCTTGGAAATCGATCAATGGGTAATGAAAGGCCCATGGCTGCGACATATGCACCAAGGCTTCGTAAATCGAAGAATCGCCATGCGGGTGGTATTTGCCCATGACGTCTCCGACGATGCGCGCGCACTTCTTGGTCGGCTTGTCGATCGTGTATCCGGTCTTCCACATATCGTAGATGATGCGGCGCTGAACCGGTTTCAAACCATCGCGGGCATCCGGGATCGCGCGGTCTTGAATGACGTCTTTGGCGTAGATCGCGTACTTCTCGCCCATAAGCTCGTCGAGCGTGCCTTTGACGATGTTCTCTATTATCGTTTCTTCTTCGATTTTCTTTTTTGCCATGCTATTTACCAACTTTAGCTTCCTTCATGAAATCATCTTCAGCGTTGAAAGTGACGTTTTCTTTGATCCAATTCCAACGCAAGGAGCTATCTTTTCCCATTAGTGTGCCGATTCTTTTCTCGACGATCAAAGGATCCTCTATCGCAACCCTCGTCAAGACGCGCGTTTTCTTGTTCATCGTCGTTATCGCGAGCTGATCGGCGTTCATTTCGCCTAAGCCTTTGTAACGGGTGATGCCATAGCCGGCTCCGATTTTCTTTTTGGCCGCTTCGACTTCCTCTTCGTTCCAGCAATATATCTTCTTCGCCGGATCGCTATGCTTGTAGACGCTATAAAGAGGCGGTTGCGCGATATAGACCATTCCGCGTTCGATGAGCGGTTTCATGTAGTTATAGAAGAAAGTGAGCAACAATGTTTGGATATGCGCGCCATCGGTATCGGCATCGGTCATGATGATTATTTTCCCATAATGGCTTTCGTCGGGATCGAAATCCTGTCCAACGCCTGCTCCGATCGTTTGGATCAAAGTGCTGAATTCTAAGTTCTCGACGATTTTCTCCATCGAGACGCTGTCGGTGTTCAGTGGCTTTCCACGCAATGGCAAAATCGCTTGATGTAGCCTATCGCGCCCGGTTTTGGCGCTGCCTCCGGCGGAGTCGCCTTCGACGATGAATAATTCGTTGTTTTTATAATCCTTCGATTGGGCGCTGGCCAATTTGTCGCTGATGATGAGGTCGTTATTGACTTTCTTTTTCGCTCCCCTGGCCGCTTCCCTGGCTTTTCTGGCCGCTTCCCTGGCTTCTTTGGAGGCCATGCATTTCTTGACCAAATCAATGGCGAACGCTTTATGCTCGCTTAGATAATAGCTGAGATTCTTGAAAACGATGTCGCCGACGACCGGTCCGGCTTCCGGGGTTCCGAGCTTCCCTTTGGTTTGACCTTCGTATTCGAGCTTGTCCTCCGGGACTTTGACGGACAAAATGGCCGTGAGGCCTTCTCTTATGTCGGTGCCGTCGATTGATTGGTTTGCGCGGATCACCTCATTGGTGACGGCCCATTCGTTGATGGCTTTGGTGAGAGAGCCTTTGAAACCGCTCTCGTGCGTTCCACCATCCGCCGTTCTTACGTCGTTGGCGTAAGAGAAAATATTTTCGTTATAATCCTGAAGGCACCATTGCATGGCGATTTCGACGCGGATTCCGGACGATGATGACGAATCGTTGATGTCTATGATTTCGCCTAGCGTCGTTTTGTTTTGCGTGATCGATTGAACGTATTCATAGAGCCCGCGCTCAGTGTAGAATTCATGCGAATTTCCCGATGCCTGGTCTTTCAATACGAAATGAACGCCCTTTAACAGATAGCTCTTTTCCTCTAGTCGGTTATAGATGGTGTCCCAGTTGAATTTCGTGTTCGGGAAAATCTTTGGATCCGGCTTGAAACGGACGCATGTTCCATGCTTGGAAGTCGTCCCGATCACATGCAAAGGCGTTTCGAGCTCCCCACCGTTATGGAATCGGATTTGATAAATCGAACCCTGACGCGAAACCGTTACTTCGATCCATTCGCTTAAAGCGTTCGTGACGGTCGCGCCGACGCCATGCAACCCGGCGGCCGTTTGATAGACTTTGCTATTGAATTTTCCGCCGCTATGAAGCGTTGTGAATATGAGCTGAACGGCTGGGATTTTGGCTTCCGGATGGATGTCCACCGGTATTCCACGCCCCTCATCCTCGATTTGTATCGATCCGTCCTTCATCATCGTGACGGTGATTCTTTTTCCGAAACCGTTGACGGCTTCGTCGACGGCATTATCAACGATTTCCCACACCAAATGGTGTAAGCCGGTCAAATTCGTCGAACCGATATACATTCCAGGGCGTTTCCTGACGCCTTCCATTTCCGAGAGAATCTCTATTTGGCTGGCCGAGTATTTTTTTTCTTCAGTTAACAATTCATCCATAGATGATATAAAATCACTTCCGTGATCGATTATATCAAAACGAAAACTAAAAATGTAGCGCCGCAACGCACTTTTTTAACATTTTTTTGGAGAAAACAATGAATGCGCTTCTTATAAACGTCCTTTTAGCGTTGGCCATTGCGGTTTTCGCTTTTTTGGTTGGCGGGTTTCCGACCGCTGTTGTCCTTGGGAAGGTTTTCTATCACAAGAATCCAATTGATTACGGATCACACAATTCCGGAGGCACCAACGCAGGCCGCGTTCTTGGAAAAAAGGCAGGTGTCATCGTGATTGTCGTCGATATTATGAAGACCGTTTTGGTGTTTTGGTCAGTTTTTTCGGTGATCGCTTTTAGCGGCATAAGAGAAAAGTGCGATTTATGGCTGGATGGTTCGCTCTATGTGTGGATGACGTTGCCGTTTGCGGCGCTCGGTCACTGCTATTCGCCTTATTTGAAATTCAAAGGCGGGAAAGCCGTTGCGACGCTATATGGCGCGATCGGGGGCACAAGTTGGGTTATGTTCCCTCTTTGCTTCATCGTTTTTCCTATCGTTTTCAAGGTTTGCAAAAAAGTAATGAGCAAAGCGTCCATCTACACCGGTGGCATCCTCGTTTTGATCGAATGGGCAATTGCCATCAAGCTGATGCTGCTAGGCGATTCATTTGATGGAGGTTTCCTCACCTGGACGTTTGGGACGGTTTCTGGCTTATCGCTCGGATGGGAGTCGGTCGTTTGCATATCCATAACTTATTTGCTCATGGTTATTAGGCATGCGGACAACATCAAGAGAATCCGTGACGGAAAAGAAAAGCCTCTAGAATGGAAAAGTAAATAATTAGTAGTTATTTAGTATGCAATAACTGACTGTGGATAATTTGAATTGATTTCAAAAAATATCGAAAAATAAAGATTTTATCGATGTTTTAGATTGACGAAATTTTGTTGTTTCGTTGTTTTTGCGTTTTTCGGCGATGAAAATGCTGGAGAATATTTTGAAGTCCAACCACTGCTTTCTGATTGCTTTTACATGATGGGGTTGAACACAAAAAAGGCGGCCCCTATGGGACCGCTTGTTCTTAATGGGCGATGCGTTCTTAATCCGCTTGCTTCATCTTGCTCATGACGGCTCTGATTTGAGCTTCGCTGGGCTTTCTGCCCATCTGCATGAACATGGCTCTGATCGCCGCTTCGCTTATTGGAGGATGCTTTTTCATTTCCCTCTTTATAAGCGCACGCGCTCCGAAGAAACCGATGGCTCCCCCGCCGATGAGAGCGAGCACGATATAAAGGACGAGCTGCCAAATCTCAATATGCATTGATTAGGCCCTTTTGTCGTATTTGCCGGTCGTGGTGTCGACCATGACCTTCTCGCCTTTTTCGATGAAGAGAGGGATGCGGATCTTTAAACCGGTCTCGAGGACGGCGTCTTTGCTGCCTCCGTTGGTGACGGTGTCGCCACGGACGCCAGGTTCGCAGTCGATGACTTCTAAAGCGACTTTGCTTGGAAGTTCGATGCCGAGGACTTCTTCGTCATAGCAAGCGATTGTGACATCGCCGTTTGGCGCCAAATACGGAATCTGGCTTTCCAATCCCTTCTTAGGAAGCTCGATTTGTTCGTAGGTTTTTGGATCCATGAAGACGAGGGTCTCGCCGCCGTCGTAAAGATATTGCATGGCTTTCTTCGTGATGGACACTTGGGTGACGTCATAGCCGCTGTTACGGCTTAGTTCGGTGATGGCGCCGCTGCGGACGTTTCTCACTTTGACTTTGGCGACCATTTTTCTCATGGCCGTTTTGTTTAGGAGGATGTCGATGACTTGATAAAGGGTTTTCTCATCCTCGAAGTAATTTCCTGGGCGTAATTCTGTAACGTTCATTTTTATCTCCTTTTTGAAATACGGCTGTATGATATTACAAAACTCATTGCTATTCCACGATTTTCGGTGTCTATATCGGTGTTATTCAATATAATCCGGTCAAATAAGGGTTATATTTTCGCTCGATTTCCATTTTCGTCGTTTTGCCATGCCCCGGATAGACTTTGACGTCGTTTGGAAGTTTCGAGAGCTTCTTAAGGGAGTCGGTCATTTTCCTTTCGTTTCCACCCGGCAAATCGCTTCTTCCGACGCCAAGATGGAAGAGAGTGTCCCCGCTAAAAAGAGCTTTCTCGTTCTTCAAATAGATGCATATGCTGCCCGTGGTATGGAAGGGCGTCTCTATTATTTCGGCGTCGAATCCGAGGTCTTCGAAGGCAATTCGCTCTTTGTCAGCTAGTACATTGACGTTCGTTGAATCATAGATGAACGGTTCCAATCCGAAGTCGCGCGATAGGTTGTATTTCGGCTCGCTTAGGTATTTAAGCTCGTTTTGGCCGATGTAAACTGGCGCATCGTTCTCTAGTGAACTAAGCCCGGCGATATGGTCGATGTGCCCATGCGTCAAAAAAATGGCCCTTAAACGTCCATTATGGTGTTTTGATAGGTAATTCGAGAGCGCGTTCCCCTCATTGCTTCCGGGATCGATCACGATGGCGTCTTCCGATTCGTTTCCTATCACGTATATATTCGACGAGTATTCAGGCGAATAATGCAGTTCGACTATTCTCAGAGCCATAGATAAAAAAATAAGGCCGAAGCCTTATTATTTGCATTCTTTATGAAGCGTTTCTTTTCTGCAGCGTTTGCAATACTTCATAGTTTCCATCTTGTTGGGATGGGTCTTTTTGTTGCGGGTAGTAATGTAGTTGTGTTCCTTGCACTCGGTGCAGGCTAGGATTACTTGATCGCGTTTGCTATTGGCCATAAAAATTCACTCTTCTTTCTTTTCGCGAGTGTAAGTCTAGCATAAGAGAAAATATTTATCTAGAAGAAAAACGCTCGATATTCCTTTTTGTTTCATTTGACTTGATAAAACGCGATGGGCACTGAATTTTTTCGAGATATTTCGATTCATCACGAGATATTTTTCGCTTAAAAGATGCCATATTGTCGATAAGCTCCTTTGAACGAACTCGCTTTTCGCCATAGAATATGGCCGTGAACAAAAGAGAGAAAACCAGGCAAATAGCCGTCGGCAATACGACCATCGGCGGGCAAAACGAAGTCATCGTCCAATCGATGTGTAGTATCAAAACCTCGCGAGTCGAAGAAGTCGCCCGTCAGATAAACGAATGCGCTTCTTTCGGCGCGAAGATCATGCGAGTCTCCGTTTTGGATTTCGAAGACGCTTTGGCGATATCCGAGATAAAAAAGAGAACCAACGTCCCTTTGGTGGCCGATATCCATATCGATCACCGCTTGGCGATCGCCGCTTTGGAAAGCGGAGTGGATGCCATTCGCATAAACCCAGGCAATATAGGCGAAGAATGGAAGGTCAAAGAAGTCGTTGAACTTGCGAAAAAGAAAAAGGCCCCCATTCGCGTCGGCGTCAATGGCGGATCGCTCGACAAAGCCGTTCAGAATGAATCGATGTCTGCGCATAGGGCGCTAGGAGAAACGCTTTTCGAAAGCGCAAAAAAACACGTTTTCATCTTGGAGAAATATGGTTTCAACGATATTGTGATCTCTTTGAAGGGAAGCAACGCTTTAGAGACGATTTCCGCATATCGTTTGGCTTCCGATTATTTTGAATATCCACTGCATATCGGCGTTACCGAGGCCGGACCGAAGGACGTGTCTTTACTAAGGAGCGCAGCCGCTTTATCGCCGATTTTGTTAGACGGCATCGGTGATACGATCAGGATCTCCCTTTCCGAAGACCCTTTGGAAGAGGTTAAAGCGGCCAATCGCCTTCTTCATGATCTGGGGCTAAAAAAAGAATGGCCGACGTTCATCTCTTGCCCGACGTGCGGAAGGACGCAAGTCGATTTGCTTCCGCTTGCGAAAAGGGTGATGGAATATCTCGAAGCGAAGAAGATATGCAAAACCGTGGCTATCATGGGTTGCGTCGTCAATGGCCCAGGCGAAGCCAAAAACGCCGATATAGGCTTGGCTGGAGGCAATGGCTTGTGGGTTCTTTTCAAAAAAGGAATGGCCGTAAGGACGATAAAAGACGAATCGGCGTATGAGGAATTGATCGCCGAAATCGAAAAACTATAGGTTATTTGCGATTGCCTTTCGCAAGTTCGCGCCGTATGGCTTTCTTTATGGCCTTCTTTCGATACTTCTTTTTAACTTTCTCGATGGCGAATTGCTGTTTTTTCTTGTACATCGGCTCGATGTGCTTGGGGCGAGAGAGGGCTTTGGCTATTTTGATTTCCTTTATCTCTTCTTCAGGCAGATCTTTCTTTTTCTTGAGCTTTGTTTTCGGGAGGAGGCCGACCGGATCCGTCTTCAATCCGTCTTTGCTTAGGGTCAAAAACTCAAAGACGACGCCTTCATCGATCAATTTTTGCGGAGAAGATGCCGTGTCGTTATTGTAGAAAACCCAGGAATCGCCGCTTTTTCCGAAACGGCCCGTTCTGCCAGCTCTATGGTGATAGAACTCCAAATCGCTAGGAAGATCGACGGATATGACATCGGTCACGTCGGGGATGTCGATGCCGCGCGAAAGCAAGTCGCTTGCGACGATTATCGAATGTTTGTTCGCTTTGATTTCTCTGAGGGCTTTTTTTCTGCTTCTATCGTCTAAAGAACCGCTATAGTAGACGGCCTCAATGCCATTTTCCTTTAGCGTTCGATGGATTTCTCCGACCTTTTCGACGGTCGAGGCGAAAACGATTGCGAGATATGGACGCTTTATTTCTAGGAATTTTACCAATGCCGATCCAATTCCGATGTGCTTTATGTCGATTAAGTGATGCTTGACGGTGCTTGAGGTTTCCGTTTTGTCGCTTTCGAATTCGAAGTCGGTGCCGACGAATTTCAAAAGCTCATCTTTCAGATTTTGTTTCAAAGTGGCGCTAAAAACCATCGTCTGCGGCTCGTTTAAGGCGCTTGCGATCGATTCGATGTCTTCAAAGAACCCCAAATCCAATAGCATGTCCGCCTCATCCAATATGAAATGTTTGACGTTGCGGACGCTATAAAGCTGGCGCGTTATTATGACGTCTTTCAGACGCCCAGGCGTGCCGATGATGATCTGCGGAGGTTTTTTGTTTCCTTCGGCATTATCGCTGACATCGCTTTCGCTCGTGAATAGGCGCACTCTGAGCGTTGGGTAGTAGCGCTCGAATGCGCGAGCGAACTCATACGTTTGCCTGGCTAATTCCCTAGTCGGCGCGATTATAAGAGCTTGAGGTCGAGGAAGATTCTTATCGATTTTCTCGATCGTCGGTATCAAGAAAGCGTGCGTTTTGCCGCTTCCCGTCTCGCTTTGAGCCAATAACGACTTTCCTCTTAAGGCTTTCGGTATGACCGCACTTTGGACGGGAGAAGGGTTCACATAGCCCATCTTTTTAAGGGCGTTCACCATGTCCTGCGATAAATTGAATTCTTTGAAACTCATGTTGCCCCTCCTGTTTTCACTCTACTTTTCCTTAACCATGGTTCATAATCTAACCATGAATGTGACACTTATTGAGCCATACGGGTTCTGCGGCGGCGTCAGAAACGCCATCGAGGTTGCTCGTCGTGCCAGAAATGAGCACCCTACCGCAACAATATATCTTATCGGCGACCTCGTTCATAACGAAAATGTCATTTCTCGACTTAAAAATGATGGTTTTTTCTTCATAACCGGCGATATGGATGAAATTGCGGAGCAACTAGGGAAACTGGGAAAAGGCAGCGTTATTTGCTTTTCGGCGCATGGCCATCCGAAGAAGTATGATCAAATAGCCAAGGAAAAAGGAATGATCGTCTATGACGCCACTTGCCCTTTCGTCAAAAGGAACGAAGAAGGCATCGTTAAAGCCATTAAAAACTCGGAAAAGGTTTTTTATATAGGAAAACGCAATCACGCCGAAGCCGTTTCGGCGTTAGCGATAGACGAAGAAAACGTAATCTTAGTCGACGATGATACGGATTTGACGAAATATCGCGATGATGACGTCGTTGTTTTCTCGCAAACGACGATGTCCGACGATGAGATCGGCAAAATCTCGGAAAGAATAGGCGCGAACGTCAAAAAAGCATGTTATGAAGCCAAAAGATGCTTCGATGCCTCGGAAAGACAAAACGCCATACGGTCTTTTGATGACGATGATATCGATTTGGTTGTGGTATTGGGAAGCGAAAATAGCAATAACAGTCGAGAGCTCTACGCTTTGGCGAAAAGGACGTATCCGTCCGCGAAAGTGTATTTGTCTTTATCGGTTGCGGGGCTGCCACTAGAGGAAATAAAACACTGCAAACACGCTTTATTGGGAAGCGGAGCGTCGACTCAAAGCGAAGTCGTCAAGGAAGCGAAGGACTATTTGGAATCCCTCAATAGCATTTGAGGAACAATTTCGTGCTTATAACCGCCAATGACTAATGATTGGTCAATTTTTAGTAGCATATTAGTCATTTGCTTTATGAATATTCCTTCAACTTCATGGGGTATATCTAAATAATTGTAATTAGACAGGATTATTTCGCGTCTTGCGTGATGAGGACAATCTCCGGAAATGAAGATATCATAGCCTTCCGCTTTCGCTATGGCATAGCTTCGCCATCCGCCTCCGCCTATTATCGCTGCCGTCTTTATGATTTTGTTGCCTTCGCTTATCAGAAGGCCATGCGGAACATCAAGTTTGTTTAGGACGTATTTCGCGAATTCGTTTACGCCCATTGGCGACGAAAGCTTTCCGCCCCTGGCCATATCGTCGCCTTCCAGCCTTTTGATTTCTTTTAGGCCCAATTCCCTCGCCAAAGCGTCGTTCATCCCTTCTTCGCCACGATCGAAATTCGTGTGATAACTTGCCAAAGGAATATCGTTTTTAATCAAAAAATCGTAGCACTCTCGCCTTTCTTCGTTTCTTTCCATGATTTCTTTCGGCTTTCCGAAGAAAAATGGATGATGCGTTATTATGAGGTCCGGTTTGAAAGCGAGCACATCCTTAAAAAGCGTTTTGTCGAAGTCCAACGCGAGGTATATCCTATTCGTCTCTTCTTTGTAGCGGCCCGCCATAAGTCCGCCATAATCGTATGAATCTCTGATTTTCTGAGGATAGAATTTAGCCAATTTCCGTAGTAACGATGCCGTTTTCATTTTAATAGTTCCTCCATTTCGCGCCTTTCGCCTTCCAATTCTTTTCGCCTTCCGTTCTTTTGATCGATGTTCCCTATCGAAATATTTATGGCGTCGATTTGATTTTGCAGCCATTTTTTCCATTCTTCCGGTTTCTTTCTTATGTTCAATGGCCCGTATTTGATCTCCAATTCGCTATAGGAAGGAATGGAATTGCTTCTTTTCCATTTCATGACGTCATAATGCTTTCCGCCATCTGAAATGAATTCGTTCATGGCTAACGAAAAACCGTTTTCGCTTAGGTATTTTGTCAATTTCGGACGGTCGTTATGGGCGTCGACTATTATCGTTTCTACGCTTCGGGTTTTGTTATTCCATTTTTTTAGAATGTCGATTATCAGATTTCCGCCCATCCCAGCGAGTATTATCGTGTCGACATTCTCAGGAAGTTCATCCAAACCGTCGGATAAGGAAGGAATTATCGGAAATTTCGAATCATCGATTGCCTTCTTCATTCGAGCGTATGGCCCTTTTTTGTTCTCAACGGCGAAAGCGTGCTTGATTCTTCCGCGTTCGAACAAATAAATCGGCAATGAGCAATGATCGCTCCCTATATCGGCTATATTAGCGCCGTCATCCACCATATCAGCGATGGTCAAAAGCCTTTTCGAGAGTTTTTTCATCCTTCGATCCTTTTACGCATTTTTATGAGCGCTCTTTCGCGGATTTGCCGCACTCTTTCTCTTGTTATCCCAAAAGAATCTCCTATTTCTTGAAGGCTTTCGGGCTCACGTCCATTTAACCCGTAATTTCTTGATATTATCTCCTTTTCCTTTGGGGATAGTATGCTCATTGCGCTTAGGGCTATCTGTTCGTCTTCCTCTTTGGAGATGTTCTTCTTTTCGTTTTCCGTATCTGGATCGGCGATGATCGAGGAAAAGGCGTCGCCGTCTTCTCCGATTGGTGCATCCATCGAAACGGCCCCGAGAGGCAAAGAAAGACATTCGTCTATTTGCGCTATGGTAAGTCCAGTCTTTTCGGCTATCTCGCTTAGTTTTGGCTCTTTTCCAGTCGATTGCTTAAGCTCATCCCTAGCATCGCGCACTTTTTTGCTATAGAGCAAAAGCTTCGATGGGATCTTTATTATCCTTGAATCGCCATTCATGAAATGGAGTATTGCCTGGCGAATCCACCAATAAGCGTACGTCGAGAAACGATAGCCTTTGTCCGGATCGAACTTTTCCACCGCTTTTTCTAAGCCGAGATTTCCTTCTTGGATCAAATCGATCAAGGGAATCGAATTTGAATAGTTCCAATAATGCTTCGCTACGGCTACGACTAGGCGCAGATTGGCCAAGATCATGTCGTTTTTGGCGTTCATCGCCTCTTCCAGCTCCTTTTTGATGGAATCGGATTCTTGTTCGTCTTTTTTCTTTTTCGCCTCTTCCAATGCGTTTTGTAGCTCTTTTATCCTTTTGACTTTCTTCGCCAAAGCGAATATCTCTTCGTCGCTAAGCCGTTGATATTGCCCCATTTGGCTATAATAAAGGCTAAGGCTGTCGCTTGAAGCGTCGGCGGAATTTTGAATGACGTCGGACGGGTCGCTTGGCTCTAGTCCGTTTTTTGCTAGCGACGAGAAAACCTTCTCGGTTTCCTCTTCGCTTAAATCGTATTTTCCGAGTATTTCCAAAACGTCCTCTTCGGACAAACGGCCGTTTTCTTTTTTGAGCGCGGCTATTTGCTCGATTATCGCCGACGTTTCTTCTTTCGGAGAGTTCATTTATCTGTCCTTATTGTGCGTTTCTGGCCCGTTGAAATAGATATTGTCGCGATAATCGCCGAGTTTTTTGGCTCTTGTCGGATGACGGAGCTTGCGGATCGCTTTGGCTTCGATCTGACGAATGCGTTCTCTGGTGACTCCGAATTCGCGTCCGACCTCTTCCAAGGTTCTTGGGCGATTGTCGTCTAGGCCATACCTAAGACGCAAGACCCTTTCTTCGCGGTCGGTAAGGTCACGCATGATGTCGTATAGTTCATCCTTCAACAACGATTTCGTCGTGAATTCTTCCGGCGATTGCGCGTCTTTGTCCTCGATGAAATCGCCAAGATGCGAGTCATCCTCTTCGCCGATCGGGGTTTCTAACGATACTGGCTCAAGGGCTATCCTTTGAATTTCGCGGATCCTTTCCGGCGATAATGCGCCATCCATTTCTTGGCTGATTTCTTCAGCCGTCGGATCGCGCCCGAGTTTTTGGACCAAAGAACGTTGGATTCTGGTCATCTTATTGATCGTTTCGACCATATGGACCGGAATGCGGATGGTTCTCGCTTGGTCGGCGATGGCTCTGGTTATGGCTTGGCGAATCCACCAAGTCGCGTATGTCGAGAATTTGAATCCTTTGGTGTAGTCGAATTTCTCGACCGCTTTAATGAGGCCCATGTTCCCTTCTTGGATGAGATCCAGGAAATGCATGCCCCTCCCGACGTAATGCTTCGCTATGGCGATTACCAAGCGGAGGTTGGCGGTGATCAATTGATTTTTTGCGTCGTTGCCGTCGGCAATCGTGTATTTCGCGTCTCTGATTTCCTGCTCATTGCCTCTTTTTTCGATTTCCGGCAATTCCTGCTTCGCTTTTTCGCCGGCCGCGATTCTCATGGCGAGTTCCGGCTCTTGCTTCGGGTTCAGAAGATTGACTTTGCCAATTTCTTTCAGATACATCTTGACGGAGTCGTTGACCTTGACTTCGCCTGATTGTATTTTCGAGAATTCGTCGATTTCGTCGAGTTCTTCTTTTTCGCTATCGTCGATGTCGTCGTCCAAATCGTCGTCTTCTCCGCCTTTGAGCAGATCCGCTTCGGTTGGCCCATCAGCGTCCATCGACGCTTCTTCTTCATCCGACTCTATTTTGACGTTGTTTTCTTGGAAGAAGGCTATGACGCCATTTAGGTCGTCGTCGGATAGGTCGAGCTTTTGGACGGCGTCCATGATTTCTTCTTGCGACAAGGAGTTCTCATGGTCTTTCGCTTTCTTCAAAAGCTCTTTTTTGATTTTGTCCAAGCTTTTGATTAGACCTTCTTCCTCTTCCTCCTCTACTTCATCGATTATGGCTTCTTCTTCCGCTTCGATGGTCTCGATTTTCTCTTCGACTTTCTTTGAGTTTGTTTTTTTCTTCGTTGGCATGGGGCTTTTTCCTTTCTTTATTTCTTTTTGGACTGACGGAGTCGCGATTTATGGCGTTTCGCGTATTCTTCGAGGGCCTTGGCTTGGTCCGACACGGTTTTGCCCGTCAGATTTTTCTTTAGCTGCGCTTCGTCTGACATCTTGGCCTTCTCCTCGCTTATCGCCAAAGCGCACGCTTTAAGCTGATCGAGGCTGAAGTCCGGATGGTAGTTGTCGTTAGACACTTCGTTGATCGTCGATATGAGCGAATCGCGGTCTTCTTCTTCGTCGTTGCTTTCTATATCGCCCATTAAGAGCGGCAGCGATATTTCATCATCGCCTCTGTTATTGATGTAATCGACGATGTAGTTGGCGATTTCGTTATAACTATCGGTCGAGAAGTTGTCGATGTTTTCTAAGAAGAAACGCACCGCTTCAGGATGGGAGAGCATGTAGTAGAGCGTTTCCCTTTCCGCTTTGAAGAGTCTCTTGCGGAAGACGTCTTTAGGCCGCCAGGCATCGGTCTCCACTTCTTGCGTGTAATCGATTTCCTCTTCCGTTTTCTCTCCGGGCGACGCTTTGTTTATCTCGGAGCGGATGGCCTCTTTTTCGTAACCGGTCGCCTTCGATAGTTTGACTATCGTGTTTTCCCTCTCTAGTCCGGGAGGTATGTTTCGTAACTGCGGTATGAAATAGTGCATTACCTTGGCTTTTTCCTCCGGCGTCGAAAGGTGCTTCACGTTGGTGTAGTAATTGATTTGGAAGGTGAATGGGTCCACGAGATTATTCATCATGGAGACGAGCTTCGCTGCCCCTTCCTCCCGATAGATATCATCCGGATCCCGGAGATCTTCCGGATTGCTCACCAAGCGGAAGGATAGTCCCGATTTGTTTAATTGGGAGATGATTTTCATCATTCCCTCTTGCCCTGGAGCGTCGCCGTCGAGGGATACCCGCACTTCGACGTTTAGTTGCCTCAATAAGGCTATTTGATCGGCCGTCAGGCTTGTTCCCATTAAGGCGATCGCGCTTTCGAGGCCGGCGCGGCCTAAAGCCATGACGTCCATGAATCCTTCTAGCAGATAGACATATCCTTCATGTCTGGCGATCTGCTTGACGTTATGGTAGTTATATAGCAAACGGCCTTTTTTGAAGATCGGCGTCTCGGGCGAATTGATGTATTTCGGCGCATCGCCATCGCCTAATCTTCTAGCGCTATAGCCGACGATTTGGCCATAGTGGTTCTTTAATGGGAACATCAAGCGACCGGCATTGTTATCGGACATTCCTTCGTTTTTGGCGATACATATTCCGATGTCCTCTATCGTTTTGACGGAGTGACGCTTGGCTTTGAGGTATTCAATCGTTTTGCCGCCATCTTCGGGGCTATATCCGATTCCGTATTTCTCGATGTCTTTCTGGGTTATGCCTCTTTCTTTGAGATAGTTCCTGGCTTTTTCGCCTTCGCTTGTCGTGAGTCCGTATTCATAGATTTTCTGCAAGTCGTTGATGCATGCATAGCAAGCCGATGTTCTGGCATCGATCTTTGGCGTAAAGGAATTCTCTTTGAGCCTCTCGTCGTTTATGCCCATGATGTCGGCCACCTTCTTTAGGGCTTGCAAAAAGGATATGTGTTCGTATTTTTCGACGAAAGATATGGCGTTTCCGCTGGCGCCGCAGGAAAAGCATTTGAAAACCTGCTTCTCTTGGGAAATGCTCATCGAGGGATGATGGTCGTCGTGAAAAGGGCAAACCGATACGTAATTGCGTCCTTTCTTGATGACGGGAATGTATGAAGAAATGACGTGTACAATATCCGTTTGCGATAATATAGAATCGACTAATGAGCGTAGATCCTGCACTTTTTACCTCTTATCAATAGAAACACTTGGCGCGGAAGTATTCGACGAGATCGGCGATTGGCAAACGGATTTGCTTCATGCTGTCGCGTTCTCTGATGGTGACGCTTTGATCGTTAAGCGTATCGAAATCGATGGTTACGCAATATGGCGTTCCGATTTCGTCTTGTCTGCGGTATCTCTTTCCGATTGAACCGGTCACGTCATAGACGGCCATGAAATGCGGATTCAGGGTTTTTAGTACCTCCATCGCTTTTTCTTCGAGTTTTTTGCTAAGAGGCAAAACGGCGACTTTGTATGGAGCTAACGCAGGCAACAAATGCATGACGACTCGGGTGTCTCCGCCCTCTAACGTCTCTTCGTCATAGGCATCGACCATCGTCATCAACATCAAACGATCTAGCCCCATTGACGGTTCGATCACATATGGAAGGTATTTCTCGTTCGTGTCCGGGTCGAAATACGTCAAATCCTGTTTGCTGTATTCCTGATGACGCTTTAAATCGTAGTCGGTGCGGTCCGCGACGCCGAGTATTTCGCCCCATCCAATCGAGGGGAAATCGTATTCGACGTCGGTCGTAGCCTTCGAATAAAAAGCCAATTCGGCTTGTTCGTGGTCGCGGAAACGGAGGTTTTCGGCTTTCGGACCTAGCGATTCGACGAATTTCAAGCATTGGTCTTTCCAATAGGCGAACCAATCCAAATCGGTCCCTGGTTTGCAGAAGAATTCCATCTCCATTTGCTCGAATTCCCTGGTTCGGAAAATGAAGTTCCCGGGAGTTATTTCGTTACGGAAGCTTTTGCCGGCGTTGCAAATGCCGAATGGAAGCTTCTTTCTTGAGCTCCTCTGTATGTTTTTGAAATTCGTGAAAACGCCCTGGGCCGTTTCTGGGCGGAGATAGACTAACGAGCTGCCGTCTTCTGTGACGCCGATATGCGTTTTGAACATCATGTTGAATTTGCGAATCGGCGTGAAATCGCTCTTTCCGCATTCCGGGCAAACCATTTTGTGAGAAGCCATGAAGGAATCCATGTCTTCGAAGGTCATGCCGTCGGTATCGACTTCGGGATATTGCGATTTGATGAGCTCATCGGCGCGATGCCTGGCTTTGCAGGCTTTGCAGTCCACCATCGGATCGTTGAACGTGCTCACATGTCCTGTGGCTTCCCAAACGCGCGGATTCATCAAGATTGCCGCATCCAAACCGACGTTCATCGGCGATTCCTGAACGAACCTCTTCCACCAGCAATTCCTTATGTTCTTTTTCAATTCGGCTCCGAGGGGGCCGTAATCCCAGGTGTTCGAAAGACCGCCATAGATAGCGGATCCAGGAAATACGTAACCGGTCGAAGTCAAATGAGTCGTGATTTTCTCGAAACTAAATTTTGATGCCATACATTACCTCGCGCAAACGAGAACATTGTAAAGCGAAAAAACTATATGTCAACCCACTATAAGTGAACTTAAAATATCGATAACAGCTGCATCGAAGTAATTTTTATGCCAAGCCATTCCTCGACGTTATTGGCCCATTCGCGTAAAAGCCTTATACATATTTTTTTCTCGAACGATACGCTTCCGACTTTCTCTAATGGAACCAAAAATGAATAACGGATGACTTTGAGTGTGTACGCATCTCGTTTTTCGCTTTCCGAAACGAGGTCATCCTCGCACACGAATCCTCCGTCTTTGTACGACAATCCTTGGATTTTTCTTTTTCCGCCGCAACGAACACACTCACCGACGTTTAGCCCGTATCCGTTCTTTTTTAGCAAATGCGCAAAATACAAGAGGGCAGCACTTAAAGGGTCGTATCCGCCTTTTATCGCTTCGAGTGTTTTCGATAGGAAAGCGTATGTTTCGCCGGCCGTATCCTCTTCTGACGTCATTTTTTTGGAGAGCTCGGCGATTACGCTTAGCGACGCCGCCTTTTCCAGGTTGTCGCCACTATCGACCGCATCGATTATCTTTCCTTCTTGCAAACTCAGTCCGCCATTCGGTCCAACAAAAAGCGAAAAATCGCTCTTTGCGAGCAACGAAACGGAAGATGAGTTCTTGCTTTTGGCTTTCTTGACACCCCTTGCTAAAAAGGACAACCGCCCTTCTCCGCTTAGGATGTCGACCATCACGTCGTTATCTTTGTAATCGGAACGCTTTATGACGATTCCTTCGACTCTTTTAGTCTCTCTCCTTATTGCCATAACCGAATTTCGCCAATTTTCTCGGGTCGTTTCTCCAGTTGTGCAGAACCTCTACTTCGCAATATAGGCTTACGCTTTTCTTCCATAATTTCTCTAATTGCGTTCGGCTTCGCATCGATATCTTTTTTATCATGTCTCCGCCTTTGCCGATGAGCACGGCTTTTTGCCCATCCTTCGAGCAAAAGATCCTGGCTTCTATGCGACATTCTTTTTTGCTTTCCTTGAACGATTCGATCATAACGGCGCAATCATGCGGTATTTCTTCCTTTATGAAATGCAATAAGCTTTCTCTTATGACTTCTTTGGCCATGAATGAATGGTCTTTGTCGGTCAGGACGTCTTCTGGGTAATATGGCGGATTCTCCGGCAAGACTTCCCTGATTCTGTCCTTTACGTCTTTCAAACCATAGTTTTTAAGCGCGCTTATCTCGATTTGCGTATATTCCGGAGCCGTTTCTGAGAAATGTTTCTTCGTCTCCTCCATTTTTGGGGCCGTCGCCTTGTCGATTTTGTTTAGCAGCAAGAATTTGGGTTTGTCGGTTTTTATGCTTTTCAAAAAAGCATCGTCTTTCGAATAGTCTTCCAACGATGAGTCGACTAAATAGCAAAGAGCGTCGATCTCGCTGATTGAGCGCCTTGCGCTGTGGTACATCGCTTTGTATAAGGCTTCATCGCCTTCGAATAGCCCTGGCGTATCGACGTAGACTATCTGCAGATCCTTCTCGTTGTATATTCCGATGATGTCATCGCGCGTCGTTTGAGAGCGTGGCGACACAATAGATACTTTTTTGCTTAACAATGCGTTTAATAAGGTGCTTTTCCCAGAATTCGGGCAACCCAAAAGCGACACAAAGCCGGACTTCATCATAATTCTTCCCCATTGAAGGCGAATGGCAAAAGCTCTTCGATCGTCGTCGAGCGTATGTCGCCTTTCGTATTGGCCAAAAGTATCGTTCCATTCTCTGGAAATAGCTCGCTTATGACTTGACGGCACATGCCGCATGGCGAAGCGATGGAATCGGTGTCGGTGATGATGGCCAAAGCCACGAAGTCGTCTTTCGTTTTGCCTTCCATCATCGCATGGTAAATGGCGTTTCTTTCGGCGCAAATGCCGCAAGGATAGGAGCTGTTTTCGATGTTCGCGCCCAAATATACCGTGTCGTCATCGCATAATATCGCCGCTCCGACCGGGAAATTCGAATATGGCGAATAGGATAGCGACATCGCTTCCTTGGCCTTTTCCACTAACTCTCTTTCAGTGATTGGCATTTTTCTTGCCCTCCTCTAATATTTTTTCCTGCAGTCCGAACATGATTTCTTCCTCTTCTTTTGTCTGATGGTCGTAGCCCAATAAATGCAAAAGGCCATGGACGAAGAGGAATGACAATTCCCTTGCCAAGCTGTTTCCGATTGTTTCGGCTTGCCGCTTTGCCTGTGGCAAACAAATGAGTATTTCCCCGAGCATTCTTAACGTTCCGTCGTCTTTGATTTGATCTTTCGGATCGGTGTCGTCGTTGAATGCGAAGCTTATCACGTCAGTTATCCTGTCGATCGAGCGATAATCACGGTTGATTTCCTGTATTGTCTTATCATCAACTAAGGAAACGTCGACTTCATAATTCGTTTTGACGCCCAAAATCGCGAAAGCGGTTTTCGCCAAATTCGAGTAAACGTTTTCTAAGGCGTCGTATTCGCTTTCAAAAGGATTCTCGAAAAGTAATTCCATGCGAATACTCTAGCATAATGCGCGTTGTTCTAGTAGTTTTTCGTGATGCCGTCGGCCTGTTTTTTAGCAAAATGGCACGAGAAATACGAAAGTTCTTTTTTGTATCCATCGCTTTCTTCGAGCATCGCGCAGACGGGGCTAATGGCTTCGTGAATCCCAAGCAATGCGAAGAATTCGAGCAAAAAATAATTCAATTCGATTCTTTTTTCCATGAATACGGGAATCAACGCGAGCAGAAGCGTCGATGCGAGCGATATGATTTTCCTATATTCGACCGCTTTGGCGAACAGGTACGTTTTGCTGAAAAGGGAGGCCATCATTTTGTCAGATTCATTCGGGTTGCCGTTTAAGAGGCTCTCTTCCATTTTGGCCAATTCGCCTCCTTTCCTTTGGAACTTTGGCCCAAGGATGATACTCGATATAAGACTTATTCCGATCAAAAAGGCACCGGATAAGAGAAAAGAAGGTGAATCGAAACCGAATAGCAACAAAATGGCCATGAGCGAAAGCGGTCCTTCGAGCCACCACTTCAAGCGGGAGAAAGCCAATCTCTTGAAGGCGTTGTAATGCAAATAATTGTCTTTGACGGTCTCTTTTTCGCTTC
Source organism: uncultured Staphylococcaceae bacterium (assembly GCA_964497235.1). Taxonomy (GTDB): domain Bacteria; phylum Bacillota_I; class Bacilli_A; order RFN20; family CAG-826; genus UBA4951. Next base: position 64,125 of record CAZCCJ010000001.1, read on the forward strand.
GGATAGTGGCAATCGCGCAAGCGTGCCGTTTATCGAATCTTTTCATTTCCGACATGAAGAAGAAACGCTCCAAGACGAAACCTATCGCGAAGGAGGAGAGCATTCCTATCGTCAGCAATGGGGAATAGTTTTCCTTTAGAAAGAAAAAGGCGGCCAATAAAGAAGCGATCGAAGCCAAAAAAGCTAGTGAAATGCTTATGATTCCTGTGGAAGTGAATAATTTTGGTTTCCTATGCCGACATTCCTTTTTATGCAGCAAGCATCCTTCGCCGTATATGCCAGTCCATTTTTCAAGAAGCTCGCTTTCTTTGAACTTCTTTTCGCCGATGTCGGGGTCATAAATACGATATGAATCTTTTCTCTTGGATCTTAGATAGACCAAATGCCCGTCTTCCCCTTCTTTGAGCAACAAAAGCAAAGGAAAGTGTTGATTGTTGCTTAGCGCATTTTTGTCATCGGCTTTTTTCCACAAGATGCCCACCCCTTCTTTTTCGGCTATTTGCCGCAAGCTTTCGAGGCTCCCGTTATCGTCGCTTTCCAAAAAAGCGTAGCCTCTTTGCTTTTGATAGTGTATCAAGAGCATTTTCAGGGAAGCTAAGCCGCATCCTCCCCTTTTCCCGGCGTAAACAAATTGTTCCATCAATAATAGATAGGGGGAGAATTTTGTTTTTGGTACGAAAAAACCCGCTTTTTTGAAGCGGGTCTGTTTTCTCTAATATTTCTTTCTGCGGGCGAGCTCGCTTTTCATCTTGCGACGGAGAGCGGTCTTGAGGAAGAATTCACGTTTGCGGGTTTCGAGCAAAATGCCACTCTTGTTGACGCTTCTTTTGAAGCGGCGCATTCCGTCGTCGATCGTTTCGCCTTCGTGGAGAACCGTTTTGATAGCCATGGTTTTCACCTTCCTTTCGGCTCGGCTGCGATAATTCTATCCTTTTGAGACGATAAAACAAGTATGATGATAAAGAAAAATATGAACAAAAACGGAAACGAACCAATAATCAGCGTCATCGTCCCTGTTTATAATTCCGAGAAAACCATCGGCAAGGCGATCGAAAGCCTTTTAGCGCAAGATGTCGACGTTCCTTTTGAGGCGCTTTTCGCGCTTGGCGAAGGAAACGTTGACTCATCGCGGGAAATAATAGAAACATATGCGAAGGAAAATGATAATCTCCGATTGGTCCTTCGCCCCTACCCAATGAGGCCTGGGCGCGCCCGAATCGAAGCGATAAAAGAGGCGAAAGGCGAATATTTGGCTTTTTTGGATAGCGACGATCGCTATCCAAAGGACGCCTTGAGGGTTTTTTATAAGACCATCAAAGACGGCGGCGTCGATATCGTGAATTCCTCTTTCCTGATTTCCGAAGGCTCAAAGAAAACGAGAAAGAATCTTTTCACGAAAAAATGCCGCTTGGACGGCAGCGATGCGATTCTAAGGGCGCTTTTTGAGGATTCCTATTTCCGTTCTTTCTTATGTACGAAGATGATAAGGCGTTCGCTCTTTTTGGATACGCCGTTCCTAATGTTCGCTGGAAAGGACGATTTATTCGAGGACGCCGCCATTTTGGGAAGCGTTCTTCTTATGGCCAAGAGCGCTATTTCGATTTCCGAACCGCTTTACGTCTATAACAAAGCCGTCACGACGAGCGAAACCTCCCTCCCTCGACACAATCGTCATGAAAAGCATTTAGACGTCTATATGGCTTTGAGGGAATTCTATGAGCAATCCGGGAGGAAAGACGCCGTCGATCTGCTTATGCATTCCAAGGTCAGGACCGTTCTCTCGCTTATGTATGATATGGAACTCGACAAAAAGAACGGAGCTTCGAAAGAATATTTGCAAAAGGAAAAAGAGAGGCGGAAGAAACTATTCGCCAAAAAAAGAGGCGATGACGCCTCTTTGATCGATATCGGAGATAGAATCGAGAAAATAGGCCGATAACCCTATTCGTGTTCCTCGGCCGCCTCTTCCATTATCTCGGCGCCGTGCGATGTTCCGATTCTATTCGCCCCTGCGCGGACCATATCGTAGAAATCGCTTACGCTTGATATTCCGCCCGCCGCTTTGACGCCTAGCGTCGGCCCGACGGCGTTTCGCATTATGGCGACGTCTTCCACCTTGGCTCCGCCTTTGCCAAATCCGGTCGACGTTTTGACGAAATCCGCGCCGCCATTCGCTGCGGCCTTGGAGGAGAAGGCGATTTCTTCCTTCGTCAGGTAGCAATTTTCCAAAATGACTTTCAAAGTGTGGTTTCCGATGGCTTTTTTGACCATTGCCACTTCTTTTTCTATGAATTCGTAGTCGTGTTCTTTAGCCATCGACACGTTTTGAACCATGTCGACCTCATCGGCGCCCATATCGACGGCGTCTTTGGCTTCCATCGCCTTCATTTTCGGAGTCATCTGCCCTAATGGAAAACCGATGACCGTGCAAACCAAGACGTCGCTTCCTTCTAGCAGTTTTTTGGCAACCGGCACGAAGAAAGGGTTGACGCAGACGGACATGAATCCGTATTTCTTCGCTTCATTGCAGAGTTTCACGATGTCTTCGCGCTTTGCGTCCGCTTTTAGGCACGTGTGGTCGAAATATTTGGCTGTGATCATGTTTTGTTCCTCTTACCTAATATATGATAGACAAAATTAAGAAAAACGCCACCGTGTGGTGGCGCTTTAGAGGCTTATTTCTCTTCTTTCTTCAGATGGAGGACGTCCTTTCCATCATAGTAGCCGCATTCTGGGCAAACGTGATGTGAACGGATGGTCGCTCCGCAATGAGAGCACGTGGATAATCCGGTGACGGATAGTTTGAAATGCGTGCGACGAAGTCTCTTTCTGGTTTTGCTGGTTCTTCTTTGCGGTACTGCCATGGTTTTGGGTTTCCTTTCTTTTCCTCGTAAATTATAGAGAAAGTTTCTAAACCTTCAATACTTATATATACATTGTCAAAAAAATACGATAATTATTCGATTATAACTAATCTATTGCGTTATTGACATTGTATAAAACAGGTTTGATTTCACGGGTTAGTGGCTTATCGCTAGGTACTTTTACCAGCAAATAGTTCTCTGTGTGGCCAATCGCCGCTTTTTCTTTTTGGTCATAGGTTTCGAATAAGACTGGCAATTCTTTGCCATAAAAGGACTTCTCATAGCTTTTCCTTAGTTCTTTGCTTAGGGAAAGCAACTCTTCCACGCGTCTTTTTTTGATTGATGGCTCAACATCGGGCAATGTGGCGGCGTAAGTTCCTTTTCGCGCGGAGAAAGGGAAAACGTGAATTTCCGCGAATTCGGCTTTTTTTGCGAAGTCCAAGGTCTCTTGCCATTCCTCTTCGCTTTCGAGAGGGAAACCGGCGATGATGTCTGTGGTTATCGCCGTGTCTTTTCTTATCTCCCTTAATAGCGATACGGTTTTGAGATAGTCTTTCGGATCATAATGCCGCCGCATCCTTTCGAGCACGCTTTTGGAGCCGCTTTGTAACGAAAGATGAAAATGCGGCATGAGTGCTTTGTATTTTCGATATGCTTCCAAGAAAGAAGGCGATATCTCCGATTGATCCAAAGACGATATACGAAGCCTTTCTAGCTCTGGGAAGGTTTCGAGGATGTCGGTTATAAGCTCGCCAAGCCCATAATTGCCTTCGCCCAAATCCTTGCCGTAATATCCTATTTCGACGCCCGAGAGGACGATTTCCTTCGTCCCTTTCGACAAAAGATCCTTGATTTCGTAAAGGATGCTCTCTTGTAGTCTAGAGCGGCTCTTCCCTCTTAAGCCCGGTATCGCGCAATAGGAGCAGAATTTGTCGCAGCCGTCTTGGATTTTCAAATACGCTCTGACGGGAGCGACGGAATAATTCGACATGAGTTCTTCGAAAGGTCCTTCTGTTCTTCTTTTGGAGACGAGGCAAAGCGGTTTTCCTTCTTTTTCGAAACGCGTGATGGCGTCTAGAATCGCCCCTCTGCCTTCCGTTCCAAGAACTATATCAGCTCCCATTTTGAGGGCCTCTTCCCCTATTTCCTTGGTATAGCATCCCATGGCGATCAAGATGGCATTCGGCGCCAAACGCCTGAACTTCCTTATGTGCTGTCGTGATTTTTGACCGGCTATCGCGGTGACGGCGCAGGTATTGATCACGATGACGTCGCTTTCGGAGACGTCGAAGGTTTCGCTGTAGCCGTTTTCCTCTAAAGCGGCCATTATATGCGCAGTTTCATAGGCGTTTACCTTGCAACCGAGCGAAAACCCGTAGCACTTTTTGCTCATTTCGTCTTTCTTTCCGATGACATGATTTCCTGGATGAGGAAATTCGACACGAGTTTTTCTTCGACCAAAGTCTTTAACAGCGCATCTCTGCTGTAGGAAAAATAGGCGTTTGCGACTTTTTTGAGCCTCGAAGTGAGGTGCGTCTTGGTGACGTTTTCGAGTTTTTTGTCGAATAGCGCTATCTCGGCGTCGAGCCTCCCTTCGTCGTTTATGAAGTAAATGCGGTCACAATCGAAATCATAGCACGCCATTTCCTTCTCTTTTTTCATAAGCGGCACAAGCGAGGTGAAATAGGAATCGAAGAGAGAGGATCCGTAGAAGTCGAACGGATCGACCAAAATGGCCTGATAATCCTTCAATAGCCTTTTATACGGCTCCGTTTCGAGTTTTAGGAAGTCTTTCGAATACAATAACGATAGGCTCTGCGGCAGAATCGGCACGTAATTGGCTTCACCGTTGACTTTGAGATACGGCAGATCGCTAAGGATTCCTTCGATGAATTCCTGATCTGGCAAGCCATCGGCGTTTTTGATGTGGTTTTTCACCTCTTTTTCGATGACCTCTTTGTTTTCCAAGCTTCTGGAGACGATGTTGGCTCTGATCACTTCGAATGGGGTCGCCGCTTTCGAGAGGTGCCGATAGATGTCTATTGAGGCCAAGCGCAGGCTGTGTTTCGAAAAATAAACCGCCTCACTTGATTTGGCGTAGTCATTGGGCCTTTGCTCTTTGCTTAATTTCTCGAAGATGGTCATTTCCCTGCCTCGATGATTAATGAGAAGACGCTAGCGAAATAGATGCTCGCCGTCTCAGCGCGCAATATCCTTTTACCTAAACTGATTGGGAGAAAGCCGGCTTCTTTTGCCTTTTCCACTTCTTTTCCCTCGAATCCGCCTTCCGGCCCGATCAGGCAGATCGTTTTCTCGCCGCCTTTTATCTTGGATAATTCGCTTAACAACGACGAATCGTCTTTGGATAGCTCCTCATAGGCGATATAGCGGTGATCGGCTTCGGTTTTTAAAACATCATCGTATATGAGAATCGGCGATACTTCGGGGATGAAAAGCCTTTTCGATTGCGAGGCGGCGCCTTCGACGATCTTTTCGTATCTCTCGAGTTTCTTTTTCTTCCCCTTTTCGTCTAGCTTTATTATCGATCTCTTGGAAACGAAAGGGATGAATCTCCTAACCCCAAGTTCCGTCCCCTTTTGCAACACCAGTTCATCGTGCCCGTTTTTCAAAAGGGAAAAGGCGAGGCATAAATCGGAAGGGAGCTCGCTATGACATTCGATCTTTTCGTCTATCTTTATCTTAAGAGGGTCAGTTGCCTGAATGGAACATAAAAAAAGGTCGCCATCATCGGCCACTTCTATCTTTTCTCCGACTTTCATTCGCAAGACGTTCAAAAGATGATGCGCGTCTGGAGCGCTTAAAAACGCTTCCGCCCCTTGCCTATGGCCGAAAAAGCGGTTCATCAGCGCAAAAACTCCCCATGCGCGTCTTTCAAGGAATCCTTGACGAAGTATTTGATGGAGAATGCGGCGTAGAAAAGGAAGACGATCGCGAAGGCGATTAGATATGATAGCGCAGGCGAGATCGGCAATTTTATCGCGAAGGCGAATATCGATCCGATGGCGGAAATCAAGATGATCGTCGCGATTAGCTCGATTAGCCCTCTTTTTTTGAAGCCCAAATAAAAGCTATGGGCGCCGAAAGAGCCTAGAAAGAGACATAAAAGCGCGCAAACGCGGCGCGATTTGCTTTTCATAAGCTTATAATCGCCGGTAACGGGATTTATGAATTGGGTCATGTCCTTCGTTTCATACCCTTCGTCGATTGGATTTTCCTCGCCGCAATATGGGCAAAGGTCTTTGTCGAAGGAAGAAATGGAATGGTGACAGCGTTTGCAGATCGGCATAATTGCTCTCCGTGCTTATTAGATTAGCACAATATTTTTTCTTCTTTTATCTTTTTTAGATAAAATCGTTATGGCCGTTATTTCTTGAATGCGCCTTTCCACCACTTGTTCTTTTTCGCGTCTTCCTCTTTTTGGAATTGCGTCAAAAGCTCTTTTTGCGTGGAGGAAAGGTTGGTCGGGGTTTGGACCTTTATATGCAGATATTGGTCGCCCGGCTTTTCGGTTCGAAGGTCTTTGATGCCTTTTCCCTTTAGTTTTAGTACTTGCTCTGGCTGGGTGCCGGCCGGAATGTCGACGCTTACCTCGCCATAAACGGTTTGGACGTCGATTTTGACGCCTAAGGCGCAGGAAACGAAGCTTAGTGGCAAATCCAAATGTATGTCGTTGCCGTCGCGTCTGAAGTTTTTGTCCGCTTTAATGCGGATTTCTACGTACAAATCGCCGTTTTCTCCGCCCATAGACCCACGTTCGCCTTTGCCTCTGACGCGAATTTGCTGCCCGGCGTTGATGCCGGCTGGCACATTGACGTCAAGGTCCTTATGGACGCGATGATAGCCGCTGCCACTACAAGCGGAGCAGGCTTTTTTGATTATCTTGCCGGTGCCATGGCAATATTCGCAAGCCTCTTCCGACTGCATGACGCCGAAAATCGTCCTTTGTTGCTTCAAAACGGTTCCGCGCCCACCGCAATGTGAGCAGGTTTGGATGTCGCTTTGGCTTTCGGCGCCGGTGCCATGGCAATGTTCGCATGGTTCGTCATATGTCAAAGGCACGCTTATGTGGCAGCCGTTGATGGCGTCCATGAAGGAAATGGTCGCTTGGTAGAGCGTGTCGCTTCCTTTTGAAGGGCCGCTCGAAGAGCTCCTCCTTCTTCCTCCGCCGAAGAAAGAGTTGAAAATGTCGCCCAAATCGACGTCGCCGAAGCCTTGGCTTGAGAAACCTCCGCCGAATGGGCCTCCGGCTCCGCCGCCCATGCCTGCCCCCTGTTCGAAGGCGGCATGACCGAATTGGTCGTACCTTTTTCTCTTCTCATCGTCGTAAAGAACGTCATAAGCCTCTTGGATTTCCTCGAATTTCTTCGGGGCGTCAGGGCTCTTGTTGATGTCTGGGTGATATTGCTTGGCCAATTTGCGGTATGCGCTTTTGATCTCGTCTTTTGATGCACTTTTATTGACGCCAAGCACATCGTAGTAATCGCGTTTTTCAGCCATGTTATTCACTCCTTTCTAAAGCACGAATAGACGCCCGGTTTCCCAGGCGTCTACGCGGCTATCTTGATTATTAGGCTTTTTTGTCGGTGAAATCGGCATCGACGACGTCATCGGCGTTTTCGTTGCCGCTTGCGCTTCCGGTGTTTCCGGCATTCGCCGCGCCGGCGGCTTGCTGTTGATATGCGGCAGCTTGGCTTGCGGCGTCTTCGAGACGTCCGACGATCTCACGTAGTTTGTTGATGTCGTCGCTTTGGATGGCGCCTTGGGCTTCGTCGCGAAGCTTCGTGAGCTGATCCTTTTGCTCTGCCGACATCGATTCGCCTTTTTCGACGAGGGTGCGGTTTATCTCGTCGACGTAGGTTTGGGCCTTGTTTTTGACTTCGATGTCGCCCTTCCTCTTTTCATCGGCCTCTTTATTGGCCTCTGCGTCCTTGATCATGCGGTCGATGTCCTCTTTCGAAAGTCCGTTCGATCCGCTGATGGTGATGTCTTGCGATTTTTGGGTATCGAGGTCTTTGGCCGTGACTTTGACGATGCCGTTGACGTCGATTGAGAAGGTGACTTCGATTCTCGGTTGCCCTTTCATCGCCGGTTTGATGCCGGAGAGCTGGAAGTGGCCGAGAAGCTTGTTGTCGTGGGCCATTTGCCTTTCGCCTTGGTAAACCATGATGTCGACGGCCGGCTGATTGTCTTGTGCCGTGGAGAAGACTTGGCTCTTGGTGGTAGGAATCGTGGTGTTTCTCGGAATGAGAGGAGTCATGATTCCGCCTAAGGTTTCAATGCCCAAGGTAAGAGGAGTGACGTCGAGCAATACGACGTCTTTGACGTCTCCGGCGATGACGCCGCCTTGGATGGCGGCGCCGATTGAAACGGCTTCGTCTGGGTTGACAGAGAGGTTGATTTCGTGGCCGGTGACCTTCTTGACCATCTCTTGGACGGCCGGCATACGGATGGAGCCGCCGATCATAAGGATGTCGCCGAGTTCGTTATAGCTGAGCTTAGCGTCGGACATGGCTTTTTCCATCGGGATTTTGCAACGTTCGAGAAGATTTCTCGTCAAATCCTGGAATTTGGCGCGGGTGATCTTGCCTTCCCAGTTGATAGGTCCGTTCGCGCTCATGCCGATGAATGGGAGGGAGATGGTGGTCTCTAAGCTGCTCGACAATTCGATTTTGGCTTTTTCGGCCGCATCGAGGAAACGCTGCTTGGCCATTTTGTCGGTCAAATCGGCGCCGGTTTCCTGAAGGATTTGGGCGTGGATCCAATCCGCCAAGGCGTTGTCCCAATCGTCGCCTCCTAGGTGCGTGTCGCCGTTGGTCGAGAGGACTTGGAAGGTTCCATCGCCGATATCGAGGATGGAAACATCGAGTGTGCCGCCACCTAAGTCGAAGACGAGGACTTTCTCGCTCTTATTGTTCTCTAAGCCGTATGCAAGGCAGCTCGCCGTCGGTTCGTTGATGATGCGGACGACTTCGAGTCCGGCGATCGTGCCGGCGTCTTTGGTGGCTTGACGTTGCGCGTCGTTGAAATAAGCAGGGACGGTGATGACCGCTTTCGAGACCGGTTGCCCTAAGCTCTTTTCGGCATAGGACTTCATATAGGATAAAACCTTTGAAGAGATCTCTTGCGGCGTGTAGTCCTTGTTAAGGCAATTGATGTGGAATTTTTCCGATGTGCCGATATAACGTTTGGCGCTGCGAACGGTGTCCGGATTCGTGATCATTTGGCGTTTCGCCGCGTTGCCGACGATTTCCTCGCCACTCCCCTTGAAAGCGACCACGCTTGGGGTGGTGTTAGTGCCTTCTGGGTTCGGGATGACCTTCACCTTGCCGTCCGCTTGAAGATAGCTGATGACGCTGTTGGTGGTACCTAAGTCGATACCTACGATGATTTCTTTTGCCATTGTTTTTTCCTCCTTAGGCCTTATTCGCGGCCTCATTTTCGATGGTAGAATCTTTGTTTTCTTCTTTCGTCTCCTCTTTTTTCTTCGGATAGACCGCTACTTTGACCGGCGAGACGATGCGGTCGTGTAGTTTATATCCCTTCGCGTATATTTTCGCGACGAGTCCTTCCTTTCCTTCGGCATACGGCGCCATGTCGATGGCGTGCATATAGGAAGGATCGAATTTGTCCCCTTCTTTTGGGGCTAATTCCGTGACGCCTTCCGCTTCTAGGCTCGCCAATATCTGGTTATAGATGAATTGGAAGCCTTGACGGTAATTCTTCGCCTCTTCGCTATTCGGCGTGGCGGAGAGAGCCATGTGGAAGCTGTCTAGGGCTGGGAGAAGCGATTCGAGGAATCCTTCGGCGCGGTAACGCAAGGCTTCGCGGTGATCGCTTTCAAGCGATTTCCTGAGGTTTTGCGTATCGGCGAAGGCCATATAGTATTTGTTTTTCCAGTCTTCGCATTCTTCTTTCGCCTTTTTTAGCTCTTCCTCGAGCTTCTCTTCGTTCGAAGGCTCTTTCTTTTCTTCCTTTATTTCTTTGTTGTCTTCTTGTTCGCTTGCGGTTTTGTCGTTTTCCCGCTTTTTGTTTTTTTCGAACATTCTTTTTCTCCTTTCGTCGCCGTTTCGAAGTAACGATCGAGCTCTTGGGCGAAGTATTGAAGGGTGCTTACGACGCGGTCGTAGTCCATTCTGCTTGGTCCTAGGACCGTCAAAGCGCCTTCATGCTCGCCTGGGAGGCTGATTTTTGCGCTCACCATCGCCAAGTCGTCTAGTCCTTTTGAATCGGAACCTATTTGGACGATGATGTCGTTTTCTCCATTTTTGGCGGCTTTTTCAAGCTCTTTTTTGAGTTTGTCTGGATCGTCGAGGAAGCGAAGCAATTCCCGTAGCTTCATCGCGTCGTTCGCGAATTCAGGTTGAGAATACAGCTCATCTTTCCCGAATAATTCGAGATGCTTTGAAGCAAAGCTCGTGAAGGCTCCTAGGATCGCGTCGAAGACGATGCGCTGCCCGACTAGATAATCCGTCAATGCCGGCCTCATCGCCTCCATCATCGGGACGACGGAGACGATTGGGGTACCCGATAGCCTCTCGTTAAGCAATTTGACCGTTTTGGCGACGTCATCGACGCTAACGGCCTCTTGGATGATGAAGGTTTTGCTTTCGACATGCCCCTTATCGGTCACGAATATGGCGGTCGCCGTATTGCTTCCGATCGGGATGATTTGAATCGAGACTAGCCTTTCTTCGCTGGCCTTTTGCCCGATGACGCAGGAAGCCAAATTTGTCATTTGGCTCAAGATCTGGCAGCTTTCCTTCATAACCTCTTCGACGGATTTGGCTTTTTCGCTTAGAATCGTCTGCAAGGCGTTTTTGGCTTTTTCGTCCACGCTGCCGCTGCGGAGGTTCTCAACGTAATATTGATATCCTTTTTCCGAGGGGATGCGCCCGCTTGATGTGTGCGTCTTCTCGAGATAGCCGTCTTTTTCCAAGGCGTTCATCTCGTTTCTGATGGTGGCGCTGCTGACATCGAGTTTATAGGCTTCTTGCAGGGTTTTGCTGCCGACGGGTTCCGCCGTTTTGATGAAATGCTCGACGATAAGCTTCAATATTTCGTCGCGTCTGGTCATTGTTCACGTCCTTTCTGGCAGTCGTTCTTCCTGACTGCTAGGACTATTATATGCAGGCTTTTAGCACTGTCAACCTTCTAGTGCTAGTTTTTTCTCAAAATAATTTTAAGAGGACGCTGTCGAGGATTTCGATTCCTGTGTCGGTGCAAAAGAAGCGACCGCGCTCGTGTTTCATGAGCCGGTTTCTTTCGAGTTCTTCGAATTCTTCTTTGTACTTCGAAAGGAAAGCGAAGCCGAAGCGCTTTTCGAAAACGTCTTCCGAGAAACCGTCGTCCAAGCGAAGATTGGTCAGAAAATAGTCCTCCAATTCGCTTTCGCTTGATAATTTATCCTCTTTTTCCCTGTGTTTGCCGCTTAAGTACTTAGTTAAGTTACGCGTATTGTCAAAGCGGATGCCGTCGACGTATCCGGACGCTCCAAGCCCCGCGGCGTAATATTCTTCGTCCCTCCAGTAAACCAGATTATGTTCGGAATATTCGCCGTTTTTGGCGAAATTGCTCACTTCGTAGCGGCGATATCCAGCATCTCTTAGTGCTTTTAATATCGTTTCGTATTGCTCGCCGGCGCTTTCTTCGTCCATTTCCGAATATCCGGCGTTATGGAAGGCGGTTCCGGGGTTAACGGACAGGCAATAAGTCGATATATGGTTCACGCCTAGCCCTATGAAGGCGGATAGGTCTTTCTCGACTTCCTCTTTCGTCTCATTGGGCAAACCATAGATCATATCGACGGAAACCCTGGCGAATCCGGCGTTTTTTATCAATGAAACGGCCTTTTTGGCTTTCTCGAATGTGTGGTTTCTTCCCATCAAGGCGAGTAGTCTCGGAGAGGAGGATTCAACACCCAGCGAAATGCGGTTCACCCCGCATCTTTCTAGTATTCTCAGTTTCTCCTCGTCTATGTCTTCGGGATTGGTTTCGATCGTGAATTCGTACCTCTCATCCAAAAACGGTTTTAAAAAACCTAACAGTTCTTCGAGCGCCCCATTTGGAAGGATTGAGGGCGTGCCTCCGCCTAGGTATATCGTCTCTAACGGTTCTTTTATCCCTATCGAAGCGATTTCCCTTTCGATTTCCTTGACATAAGAAAAAGCCCACCGCTCTTCGTAAAGGACTTTGGCGAAGTCGCAATAGGCGCAGATACGGTGGCAAAAAGGTATATGGACGTAAAGGGATTTAGCCACTATTTCCCTTCTTTTTCGCTTTCTTCGATGGCGGTTTCCGCCTCTTCTGGGTGGTTCTTGGCATATTCGTCCATCGCTTCGAGCGCTTTGGCGTCTTCGACTGGCTCCACCGTTCTATTCATCTCGTCTTGGAGGATCTCTTCTTCCGACGGTTTGATTTCCTTCGATTTTTTCTTGATTTCCTTCGATGCCTCTTCCATTTCTTTCTTGGCTTCGTCATCCTCTTCGATGTCGACTAGGATCCTATTGACTTCCTCTTCGGCGATCTCGCGGTCGCTTTTCGGCTTTTCGTCGCTCTTGAAGTGCTTGCTGTATTTCTTGACCAAAATGACGGCGATGACGATGATGCCGAATATCGCAAGCAGCATCACGATGATGAACCATGGCTGACTGGTGATTGAAGAAAGCGTGTTAAGCATTGTTTTTAGCTCCTTTTCTTTGGCGTGTAGACGAATTTGTTCTTGACCTGCAGTTTCTCATAATATCCCTCTACGACCAATTTATCCATAGAAGTTCTTGCGGTTTCGTAGACGCAATGGGCGTGGGTTTTGAATTGCTGGATGCTATAGAATCGGCCTGGCGTGCAGTGCGTCGATAGGAATGAGGCCTGTTTTTTGCTGATGTTCGGATTCGTTTCGAGGAGGTAGCGCATATATTCCTTCGCTTCCTTCTCAGTCAGTATATCGGGCTCAAAAGACAGTGTTTTCGAGACTAGGGAGCTCGCTTTCATTTCCTCTTCGGTGATGCTTGCCGTCGGTTTAACGGTCGTTTTGCTTTCCTTTTCGGGCGCCGGCGCTAGAGGAGTCGCATCTTCTATTATCGGGTTTTGCTCTTCTTTCTCCGTCTTCGTTTCTTCGACTTCTTCATTTGTCTCTTTTTCCTTTGCTTCGCCGAACAGCGAATCAAGCGTCAATTGCTCGTTTTTCGGCGGCTCAGGCTGGGAGAGGGCCTTCCTTTCGGCGAGGGCCTTTTCTTCTTCCGACAATTGATCGTATTCCGGCGAATAGACGGATATTTTCGCATCGTTTACGGCTTTGTCGACGTTTTCGAGGACCTTATCGGTTTTGGGAAGAAGGTAATCGACGAAATAAGTCAAATCGCCGCTACTACGAACGTTTTTGATCGCCTCCTGATAACCTCTCGAATTATTCAAAAGCAACTCGTCGAATGGCAGATAGAAGACTTCTTTTCCATATATTGACGCAAGGTATTCCTTGGCCATGACGAGGGCAGTCAGTTTGTTATGATTTGCGAATGGGGCGATGTATGGGATATAGAAAAGAGCGATCGCGAAGATGGCGAATGGCGGCAAATCGTTATCGCCCATGAACGCGAGGAAAGGATCCATGAATTCGCTTATGTGGCCATCGGGCGCTTTTTCGTAATCGTAATTGGAATTGTAGTAGAAATTCTGTGGCTTTCCGAAAAAGCTGTCGGATTCGCGGTAGAAGGAAGTGAGTTCCTCCTGCCCGGTTAATTTCATATAGGCTTCGGCGAGGAAATCCTCGTTCGCGTCCATTGGCGCTTTTTCACTATAGACGTCGAGCGTCGAAAGATAATTCAGCACGCCTTGATGGCTTTCTTTATTTTCGCCATAGGTGCCGTTGAGCAAAGCCTTTAACGACATGTCGCTGATATCGCTTTTCTCGAATGCGGCGGCGGTTTTTAGCATTGGGAAAAACAATATTTTCCTAGCTTCTTTGCGTTCTTTCTCGCTTAGCCTTTTGTTGAAAGCAGCCACCGTTTTGCCGATCTTTTCGGAAGCGTTTTCCCATTTGCCTTTCAAGACCGGCGTCACGGTCAAGGTAAGCGGGCTGCCGTTGATTCTGCGGAATCCCATGCTTTTGCGATGCTCTTCGCGATAGGAAAGAGTTTCTTTCCAAAAGACTTCCGACGTTCCAAAGCCGAGCATTTTCGAGACGCCGTTTTGGTCGAGGTAATCGACGTCGGTGCTCGTGATTGCGAAATTTGAATATCTGTTTTCTTTTTCCATGCTTACATCATAAAGCCAATGCGAATAAAAATAAATAAAATACTAATTTTTGACTATAAAAATGCCATTATATTCTGTTTTGCTCGTTTAAATGCCAGCGTTTGTCGAGAAAAAACTATTTATTTGCTTTTATCGTCGTCTAGCGACAAAACAGCCATGAATGCCTCTTGCGGGACTTCGACTGAGCCAATCGCCTTCATGCGTTTCTTGCCTTCTTTTTGTTTTTCCAAGAGCTTTTTCTTACGTGAGATATCGCCGCCATAGCACTTAGCCAAAACGTCTTTGCGCATGCTCTTGATGTCGGCGCGGGCCACCACTTTTCCGTTTATCGCCGCCTGGACTGGCACTTCGAACTGCTGCTTCGGTATTATTTCCTTCAATTTCGAAACGATCGCGATGCCGCGTTGATAGGCGAATGGGCGATAGACGATCGACGATAAAGCGTCGATTATCTCGCCATTGAGCAATATGTCCATCTTCGCCAAATCGCTCTTGCGATAGTCGTCTATCTCATAGTCAAGCGAAGCGTATCCTTTGGTCGCGCTTTTGAGGCGATCGAAGAAATTGAAGACGATCTCGCTTAGAGGAAGATGGTATTTGACGACTTGCCTCGTGTCGTCGAAATAGATCAAATCGTCGTAGATGCCTCGCCTTTCCTGGCATAATTCCATAACTGAGCCGACATATTCCTTTGGGGTCATGATGGAAGCGGCGACATACGGCTCTTCGATGGCTTTTATCTTCGTTGGCTCGGGAAGATCGCTAGGATTGTCGACCATCATCTCGCTTCCGTCGGTCAAGATTATGCGGTAACGGACGCTCGGGGCCGTCAATATCAAATCGAGATCGTATTCCCTTTCGAGCCTTTCTTGTATGACGTCCATATGGAGCAAGCCGAGGAAGCCGCAACGGAAGCCGAATCCGAGCGCTTTCGAGCTTTCGGGCTCGTAAGTCAAAGAGGCGTCGTTTAGCGAGAGCTTATCGAGCGCGTCCTTCAAATCTTCGTATTTACGGCTGTCGACCGGGTACAAACCGCAGAAAACCATGGGGTTTATCTTGCGATATCCGGGCAATGCCGTATCGCATTCGTTGCCATAGGAAGTGATGGTTTCGCCCGGGAATACGTCTTTGATGTCTTTGATCGTTGCCGTCAAGTACCCGACCTCGCCAGCCGATAGCTCCTTCACCGGTATTTCTTTGGGCGTCCTTATCCCGAGTTCCGTCACGACGTAGGTTTTGTTCGTCGCCATAAGAAGGATCTTATCGCCGACCTTCACCGATCCGTCCTTGATCCTTATCAAAACGACGACCCCTCTATAGGAATCGTAATAGGAGTCGAATATCAAGGCTTTCAAAGGCTTTGATGGATCTCCGCTTGGAGAAGGGACCAAATCGACGACCCTTTCGAGCATTTCGTTTACGCCGACGCCGGTTTTGGCGCTTACTAGCGAAACGTCCTCGACGCCGATTCCGATTCTTTCCTTGATTTCCTCTTCGGCGCGCTTAATGTCGGCGCTTGGAAGATCGATTTTATTGATGACTGGCAAAATCATGAGATCGTTATCCAAGGCCAAATAGACGTTCGCCAACGTCTGGGCTTCCACTCCCTGCGTGGCGTCGACGACAAGCAACGCGCCTTCGCACGCCGCTAGGCTTCTCGACACTTCATAGCTGAAATCGACGTGCCCCGGGGTGTCGATGAGGTTAAAGATATAGGATTCGCCGTTTTTCGCTTTGTAAGTCACGGTCACGGCGTTTAGCTTGATGGTGATGCCTCTTTCCCTCTCTAGCGCCATGTCGTCAAGCATTTGGGCTTGGAGGTTCCTTTTTTCGACGGCTCCGGTATTCTCCAGTATGCGGTCGCAAAGAGTGCTTTTGCCGTGGTCTATATGGGCGATGACGCTGAAGTTTCTGATGTTTTTCTGTTCGAATGGCATAGCGCGGTGATTATATCTTATTTTTCCCGTTCTTTATAGAACGCTTTAACCTTTTCTTTTATTTCGGACGGTTTTCTCACGATTTCATAATTGCTCCAGCGTTTTAAGAAGACGTCTTTGTATTCGTGATACAAATATCTGTCGTCGATCAAAAGGGCGATTCCGACGTCTTTTTCCGAGCGGATAAGACGACCTACCGCCTGCATGACTTTGTTGATTCCTGGATTTCTATAAGCGTAGTCGAAGCCGGCGGAAAGCTTCTCGTCGTAATGCTTTTTGAGCTCTTCCGTGTCGAAGGCGATTTGTGGTAGGCCTAGCCCCACTATAGCCACGCCGATAAGCCTATCGGATGGCAAGTCGACTCCCTCCCCAAAGCTTCCGCCGATGACTAATAATGCGACGTTGGATTCGTTTGGATTGGGGGTGAAATGCCCCAAAAGCTCCTCCTTCTCATCCGGATCCATCGACTCTTTCTGCATATAAACGTTCGTTTCTTCTCCAAAGTTCAATAACGGCGAAATATTTCTCAAATATGCGAAACTTGGGAAATAAATGAAATAATTGCCCTTTTTCGAGGAAACGAAGGAAACGAGGTAATCGGCGACTTCGCCATAGGTCTTTTCCCTGTCTTTGTAACGGGTACTCACATTCGAAGCCAATAAGATTTTGAAGTTCTCCCTAGGAAAAGGCGAAGGAAGCAATAGATAAGGACGATCTTTCTCGCCCAATATCCCTTCCATGAAATAATCGACTGGAGAGAGGGTGCCGCTAAGGAAAATGGCGCCTTTCACCTTCGAAAACGATTCTTTTAACATCGAGGAAGGATCAAGGCAAAGGACTCCGATCGATGTGGCGTTTCCCTTTTTTGAGACATATGGCAAAAGCTCATATCCCCCATCGATCAATTCGCTTAGGCGATAGCATTTTCTGGACAATTCGTTCACTTCTTCAGGTAGTCTAGGGAGTTTTTCGTCGTTTTGAACGTTCCTTTTCGTTTCCATGAAGCGTTCTATGCGCTTTAGGAATTCTTCTGGAAAAGACGGCAACGCCTTGCTTTCGTCGTTTGTTTCCATGGCCAACGCATCTAGTTCCTTCGATAGCCTGGTGATTCGCGTTTTGATGGTTGTGTTCGGATATTTTCGAAGCGCCGCTTTGGCGACGGCAAGGTCGCTAGAGGAGATGCTTTCGCTATAGCTTTTCCGGCCTCTCTCGATGATGTTATGGGCTTCGTCGGCTATGACGAAGAAAGAAGAAGGATCGGCTTCGTCTCCGAAGTAGCGTTCAAGCTTGACGAAAGGGTCGATGAAGTAGTTATAGTCGGCGATTATGACGTCGCTATCGAGAGATAAGTCGAGCTGGAATTCGAAAGGGCAGATTTTGAATTCGAGAGCCAATTCCTTTATTTCGGCGCTTCCGAAATGGGTGTAGCGTTTATGTGCCTCTTCTCTCGCCGATGGATATATTTCGTAATAGGATTTGGCGAATGGGCAATCGGAAGGGTTGCATTCCGAGCCCTTCGATAAGCAGATTGCCTCTTTCGAAGAGAGAGTCGAACTATAAAGACGCGCTCCATTTTCGGTAAGAATATCTATAGCTTTTTCCGCACTTTGTTTACCGCTATTCTTAGCCGTTAAAAAGAATATTCTATCTATTTTAGTTTCTGAGAACGCTTTTATGGACGGATATAAAGAGGACATGGTTTTTCCAATTCCTGTCGGCGCTTCGAAAAAGAAGAACCCGCCCTTTTTGGCGGTATGGTAAATATATTTCGCCATTTCCCTTTGACCCTTTCGAAAGCTTTCGAAGGGGAAGGCAAGTCGCTTGACACTTTGATTTCTATCTTCGAAATGCGCATATATGGCTTCTAGCCTCCAAAGGAATTGATCGATGAGTCCTTCCACCCTCTCTCTCAATTCGTCGATTCCGAAGGTCCAATCGCGGACTTTTTTCTTATTGTCCTTTTGCGAGATATAAGTGAGCCGCACCCCCGCTTTCTCGCCGCCATTCTCTAGTAGATACATGAGGGCGTAGCAACAAGCTTGCCCCAAATGCCATTCTTTTTGCTCCTCGTAAAAAGCGTCGAGATCCATCACCGTGCTTTTGATTTCGTCTATTATCGGGCGTTTCCCCGTCAATATGATGCCGTCCGCCCGCCCTTCGAGGGTCACGATGGCGTTTTCTCTTTCGAAAGAATGGCGCAAAAACATCTCGGATATATAGGAATTCCCCTGCGCTTCTTGATATGAGGCGTGAATTTTACTCCCTAGTTGCATCGTGTCTTTGTTATAGACGCGGTTATCGATGTCGCCCCTTCTTAAAAGAGTGTCGACGAGCATATGGACGCTTAAAGTGATGTGCCTTTTCGCTTTGGGCATATTAACGGAGCTTGCTTCCCTCTTCGATATGGTGTCCATTTAGGAAACTTGGCGCATCCATCGGCTTTTTGCCCTCTGGTTGGATGTTGGTCAAGGACAAAACGCCGTCTTTGAGATTCAAATAGAGATGTTTTTTGTCGGCGAATATGGTCCCTGGCTCATCGCTAGGCTTTAGCAAGGTCATCTCGGAACGAAGGATCTTTATCTTTTTATCCTCAAAATATGCATATGCGCCAGGTTCTGCGCTTAAAGCGCGGATATAGTCGTGGGTTTCTTTTGCGCTTAACGAAAGAGGGAGTTTTTCGTCGTTTGGGAGTATTTTCGCGGCAAAAGTGATTTCGTTTGGATTTTGCGGCGTCTCTTTTAATTCCCCATTGGCCAGTCTCAAAAGATCGGCGACGATGAGTTTACCGGCGGCATCGGCCATTTTTTGGCATATCGTGGTGTAGTTGTCGCTTGGGTCTATCGGGAAGGAAAGGCTATCGTAAACTCCTCCCGCATCCATTTCGGAGACCATTTTCATTAGGCAAACTCCGGTTTCCGTTTCCCCGTTCATAATCGCCCTTTGCATCGGCGCGGCGCCGCGGTATTTCGGCAAAAGCGAGCCGTGCAGGTTGAAAGCGCCGAGCGCACACGAGGACAAAACGTCGTCCGGAACGATTTGACCATAAGCCACGCAGACGATGATGTCATAATGGAGATTCTTCAAAAAGTCATGGTCTTTTCTGATTCTATGCGGTTGGAAAACCGGGATACCGTGCGATAAAGCCACTTCTTTCACTGGCGTGGGGACCAAGATTCTCTTTCTCCCCTGTTCCTTATCCTCTTGCGAGATAGCCGACACGACGTCGAAACCGGCGTCAACCATCGCTTTCAAGACGCTGGCCGCCAAAGATGGCGTTCCCATGAACAATATTTTCAAGTCGCTTGGTTTGTTGAAATGCATATGTCATATATTAACCCAAACTCGCCCGAAAAGAGAGAGTGCCGTTTTTATCTTCCGCAAGTTATGGTAAACTTACCGCGTTTGAAAAGGATTTTCCTATGTATTCTGCAAGAGATTGTCAAAGGCTATTAGACGTTTCGCTGAGACTAGATGACACCGAAAAAACATTCAAAGACATTTATGACGATCTGATTAAGCGCAATTTAACCAAAGTGGCGTCGATTTATTTCGACGAAGACGACCGCAAAAAAACGATAACCTATAAGGAACTATCGCTACGCGTCGATTACATTTCGAGGCATCTGAATGGCGCTCTCGAAAAATACGAGAAAGGCTCGATAATCGCTTTGAAAGTCAAGAATTGCCCGAATTGGCCGATACTTTTTTGGTCGATTCTCAAAAGCGGATACGAAGTGCTTTTAATCGATGCGCGCTTGCCTTTCGAAAATACCGAGAACCTCCTTTCCCAAGCCGGAGCCAAGGCCATCATCGCGTCTGAAGAGAATTCATACAAGGTTCCTTTGCTTAGGCTTAACGACATCATCGCCGCGCCGGAAAAAGCAATGGAAAGCGACTCCGTTTGGGGCAATAAGGCGCTCTTTTGCTCAAGCGGCACGACGGGCGAGGTCAAAATAATGGTGATGGATGGCGAAAACATGGTCGCCCAAATCCAGAGCGCACGCGTTTTGCCTCGCGACAACTTATTGATCATGCACCCTGGCAAGATTCGCATTTTGGCCATGATCCCTTTCCACCACATCTTCGGTTTCGTCGCCGTTTTCCTATGGTATTCCTACTTCGGTAAAGCCATCGTCTATCCAAATAGCATCTCTTCTAAAGATGTTCTTAGAGCCGTCCATAAGGCCAAAGTTACCCACTTATACAGCGTTCCGCTCTTTTGGGACGGCTTGGCGCAAAACGTCTCCCGCGCTTTTGGGATGAAAAAGGAAAGCAGACAAAGGATGCTTGAGGATATGATCGCCTATAACAACGGCCGCATAACTTCCGCCGAAGCCGGCGTCGCCTCTTGGAAACCGGTTCAAAGGAAAGTTCGCGCGAAGGTGCTTGGGAATTCGATTGAATGGTGCATTTCCGGCGGCGGATATTTGCAAAAAAACACTTTGGGATTCATCAATGGCTTGGGATATAGGTTGGCCAATGGCTATGGTATGACGGAACTGGGCGTGGCGTCGGTCGAGACTTCCCACGATAACGAAGATCTGCTGAAAGGATCGATCGGCAAGCCCTTTGGCGGATATGAGTTCAAGATAATCCCAGCCGCCAACGACTCGCATGGCGATGGTGAGTTGCTAATCAAGAGCAAAACCACGCATAAGGAAGAGATAATCGGCGGGTTAAAGAGAAAGACGTCATTAGACGATGGCTATTTCCATACCGGCGATATCGCACGTGTTGATGGCGATGGCCGCTACTACATCAAAGGCCGCATGAAAGACACCATCATATCGAGCAATGGCGAAAACGTTTATCCCGATGAAATCGAGAGTTATTTCCACGATTTGCCGCACGTTCTAGGCTTGGCCGTCATCGGCGTGCAAAACGAAGGGAAAGAAGACGTTTGCCTGATCCTCGATCTCGACAATTCGACGGATGAAGCGGTTTTGAAGGATATCAAAGGCAAGATAGATGCGATAAATTCCTCTTTGTCGAGCGAAAAGAAAGTCAACCGCGTTTTGGCTTATCGCGAATCCTTGCCGATGGCCAATAACATGAAGGTCAAACGCTTCGCTCTCAAGGAAGAGCTTAAGAATAGGCCTGAGAACTTCTATGATTTGGACAAAAAAGAGAAAACGGTGATCTCATTCGATGGATTCGATGAAAAAGAGGTCAAAGAAACATTGGATGCCGTTCGTTCGATCTTCTCTAAGATCCTTTTGCTTCCGGAATTCAAAATCGGCGACAACGACATTTGGAATAAGACGCTCGGAGGAGATTCGATGTCTTACGTCTCAATGGTGAACGACATCGATGAGGCCTTCAATTTGACGATTCCCGATTCGCTATACGGAAAGTTAGGAAGCGTCGCGGATTTCGCATACGAAATACTTTGCCTTAGGCATCCGTCACCCGCTTCGGCCGAGACCAAAAAAGCCGGCTAAGCCGTTCTTATAGGCAAAATCGAAGAAAAACATGTTGCGACAGCCTCGTTAAAAGGGTAAAATCATGCTCGCATAAATAGGAAAAGGATTACGAACTATGGCCAACATCAAATCACAAGAAAAACGCATTGACATCTACGCCCGCAATAACGCCCGCAACAGCTCCCGCAAATCCGAGACCAGAACCGCCGTTAAGAAAGTCGCCGTTTTGGTTAAGGAAGGAAAGAAAGAAGAAGCCGTTGCCGCTATGCGCCATGCCATCTCGCTTCTTGACAAGCTTTCGCTAGACGGAATCATCAGCAAGAACGCCGCCAACCGCAAGAAAGCGCAGCTCGAATCGGCTGTCGCCAAGATGTAAGGGAAACAACGTCACATTGCCTTTAAGCCCACGTCATCGTGGGTTTTTTATATGGTTTTGAAGGTTATCTTCTCGCCGCGCTCGCCGCATTCCATTATCAAATATGATCCGTAAAAGCCGTCGCGCGGTTTACTTAGCGAACCTGGGCAGAGATGGTGTATCCCTCCCCTTATTTCGTCTTCTCTTCTATGCGTATGGCCGTGAATGAAATATGAGAACCCTTTCTTCGCAATTTCCTCTGCCTCTTGTTCCGTCAATGGGATATGCCGCAAAAACATCGTTTTGCCCGACGGCAATGAGATACATCTCTCGAGCGGGTAATGATATAACGAGGAATCGCAGTTTCCTTTTATGGCGACGAACGGCGAGATTTCTTCCGGATATGCTTCAACGTCGCCTAGATGCAAGAAAACATCGGCGTCGTATTCTCTTAGCGCAACTTGCTTAATCAGCGATAAATCGCCATGCGTGTCCGATATAAAGACTAATTTCATGCTATGCAGGGAAATTGGCTATAAGCAGCGTGAAGGCGGTTTCCTCGTCGCATTTGCCAGTCATTATGGAAAGAAGGGAATCGTATATCATCTCTTGCCCGTCTTCGATTCTTTGCAAAGACGTTTTCCTTAGTGAATACATCGCGGAATTGACTCGCCAAGAGCTTACGCCGAGTTCGCGGGCTATCGAATAGGCGTCATAACGGTTTTTGCTATAAATCGCGACTTCGTGCATGAAACGGTATTCCTTCGCCAAAAGGTTTAGCAAGGTGACGGCGCTCATCGATTTCTTTTTTAGATCCTTATAAAGCGACAAGGCCGACCCTTTGTCCCCTCTCGAAAGGTATTTGGTTAAGAGGAATATGTCGTTTTCCATTGGTGCAGGCACCAATTTTTTAACCATTTCATCGGTGATTGTCGTCTCCTCATCGGCGTAGGCGATGAGTTTGTTCGCCTCATTTAAAAACGTCGAGAAATCGTTCGATATGCGCGATAAAAGCGTCGTCTTTGCGAGCGGTTCTATCGTGTATCCCTTTTTCGAGAAGAATTTATCGGCATAGGCTCGCCATTCTTCTTCGCTAAAAGGCTTGATCTCTTTCCAAGAGGCGCCGCCTTCTTTCAAAGCTTTGTAGAATTCGCTTTTCTCATCTAGTTTGTCGGAATACACCAAAAGAAAGACGGTGATATCCGGATTTGGCGATCGAAAATGCCTCAATAACGGCTCCATATCGTCGTTTTTTTGGATTTTCGGCTTCGTTTTGCTCTTGGCGAGATAAAAGAAGTTCTCGGCGACCACGACCTTTTTGTCGTATCCGAGAGGAAGCGATTCCGCTTCGGAATATAGATCGATCAATTTCGTCTCCATCATGTCGAGGGATACGAAGTTCATTTCGTCGCGATTTTGTAATTCGGCGTCCAAAAGCTTTTTAAGGGAGCTTTTGATCATCTTCGATTGTTCTGAGAAAAGGACTTGGATCATTTCCATGCAATTATAATTCCTAACCGCCTTTTCCTAAAAGAAGGAAAAGCCGTTTTTGCCATATCCCGAATAGGTTATCGTCCCTTCAAGGTCCGTTCTCCTTATCTTTACCCCTTTTTCGCTAAGGCGTTTGATGACCTCGGCATCCGGATGTCCGTATTTATTGTTCTTTCCGCACGAAACGACCGCTTCCAAAGGGGTGACGGCATCTAAAAAGGCGTCGGAAGTGGATGTTTCCGATCCATGGTGCCCGATTTTTAAAATGTCGCATTCGGGCGCCCCTTTCGCGATCATCTCTTTTTCCACTTCGACGTCGGCGTCTCCCATTAGCAAGAAATCTTTGCCTCCGATTCTGAAAGAAAGAACGATGCTGCCTTGGTTTTTGTCGCTATCGGTGCCTTCTTTATCGTTTAGGCTCGAAAAAACGACGCCTCCGACGTTGAGTGGGAATGGAGTTTTGTCGGTTATCGTTCTTTTGACGTTGAATTCCCTTCTTAGCGAAGCGGATGCTCCAGAGTGATCGAAGTCGTCGTGCGTCAATATCAGAGCGTCCAATTTGTAAATGCATTTCTTTCTTAGGAAGGGAACCAACACTTCTTTCGCCATATCGAAACGGTTATCGCCTCCCGTGTCCACCAAAACGCACGAGGTTCCACTTCTAATCAAAATGCTGTCGCCCTGCCCGACATCGATAAACGTGACTTCGTAGTTAAAATGGTTGGTTAACGGCAAGAAAGAAAGCAAAAAGACCGTAAGCGAGGCAAAAACTATCCCGTCTTTGACGTATTTGATGCCGTGTTCCGAGAAGAATAAGCAAACAAAAACGATTGCATAATAAAGTGGGTCCATATAAGGCGCATAGCCATAAATCGGCACCGCGACGTGAATTTCCTCTAACCATAGGAAAAAAGCTCTTAAGAAAGAAGAATACGCATCGATTAAGGAGACGCATGGCGTTACGAAGTATCCGAAATGTCCTAGCGCGGTAAATGGAATGATTAGAGGTGGAAATAAAATCGAAGTGAAAGGCGAAAGGATGTTGAATGAGCCCTTTTGAATATATAGAGGAAGCAAGAATAGCGAGACGAATAGCCAACCGATGATTTTCTTTTTGATCCGCTTGCCGCCAAGAGCACGCACCTTTCCTCCTAACGCAAATAGATAAAACGACAAACCAAACCCCAGCAAAAAACCGCTTTGGAACGTGACGAAAGGATCTAATAGCCATAAAAAAGTTCCGATTCCGGCGTTCTTTTCAAGTGTAATCGGCTTCTTTTTCTTTCTTAAGGCGCAAAATGCGTCTATCGCCGTTCCCAAATATATTCTTTTTATGCCGACCTTATGGAATCCGAACGGAAAGAAGATCGAAAGGATAAGGAAAACATAAAGGTCGTTCGCCTTTTTCTGACCGCGTAACGAAAAAAGCCATAGCAAAAAGCGTTTGAGGAGGCCGAAATATATTCCCGATGTCGATAAGACGACGAATAGCCCGATTGAGGAGGCGGCGCTAAGGGTTTCGCTATCGCTTGCGCTTTGTGCGAAGAGCAAGGAATCTAGCAAGGACGATGTCTCTTTGTCGAAATTATCCAAGAAACGAATTTCTGATTCCCTTAGCCTGAAAGGCCTTAGGAAAAGACTTTTAGTCATTGACGCCGATATCTCTTTTTCCACGCCTTTATAGAATAAATATTCTTCGAAGTCGAAACGGCCTTCTTGGTGTGAGATCGATAAATCCACGCAACGCCCGGAAATCGATAACACGTCGCCCTCTTCGCGCACGCAGCCTTTTTCGTAGACTATGTAGCGCTTCCCGCCCGAAAGGAAGATGAAATAATTCTTCTTGGCTTCCAAGACGATTCCGTCGAATGAAACGGAATTTTCGTCGTATCTAATGGCGAATCTTGCTATTAGAGCCGCCGTAAGTGAAAGAAGAAGGCAGATAAGATAGCTTATTAGGCATCTTTTCCCCTTCTTTGCGAATAGAAACGCCAAACCCAGCGATAGGGAGACGAAAAATGCGATCGTCAGTGCATTTCTTTGCTGCGCTATCCCTATTCCTAGCAAAAGGCCGACGAACCCATGGAATGGACTGTAGCCTTTGATCAATCGTATAAAGTTATGTAATCTTTGCACTTTTCAAACGTCGCCGGCCCTATTCCGCTTACGTTTTGGATTTCTTCGATGCGTTCGAACCGCTGGCTCTGGCGGTATTCGACGATTCCGTCCGCTTGGTTGCTTGTCAATGCCGTCCCTTCCATAAGCGTCTCTTTCGAATCGGTGTTTAGGCAAACCTTTTCGATTGGCGTCGTCGCGCACACGTTCGTCTGATCGAATAGCGGAGCAATGTAGAAAGTGAGCTTATTCTCTAGTAAAAACGACGTTTCATATGCTTTTTCATCGGCGTTGGATGTCGCGCCGCCAGCGCTTTCTATCAAGTCCAGAAGCGTCGCGCCTTCGCTTACTAAATAAGTGCCGGGCCGCTTGATTTCGCCGCTTATCGTCACCTCGATTCTCTCGCCTTCGCTTTCCGAGATGTGGCTCGTTTCGTAATTCTCCCCCACCTCCCCGCTATAGCCGTCGACAACGGTTAAGGCGACTAAGACCACAATCGTCACCACCACAATGGCTATTATCGCTTTGAACATTTCTTTTCCCTCCTCAATCTTATATAGGGGGCGAAAGAGAAAAATGATTCAAAAAAAGGCTCAATTTATGAGCCCTTAATGTCAGGAAGCGATAACGTTATTCGAATTTGGCGCTATCGATATGGATTTGATATGGTGTTTGGCTTTCAACGACGACATCGTCGCCTGCGGCCTTTCCGATTAAGGCCTTGCCAAGCGCGCTTTCGTTGGAAACGAGCGGATATGGATTGGCCATTGGGTCGGCTTCGACGGTACCGACGAGCTTGATGGTCATGCTTTCCTTCGAATCTTTCTCGGTGAAGGAGACGATGTGGCCCAAACCGATCTTCTTGGCTTTGGCTCCCTTTCCTTCGTCGACGATGCGGGCGATGTCTTTGATGTGCTCGATTTCGGCGATTCTCGCTTCGATTTGCGCTTGACGGTTTCTCGCGGCCTCGTAATCGGCGTTTTCGCTAAGGTCGCCTTGCGCACGGGCCGCTTTCAAGGCCTCGATTATCTCAGGACGCTCGACTTCCAATAAGTGACGGTATTCTTTTTCTAATTTCTCTAAGCCCTTACGGGTCATTTGCATTTTTTCTTCTGCCATTTTTTGATCCTCTTTCGCTAATTTCGCTTTTAGATTATAGGTATCCGACGCCTTTTTCGCAACTACGAGCGTAGTTCGCCGATTTTCGGATCGCTTTCGTAGGCCTCTAAGACCTCTTCCGCTTCCTTCATTTCTTCGTCGCTCACCATTTCAAGCGTCTTGCCGTCTTTCGAGGACATGACGATCAAGGAGTCTTCATCCTCTTCCTTATATAGGAAATAGAAGGTCTTTCCTTTTTCCTCGTTCTCGTAATAGAAATAGAGCTTCCAGCTTTCTTCCGTTCCGTCTTCCTTGGTTATCAAGACGGTGTTGTCTTGTATGTCTATCATCCTTTTCTCCTATTAGGCTAATTTCGCTTCCAATTCTTGGCGGTATTTTTCGAATCCATCGACGCTTTTTAGCATTCCAGAGGCCATTTGCGACTTGCCTCCGCCGCCTCCTCCAAGCCTTTCGCTGAGCTCTTTTATGATCTTGGAGGCATCGGCTTTTTCTAGCGCTTTGCCGCCGACCATCGCCGTCACCGGGCGAGCGTCGCCCTTTCCTCCGACGAGGAGAATCAGGTAATCCGGGGAAACGCTCTTGAAACGGTCGGCTAGCGAGAGAAGTTCAGAACGGGAGGCCCCATCCTTTAAGATGGCGACGAAATTGATTCCGCCGATGTTTTTCGCTCCATTAGCGAGCGATTTCATATCGAGGGAGGCGATTTTGTCTTTTAACGCCGCCACTTCTTTTTTGGCTTCTTTTTCACTATTGACTAGGGAATCTATCTTATTGGCGAAAGACGAATCGTCGCACGAGAAACGCGCTTCGACGCTAGAAAGCAATTTCTCCTTGTCTTTCAGGTATGAGAGGGCGCCTAAGCTCGTTTTGCCGACGATTCTTCTGACGCCGGCGCTTATGGCTTCGTCCGAAACGATGACGAAACAGCCGATCTCGGCGGTGTTTTTGACGTGCGTTCCGCCGCAGAATTCTTTGCTATATTCGCCAAACGTCACCACTCGGACCGTGGCGCCGTACTTTTCGCTGAACTCCATTTCCGCTCCGAGTTTGCTCGCTTCGGAATACGGCAACACCAAGGTTTTCTCCTCTATTCCTTCGCTTATTTTGGCGTTCACTTCCTTTTCTATCTCGTTTTTCTCATAGGCGCTCATCTTTTTGTTTGCGTCATAATCGAAACGAAGATAGGAATCGTCGACGTAGCTTCCCTTTTGATCGACGTGCTTGCCCAAAACATTCGACAAAGCGCTATGAAGCAAATGGGTCGCGCTGTGGTTGCGTTCAATGAGCTTTCTCTTGCTTGAATCGATGCTTGCGGTCAAAACGTCCCCTACTTTTAAGGAACCGTGCTCGATAACGATATGATGGAGGTGTTGCTTATTTGGCGCGACCATCACGGAGACGACTTTCGCCGACATCTCATCGTTTTCGAATTTGCCAGCGTCGCTAACTTGTCCGCCCATTTCGGCGTAGAAAGGCGTTTTGTCGAGGATTACGTCCCCTTCTTCGTCGAGCGTATAGACTTTGACGCCGTCTTTGAAGAGCCCGATCGCCTTCGCTTTAGACGCGTATGCGTCATAAAGGAATTCGCTTACGGCCTTATAATCCATCAGATCTTTCGACTGCTTATGGAAACTCTCGATCTCGCCACGTGCGTTTCGAGCGCGTTCGCGCTGCTCTTCCATCATTTTCTCGAAAGTGGCCGTATCTACGTTAACGCCCTTTTCGGCGGCGATTTCCTTAGTCAAATCGAGAGGGAAACCATAGGTGTCATATAGCTTAAAGGCCTCTTCGCCGCTTAGTTCCTTCTTTCCTTCGAGCATCTTATATAGAAGTGCTTCTCCGCTTGAGAGGGTTTTGACGAACCTCTTTTCCTCCTCTTCGATTAGAGAAGCTACGAAAGCCTCCTTTTTGACGAGCTCAGGATAGAAATCGCGGTACTTGGCTACGACCGTCGGCACGAGTTTATACATGAAAGGCTCGTTCAATCCGAGCTTTTGGCCATACCTCATCGCCCGACGGACGATTCTTCTTAGAACGTAGCCACGGCCTTCGTTAGAGAAATAAGCCCCATCGCTTAGGGCGAAGGTGAGGCAACGGGCGTGATCGGCGATGACGCGGAAAGGCAAGAGATTCTCGCCCTCGTATTTTTTGCCGGACATCTTCTCGGCTTCTAAGATTATCGGCCTAAATAGATCCGTTTCGAAGTTCGTTTCGGTGTTTTGGAGGATGCAGGCGATTCTTTCTAACCCAGCACCCGTGTCGATGTTTTTGCTTGGAAGTTCCTTATAATCCTTCCTATCGACGCCATTTTCCGCGTTATATTGGGAGAAAACGATTCCCCATAGCTCTATATAGCGGTCGTTTTCGATGTCTTCTTCCAATAATTTCTTGCCGAGGTGATCGGGGTCGTATTTATCGCCGCGGTCATAGAACACTTCGGTGTTCGGTCCGCATGGCCCTTCGCCTATTTGCCAATAATTGCCTTCCAAGGCGATCAGATGGCTTTCGTCTATCCCTTGCTTCTTCCATAGTTCGTATGATGCTTTGTCAGAAGGATTGTATGTGACGTAAAGCTTATTGGGATCTAGTCCGAAACCGTCTTTCTCGCTAGTTAGTATCTCATAGGCCCAAGGGATCACCTCGTTACGGAAATAATCGCCGATCGAGAAATTGCCGAGCATCTCGAAGAAAGTGTGATGACGCGCGGTATGGCCGACGTTTTCGATGTCATTGGTTCTGATCGATTTCTGAATGTTGACGATCCTTCTTGAAGGCGGGATTTCACTGCCGTCGAAGTACTTTTTTAATCCCGTGACGCCGGCATTGACCCATAAAAGGGATTTGTCTCCTTCGGGAACTAGACTTACGCCGGGCATCCATTTGTGGCCTTTGCCTTCGAAGAATCTGATCCAAGTGCGGCGGATCTCTTCGCCTGTGAGTTTTTTCATATCTCTCTCCTAAAAATAAAACACCTAGCGAAGGAACGCTGGCGCGCGGTACCATCCTTCTTCACCTTGGTGCTCTCAATTTTCTTCTTAACGCGAAGCGCGGGGAAACTACTCCCGACGGATGGAGGTGGCGTGTCCATAGGCCTTCCCATTATGCGACCCTCCCTTTGATGGACTTATTCTCCGGTGGTATTCTACCACCATCTTCGCATAGAACAACTTTTTAACGAACGGATTGCGATTATTCGTCGCTCTCTTCTTCGTCCCTTATCCAAATATGGGCCATTTCGGTTTCGCTTTTCCAAGCCTCCGGCATCGTGCGGTTATTCGTAAACCAAGACGTTTCCTTGAGGATTTTGTCGGAAGCTGAGCAAGTCACGGCTTCGTTTCCGTCTTTGTCATATTTGAAGACGACGTTCCCATTTAGCGGCGTGTGGTAGCTCTTATCGGTGAAGCTTCCTTCGGTCGTGACGTAAAAACGGTCGGTGTAGACGGATATCCTGTCGATCGTGGCTTGGCCAGGGAAAGTCGTCTCTTTGCTCGTTTGGTTGAATTCGCAATTGCCGGCCACGCAAGAGGCGACGACCGCTTTCGGCTTTATCACCGATAGGAGTTTGTCGGTGTTGGCGGTCATAGAGCCATGGTGTCCGGCCTTGAAAAGCTCGACTTGGCCGAGTTCCGGATTTGATTCCGCTATCGATCGTTCGGCGTATGTCTCGGAATCGCCGGTGAAGAGGAATTGCTTTTCGCCTTGTTTGAATAATAACGCCAAAGAGCAATCGTTTTGGTCGCTGAAACCGGATACGGCGTAGCTATTATCGAGGCTTTTGGTCTCGCTTCGCGTATGGTCGTAATAGAATTGGTAGAGCAACGTTACGGAAAGGTTTTTTCCTAGCGACACCGTCCAATTGTTCCCCTTTTGAGTGAGCTCTTTAGCGATATGATGCACGGAACCGCTTTCGACGAGCTTTTCTCTTGCCACCAGATAATCCTGATAAATCTCCGTGCTTTTATTCGTTTCGTCTTCGCTTAAAGTGTGTGCATAGCTATTATCCACCGTCACTTTGCTACTCATGAAATACGAGAAATCAATGATGTTATCGACTTTATAGGTGTATAAAAGGCCGTCCCTCGAACCGTTTGAGAGCGATTTTCCGACCAGTCCGGAAAGGTGATCCTCGTGAGCGTGCGTCACGAAGACGTATTCGAACTTGCCATCGGTCACATAATCGTCGATGTATTTTTTCGCCGTCGCGGCCACGGCTTTTTTGGCGCCGCCATCGATTAGAATATCGTTATCGCCGGCCTTAACGTAAATCACGTCGCCGCTATTCTGAAGATCTTCTTCGATGAAATGGAAGGAAATCTCGTCAGATTCGGTCGGTCCTAATGAGGTATCGCTTGAACTTGTCGAAGAGGATTGGCTTTCCGATGTAGATGAATCGTTCGTTTTGTCTTTTGACGCGAAAATGAGCGCCACGCATAAGGAAACGGCCAAAATGAGCGCCCCCGATATCGATATGACGACGGTTTTCTTGCCTTTTTTCCTTCTTGCGACTTTGCTTTTCGCCTTTTTCTTCTTCGCCATCAGATGTCCACTCTTTCTTCGTTTTTATATACTTCGCCGATTATCGCCCCGCCCCAAAGCACGCCGTTTACATCGTAAAATACTGCCCATTGCCCTGGCGTGACCGCTTTGACGGGAGGATCGTAGGTGAGATAGCAACCATCTTGAGCGAAATGGATGGTCGCGGGGTTATCGGGTTGGCGATAACGGAATTTGACCATGATGTCTTTGGAGGCGATCCCTTCTTCCCCAAGCCAATTTAGCGACGACAGGAGGCACTTGTCGCTAAGCAAATGCTTGTCCTCGTCTCCGTTTGCGACGTATAAGACGTTTTTCTTCGGATCCTTCTTGCAAACGAACCAGGCGCCGTCTTTTTCTCCCTTGACGCCCCCTATCCCGAGTCCATGGCGTTGCCCAAGGGTGTAATAAAGAACGCCGCTATGCTTGCCTATCACACGGCCGGAGTTCACGTCTATTATTTCCCCTTCGTGCGCTGGGAAATAGTTCATCAAGAATTCGCGGAAGCGTCTTTCGCCGATGAAGCAAACGCCGGTTGAACCGTGTTTGTCGCACACTTCTTCCAGCCCTAGTTTTTTGGCCAATTCGCGAGCTTCTTTCTTTGTGATGCCGGCCATCGGGAAAAGAGAAGCTTCGATTTGCTCTTCGCTTAAAGCGCAAAGGAAATAAGTTTGATCTTTGGACAAATCGCTTGGTTTCGAAAGATAAGATCTTCCGCCGATTTCGATCTTTTTGGCGTAGTGCCCCATGGCGATATAGTCATAGCCGTTTTCCTTCGCGTATTTCAAAAACGGCCCGAACTTGATCTCGCGGTTGCATAAAACATCCGGATTCGGCGTTCTCCCTTCCTTATATTCATCGAGGAAATAGCTGAAGACGTTGTCCCAATATTCCTTTATATAGTCGATTCTTATGAGCTTTATCCCGAGTTTCTCCGCCACTTTCTTGGCGTCTTGGTAGTCTTTTTCCTGCGGGCATTGGTCGTTATTTACGGTCGGATTGCCGAGATAATCGTTATTTAGTTGGGCGTCCCAATTGCGCATGAAGCAGCCGGTGACGTCGTAGCCGTCCTTCAAAAGGAGATAAGCCGCGATTGCGCTATCGACGCCGCCAGATAAGCCAAGAAGCACCTTCTTTTTCATCTTTCGCTCCTTTTGAACAGTTCGTCGCTATCGAAAATTATGGTGAATGGGCCGTCGTTAAGCAGATTGATTTTCATATCGGCTCCGAAGACGCCCTCTTGGACTTTTACCCCGTATTCGCGGAGCTTATCGTTCCATATGGCGTAGAATCCTTTGGCTTTTTCTGGAGCCATCGCATCGACGAAAGAGGGGCGGTTCCCTTCCTTCATATTCGCGTACAGGGTGAATTGGCTGACGGAAAGTATCTCTCCATCGATTTGCGATAAGGAAAGGTTTGTTTTCCCGTTTTCGTCTTCGAATAAGCGGGATTGAACGACTTTTTTCGCCATTTTTCCGATGGTTTCAATTTCGTCTCCTTTTCCAAAACCGACCAAAAGAAGGTAGCCTTTTCCTATTTCCGCCACCCTTTTGCCACCAATATCTAGAGTGGCGCTTAGAACGCGTTGCAACAAAACTCTCATATTATTGGATATAATCCCGTACCATCGGCAGGATCTCCTTCTTTTCGCTAGAAATCCTGAATGCGCCTTTTAACATATCGACCGTTTCCTGATATTCGTTTTTGTTGGTATGAACCTCGAATAACGGCTCGCCTTTGGAAACGTGGTCGCCGACTTTCTTCTTTAGGATGATGCCAGCGGACATATCGATTGCGTCTCCAAGTTTTTCGCGGCCCGCTCCAAGATGCATCGCCCCTTCGCCGATCAACAAAGAATCGATATGGTCGATGTAGCCTTCTTTTTCGGAATAAACGTCGAAAACGTGCTTGGACACGGGGAATTTCGAAGTATCGAGAAGATAAGAGACGTCGCCCCCTTGCGCTTTGAAAAGAGCGATCAATTTGGCGAATCCGGAGCCGTCTTCTATTGCTTTTTCGATCATCGCCTTGCCTTCGTCGATCGAAGAGGCGATCTTCGCTTGGGTGAGCATTATCGCGCCGGCGTTAGTGACCAATTCCACGAAATCCTTCGGCCCATGGCCTTTTAGCGTATTCACGGCCTCCATCACTTCAAGGCTATTGCCGATCGCTAGCCCAAGGGGCTCGTCCATATCCGTTAAGATGGCCCTCGTGTCGCGCCCTAGGGACTTCCCGATTTTAACCATCGAAGTGGCTAATTTCTTGGCCATGTCGATGTCTTTCATGAAAGCGCCGCTTCCGAATTTGACATCCAAAAGTATGGCGTCGCTCCCTGAAGCGAGCTTCTTGCTCATTATGCTTGAGGCGATCAAAGGAATCGAGTCCACCGTGCCAGTCACGTCTCTTAAGGCGTATAGCTTTTTGTCGGCTGGATCGATTTGAAGCGTTTGCCCATTGATCGCAATCCCTATGTCGTTTACTTGCTTTATGAAATCGTCATCGCTAAGCGAGACGCTCGTTCCGGGCACGCTTTCCATCTTGTCTAGCGTTCCGCCGGTATGCCCGAGCCCTCGTCCAGACATCTTCGCCAGCTTTGCGCCGCACGCCGCTACGAGAGGACCAAGCGCAAGAGAGGTCTTGTCTCCCACCCCGCCGGTGCTATGTTTATCGACTTTGATTCCCGGAATCATCGAAAGATCGAGGATTTCGCCGCTATGGAGCATCGCATCCGTCAAAAGCGACGTCTCTTCCTCGTTCATTCCGACGAAGCGGATGGCCATAAGTAGCGCCGATACCTGATAGTCTGGTGCCGTCCCATCCGTCACGCCTTTCACGAAGAAATCGATTTCTTCTTTGCTTAGCGCCTCACCCATCTTCTTCTTTTCGATTAAATCTAGCATTCTCATCGTTTTTACCTCCGTCTATTATAAATGCTTCGGTCTTTCCTTTGATAGCAAAAGAAAGCGGTATCTCCCTTCTTTCGCCTCTATTGCTCTCTACGGTTTGTCTTTCTCGTCTTTTTTCACTATAATACTTGCTATGGATTTGAAGGAATCTTTGCTTAAGTATTTGCCTAGTGACGAAGTCGACGGATTGCTAGCCTCGCTAGAAAAAGAGGAAGTGACGCACGCTTTGTTGCTCAATACCAAGAAAATGTCGGACGAGGAATTCGTCTCGCGTTTTCCTAACGTTCGCAAGCACCCTTTCGTGAAACATGCCTATTTATACGACAAAGACGAATACGAATTCGGCAAGAACCTCCTATACGATGATGGCGTCTATTCGATCGAAGATCCAAGCGCCATGATGGTGAATTATTTCTTAGATCCTAAGCCAGGCGAGGTCATCCTCGATATCTGCGGAGCGCCGGGCGGCAAATCGATCGGCGCATCATTGGCTATGGAGGATGAAGGGTTGGTCATCGCCAACGACATCAGCTATCCTCGTGCGAAAGCGATGTCGCAAAACGTCGAAAGGATGGGCCGAGGCAACATGATCGTCGCGAGCAACGACTTCGTTTTCAGCCACATCCATTTCGCGAACACATTTGACAAAATCATCCTCGATGCCCCTTGCAGCGGCAGCGCCATGATCAGAAAAAACGAGAAAGCCGCCAAAGATTGGCGTTATGAGAAGGTGAAATCCTGCGCCAAGAGGCAAAACGAGCTCCTTGAACTCGCCTATTCCATGCTTAAAGAAGGCGGTATCATCTCCTATAGCACTTGCTCCTTCTCTTACGAAGAGGACGAAGGCGTCCTCCTTTCATTCAAAGAAAAGCATCCGGAGATCGAATTCGTCTCGCTTCCCGACGATCCTTCTTTCTATCACCTTAAGGAACTCCCTAGCGCCGTAAGGCTCCATCCCAACCATTTCGAGGGCGAAGGGCAATTCATCGCCCTCTTAAGGAAACCCGGCGTTTTGACGCCGACTCCCAAAACCGTGGTGAGCAATACCCGTTATAAGCAATTCCTAAGCGATTATGGCTTGAGCGAGCGAAGCAATGAGATAATGCGCTCGAAATTCTATAGCCTGTCTATGCACTTCGACGTATCGCATCTCAATATATTGCGTTATGGCGTGAAATTATTCGAAATCCGCGAGATTTATATCCCCGATCACCATCTTTCGCACTTCCTAGGCCCCGAATATGGCTTCGATCTCACGTATGAGGAGTGCAAAGCGTACATTTCCGGGAATACCTTCCCTTGCGATAAGAAAGACGGTTTCTATATCGTCACCTATGACAATCAGAACCTTGGCTATGTGAAAGTCGTTCAAGGCACGGCCAAAAACCACTACCCCAAAGGCTTAAGGCGAAGCATCGATTAGCGTATCTTCCCCTTGCTTAAGGGGATTTTGTTTAATTTCTTCTCGTAGAATTCTTCGTCGAGTTTTTTGAATTCCGTTACTTTCTTATCGATTTCATCGTGCACTAGGTTTGCGATTTCCTCCGTCGTCTTCCCTTCGTAATCCTTGGGATAGATAGGAGAGAGGAAAGCCGCTTCAATCGGTATCCTTCTGCCGTTTGCCCCTGGATCTAGGACGCGGAAGGTGCCATAAATGGCCATCGGAACGATTATCGTCTTGGCGCGCATTGCGCTTTTGAAGGAGCCAGGATGAAAAGGGGCGACTGAGGTGTTGATCGGGTCTTTGTTCCTTGTCCCTTCAGGATATATCGCGTAGTTAGAGGTCTTTTCCGTCAATCTCTTTTCGAGCTCTTTCATCAAAGTCAAGGACGCTCGAAGGTCCTTCCTAGGCAGAAACAAGCCGTCGATCGAGGCGATCGCCTTGCCGACGAATGGGTAATTCTTCGTTTCCTCTTTCGCCACGAAGGAAAGAGGACGTTTGAAAAACCTTAACGTCATGATCGGATCGTAATCGCTTATATGATTGGATACGATGTATAAGGATTCGCCGCTATTCTCGAGCATATCGAGCTTTTCGTATCCTTCGGTATAGACATCTAGCCTCATATCCCTATCGAGATACAAAGTGAGCGACCGCAAAAGGTCATAACGGCTTTTTAGGCTTTTTTCAGTTGCCTTTTTGGCGTTATGGGCGATTTTCGGGAACGTCCATAATAGCCTTGGCCCGAATTTGATCACGACGCGCGGATACTTAAAGGACAATTTCATGCGAACATTATAAATGCGGCGTCGAAATAAGCAAAAGCATTTAGCCGTTTTTATGGCCTCCATAAGCGTTAGAGAATATCTCATGGAGCTCGCTTATGACGTATAGGCCCACCCCTTCTTTGGTTTCTAGCCTCCCTTTCAAGACTATCAAGGCGCCTAATGGAGCGAGCATGAAATGCGACTCCTTGCCGCCATATGATTTGACGGGAACCCTATCGACTTCGTATTTCCCTCCCATCGGCGTGTCGATCACGCGGTCGATTTCGACGTAACGCATCGAAGGCGAGATCCTCTCGCCCAATCTTCCTGACAAAGCCACCTCACTGATCATAATGAAAACCTCTCTTTGATCTATGGGGCTATTTAGGATTGAATCCGAATGTCTCGATCAATGGCTTTTTTCGAGGGCGCTAATGAGGATAGAGCATTTCGGAATAAGAAGGCTCTGTCCTTTGATTCCTTTTGGGAGTGTCTCCCCC
This sequence comes from uncultured Staphylococcaceae bacterium, assembly GCA_964497235.1. Taxonomy (GTDB): domain Bacteria; phylum Bacillota_I; class Bacilli_A; order RFN20; family CAG-826; genus UBA4951. The sequence continues at coordinate 100,847 of CAZCCJ010000001.1, forward strand.
GACATTAGAAGGAGACTTTGATCGGAATCGAGCGCATAGACGTAGGGAGACGACGAGGGGTTTAAAAAGATATTGACCTCTTGATATGGGCAAGAGGGCTCGAAAACGTCTGTTTTTATCCTTAATCCCTTCTCTAAATCCTCGATCGAAGTCGCTTTGGCTAAAGACGACGGATCTTGGTTATACACACATTGTAACGATTTTCTAATGGTTATGCAATCCTTGAGGTAATGTGCCAATGGCCATCTCTCATCCAGCGTTTTATACGATAAAGCGTTATATTCATCGCCTTTATTGTAGGTATTGTCTTCGCCATTTTTGCTTTGCGCCGTTTCTTGCCCCATATGGATGAAGGGGATGCCATGGCTAAAAATGACGGAGGCAATTCCCATCTTGCATCTTAGGAAAAGCTCGTCGTCGTCTTTTATGAGACACCCATAATGGAGATGGTCGTAAAAAGTCTTGTTATCATGGCATTCGATGTAATTTATCGATTGCGAGGCGTCTAAAAACATCGCTTCCTTCTCGTGAAACGGGACGGAAGACCCCAAGAAAGAGAATTTATAGTCGTACTGCGCCTTCAAATCGCCGCCGATGTAGCGTTTGTTCGCTTCTCTGAAGAAATCGTTGAAGAAGGAAACGTTTGGCAAGACATCGTGATTCGTCATGGAGGCATATCGCCCCTCCTTCTCCCCCATCATGTTCCAGCCTTCGCCATAGACGATGAAAGAAGGATCCTTTTTCGATGCGTATTCCTCTATTTCCTTGATCGTGTCGACGTCGATAAGCCCCATAAGATCGAAACGGAAGCCGTCGACTTCGTAGAAATCGATCCAGAATTCGGCCGCTTCGACGATGAGTTTCCTTACCATCGGACGAGCGGTGTCTAAGTCATTGCCGCACCAGGAAACGTTGCTTAATTCGCCGTTTCCTTTCTTTCGGAAATAGTAATTCGGCGTCGTTTTCTCAAAAGAAGAGGAACTCCAGTCATATACGTGGTTGAAGACGACGTCCATGACGACCCTTATCCCCTCTTGATGAAGGGCGTCTATCATCTCTTTCGCCTCTTTTATCCTAAGATATGCGTCGTTTGGGTCACTACTATAGCTTCCCTCGGGGAGAAAATATTGCGATGGGTCGTATCCCCAATTGTAGGAAGAAGAAGGATCAAGCTCGTCAAGCGTCGAAAAGTCGAAGATCGGAAGGAGCTGAAGATGCGTTATCCCAAGCCATTTCAGGTAATCTAGTCCCGCCGGATGGCCATTCTTTGTCACCTTGCCTCTTTCCGTCAATCCCAAGAAACGGCCTTTGTTTATGATGTTGCTATCATTGTCGCTAGTGAGGTCACGGACCGAGCCTTCGTATATTATGGCGTCAGTTTTGTTTCTAAGAGGTGGCAAGCTCCTCTTCGAAGAATGGGAGGCGAATTTCGAGAGGTCGATGACCACGCTTTTGGAGGAGTTGGCAAGCGACCCCTTAGCATACGGATCGATGCTTTCCATGGTCACTTCGTTATTGGTGACTAAATATGTGTAAACGGCCGATTCATAGTCGCCGGCCAATTCCGTTTTCCATACGCCGGAATCGTCTCTAACAAGGGGAAATATGGACGTTTTGCCGTCTTTTTCTATTTTTATCTCTACCCGCGAGGCTAAAGGCGCGAATAAAGAGAATGTCGTTTTGCTTGGCGAATAAAAGGCGCCCAATCTCTCGCCAATCGGCGAATATTTCTCGTCGAAACCGGGGAATTCCGTCGCGTTCGAGACACATAAAGGAAGCATCCCCATATTCGTTTCGAGGAAATAACTATGGCCTAACGAAATCGGATGGCTTAGAACGTATGTCCTTCTTTTTTGGCTTTTATCCTTTTCGGCGATCGAAAGACGCTCATTATGATCCTTAAGCAAATAATCCGCTTTGAAATCGTCATCGAGACGCTCAAAAGAGAGCACCTCTATCGTCTTTTCGTCTAGGAGATTGGCAATTAAGGATAATTTGCTCATTTGTTGGGGAATCACTCGTTATCGCCGGCCAATTTGATTTCGGACGTCTTGTTGGGGTCTTGGTGAATGAGGACGCGGCATCCTTTGCTAGAGCTTTGGGTATCGGGGGCCGCGGCGACTATGCCGTCTTTCTGAAGGCGGTTGAAGATCTTGCCGGCGCGTGGGAAGCCGACTGTGAATTGCCGTTGTATTTTGGAAATCGATGTGTATTCGAGCTGCATCACCGCTTCCTTTACCATCTCATAGAACTCATCGTCGGATTTCGCTTTGACTTCCGCTCGAGAGAGGGGAACGATGGCCTCTTCCGCCGCTTTCGCCTCTGCCTCGTGATCGACCAAATCCATGAAATCGTTGTTGTAATCCGGCTCCATCTGCCCTCTGATATAGTCGCAGACGGCGTTTATTTCGTGCCCGTTGCAATAGCAGCCTTGGCAACGCGTGAAGCCCATGCGCGAAATCAAAGAGCAATCGACGAGCATGTCGCCATGTCCTACGAGCTCTTCGGCTCCGCCTTGGCCGATTATCGTTTGGCTATCGATGGCGCTCGACATGCTTAGCGCGACGCGGACGCCGATGTTGGCTTTGATGGTTCCAGTGATTACGGAGACGCTAGGCCTTTGGGTGGCGATGACTAGATGTATTCCAGCCGCACGGGCTTTTTGGGCGATGCGGACGACGGCGTCGCCAATGTTTTTGCAAGTGTCGCTTAAATCGGCGTATTCATCGATGAAGACGACGATATACGGCATTTTCGCATAATCGCTTTCGGGCGAGAATTCGTTATTCCATTCGCCGATGTCCTTGACTCCGGCGATTTCGAACGCTTTGTAACGGCGCTCCATCTCGACGATCAATTTGTCTAAGCATACCTTCGCCTGGCTCGGCTCTTTGATGATCGGGCATAATAGGTGCGGCAGATCGTGGTATTTGGCCATTTCGACGCGCTTTGGATCGACTAAGACGAGTTTGACGTCTTCAGGTCGATTGCGCATGATGATGGACATGATAAGGCCGGTTAAGAAGACGGATTTTCCTGAACCCGTGGTGCCAGCCGTCAAAAGGTGTGGGAAATCGGCCAAATTGGCGAATATCGGAGCATTGTCGATATTGACTCCAAAAGGGACATAGAGGCCACTGCCAGGCTTCTTTGGCAACGCGTCGACCATTCTTTTCAAGCTTACGGTCTCGGTTTTCTCGTTAGGCACTTCTAAGCCGGAGGTGCTTCTCCCCCTTACGATTTCCTCAAAACGGATACCAATGCCGTTAAGCCTCACGGCGATGTCTTTGATGTATTTGTTCAAAGATCCGACGGAGACGTTGGAATCGGTCCGGATGTTATAACGCGTGACGCTTGGTCCGATCGTGAAGTCCTCGACATGGGCGCCGACGCCGAAATTGCTAAAGACCTCGTCTATCAGGTTTTTGCGGCGTTCGCAATTGAGCTTCTCTTGCTCGGCGTCAGGGCTTGGAGGATAGTCTTTGAGGAGATCGAGCGGCGGCATCTGATATGGCTTGAGCTCTTTTTTGTGAGGCATGCCGATGCTATCGAGCTGTTGTTCCTTCGTCGGTTTGGCGGGCGGGGCCGTCCAAGTTCCTTCGAAATGCTCTTCTTTTTCCTCTGTCGCTTCTATTTTCGCCTCTTTTTCGCTTGTTTTTAGATCTTCGGCCGCTTTTTCCATTTCTTGATAGACGTCCTCTTTCGGTGTTTCCGTTGCTTTTTCTTCTTTTTGCGGCTCATCGATCGGGCGTATAGGCGCCGTTTCGTTTATAGCGCTTTGCTCGGGCTCAAAGAAAATGCCTTCTTCGACGGGCTTACTCGCTTTAGACATCTCGACCTCGGCGTTGATCTCGCTTATCGGCTTATCGCTGTTCCTATAAGTTTCCAAAACCTCATTTTCTTCGTTTATGGCCGGTTCATTAGGGATCTCGGCGGCGTTTTCGCTATGCGTAACGGATGGCTCGGGAACGCTTGCCTTCGTTTCGCTCTTCGTTACGGCCACGAAAGGTTCTTGCCGCTCGGATGAAGGCTTATATGCTGTATTTTTGCCGGAGAATTCGAAATGCGCTTCCACCAAACCGCTGATCTTTTTCTCCTCTTGCGTTGGCCGGTAATACGAATTCGGGATTTCGATTTCTTTAGGCGTGATCGGAGAATCAAAACGTGTTTCGGCGTTTTTGCTCATCCTGGAAGGGAGCGGCTTCGAATAGCAAGACGCATTGCTATCGACATATGACGCTTCTTCTTTTTCTTCATGATGAGTGGCGTACGCGTCGTTTTGAAGGGCCTTCTCGCTTTCTGAGATCTTCTTTTTGCGCTCCTTGTCGAGCATCCTCTTGCGTAACGCCGGGACGACGAAAGGAATAACGGCCAAAACGATGGCCGATAAGAAAAGAACGGTGAGAACGACGATTGGAAGCGCAAGCGAAACGCCAGTCAATGCGCCGGCAAGCGAGGTGAAGGCGACTCCGCCGGAATAGACGATGGAATAAGCCACTTCGCTACGAGGGAAAACGGATGAGAAAGCCGGGAAAAGAGAATTCAAATCGTGGTCCAGGCTTAGATATGAAAGGAGACCGAACAAAAAGCCGATGGCAAGGAAGGAAAGAATGGCGACCAAATGGAAACGCCAAGGGAGTTTCGGCGCTTTCCCTTTGAACAAGAGGTAAAAGCCAATCCCCAAAGAGTACGGCAAAAGGAAATAGAAACCCACATAGCCAAGTAGCCAAATGAACCCATACCCCAAAGCGTTAAAAACGCCATAGGGAGAGAGCAGCAAAAGCGCGCTTAGCAATATAAGCATCCCGCCGAGCGCTTGTGAAATGTATTTCTTCGGAAACGACTTATCTTCCATATAGGCCTTTCAGTTGTTTAGATTTCTAAGATGAGCGGCAAAACCATCGGTTCTTTGCCGGTTTGACGTCTGATCGCGTAAGCGCATTTCTCGTAAGCGCTTTGCCTCACTTGCGATAAATTGAAGCCATTGCCCTTTAAGGAGGCATCTTGCAAAGTCGCCGTGAAGACCTTCGTTATCTCGCGAAGGACCGCTTCGGCGTCTTTCATGATGAGAAGTCCCCTCATTTGGACGTCCGGGCCAGCGATTATCTGGTGCGTTTTCTTATCGATCGAACAAGCCAAAATCACGACTCCTTCGGATAATTTCTGGCGATCTTGCAAAACGAGGTCGCCGACGTCGCCGACGCCTGAGCCATCGATTAGGATATCGCCATGGGGAATTGATTCGTTGAGTATATGACCGCCCGTTTCGTCGAATAAGACGCTTAAGCCATTGTCGAGCAGGAAGATATTCGTGTGATTGAGCTTGCCTTTCATGCTGACGGCGACTTGGGCATTGGCCAACAGATCTTTGTAGAATCCTTTGATAGGAACGTAATATTTCGGATGCAAGACGGAGATCATCATCTTGATGTCCTCTTCGCTCGCATGCATCAAGAGGAATTCCTTCTTCGAAATGTTGATGACGGAGCAGCCGCTGCGATAAAGCTCATCAAGCGCGTCGGTCGCTTCGAGTTCCGTATTGTCGTCGCTTGGGGCGGCCAAGAAGAAAGTATCGCTTTCCTTTAGACGCACTGGGCGTCCGCCTTCGACTTGATTGGCGGCCAAAAGGGCGATTTTCCTATAGATTTTATCGGGATATCCAAGCAATAAGACGATGATGTCCTGATCGCGGTATCTATTGATGTCGTCGCTTGGGGCGAAGTTGTCGCGCGGGATCATTAGTTGCCCGGAGCGTTGCATTTCGCTAATGGTGTCGCTCGTTTCCTTGTCGTAAGGGATGATTTTCTTTCTGGTCGCCACGGCCAAGGATATCACCTCGTCTATGTTATAGAAATTCGGGGTCAATAAGGCTATGAATATCCTTCCCATCGCGTCTTTGAATTTATTCTCGATCAATGGGGTGAGCTTATAGTGCGGGGCGGTATAGCCGCTTCGCTTGGCGTAGACGCTTTCCATGAATAGGCAAAGGGTCTCTTCCTCCCCTAACTTCGATAAAGCGTTCATATCATGGAGATAATTCTTGTAGGCGTTATTCTCGATGACGTAATCGCCTGGGAAAACGAGGTTCCCATAGGAAGAGGAAATCGCGATGCCGCTTGATAAGGCGGTGTTATGCGAGGTTTGGAAGAAAGTGATTTTCCTCGAGGCGACTTTGAAGGTGCTGCTAGGCAAGACGACATGGAAGTCGAATGATGAGCAATCGATGTCGACGTGATGGCAGAAGTTTTTGAACATCGCGAGGGTCACGGAACTGCCGTATATCGGAGCCGGGGCGGAGCTATATAGATACGCCAAGGCGCCTATCTCGTCATCGTGTCCATGAGGCAATAAGTAAGCGCGCACCTTGCTTTTATGGTCTTTGAGATAAGAGAAATCTGGAATGACGTAATCGACGCCGGGCTGCGTTTTATCCGGCCTTTTGACGCCACATCCAACTACGAATATATCGCCGTCTATCTCGACGACGTAGCAATTCTTTCCTATCTCATCAAGCCCGCCGAGGGCAAATACGCGGATTCTTTCGTTCATATAAACTCCTAATTTCAAACATTATAAAACGGACGGCGGATATTTTAAACGCTTTGGAAGCGTTTTCCTCCCTTATGGGAGAAGATCCTTTTCGAGCGTGTTCCCGCTTTCGAGTTCCTTTAATTTCAATTCCCCTTCTTCGAGGGTCATATAAGTTCTTGGATTTTCATTTTTCGGAAAGCCGATGGAACCGGGGTTGATTTCGTAATGTCCACTGCTTTTGACGCCATGGGAATAGATATGCGTATGACCGTAAACGACGATATCGCTCGATTTGATCTCCAAATCGTCATAAACATCGCCATGAAGCAAAACGAATTCCCTTCCGAATGCCGTCTTTCGGATATATAACGGCATTTCCTTGCCTAGAAGCATCATATCGACGCGACTATCGCAATTGCCGCACACGATCGAAGTTTTGTCGATTAGCGGGAGCAACATCTTCGAGACTTCCATTGGCTCATAGTCGCTAGGTACGCCATTTCGGGGCCCGTTATACATGATGTCGCCGAGCAACCATATTTCGTCAGGTTTCTCGGCTTCTATCCGACGTAACAAAGCTCGACAGGCGTCTTTTCTGCCATGTATGTCGCTCGCTATCAATATCTTCATTTCTCTTCCTTCGCGATTTCCGCGGTCGAGATCAAAGGGACGCCGGTTCCGGCGATGTCATCGATTATCGTTTGGCCCATTGCAATCGGAGCGGTCCTTGTCACCGAATTTATTTCCTCCATCGCCTCTTTGATTTTTCCTTTCGGAATCGGTTCCTTCGTTTTGACGGGGCAAAGAGGCAAAGAAGCGCCATTCACCTTTATCGTCGAAGTCAATGTCCGCACCGGATTATTGACTTCTTGTGCGCCGTATTTGGCTCCGCGCGGGCAAAAATTGCCTGTCACGCTTAAATCGTCGTCGACATGGAGATGGCAACCGCGTGGGCAGCATATGCAGATCAAATCTCTTGCCATGTTATTCTCCTTTCCTCTCGATATAGACCGTTATTTCATCGCCATCCGGAGCGAAAGAAGACGAAGGCAACGTCATCGTTTCCATCTCGCTTGGGATGATATACGGCTTATAGAACTTCTTGATTTCCTTTTCGCCTTGCTTGAAGACGACGTAAACGTTCTTTAACGGCTCCCTGACGCGGAACTTGAAATCGATTTTCCGCTCGCTTTGGCCTAGATGCAGATAGCTAGGCACGACGTATCCGATGCCGGAACCCGCTTTGACGGGTGTCACCTTCACGTTCTCCGATTGGCCTTTGCCATTGATATAGTCGGCGATGGCCTTTCCAGCTTTCCTAGCTTCCATCACGACATTATCGGCGAGGTCATGCACATGCAAGACGTTCCCAGCGCTATAGATGCCATCAATCGAGGTCATGTAGTTTTCATCGACCGCGGCGCCTCTTGACATGCCTTTCGTCACCCCGATGTTGTCTAACAGAGTGTTATTCGGAATCAAGCCGATGCTAAGGATCAAGGTATCGCATTCGATTATCTTTTCGGTTCCCTTGATTGGGCGTTTGTTCGCGTCGACTTTCGAAAGCTCGATGGCTTCTAATCTATTTTTGCCGATTGCCTTCGTGACCGTGTGAGAAAGGTATAAAGGGATTCCGAAATCGTCGAGGCATTGGACGACGTTTCGATTCAAGCCGTTGCTATAGGGGCAAAGTTCTGCGACGCCAAGGACTTTCGCGCCTTCTAGCGTCAAACGCCTAGCCATGATGAGGCCGATGTCCCCGCTTCCTAAGATGAATATCCTTTTGCCTGGCAAATACCCCTGCCGATTGAGCAATAGCTGCGCCACGCCGGCGTTCATTATGCCGCTTGGCCTATCGCCCGGCAGAGCGATCGCGCCAGCGCTTCTTTCGTAACAACCCGCGGCGAAGAGAATGGCTTTCGCTTTCACTTTATGAAAGCCTTCTTCGTTCGAATAGGAGACCACTTTGTCTTTCGTTATGTTCGTCACGTAGGTGTTGCAAAGACATTTGATGTTTCGCTTTTCCGCTTCTTTCTCAAAACGATAGGCGAATTCCGGACCCGTTAGTTCCTCTTTGAACTCGCCAAGGCCGAAGCCATTGTGTATGCATTGATTGAGGATTCCGCCAAGCGATTCATTCCTTTCGATGACCAAAATGTCCTTGACGCCGTTATCGAATGCGCTCACGGCGCCGGCTAAACCGGCGGAACCGCCGCCGACCACCACCAATTCGACTTCTTTCATCGTTTCTCCCCCTTCGACACTTTCATAAGGACGACTGGCGAATTGGCTTTCCCATATTCCACCTTCGAGAGGTCCCCGCCTTCTTTTTCGGCTAACATTGCGAGGACTTTGGCCATGCAAAAGCCTCCTTGGCACTTCCCAAAGCCGGCCCTCGTCCTCTTTTTGACGGCTTTGACGGTTAGGCAAGGGACGCTACGGGATATCGCTTCTTTTATCTCTCCTAGCGAGACTTGCTCGCAATCGCAGATGATATGGCCATACTCCGGATGACGTTTGATGAATTCGTTTCTTTCTTCCTCTGACATTTCCTTAGGATGGCTATAAGGCTTGATATACGGCGTATAATCGGCATTTTTTTCTGGATTTAGATGTTTGACGACGTATTCCTCGACTAGATATTCCCCGATCGCGGGCGAGCTTACAAGCCCTGGCGATTCGATTCCGGCGGCGTTAATGAAGGAGGGATCGCCATTAGAAGGCCCCAAAATGAAATCATGGGTCGATGGTGTCGCTCTTAGGCCGCTATAGACGCGGATGCTTTGGCCAAATGGGATTGACGGGACTAGGCGCATCGCCTGCTCCTTGACTTTCGACAAAGTCGGTGCATCGGTCGATAGATCCTCCTTATCTGGCGTCTCTTCGCTGCTTGGCCCGACTAGATAGTTGCCGCTTGTCGTCATGGTGACTAGCACCCCTTTGCCCTTTTCGGATGGAAGAGAGAAAAGAACATGATTCACCAATCCTTTTGCGTAATGATTAAGGACGTAATATTCGCCTTTTCTCGGTTTTATTTTCCAATCGATTTCGCCAGCCATCCTCGCTATATCGTCGGAATGGACGCCAGAGGCGTTTATGACGACCTTCGCCTCATATTCGCCTTTCGACGTTTCTATTCTCCAATACTCGTTTTCCTTAGCCAATGACGTCACTTCTTCTCCCAAATGGAGCTTGACTCCATTATCGACGGCGTTTTCTAACGCGTGGATGGCTAACAAAAATGGGTTGACGATTCCACCCTCTTCGCATAGTAAAGCCGCTTTCGCTTCTTTATTTACGTTCGGCTCCATCGCGAAAAGCTCGTTTTGATCCACGATTCTCGCTAGAACCCCGTTTTGCTTCGCTCTATCTTCCAGTTCTTTCAGCCGCTTTATTTCCTCATCGTTGAAAGCGATCGTCAAAGTCCCGCATTTTTCGTATGGGACGTCTAACTCTTTGCAGACTTTAGGCATCATTTTGTTGCCGGCGACGTTCATCTTCGCTTTCAAAGTGCCAGGCACTGGATCATAACCGCTATGGGAGATGGCGCTATTGGCCATTGTCGTCTCATCGGCGGCATCCAAATCCTTTTCAAGCACCAAGACATCGATTTTGTAGCGTGAGAGATTCCTGGCCACGAAAGAGCCGACGGCCCCAGCCCCTATGATAACTACGTCGTACATATTCTCTAGACCTCCGAAGATCAACGAAAAGATAGTGTTGTTCTATAAAATCTCTTCGTTTCTTTGTGAATCATTTTCGATAGGTAAATCATATTTCAACGCCTATGGCGTTTCAAGTTCGTTTCGAAAAAAAGAGCCCAGTCGCCTGGGCTCATCTTGGCATTTATTAATGGCGGTTGCCTTTGTTTCCGCCGTGCTGATGGCCGTTATCGCCATAACGCGATCCGCCATGGCGTTGCCCATGGAAGGAGGAACCGCGATTAGCTGGGCGCTCTGGCGCTTCGACGTAATCGGCCGGCTTTTCCTCGAATTCGCGGTGCGAAAGCTTGATTTTGCCTTCTTCAAGCCCGATGACGACGACTTTGAGGGTGTCGCCGACTTTGATGACGTTAGTCGCGTCGTCGACGTATTTCCAAGCCAAGCGCGAAACGTGGCAAAGGCCGTCGGTGTCGCCGAAGAGGTTCACGAAGGCGCCGTAATTCTCGACGCGGGTGACTTTCCCTTCGAAGATCTCCCCTATTTTGGCTTCGCGGACGATGTCATCGATTCTCGCTTTCGCCTTCTCAATCATCGCTTTGCTAGTGTGATAGATCGTGACTCTGCCATCGTCTTCGACGTCGATCTTGACGTTATCGCAGGTAGCGATGATGTCGTTGATGACTTTGCCGCCGGTGCCGATGACTTCTCTGATCTTATCCGGATCGATGGAGAAGGTGACCATCTTCGGAGCGTATTCGCTCACTTCCTCGCGTGGAGCTGGGATGGCAGCTTCCATCACGTCGCGGATTTCGGCGCGGGCTTTCTTGGCTTGGGCGAGGGCTTCGCTAAGGACCTCACGGGTGACGCCATGGATCTTGATGTCCATTTGAAGGGCGGTGATGCCGAGTTTCGTTCCTGCGCACTTGAAGTCCATGTCACCGAAGTGGTCTTCGAGGCCTTGGATGTCGGTGAGGATCGTGTAATGGTTGGTTTCTTTGTCAGGGCTTCTCGACGGATCGTTGGTGATGAGTCCCATGGCGATTCCGCTTACGACGTTCTTGATCGGGACGCCGGCCGCCATAAGGGACATGCAACTGGCGCAGATCGAAGCTTGGGAGCTTGAGCCATTGCTTTCGACGACGTCGGCCACGCAACGGATGGTGTATGGGAAGGTGTTGATGTCAGGGATGACGTATGAAAGCGCGCGCTCTCCTAATGCGCCATGGCCGATTTCGCGACGCCCTGGCGTCCCCATCCTTCCGATTTCGCCGACGGAATATGGCGGGAAGTTATATTGGTGCATGAAGTGCTTTTCGCCTTCGCAGGTGATGCCATCGATTATTTGAGCATCGCTTAGAGGACCAAGGGTCGTCGTCGAGATGACTTGGGTTTGGCCACGCGTGAACATCGCCGAGCCATGCGCTCTTGGCAACAAATCGACTTGGGCGTCGAGAGGACGGATTTCGTCGACTTTACGGCCATCTGGACGAATCTTTTCCTCGATGATCAAGGTGCGGACGACGTGGGCGACCATTCCTTCGAGGATGCCTTCGACCATCATCATCTTTTCGCTATGCGTCTTTTCGTCTTCGTCTTTGATCGCATCGTATTCATCGAGTATTTTCTTCTTCAAAGCGTCGACGGCGTCTTGTCTTTCGAGCTTGTCGAAGATGCGGACGGCTTTCTCTAAATCGGCCCCGATTTCATCGTTGATATGTTGTTTCATCGACTCATCTGGGGTGAAGAGGGTGATTTCACGCTTCGCTTTTCCTGCCGCTTTGATGATCTCTTCTTCGAAAGCGCATAATTTCTTGATGGCCTCATGTCCGAACATGATGGCATCGAGCATCTCTTCTTCAGGAACTTCGGCAGCGCCAGCTTCGACCATCATGATGGCCTCTTTGGTTCCGGCGACGGTCAAATTGATGTCGCTCTTGGCTTTTTCCTCTTCCGTCGGATCGATGATCATCTTGCCATCGACGCGTCCGACGACGACGCCGGCGACTGGCCCATCGAATGGGATGTCGCTGATGCATAAGGCCAAAGAAGCGCCAAACATCGCGGCCATCTCTGGGCTATTGTTCTTATCGCAGCTCATGACGGTGCTCACGATTTGGACTTCGTTTCTGAATCCTTCGGCGAATAATGGGCGGATCGGGCGGTCGATCAAGCGGGCCGATAGGGTCTGATGATCGTCCGGGCGGCCTTCGCGACGAAGGAAGCTCTGCGGGATTTTTCCAGCCGCGTATTGCTTCTCAATGTAGTTGACGGTGAGAGGGAAGAAATCCCCTCCTTTCGGCTCATCGGCGCAGCAGGCGGTGTTTAAAACCACGGTGTCGCCGAAGCGGACTAAGACCGCGCCATCGGCTTGTTTGGCGATTTCGCCGGTTTCGACTTTGAGCGTTCTTCCCTCAAAATCGAGTTCGAATGTTTGTTTACTCATTTTCTCTTTTTCCTTTTTTATAACGCCGATAATCTTAGCATGAAACTTGGGATGTTGTTATAAGAAGAAGAAAAAAAGCTCCCATTTGGGAGCCTTTGGTTCGGACTATGCTTATTTCCTTAATGACAAGGAAGCGATGAGCTTTTCGTAAGCCGCGTGGTCGTTCTTTGCCAAGTAAGCGAGTAAAGCGTGCCTTTTGCCGACGAGTTCCATCAAGGAACGCTTGGCAACCGCATCGCCGTGATTGGCTTTGAGGTGGGCGGTCAAATCGCTGATTCTCTTCGTTAAGATGGCGACTTGGACCTCGGTGCAACCGGTGTCTTTGGCATTTTTGCCGTACTTTTGAACGATGACGTTCTTCTCTTCTTTGTTGAGCATTCTTTTTTCTCCTTTATTTAGCTCTTAGCGATATCAAAGCCAGGTCCTGGAGAAAGGGCAAGACAATGACATGCCGCAACGGAAAATATATAGGCCTATCGCCCTTCTTGCAAGAAGAAAATGATCGTTTAAGCCGAATTTCGGTCGATATAGCGGAGAAAGTATCCGCTTTCAGATGATTTTCGTTGCGCTTATGGGCGCACGCGCCTAAAATTTCGCCGTGCCGTTTGGCAGGAGGCTTTTCTTTATGGACATTCGAAATATCGCAATCATCGCTCACGTCGACCATGGGAAAACGACCCTCGTCAATTCGCTTTTCACTTGTTCCCACACTTTCCGCGACAACGAGGCCGTGACCGATCGCATGCTCGATAGCAATCCGATTGAACACGAAAGAGGCATAACGATCTTGGCCAAGACCACCGCCATCCACTATAAAGACAGCAAAATCAATATCGTCGACACTCCAGGGCACGCCGATTTCGGCGGCGAAGTCGAGCGCATCATGCATATGGTCGACGGCTGCTTGCTTCTCGTCGATGCGTATGAAGGGACGATGCCGCAAACGCGTTTCGTTTTGAAAAACGCCCTTGAAAACCACATTAAACCGATCGTCGTCGTCAATAAGGTCGATCGCCCCAATGCCGATCCGAAACGGGCGGTCGACGAAGTTCTCGACCTCTTCATCGAACTCGGTGCTCCCGAGGATCTCCTCGACTTCCCAGTCTGCTATGTAAGCGCCCTTAACGGAACGAGCTCTTTGTCTCCTGATCCAAGCACGCAAAAGCCCGGCATGGACCCGCTTTTCGATATGATTTTGGAGAATATACCCGCTCCGAAATGCGATATTTCCGCGCCTTTCCAAATGCAGACGGCGTTACTCGATTACAACGATTTCGTCGGAAGGATCGGAATCGGCACGGTGCGCCGTGGCACGATTTCCGTCGGCGACACCATAACGGACGTGAGGAAAGACGGCTCCACCGCCAATTTCAAGGTCATGAAGCTATACACGTTCTTCGGCATGAGCCGCAACGAAGTCGGAAGCGTCAGCGCTCCGGATATCTGCGGCATCGCCGGTTTGACCGATATCGGCGTAAGCGACACCCTTTGCGCTCCCGCTTCCCTCGAAGCCTTGCCCGCTTTGCGAGTGGATGAGCCGACGTTACAGATGGAATTCGGCACCAATAGCTCACCGATGCGTGGACAAGACGGCAAGAAAGTCACGGCCCGCGTGATCGAAGAGAGGCTTTTCCAAGAGACGCAAAGAGACGTCTCCTTGCGTTTCACGCGCATTCCGAATAAGGAAAGCTGGATCGTTTCCGGACGTGGAGAGCTCCATTTGGGCGTATTGATTGAGAACATGCGACGCGAAGGATATGAGCTTGAAGTCTCTAAGCCGCAGGTAATCCAAAAGATAATCGACGGCGTCAAATGCGAGCCATACGAAGATCTCCAAATCGATGTCCCCAACGAATTCGTCGGCGACATGATGACGACGCTTGGCGATCGTGGCGCAAAACTTGGCGACATGAACGACAACGGCTCCGTCACAAGATTGAATTACGTCATCCCTTCACGCGGCCTCATCGGATTCGTCAGCAACTTCCTCACGATGACAAAAGGCTATGGCATCATCAACCACACTTTCAAAGAATATCGCCCGGTCTATGCTCATGATTTAGGCGAAAGGAACATCGGCGTTTTGGTTTCGACGGATAAAGGAGAGGCCACCTCGTACGCTTTGCAAAAAGTCGAAGAACACGGAACGATGTTCATCGTCCCAGGCGACGTATGTTACGAAGGCATGATCGTCGGGGAGCATCGCTATCCCGTCGATTTGGCCGTCAATTGCACCCAAGCCAAGCCGATGACCAACGTCCGTAGCAGCACAAGGGAACTAACCATCGTTTTGAAAGCGCCTCGCAAGATGTCTTTGGAGGCGTGCTTAGACTATATCAACCCCGATGAGCTCGTCGAAATCACCCCTCACGCCATAAGGATGAGGAAGAGAATCCTCAATACCGCCGAGCGAAAGAAATACGACGCCCATCAAAAAGCGGCCAAAGAAGCCTTATCTGGGAAATAAATCCCTTTAAACCAATCTATAAGCGTATTCAGCGAGCATATCGCTAGCTAAACGGACGTTTTTCTCGTACTCGGAGGCGCTACTCGAAGAATCGCTGATGATTTTGACGGCCGCGAAAGATAAGCCTAGCGTATAGGCTCCGGCGGCAAGTGAGGCACTTTCCATGTCGCAAGTTAGCGCATTCCACTCCTTCTTAAGGAAATCGCTTTGCTCTTTGCTCGCGATGAAGCAATCCCCGGCTACGGCGACGCCGTTATCGACGTGTTTTTCGTCTTTTATTCTCGAAAGCAAGAAATAATGGAGGTCTTTATCGGCCTCGAAATAGACCTTATCGGTTCCAAAAAAGAGGCCGCGAGGATCTCCTAAAGGGGTCGTATCGATATCGTGGTTTACGAAAGAGGTTGGGAAAAAGAAAGAAAACGGCGGAAGTTTCTCGACGTCTAGCGATCCGCTGACGCCGAGGTTTATGACGTTATCGACGTTCGGAAACAAAATCGGCAATGCGCTTATCGCCATGGCGCTTAGAGTCTTGCCAATGCCGGAAACGACCAAAACGAATTCTTCCATTTTGCCTTTCCTAAGCTCATATACGGCCGCGCCGTGTTTAACAATTTTGAGAAGTTCGGTCCTCTCTCTTAATGGATTTGCCTCTTTTTCCATGGCATAGATGAACGCTTTCATAATTTGCTCCTCATTTGCGATAAATCCGTTTCAAGCTGCTTCTTTAGCTCTTCTAGCGAGCCGAATCGCCTTTCATCCCTTATTTTATCCGAAAAATCCAAATAAATGGTTTCGCCATAGCAATCGCCTTTATAGCCGTCTAGGTATATTTCGACGATGGAATCGCTCAGCTTTCCAATTGTGGGTGCTTTCCCGACGTTTACGATGCAACGATATGGCATCCCTCTAAGAAAAGAAATCCCCGAATAAACGCCGTCTTTTGGAAGCAGATATGGGGCGTTTAAGGAAAGATTCGCCGTCGGGAAGCCGATTTTGCGGCCGTTTTGGTAGCCTTTTATGACTTTTCCGACGATTTCGTAGCGCCTTCCTAAGGAAGCGTTGGCTTTTTTTATTTCGCCCTCGCTAAGAAACGCTTTTATCTCCTTTGTTCCGATTTTCGTTCCATCTGGGTCATTTAAAATCGGAACCATCTTCACGTTGAAATGTCTTTTGAGGTCATTCGCCTTGCCACTCGCCCCATTTCCGAATGTGTAATCTTCGCCGACGACTAGCTCTAGTGGCTGCATCGGAAGCAATATCTTCTCGATGAATCGCTCGGAAGACATCGCGAAAAAAGAGGCATCCGTTCTTAAGACGTAGACTTTGTCGGCGCCATATCTGGCGAATAAGCGCACCTTATCCTCTAAAGAGGTCAAAACCGTGCGAGCGTTTCCTTTTTCTTTCGGGAATGGAGGATCGAAAAGCAATGCGGCCGTTTCTTTTTTGCTTGCCGCCTCAAGAAGCTTTTGGTGCCCAAGATGAAGGCCATCGAAGTCGCCGAGCAATAATGAGCACCCGTTCGTCATCGGAACGTTGTCGACGGAGAAATCGAATCTTTCCATCAGAAGAGCCCCCTTTCGGAATGATAGAGGCCATCATCCTCTTTTTTATAGACTGCGATTGCGCCGCCTAGGTCGGTCGTTAGCAATATCCTTTCATGGCCCCTCGCATCTAGCTTCATCGATTTGCCATTCATCGCGTCGCGTTTTAATTCTTCGGAGATAATGACTTTGGGCAAACTTAAGAATGGCGTCGGATCAAGAACGTCGTTTTCGTTTATTTCGTCGATTTTTTTGGCCCTCGAGAGATTCATCCCCGAAATCGTTGTCCTTCTTAATGACGTCAAATGCCCGATGGTGCCTAACATTTTCGCTATATCTTCGGCTAAAACGCGCATGTAAGTCCCCCTACTTACGTTCGCTTCGAAAGTCAATGTATCGGAAAGGTAGGACTTTAAGGATATCCTATGAACGGTTATCTTCCTCTCTTTTCTCTCAATCTCTTTCCCCTGGTGCGCGAGCTTATATAGGGGCTTGCCGTCTATCTTGATGGCGCTCGTCATAGGCGGCGTTTGGAATGAATCGCCCAAGAAAGAAGAAAGCGCTTCGTCTATTTCCTTTATGGAATATTCCCTAACCGCTTCTTTCTGAATGATTTCGCCGTCTTTGTCGCCGGTCGACGTCTTCTCCCCAAGTTTAAGCGTCGCGACGTAAGTCTTATCTTCGTCGTCGAGGTAATTGAGAAATTTCGTGCCCTTGCCGAGTGCGACGACTAATAACCCCGTCGCAAAGGGATCGAGCGTCCCTAAGTGCCCGACTTTCCTCGTGCCGAAACGCTTCCCGATGGCATTATCGACCCATCGCGACGTTACCCCTTCTTCTTTGTCGATCAGAATGATTCCATCCATATTCGAACATTATAGACGGTTATCGTTCTTTCCTTAAAGGGTCTATCGACTGGCATTTCTTCAAATGAGCGCCAAACCACTCGATTTCATTTTCTTTCCCATCGCATTGAAAGTCGTTCTTAATAGTGAAGTTCCAAGAGTTTATAATTCTCGCGATGGATCCACTTAGAACCTTATTGTCATCGCTTAGAAAAGCCGATAACGACTATTCGCTTATCGATAATGGCGATCGAATCGCCGTCGGGTTAAGCGGCGGAAAGGATTCTCTTTGCCTCGTTAGGCTTCTTTCTCTATATAAGTTATTCTCCAAAAAGAATTATGAGGTTGTACCAGTCTTTTTGGATCTCGGCTTCGAATGGAACCGCGATAAGCTCGCGCCTTTGAAGGATTTCTGCTCGAAAAACGGCACCCCTTTATACATCGAAGATTCCTCTTTCGTCTACGATATTCTCAAAGCCAACGCCAAAGAAGGAAAACACCTTCCTTGCTCGATATGCTCAAGGATGAAGAAAGCGGGCATCAACCGCTTCGCGAAAGAGCATCGCTGCAACAAAGTCGCCTTCGCCCATCATAGCGACGACGCCGTCGAAACGCTGCTTATGAACATGATACACGGCGGAAGAGTGGCCACTTTCGAACCGAAGATGCATCTTGAAAGAGCGGATATCGTCTTCATTAGGCCGCTCATCTACGCGAAAGAGAAAGACATAATCTCTTTGGCAAGAGAAGAGGCGATGCCAATCACCGATACCTGTTGCCCCGCAAATAAAAAGACGGATCGAGAGGAAATGAAGAAGCTTTTCGCCTCTATCGTTGAGAAATATCCGGAAAGCGACGAGAATTTCCGTTTGTCTTTATATAATCATGAGCCATTTTGCCTATATTGGAAGGATTATGAGTGGGAAGCTATGGACGACCCTTCCATCGCCATTAAGCCGATAATATCCGCAGATGACCTACGTCTCACTAAAGCGGCCGCTCGAAAAAGAAAAGAGAATGAGGAGAATTATCTCATCTATTCGAAACATAAGAGGGTTGGCGAATTCTCGCTTACGCGCGACCATAAACATCAAATAACCATTTTCGGCTTCGTCGGCCCCCTTTCAATCGTGTCTATAGCGGTCAAGGAACTTCTAAGAAGGGAAGTCAAGAAAGTCAATCCATTGAAAGTCTATCTCAAAGGCAATAAAGGCCTCGCAAACGAACTTGAAATGGAAAAAGGTGAAAAGAAAAGCGTCTACTATAGACGCTATCTATCATTCAAATAGTCGATCAATCGTGCTTTTTCTTCGCCTTTTCGATGTCTTCGCCCTCTTTTTTCAAGATGGCGTCTAGCTTTTCCGCCTCTTCGAACCTATCATCGTATACGAAGAGCAAGTCAGGGACTTTATAGACATCCATCTTCTTGGCTAAGGAGGAACGGATATAGCCTTTGCAACGGTTTAATTCCTCGAGATTTTTTCTTGGATGCGGCGCGCCTAAAAACGAGACATAGACTTTGGCGAGGCTATTGTCCGAATTGACCTCGACTTCGTTGACGCTTGGCAAACCTAACGACTTATTCTTAAGCTCGAAAGTCAGGATATCCATAAGATTCCTGGCGATCAAGGATTTTATTCTAAGGCTTCGATTGGCCATTATTTCTTCTCCACGAGGTTATATCCCTCGATGATGTCGCCCTCTTTGACGTCGTTATAGTTCTTGATCGAGAGACCGCATTCATAGCCTTGCTTGACTTCCTTGACGTCGTCTTTGAATCTCTTCAATCCGGCGAGCTCGCCTTCGTAGACGATGACGCCATCGCGAAGCACGCGGATCTTCTCGTTGGCCAAAAGGGAACCGCTCGTCACATAGCTTCCAGCGACCGTCCCGACATGGGAGATTTTATAGATATGGCGGACTTCGGCTTGGCCGGTGACTTCCTCCACTTTCTCGATCGTATATAGACCCTTCATCGCGTTTTCCATCTCTTCGATTATTTCGTAGATGATACGATGCGGGCGGATTTCGATCTTCCTTTCGTCCGCTTTCTGCTGGATTTGGGCGCTTGGGCGCACGTTATAAGCGTAGATGATGGCGTTTGAGGCTTCGGCGAGAAGCAAATCGCCGTCGTTAATCGCTCCGGCGTTGGCTTGGAGGACTTTGACCTTGACTTGGTCGTTGGAAAGTTTCTCAAGCGAGCTTCTTAAAGCCTTGGCTGAGCCATCGGTATCCGCCTTGATTAAGACGTTGATATCCTTGATTTTGCCGGCGTTGACGAGGTTATTGAGGTCTTCAAGCGACAAGGCGGCGCTTCTCGAACGCTCTTTGCTTTGGGTTTCGAGAGCGCGCTTTGAAGCGATTTCCTTGGCTTCTTTCTCAGTCGGGAAAGCCATGAAACGGTCGCCTGCGCTAGGAACACTTGATAGGCCGGTGACGCTCACAGGAGTCGCAGGGCCCGCGCTTCCGACTTGCTTCGAATTCTCGTCGGTCATCCTTCTGATTTTGCCGTATATGTCACCGACAACGACGTAATCGCTGTGGTTAAGGGTGCCATTTTGAACAAGCAACGTCGCTTTAGGTCCTTCGCCCTTATCGAGATTGGCTTCCAAGACCGTTCCGATCGCGTAGCGATTCGGGTTGGCCTTTAGTTCCATGATCTCAGCCGTCGTTTCGATGGCGTCGAGCAAATCGTCTAGCCCCTCACCGGTCTTGGCGCTTACTGGCACCATCAAGACGTCGCCGCCATAGTCCTCGGCGATTACTTCGTGCGCCATAAGCTCTTCTTTGACGCGGCGCGGATTGGCGCCTGGCTTATCCATTTTGTTGATGGCGACTATCATTTTGCAATTCGCCGCCTTCGCGTGGTTGATGGCTTCGATGGTCTGTGGCATCACGCCGTCATCGGCCGCGACGACCAAAACGACGATATCGGTGACATCGGCTCCCCTAGCGCGCATGGCCGTGAAGGCTTCGTGCCCCGGAGTGTCGATGATCGTTATCTTTTTGCCGTGGTATTCTTTTTGATAGGCGCCGATGGCTTGCGATATGCCGCCCGCTTCTCCAGCCGCGACATTCGTTTTCCTAATGGCATCGATGATAGACGTTTTGCCATGGTCGACGTGGCCCATGACGGTGACGATCGGAGCCCTTTCGCGAAGATCGTTCGGATCGTCTTCGATCTCGAGCTCCTCGAAATGCTCGGCATCCACTATCTTTTCTTTTTTGAAGTCGTAATTGAATTCGAGGCAGATCGTGCCGATGGCCTCGTCGTCTAGCATCTGGTTGATGGTGACCATCTTTCCCTGCATGAAGAGGAATTTGATGATCGAATTGACCGGCACATTGATGGCTTTGGATAGTTCAAGGACGCTAAGAGGCTTCGAATAAGTGAAGACGCCGCCGTTGACTTTGGCGAATTCTTCTTTCCGATGCCCTCCTTGCGGGCGGCTCTCGAAATTGGCCTTGCGGTTCCTCTCTTGCTGCTGTTGTGCGTTTTTCTTAGAGAAATAACGTTGTTTCTTCATGCTTTTTCCTCCTATCCATTGATCTTCGATATGAGCGCCAAAGCGCTCTTTTTGTCGGTTATCCCAACGAAAGTGACTTCGCTTTTTCCTAGCGCTCCGCCTAGCTCCTCTTTCGAGAACGGTAATTCAAGATAGGGAAGATGGGCGTTTTTTATCTTCTTTTCGTAGCGGATGGCTTCTCCGCTATCGGCGTCGGACGCTTTTAAGAAGAGCCTAACCTTCGGCATCTGGTGCCAAAGGGAGGAACCGATCTCCAATTTCTTGGCGCGGTATAGTATCCCAAGGAAACCCAAAATCGATTCGGCGCTCTTCATCGTTCGTCCTCTTATTTGTCGTCGTAATAGCTATCGTCGTCGTATTCGTCGAAATCCATCTCGTCGTATTCGCTTTGGGCATTCTCTTCTTCCTCTTTGGCGATTTGGGCGAGCTCTTCTTCGCTATAGACTGGCATAGCTTCTTTCGGCATTTCGGCCGGAGCGACGCGGGAAACCTCGTTTTCGCTGATTTGGTGCGGGCGTTTGCTCTTGCTCCATTTGCCTTTTGGCTGCGCGTCTTTCTTTTTGGAGCTTTCTTCGAGGTCTTTCTCAAGAGCATCCAAAGTGACGGTCGTCTTGACTTCGACTGGCTTTTCGACGGGTTTCGCCGGAGCTTTCGGCTCTTCGGCGACCGGTGCCTCAACAGCTTTCGGCGCTTCTTCGGCGACGGCGTTCGCGGTGGCGTCCTTTGCGACTTCCTCGAACTCCTCCTCTTCTTCGGCCGACATTTCAGGGACGACGGCCTCTTGATAGGCATCAGCGCCTTCTTTGGCCTTCTTCGCTTCCTCTTCCCTGCTCTTCTTGGCGAAAGCTTCGTGTTCTTTGGCCTTCTTCGCTTCCTCGACTTCCTTTACGAGTTCGTCGTATGGCTTATAGTCGATGTTCTCGTTAACGGCTTCGCTTTCTTCTTTGATGTCGATATGGAAGCCGGTGAGCTTATCGGCCAAACGGGCGTTGGCGCCTTTTTTACCGATGGCAAGCGAGAAATCATCGTCTTTAACGACGGCGATGGCGCTTGGACGCGGCAAAGCCTCCAAGTCGACGATCTTAACGCCTAGGACATGGGCTGGCCTAAGCGATTCGGCGATGAATAAAGCGGGGTTATCGCTCCAGGCGATGATATCGATTTTCTCTTTCTCTTTGCCATTCCCTAATTGGGAGACGACTTTTTGGATGCGTGAGCCGCCAGGGCCGATGCAAGCGCCGGTCGGATCGACGTCGTCGTTCATGCTGGTGACGGCGACTTTGCTTCTGACGCCGGCTTCACGGGCGACGCCTTTTATGATGACGGTGCCGTCATACACTTCGTGGATCTCCTCTTCGAAAAGGCGTTTCAAGAAGCCTTCGCTGGCGCGGGTGATCATGATTTGCGGGCCTTTGGCCACTTTCGGGGCGTGTTCGCCGACTTGACGGACCTCTTGGAGATAGACTTTGACGGTTTCGCCGACGCGGAAATATTCGTCACCGATCATTTCGCGACGGGTTAGTTCGACGGTCGTGCGGCCGATGTCGATGAAGGCGCTCCTATCATCGGCTTTCTCGACGACGCCCGATACCATCTCGCCGATATGATCCTTGTAGATATCGTATAAGGCGGTGCGCTCGGCTTCGGCGATCTTGACCTTCAAAAGACTCTTGACGCTTAATGCGGTGAGCTTAGAGAGTTCGTTTATCGGGCAATATAAGGAATAAAGGCCACCGATGGCGATTTCGCCTTCTTCCGCTTTGACAAGGGAGATGAGGTTCTTGATCTCGCGGCGTTTGTCCTTCTCTTTCTTCGGATCGGCTTCTTCGTAAGATTCCTCAAGATGCTCGACCGTTTCTTTCGCGTCTTCCTTGGCGTCTTCTAAGGATATTTCGAGGTAATCGTCCTCGACTTCGTCCTTGACGTATTTCTTCTGAGCCAAGGTGATGAAGCCGTTTTCCTCGTCTATCGAGGCTTCGACCATCGCATCGTCTCCGCCGCCCAAATATTTGATGTAGGCGTGCTCGATGGCGTCTTTTAAGGCATAGACGACGGCTTCGTGGCTGATGCCTTTGCTTTCGGCGATCATGTCGATTGCCGCTTTGAACTGAATTGGATCCATGTTTTTACTCCATTATTTCCTAGAATTTGATGGCCAAACGCGCTCTGTCGATGTTGCCGCGCGCGATTTCTATGGTCTTTTTGCGGCTTTTGATTCTGATTCCTAGCTCTATTTTTTCCGAATCGGCGGCTAAGAGGTCTCCCTCGAGGTCATTTGCGCCTTCGAAGGGGTGAGAGAGATGAAGATGAACGTATTTCCCGATGTGCCGCTCTAACCTGTCTAAGGCTATTGGTTTCTCGCTCCCTAAGCTAGAGACATCGAGCGTATAAGGTCCTTTTATCGGATCTTCCTTATCGAGAATGGGGTTGATGAGATCGCTGACTTTGACGATATCGTCGAGCGATATCGGATCGTCGCGGTCCACCGTCACTTCTAGCGTCAAGCCATCCTTTTTACGGATGAGCTTCACGTCGTAAAGCGAATATCCGGCTTTTTCGAGAGGTCCGCTAAGGGCCTCCTTCACTTTCGTTACCTCGTCCATGACACCTCCTAATAATAGAAAGAGTGGCCCATAAAGCGCCACTCAGCCGTTACGAGTATGTTGCGAGCCTGCTCGAGGATCATCGCAGGATTATGATACGAACGATTCAATCGTTTTGCAACGATGAAAAGCGGAAAAAATCGCTAATTTTTCTTGGCGATCGGATGCTCGCCGTCGTTTAGATAGAGAATTCCGAGGCAATGGGGGCCGCAATGGGTGCTGATGGTCGCTCCGGCCATCGTGCGGGAGACGTTCCTAAAGCCTCTTTCCTTTAAGCGGTTTTCAACCTTGTCCAAGATTTCGTTTTCCATTGAGCTATAGGTGATGAAAATGCGCTCCAAATCCGGATTGTTGTTCTCTTCGAGGGTGGCTTCGACATAATCGAGAACCCATTTCTCGGTGTTGCCGCGGAATTTCTTCGCGCTCCTCATCTTGCCTTCTTTCGGATCCATGATGATCTGCGGCTTGATCTTTAGAAGGTTGACGCCAAGGCGCGCCAAGGCGCTGCAACGCCCTCCTTTATAGAGATATTCGACGTTTTCGAGGCCGAATGAAGTTTGATCGTTCGGTATTCTTTCTTTGACTTTATCGGCTATCTCGCTTGCGCTATATCCGTCGTCGCGAAGTCTAGCGGCGTAGATGGCAAGAAGCGCGATTCCAGTTGACAAAACGTGGCTATCGATGACGTGCACTTTGCCTTCGAATTCTTGGCTTGCCGCCATCGCGTTTTGGCAAGCGCTGCTTATTCCGCTCGATAACGATATATGGACGATTTCATCGTGTGTTTTGAGCAATTTCTCGAAGAAAGCCTTGAATTCGCTGGCGTTGACGGCGGAGGTACGCGGAAGCTTGCCGGTTTTCGTGACGTAGGCGAAAAGATCTTCGCTTTTGGCCTCGCCATCTTTCACTTCCTTATCTCCGAGAACGATGGTGAAAGGTATCACATTGATATCGAATTCCTTGATTAGCTCAGGGCTGAAATCGGCGGCCGTTTCCACTGATATGGCTATCTTATTCATAATCTCTCCTTAAAATGACGGGCATATTGTAAACCAATCCGCGTTCCTGTCTAAGCGTTAATTTGTTTCTCTCGTCGTTTCGCCGCTTTTTCAGAATCTAAACGCATCGATTTTTTTAGCACCAGTGCGTGATTTTCCCGATGTTGACGTCGTTATATTGCATCGATATAAGTTTATTGATGGATATCTCAAACCCATAGTTCTCTATGGAATACGAATTGGAATCGAACGGCTCGATGGGCTTAGGGTCTTTCGTCCCTTCCGATACGTCATAGCAACACGCTGGAGAATTAGAGTTAGAGAAAGATAGCCCGAAGACGATGTCGTAATTCAGGATAAAGGAGCTATTGTCCTTGAGCACGAATTCGTCATTCTCGCTTCGATAGACGTTATAGTAGATGAATTCATGGCCGTTTATCGTCGCTTTTTGCTCGCGTTCGACGGCCACATTCGGCAATGAAGCCGCATTAAAAACCACCTTGCCGCCATTCGTCGAAGACCCGCAGGAAGTAATTAAAGAGAGAATCGATATGGATATGAATGCCAAAACCGCTCTTTTCATGCCATAAGCATAGCATAGACGTCATTTCGGGAAAATATATGCGCACGTGTGATTCGATACTTGTACCGCTTTGGAACACACAAATCCGTAGAAAATCGAAATTTTAATTGAAAAATATGGCTTCAGCGATTAAATATCCTAGTTGAATTTCAAGGAGAATAATGATGTTCATGAATAAGAAAAGCCTATTGTTAGTCTTAGCCGCGTCTTGTTTGCTCGTCTCTTGCGGAGACGCCGATCAAGAAAACAAAGGCGATAACGGCGGCGATAACGATTCCTCTAGCCTTCCATACGTCGATCCGAATCCTGATAGCGGCGACATCGTCACCGGCGACGCCGGCTTCAAACTCGTGATGTTCGGCGATCTTTACCTCCATCAAATGCGTTCGATCTACGCCGTGCTCGACGATGGCGTCATCGGAAGCGTGACTTTCTCTAGCGACAACGAGGATATCATCGTTTGCTCGCCGGACGAAAACCGCCTTAACCAAGCATTGCTAAGAGCTAATGGTCTTGGAACCGCCACGATATCCGCTTATATCGAGGGACAAGAGGACAAGGTCTTAACGAAAACCATAACCGTCTCCTCTGGGACAGCGTTACCGGAAGAAACGTTCAACAAATTGACCGGAGCGATGAAGGTGAACCTGACCGAGAGCCGCTACGACTATGACGAAAAACTCAGTCCAACCCTCTATGATTCCTATAACGTCACGACGATTTACGAGGAAAACGAGGATATCGCGTCCTACCCCTATCACAACACCGACGCATACCAAATAAATTCGGTCAACATACAAACCGGCGTAAGCGATTATTCCCGTCTTTTCGTGAGGAACGGCACGCGTTTGGCCACCGAATACATCAGTTCCGATAACACCATCGTCAAACAGACCCAATACGACGATGAAGGCGAAGAATACGATTGGGTCAACAGCGCTTACGAAAACCCATTCAAATACGATGAGGAAAGCGATGAAGCGCCTAACGTAGTCGCGACCGACTTCGAGACGTTCGACGGCGGCAAAACCTATCACTATGTAGGCGAAGGCATCTATTCCACTTTCTATATCGCCAAATCCTTCACTCTCCGCAATAACTTCCCAGATGATTTCGTGATCACGGTGAACGGCGATGACATCGGTTTCCAGATCTTCACAGATCCCGCTTCAGCGCTGGGCGAAGATGAAATGGGCGGCACAACCATAAGTGGCAAGTTCTCGGAAATCGGAACGGCGAAAGTCACTCACTTAGAGCCATATAAACACGAAAGCTACCATGACGCGATCGAATCGGCCCGTTCTAAGATGGCTAGTGCAAGAAACTACACCGCTTCTTATAGCTTCTCCGATTCCGATGGCACGATGACCTACACTCACGTCTTCACCGAAGACACGATCGACGAGAAGATCGTCCAAGCCGACGGCACTATTTCCCATACTGGCGTCCATAAGACCGATACCGGCTATTTCACCTATGAATATGACGATTCCACCGGAGTTTTGACGAAGACGAAAGACTACACCGCCGATTTCTCCAGCGTCAATCGTTATCCTACCTTCGACTTTGCGGTTGAGATACTGGGGCAAGGCTCAAAGGATGGCGAATACATCTCACGCGGCAATGAGACGCGTTTCTTCTATTCCTATTGCTGGTATTTGCCGAGGTTCCTAAATTACTACACCGTCTCCGATGACGTCGCCGTCACTCTGAAGGACGGCTATTTCGCCTCGATGTCGACCGAACTCGCCAGCAACGTCGATAGCACCGAAGAACCGGCTTCCTTCGTTGGAAAATATTCTAACTTTGGAACCTCCGCCGTTTCATACGATTGGGACAACATCGTCCTTCCTACCGAACCGACCAATTATCCGACCGAATTATTGGCCTCTCTAAAACAGTTCGGCGTTGATGAAGTGATACCGTATCTCTATCCTACGAATGTTGGATACGCCGACAACAAGGCCACTTGCATCAAAGATAAAAGTAACGATGGATATGCTTCCTATTGCTATTTCGAAACGAATAAATTCGAAACAGATGAATTACGCGACGCTTATATAGCCAGCTATAAGGAATTGCTCGTCAATAACGGTTGGACTCTAACGACCGAAGTGGACGATCACCTCGGATACGATTATTACATCAGTAACGATGGCAATTGGAAATTGTCTGTAGGAGCCTATAAGGCTTTCTCGACCGGCGCCGCATGGAAAAACGTCGTCTTCACTTTCAATAGCGCGACCGGGCAAATAGCGATCCCAGACGGATATCATTCGTAATCCAGCTTTCATTAAGAAAAACCGGCGGTCCCCCGTCGGTTTTTTCATATAACAGCCACAACCTCTAAAGTTTGTCGTACTTCGTCGAAACGCCTTTTGCTTTGGAAACGGGATACTTTTTCTCCGTTTTGTCCATCTTGTCGTTCATTATCTCGATCGGATCGAGATCGAGCCTCATCGACATCTGCAGACAATAATTCATGACGTCCGCGAGCTCTTCTTTGACAGCTTCGATATCGCAATCATCGTTCCATTGGAAGCATTCAAGAAGCTCGCCCGCTTCGATGGAGATGGATTTGGCGAGGTTGGAAGGCGAATGGAATTGGTCCCAATCCCTGGCTTTGTTGAATTCGTCGATTCTTTTCATCAATTTCTCTAATCTTTCCATTTCTCGATGTATCTCCCCAAATAATCCCTTAAATTCCGGTTATACGCATAAACATAGCAGCCTTTGATGCCGCGCGTCATCATGACTTTGTACGAATTTATTATGTATCTCTTAAGCGTTTCCTCATCCGTTCCGTTCTTGACGTTCTTATCGAAGAACTTTTCCTTGTCGATGACTATCTCGTCTCTTATCGGATCGTAATCTATCTCCCTTCCGAAGATTATGCCGACGTAATTCAAATCATAGCCTTGAAGGGTGTGGATGCAGCCGATTTCGTTGACCGCGTTCTTTGAGAGGATGAACTCCTCATTCGTCATGTTCCAAACGTAATGATGGCCGTCTATATCGATATCCGCCAAGCCATTTTTCAGGATGTAATCGTATCCGTCCTTGATATAAGGCTTGCTCCGCCATCTCCAGGAATAGCCGGCTGCGTTGCGGCATAATCCGTATTTTTTGTCTAGTTCCCTTATCGCGTCGATCATCTTCGCCGCATCGTCGAAAATCTTGAAGTCGTAATTCTCGATTTCTTCTTTCTCGTGTTGCTCGCAATCGAAGATCCTATCGAGATAATCGGTGTATTCCTCACCGCCAAGGCACCTCATCTGGGTGGATAATTTCTTAGTAAGTACCGAAGAATCCGATAAAGCGTCGAAGAACTGCTCGTCCGTCAAGTCCGACCCCTTGACCGATTGGTTCTTGTCATATACCAAGACGCGATAACGTGATTTCGCCACGATCATGTCGAGTTCCGTGGCCGTCATCGGATCGAGTCCGAGTTTCCTTGCGTTTTGGTCGAATGTTCCCATGAATGAAATGTTCTTTCTTCTCGCCAAGCGGTGCGCTTCATCGACCAAGAGAACGTCGAACTTATCCTCGCTTCTAAGGATGTCGAAAGGGCCGATCACCATCTCGCTCTTTAAGCCGTTGGCAGTGAGCCTAAAGACCTTTTTCATCGTCTTTCTTAACGAAGACATCGGGCAAATGTAGCCGATTTTAAGCTTTTTGGACCCTTCGCCATGCTTTTTAAGATAATTCTGTATGAGCATCATAAGATGAAGGTATTCGCTCGTGTCAGTATCATCTAGTGAGTCATCGACATCGAATCTCGTGGCGTTAACGAGCTTATACATGAGGTTAGTGAGAACGATCGTTTTGCCAGTCCCCGCCCCGCCGTTTATGATGGCCGTGCCGTCTATATTCTTGCTAAGTTTTTCGACTATGTCCTCGATTATCGCGTTAGAGGCCGCGCTTTGCTCGGCAGTCAAAGTGTTATATGGCGAATATTTGAATAGATCGGAGTTTCTGATGTCCTCCAAATCATTGACGACGATCTTCTTCTTTTTGAGTGCTCTCCAAATATCGTCGATTTTGTCTAGGTATTTCTTCCTTTGATAGTAATTATGCTTGCTCGATTGGCCGCCATTGCAATTGATGAGCTTATATTTTCCATCCGCTCCGCATAGTTGGATGAGCGATTGCTCGATGTCGAGTATCGCCGATTTATTGAATTCGTCGTCATAGATGACGTTTATGACTTTGAGTCCCTTCTTTTCGGGGCTTTTCAGATGTTGTTCGAAACGGACGACGGCGTTTTGCGTTTCGCCGATATACATCTTCTCATCGCTATTGATGAGATAGACGACCGGCCAATCCTCCGCTTTTTTGTTCTTCGAGAGCATATCTCGGCCCAGAGAGGAGAATTCGTATGATTCGATATTCATTCCTTGATTATAACATATTTATAACATATAGAGCAGATAAGCCACCATCTATCGAAAAAAGCGGCCTGATAGACCGCTTAACTCATACATCGCGCTTCAAACTATCTTCACGACCATCGATGGGCAGACGCCGTTGACGACGCTCGCATTTAGGGCGCTGCCCACTTGGCCCGTCGAGTGGATTTCATGGACCAAGTAGTTGCATTTTTTGTTGGCCGCCGATGGGGAGCGCGTCCAGTAGCCAGTATAGCCATCCGAAGCTTTGCTGACACCTCTGCTGAAAGAGTAATCGCTTGGGGCACGTTGCCTAGCGCTATCAGTCGTCCTATCTTCGTCATCGAAACCGTAATCCGGATTGAGGAAATCCTGATAGCTAAGGAAAAAGACCTTATCGGATGTGTTCGCCGTCGCCAACCAATTATCGGTGGTTTCTTTGGTCGTGGCCGCGCTATTATCGACATCAGTCGTCCTTATGCGTTTCCCAGAGCCATAGAAGGCAGAATTCAAGAATCCGTCGTTAAGCCATCTCCTTATCGTCGAATACATCCAATGCGCAGTGTAAGAGTCGGTGCCGTTATAGTCGTATTCTTTGGAATCCAAGGCCGCTTCGCTTATGACGGTATATAGGTTCCCCTCTTTCTTGAGGACATCCCAAACGATCGGTTCGCATTTGAACCACGGCTCTTCTTCTAGCGTCGCATCGGCGCCATCGGAATAGGTGTAAGCGTCTGAGGAGTCGTATAAATAGGACTCGGACTTCATATAATAGGTATCGCCTAGCAAATACCAGCCATTCGATTCCGCTTTCGCTAGCGCATTGAGCGCGTCTATCGTAGTGGCATCCGATACATGCGTTTGAGGATATATACCATAGGTGAAGCGCTTGTCGTCTAAGAAATTAACCACTTCCGTAGGATCGATCTCATAGTCGGCGTAAATGTCTAGGTCATTAGTTATGGTTGAGCCGCTAAAAGACCAATTGACGTTGGCTTTGCCTTCCTTGGTGTACCAAGCGTTCACGATATAGCCGACCGTATCGTCGTCTTCCGGCATCGTGACCTTTGACCCGTCTAGGACCGTCACCGTCTTGACGATTTTATCGTCCAAACGGAAATTGACCGTATGGGTTTCGACGCTTTTGAGGAATCCGGCGTCTTTTTCCGTCCCATCGCTCATTACGCAGATAAGATGGCCTTGGTCGTTTATATAGGTGCTAGTGATCGAGACGCCGGTATCGCCTTTCGCACCGGTAGCACCGGTGTTCCCCTTATCACCCTTGTCGCCTTTGTCCCCTTTATCGCCTTTTTCGCCGTTGGAGCCGTTTGCGCCATTAGTCCCATCGCTTCCTTTGAGATTGGAAACGACAGCCCACGAGTCGGCGCCTTTTTGCCATAAGTCACCAGTCTCGGTATTGAGATAGAGGTCTCCCGTCACGCCTAAGTCGCCGCTCGGATCGGTGGTTCCGGTGTATATCTTCGTTCCGTCTTCGCCATCTTCCCCGTCCTTGCCGTCCTTTCCATCGCTTCCATCTTTCCCATCGCTTCCGTCGCGTCCATCGAGGCCGTTTGAGCCGTCCGCGCCTTGTTCGCCTCTTCTGCCTTCAACGGCGCAAGAAGGCAAAGCGGCCAAAAGCCCTAAGCAAGCAAGCACATATAGCGATCTCATCTTCATAAGCTCCCTCGATTCTTGGCGTAAGCGCCATTTTCTAATGGGTCCGTGGCTATCGCCACCACTGAAAAGGACTCAAATCACATCGATTTCGGCTTTATTATAAAGCCACCGCCCCCGAATACAACCCATTCAAGGCATAAAGTTAGCGGGCGCTTACCATTGATTCGGCATAGAGCCGAGATGGCGGGTGAATGCGAATGATTTGAAAGAAAGACGCGTTTTAGCTATCCTATCATTGGAGGAAATAAAAATGCATAAAGACGAAGCCGCAGCCGGTTTTAGCGCCCTATCCGATTCGATGCGAGTGAAGATTGTCAAATTCCTATACGTCAAGAGAGATAAGATGAGCTACGACGAGCTTTCCGAGATAACTGGGAAAGATAAAGCGGATTTAGACGCCGACATCGCTTTGCTTTTGGAGCGAGGACTCATCGTCAAAAACGGCGATTGCTATTCCGACAACAAAGAATACGTCGATTCGTTGCTCGATTTCATCCGCACACCCTGCGGGTGCATGCACCATAACTAAGCCACATTTTGGCATCGCAAAAAGAACCAGCCGGTCCGACCGGCTTTTTTGGCTTTGCTTATCTTTAGGCTTTTATGTCGCCTGTTCCAAAACATAAACATGCATCTGTAATCTCGTCAATCGCCTCTGACTGGGAAGATATACGAAATTCAATCGCATTTACGGCCCTAGAGAGCCACTTGACAGCCAAAAAGCGATTCCGCTGACCTTTTCGATCTAGAAACCATCCTCCAAACGAGATCTCTATCAAAAAACGTTATCGAAAGCGTCTATATTCTTTTTCGGTTATTTCGCATCTTTTTCGTCAAGTGGCGAAAATGTAACGAAAATCATTGACAATCGTCCCAATGAAGAATACATTATATCGGCTTCGCCAAGTGGCGTAGCCAAAGGCTCCAAAAATGCAGATAATGCTGGAACCTAGAGAAAGATGAATCATGAAAAGGAGACAAAAAATGAGAACATCTAACAAAATCACCTTGATCGCCGGATTATCCGCGATCGCCTTAGTCGGCACGGGCTACGCCGCTTGGACTTTCTCCAAGGACGCGACCGCCACTGCAAAAAGCAACGTCAACATCACCACCAAAGCCGATGAGGTTGGCACGCTTGCGTTAGCCAAAGGACAAACCTTCGTCCTTACCTTGGACCAAGATTTCATCGGTTGGCAAAAGACCGCCAACGACAACAACACTTCCGACGTTTCCACCATCAAATTGGAATACACTGGATCGGAAGAAAAAGACTATAAAGACGGATACGCCGTCGATGAAAAGATCAAGGTCACTATGACGGCCGACTACGGCGCTTTGTCCACCTATGTCACCTTCGGCGCCCTCGACGCTGACCTCACGAAAGAGTACAAGTACACCGGCACGAAACTCGAATTCGAATTCAACCTTCCTACCGTTTCCTATATCGACGACATGTATCCTAGAAACGAAAAGGCCTTTAATGCCATGGTAACCGCCATCGGAAGCGCCGAAGTGAACTTCACCTTCACCGCCACCGTCGAAGAGTGCACCCACGCATAATATAAGAGGCGAATAGATAGATGATTACCATAACCATTGTGGTAGTCGCTCTATTGACCTGTCTTATATTCGGCCTAGCCTTAATTTCTTTCATCTCGCTTCTGAAAACCGAAAAAGAACTCGTTTCCCAAGGTAAAAAAGACGCTGAGATCCTCAAAGAATATAAGGACGGCAAAAAGAAATCGTCGAAAATAATCAATATCCTGACCATCGCCTTCTCCGCCATCATCATGGCCGGAGTCGTCGCGATGGCTGGGGTAGGGATATCGTTTAAAGCCTCAGGCGAGCAATTCTCTTTCAACAACCAAACCAAATTGGTGATAGCCTCCGATTCCATGGACGGCTTTTGGAGCGATGAATATAAGCTCACTCTGCCTGAGGACGCTTCCAATCAGCAATTCGCCGTTGGAGCCTTATTGACCTTCGATAACATTTCCGAAGACGAACCTTTGGAAGTTTACAAGGTCTATGGCTACAAACTTGAAAATGGGAAGATAATCACCCATCGCTTGATTGGATATAGCCCATCCGGCCTATTGGTCTTCCGTGGCGACAATACGGCTGGCAGGGACAATTACGTCAAAAGGGAGCAGGTCATATTGCGATACACCGAAAATAAAGTAGACAATATCGGTCTATTTATTTTGTTCGCGCAATCAGGATTCGGCCTTTACTCCTTAATAAGCGTCACCGGGGTCTACGTCATTTCTGAAGTCTTCTTATCCAAATACAAGAAGATCGTGAAGACGAGGCTAAAAGAATTGGAGGGCCAAAGCAATGAAGATTAAAGCGATCTTTTTGTCCCTTCTTTCCCTCATCGCCGTCAGCGCCGCTTTTTCGATCGGATACGCTTCCTGGCAATTCTCCGGCAATAACGAAGCCGTCAATAACATCACGGTCAACATTCAGGGCTTTAGCTTCTGGACGGATTCCGACGTGCTCGATGAAGACACCTACAAATACGCAGAGGACTTCACCGATGCGTTAAATGGGCTTGATGATCCTAATAGCGAACAAGGCCAGGCTTTGGCGGACGCTATCGAGAAAAGAAAAGATGTATTTCTTATTTCCTTTTTTAACGGCGACGAGGTCGGCAACATGGACGATAACGACAACATCTCAGCAGATCTTAAAAAGGTGCTCAACGTAAAAGATGGTTGCAGTTACATCATCAAATTCAATTCCGATGGCACGTATGAGCTATATGTGACATATGTGGATCTGTCCAGTAAAAGCTATGGCGCCACAATCTCGCCAGTTTACAAAACGGTCTACGAAAAGAACTCTAACGGCGAATATAAAGCCGTTCAATCGTATAAAGGCTCATCGACCGTCACACGTTATTACACCAGTATTGTTGAACGCTCTAAAGGATTCAGCACCAGCGATTTCACGGCGGATAACTAACCGATTGACGAAAAAACGTCTACTAGCGATGGTAGACGTTTTTTATACAAACTTACTACAGTAATGACGTCAGCATGTCGCAATGGGCGACGATGCGGTAATGATCGTCTTTCGTAACATTCGAGCGAGCGTCGTAATACCCTTTGATGCGGTAATGGTCATCCTTCAATACCTTATCTCCGTTATCCCTCACTTCGACATAGCCGATGATGCGGTAATGGTCGTCTTTCAAAGTAATCGTCTTCGACATTTCATATCCCCCTTGCGCTTACATTATATTAGCATTCGCCAATATAGCGCCATACTCTGGTTTACTATGCAAAAATCTTGGCATTTTATCGATTTGAACGAAACACCACCAATGCTTTTGTTTTGTGAATGTCAGAATCGGAAAGAGCCTTTCGCCGTTCTCAGACATTAAAACTGGCAAATTCGCTTATGACGCACAAGCTTCGTCACACTAAGGAAAATAAAAAAACGGCACTTTCTTTAAGCACCGCGATCCTCGATGGTGGAGCTTATCGGGTTCGAACCGACGACCTCATGCTTGCAAAGCACGCGCTCTCCCAGCTGAGCTAAAGCCCCATCGCGATGAATTATACACTTCATAAGGAATAAATAAAGAGCGAACTCCCTTGAATCATCCTAAGGAATGTTAGTTGTCAGTTGATGTGAAACATTTGAGTAGCTTCGGGCATCTGACCTCGCCGGTATTGTCCATGATGCGCTTCAGGCTTTCAAGCTCGGCTTGATTCGGCGTCTTGAGCTTTAGGACTATTCTCGACATGTTGTTGTACCTCGAGTTCCAGCTTTTGCCCTGCTTTCTGAGGTCTTCGAGTGAATAGAAAGAAAGGGTGCGATAGAACTTCTCCAGATCGACCCGGTGCGACCTCTCGGCCTTGCCGTTGTGCTCAGGCGTCCTCGGCCTGATGAATTTGTGCTCGACGCCGAAGAACGCGAGCGTGGGCTCGAGGACGTTTGGATAATCGCGGCCGTATCGGGATTTCTCCTTCTTGAAGGCCTTGTCCGAGAACTCGCTCCCGTTGTCGGTCTGGAGGATCTTCGGCGCGTAGCCGAAGAACTTCACCGCGGCGCGGAAGGCCTTCTCGGCCTCGTACATCGAATGCTCGTCGCTGAAGTGGAGGAAGCGTTTCCTGGAGGCCTCGTCGAGGATCGTGTATTGGTAGAACTTGCCCTCGAGGCCGGGCGCCTTGCATTCGGCCGGGACGTACTTCACGTCCATCTGCCATTTGACGCCGACCTCCGCCGGGGTGTCGTAACGCCCGTTGTGGCGCCTCTTTTTGGCGTTGGTGGCGTATCTGGCGTAGCCTTCCAGGGCCTTGAGGATCCTGAGGACCGTGGAGTGGCTTATCTCCGTCCCGCTGCTTTCGTTTATAATGTTCATGGCATCCTCCTTCTGTTTCCTGAACAAAAACATCATAAGGCCGGATGCCTTTTTTCGCGCCGGCGGCGCGAGCCCCCTAGGGGGCTTAGGGAGAGGGATTGTTATCCCATCCCATTTTGTTTCACATCACCTGATATAGAACAGACTTGGACGCATTCAAGAAATTGCTTTAATTTTTATTACAATGTATCTTTTACTGCCGGCAGGCCATCTTTTTCGTGGCGGCTCATCTTATTCAATTCGATAAAGAGGAAGATGGCAGAAACAATGATTCCAACCCCATCTGCGCATGGAGCAGCCCACAAGATTCCATCCAAGCCCAATGCAAAAGGTAAGCAAATAGTGAACGGAACAAATGAGATAACGTCTCTAGCTAACGAGAGTATTGTTGCCTGAACTGGTTTTCCTAAAGACTGTAAAGTGATGGATGTTGTCTTTTGGATTGATGTGAAGAGAATAAACATCAAATAGATTCTTAAGGCTTTGATACCAAACTCCAAATATAAATCTGGGTTAGAGGAATTGGTGCCGAATATTGATAGTATTGGGCCAGGGATGGTCTCAAATAAAACTGTAAAAATGACACCTGTGATAATGACAGCCAAATAAACATATTTGATTGTTTGTTTAACGCGGTCATAGCGTTTAGCGCCATAGTTATATCCAATGATTGGCTGAGCACCACTGCTGATACCAACCGCAATGTTAATAGCGATGGAGAAGACCTTCATGATGACGCCGATGATAGCTTGAGGATCGTTAGCGCCGTATTTTGATTCGGCTCCATATTGAGCAAGCATGTTCATTGAAACGATTGTGATTATGACGATTGAGAACTGAGTGAGGAAACTGGAGAATCCTTGTTTGATTTCTTGCCATAAAATGCGCAAATCAGGGATGAAATCCTTCAATTCCCATTTAAATGACTTTGGCTTGATGACCGCAAAAAGGCTAACGATAAGAGATAAAACGATACCGATTGTGGTGGCCATAGCAGCTCCGGTTAAGCCCATATTGCATGGATAAATGAATATGGCATCTAAAATGATGTTGGCAATACAACCGGATAAAGTTGAGGCCATTGCAACTTTTGGATACCCATCTGCGCGGATGATTGGATTGAGAGCGTTAAGCAAAACAAAGAATGGCATACCGATCAAAATCCAAACGGCATATTCTTTTGCGGCAGCTAAAGATTCTGGTGTCCTAGCGCCTAAGAACGTGAGTATTTGATCAAGTAATGGGAAGCAGATAGCGATAAAAAGAACGCCGATTATGATTCCTACAACCGTAGCGGTTCCGATTGCCTTACCGACTTTTTTGGTATCGCCCCTGCCCATACACAAAGAAATGTATGAAGCGGTTCCGTCTCCTAGCATAAGACCTAAAGCCAAGCCGATAGTGATGATAGGGAATACTAGTGATGTGGCGGTGTTACCAATCGTGCCAACATTTGAATTGCCAATGAAAATTTGGTCTACGATGTTATATAAAGCTGAGATAAGAAGCGAAATTGTGCAAGGAATAGAGAACTTGAGAAGTAATTTGCCTATCTTTTCTTTTATTAAATAGTTATTGTTTTCGTACATAAAAAATCCCTCCTTCAATAACTTTTTTGTTGTTACAAGAGAGGAGACTAACTTCGTGAATAAACTACTTTAGCGGCGCTAATTTCACAACGCGTTGAATCTTAACAAAAATAAAAATTTTAGGTAAGCAAGATTTTCAAAGAAAGTGCTCTCATTTTTTCTGTTTTGTTGTATTTGCAAAGTGTGGATTTTAACCAAATTTTTATATGGTTATCATCTATGTGTCACACATGATGGTTTTACAAAAACATCACCATGTAGTGAGGCAATGTGATTTTTACGCCATTGCATCCATTTCTTCCGCCAATCAACTTGTAGGCAACACTCGGAGAATAATCTTTTATGAACTTATTCAGAGAAACTGATGCCGTATTTCCGGCTTTCACTTCAACAGGAATAATTTCTCCATCTTTTTCAATGATAAACTCAATTTCTTGAGAATCATTTGGCTTAAAATAATAAATGTTATATCCACGTTTTACGAGACATTCGGCTATTATGTTTTCATAAATTCCGCCTTTAGCATTTCCTTTTATCGTATTGTTTAAAATGGACATTTTCGTTGCAAAACCATAATTTGCCAAAAGTAGACCCGTATCTGCCATATATAATTTAAATTGATCATTGTTTGCATTGGCCATTAACGGCAAGTAAGGTTCGTGCACATTGTAGCAAGCGTTAACGATTTCTGCGTCTTTCAACCATTTAACACTTCCACCGAATTTCCTCCGTGTTTGTCCTTTTTCTACGGTTGAGTACTGGAATTTTTTGATTTCTTTCGCTAATTGTTTTGGAACGGCTTCATAACACATCCTCACGTATTGTTTTTCCTTGCCTTTAGCGTGTTTTGATATATCGTCTTGATATTCTTCTAAAATTTCCTTCTGAATCCTGGCAACCCTATTA
This sequence comes from uncultured Staphylococcaceae bacterium, assembly GCA_964497235.1. GTDB lineage: Bacteria > Bacillota_I > Bacilli_A > RFN20 > CAG-826 > UBA4951. The sequence goes on from CAZCCJ010000001.1 coordinate 138,982, forward strand.
AAATCTTTATGTTGAACAAAATCGGCAACTACTTCTGGCATTCCTCCCACGACCATAAATTCTCGGAACAGCATCTCATACCTTTCATGCATGCTTTCTGGTATTTGAATTCCATTATTCATGTAAGCTTGTAATTCTTTTATCGTTTCATCTTTATATCCGTATGCCCACAAAAACTCTTCAAAATCCAACGATTTCAATGTTATTGGACGTTCGTAACCCACAGGTATGGAAATTGGTTCTTCGACATTTTCATCGCCATCCTCACCATACGCCAAGCCCAATAAAGAACCTGAGGAAATTACATCATATCGCATGTCTTCTGCGAGAAACTTAATTGCGGTTCTGGCATTGCCGCAATACTGGATCTCATCGAGAAAAATCAAAGTATCACCACTTATTAATTTGGCATCTGGCTTATTGGCAGTTAGTCTTTTATAAATTTCATCCGGAGATAAATCGCCTTGAAAAATAATCTTTAAATTTGGTTCCTTGAAAAAATCTATATAAATGAATGACTTATATTCCGCTTTGCCAAATGCCTTAACGATATATGATTTGCCTACCTGCCGTGCTCCTTTAATCAATAGGCATTTTTTTAGGCCGTTTTTACGCTCATTTTTCCAATCTAACAGTTCATTATAAATTTTTCTTTTAAGCATAATCTATCTCCTATGGACATATTATACATAAAATCGGAATATCAATTAAGATGATTTTGCATAAAATCGGAATATTGTTTTTGTATTTTTTGCATAGAATCGGCATACTGATTTTGTGTTTTTGCATAAAATCGGCATATGTAATTTGCGTTTTTTGCATAAAATCGGGTAGTCACAATAAGTTTGTATTCCACATTTCTGACCAGGCTTCAGAGAGGAAAATTAGAAAGAGAGTCAAAAGAAAACCGCCAAATCGGCGGTTAATTCCTGTTTTATTGATTATAGTCCGGCAAGAAGTTTATCAATCTTGGCAACCGCTTCATTCTGAACATTGGCGCCATCAACTCTAACGCTGTGCAACGGAGCGACTTCTTCTAGATTCTTCGCTTCTTCAAGTATTACCTTGGCGGATTTCTTAAGACCAAGTTTTTTATAGAGGAATCCAAGCTGAACATATGACTGATATCTAAGCGTTCCAAATGGAAGAGCTAAGCGAAGCATATCCTTGTCATCTACGATTTTGTTAATCGATTCAGCTGTCTCTCCTTTAACTGCGCCCAAAGGAACGAAAGCATCGAATGCTCGTCGCTGAAGTGGAGGAAGCGTTTCCTGGAGGCCTCGTCGAGGATCGTGTATTGGTAGAACTTGCCCTCGAGGCCGGGCGCCTTGCATTCGGCCGGGACGTACTTCACGTCCATCTGCCATTTGACGCCGACCTCCGCCGGGGTGTCGTAACGCCCGTTGTGGCGCCTCTTTTTGGCGTTGGTGGCGTATCTGGCGTAGCCTTCCAGGGCCTTGAGGATCCTGAGGACCGTGGAGTGGCTTATCTCCGTCCCGCCCTTCTCCATGAAACCCATATGTCGATCGAGGAGGCGTTCGTCCTCCCCCTCTGATCGTAGAGGCTCTTGATCTTCTTCCTGGTCGCCTCGGGGGTCTTGAAGGCGCAGG
>CAZCCJ010000002.1:0-119221 GCA_964497235.1 uncultured Staphylococcaceae bacterium
TTGTTCAATTTGGGCATCGTCATCATGATCGTCCCAATCATCGGAAGCGGCGCGGCTGGCCTCCAATACGCCAAAATGATGGGCACATACGACAATATGTTCATGCTGATATTGCTAGGCCCGAGCGCCGTCTTCAGCGGAATGAATTTCTTGTTGCTATATGGCGCCTTCAAAGCGATGCCATGGGACTACGCCGAAAGCATCTTCATCGATGGAGGAGGACATCTCCGCGCCATGTTCAGCGCTTATTTCCCGATGATCCTTCCTACCTTTGCCGTCTTGTACGTCCTTTCATTCCTAGGCAACTGGAATAACTACAACACCTTCATGATTTATCTTCCAAGCACCCCTAACCTCGCCTATGGCTTATATAAGTTCCAAAACGCAGCCAGCGCTGGCGCCTCTAGAGCGAACGTCACCACCATCATGGCCGGATTCACAATCGTCGTCATCCCAACGATAATTCTTTATTTCGCATCGCAAAAGCTGATTTTGGCGAAATTCAATGTAGGAGGATTAAAAGGATAATGAAGAAGAAAAACGTTTTGTTGCTATTGTCGTTGCTTCCTTCTCTCTTCTTAGTCTCATGCAATTCCGACGCCGACGATTCGTCGAATAATGGCTCATCCTCCAGCATAATCGAGCAAGTAACCTTCGACGCTCCATCGTCCTTTAATTTGAAACTCAATCAAAGCAATTACGCGTTCGCAGACGAAATATCAGTTTCGAAAGACGGCGAGGAGATTGAGTTTTCGCTCGATATGATCAAAATCGACTTCGCCAACGCGGGCCAATATAGCTTAATCGTCAAAGCGGGCAACGCATCGAAAGAAATCCCCGTATACGTCTATGGGATGCCGACAATAACCTGCACCTTAACAAAAACGACATTCCAATATCAAGAAAAGAGCCAGGTCAAAAACGGCTTTAGCGCCAAAGACAGCTTCGGAAACGATCTCGACGTGGAGATTAGATACAAAACGGATACGATAGGCGTTGTTTCGCTTGGCGAACAAGCAGTGACAGCTTCGGCAACCGATGCCGCCGGTAACGTCGTCTCTTTAGAAGCGACCGTCACGATAGAAAAAGGAATCGATATTCACGTTAATGATTTGACCGTAGATCTAAGCGATCCTGAAAACTTTGTAATAAGCAGGGATGATTCCCTTTCAAAATACACGAACGCACATTTGGCATATAACGGCAAATTGCTTGCGGATAACGAATTCCTCTTAGGGTATAAAATCGCAAAATCCCATCTAAAATCCATGGGGATTGGCACTTATATGATGAATTTCGTTTGTGAAGAAGGATATACGACGTTTAACTTGACGATAACGGACAAAGAAGAGGCAAAAGTCGATTTTGACCTTTCCTATGACAACGAAATATTCTTGGAGGGCGATGCCAAATTGCCAGAGATTGCAATCCAAGACGAAGACAGCTACCAAAATCTTGTGTTCGAATATTCTTTGACGAAAGATGGCGTTGATTTCCAAATCGACGATGAGTCGTTCTTGCCAGCCGGCGAATATTCTTATAGCGTGGACGTCAAACGTGGCGATACCGTTTTAAAGAACGCAAAAGTCGATTTCGCCGTCTATAACGAAGTCGATTATTATTGCTTGCCAAGCAAAGCGATGGAGCACTTCACTTTCGCAAGCGATTTCGAAACATCATATGACGCCGAAAAAGACGCGATAAAAGTCGTATTGCCGATGACTAGAGGAGACGTCACCTTCTCCTTTGGAAGCAAATTGTCGATGTTAGCAAAAGCGGCCGGCAGGAATTCATTCAACGCCGAATTCCTATATGGCGAAAATTCATCGAACATCAGCGAATTTTGGTACACAACGACTTCGAAAAGCTGGTATGCGCAGACTCTCGATACGACAAGCAACACCGTTTCTCTTTCTTGCCCCATCGACTATTTCACCAAAACGGCCAGATCCATAGAAACGTTGTTTAGGCCAAGCTCTAGCGCAAGCGGAACAGCGACGATCTATATAACGAAATTGAGTTTCGGCGAAGAGCCTTTCGCGCCTTTGGCTTTCAAAACGACGATCAAAAAGAATTCAGATGGGACGTATCATTGGGAAAGCAGATACGAAGACACCGTTCTCGCTTGCATCCATAAAGACGCGATAGCCGAAGCCAAAAACGAAGGCAAAACAAAATTAAAAATGACTTTCGTCAATAACGGCTATAGCGGCGATAGCATAAATGCCAGAATCGGAACAATCGCATACGATAGCCAAAACGTCAGCGAAAACCTCACCTATAGGGAAGACACTTCTTGGGTGGCCACTACCGATAACAAACTCGAATACAGCCTATCTTCGTTTGAAGAGGGCGAAAGTCTCGTAGTCGGAATGAGTGGCAGACCCAAAAACACCAAGATGGACTTCCAAGTGTCCGTGGCTTTCGAATAGGAGGAAAAAAGATGAGAATGAATAGAATAATCCCCTTATTGGCCGCGCCTCTCGCCCTATCGTTATTCATACCGCACATCGAAGGAAACCAAGTTGAAGCCAAGAACGACCATATTCTTTTCGAGGCCAACAAAGAAGACGTCTATAGCTATTCTTTGCTCGGCAAGACGTATTTGTTCAAAGAAGGAATAACGTCCGCTTCTTTGCCTAATGGCGAAAAGATATCGATAGACGACGGCCAAATCTATTTGGAATACACAAATGGGATGTACACGTTCGAATATGAGACCTATACAGAGCATTTGAAAATATACGAAGCCAAACCTCAGGACAAGATAACCTATTCTTTCCTTATTCCAGAATCCATCTCCATCGGCGAAACGTTGTCTCTTCCGACGGCCTCCATCTATAGCGGCATCGTCCGTAGCGACAAATTGATCCCCGAAGTCGGGCAATATTCCGATTATCGTATAGAGATAAAGAAAGGCCAGAAGACACTTAAAACGATGAGCGGGGAAGCCGCTTCGATATCGTTCGATGACGCTGGAACTTATGAGATAGATTACGTCTATCACGACGTTTTTGACGACGATATGGCATTTGTCTCAACGATTGAAGTCAAAGATATGCCAACTATCATCCTAGACGGCGTCTTAGAGGAATGCGATCTATACGAAACGCTGGACGTTTCGGACGCATACGGATATTACCATTCGACGAAATATCAATTGTCAACTTCATACGTCTCCCCGACCGGTAAAGAGGGGAATTTCTCCAGAAGCTTGCTTTTGAATGAAGAAGGAACTTGGACGATTCAGCTTACCAGCCAAATCGAAGGCCAGGAGATCAAGAAGACGCATACGATCAACGTCAATAAAGGCGCCAAATCACTTTTCACCAAGCGAAATTCCATCAGTTCGCTCACCAATAACGATGATTTTCCTTCAAACATCGTCGATACATCCGGCGACCCATTGAAAGGCCTTAGCTTCACCGCCACCAAGGCAAACGCCTCTTTCTATTGGAACAAAATCGTCGATTTGAACGAAGTCGAAGGCTCTTTGATCGAATTCGTTCCGAATTTCAAAGATGCGACCGCCGACATCAAAGAAGCGAAATTGACGTTGACGGACGCTTTCGACGAAAGCAATTCGATTAGTGTCCTCTTCATTACCCAGCCCGAAGCCTATAACTACGCAAAAGGGCATCCATACCACTCCAACATAGCCGAAATGAAGGGCGTATACAAAAACACTTCATACGGCGAAACATATGACAGCGTCGGAAACCAACTAATAAGCAACGGTAAAATCACGAGCTACGGTTTCACGCCAGCCTGGGGACAGACGATGGCCCCGAATATCGATCCGGATGCGATAAAAATACCGGTCAACGTCTCCTATAGCTTAGTCGACAATTGCTTCTACACCGAGACGGCTCCAGGCGTCAAAGTGATGATGGCCAATATGGGAAGCAAGAAATTCGGTTTCCCAGGCTTCAAGAGCTCCAAGGTCTATTTGAATTTTGAGATAACCAACGGCCAAGGAGATGTCATCATCCATTCATTCGGCGGCAAAGATCTCACAAACATCGAAGCAAGCGATTTCGTCACCAATGAAAATCTTCTGTTCGTAAGCGACTCATCCGAACTTCAGAAAGGCGCCGTGAATTATCCTTACACCGTCGTTTCGCCATATTCGAACAGCCTTTTATTCGGAACGCTTAAATCAAGTTTGTCGATGACTAAAGATGGAGTCGATGTGACCTCATTATTAGACGCAAATAACTCATTCACGCCGACGGAAAAAGGAACTTATCAAATCGCGTATCGCATGAAGAACCAATTCGGCAACGACATCGAGGCCGTCCGTTCTTTTGAGATTCTTGAAAGCCCTATCGACATCCAAATCAGCACCAGCCTTCCTTCAAGCGTCAAGATGCAGGATACCTTAGTGATAAAGGAGCCATCTTTCACCGGCGGAATCGGCGACATAAGTTACACGATGACGATCGATGAAAATGGAGAGAAAACTCAAATCGAGGCGCCTTTTGCAAAGAAAATAACCAAAAAAGGATCATTTACAGTAACGATAACCGCGATCGATTCGATAGGCTATGAGGTTAGCAAGGACTTCGTTGTGAATGTCGATAGTTCTTTCGTCTACTTCTATATGGACGATATGCCTAAAGCGGTTGAGACGAATCAGGAATTCTCTTTGCCTACGCCTACGATATACGACTATCGGGAAGACGAGAATAGCGATTCGTATGCCCCATCGCCAAAAATATACGTCGATGGCTCTAGCGAAGCCAAAAACGCGAATGACGCCATATCATTTAGCGAGGCCGGCACCCATTCAATCGTTTATGAAGCGGCCGGCGAGAAGCGTACATACGAATTGAAAGTGAAGGATAAATTCGATAAGGATAATCCCGGGAATTTCTTCGACACGAATAGCTACGTCACTTCCGTCTCCACCGAAGAGATGGGAATGGCATTCGGCCTCAAAGCGAAGAAGAATGGTTATAAGCCAGCCATCACCCTGCCATACGCATTATCGATGAATAGCTTCAATTTCGAAGTCTCCTTGAATACGTCTTCGATGTCCAAAATAACCAAAATCGAAGTCAAATTGGAATCATTCGACGGCAAGACGCTATCTATCGGCGTAAGCAGAGCCGGCAGTACCCGTTATACGCCGACCTATTTATTGAATGGCGAAGACACCGAAATAGAGGCGAGTTATAGCGAAACTAATGGTTTCAGAACCATCTTCTTCCAATTCGACCACGCCTATAAAACGGTCTATAACAACGTCTCATCCAAGCAATTCGACGTCGCTTACTGGGACGATGGCACCCCATTCGAAGGCTTCCTTAGATCTGGCGCTTACGTGACTATAGAAGCCACGATGGATAAAGGAAACAGCATCATCTATCTATCTCAGATCTCCAATCAAACCTTAGCGACAGGGACTTTGAAAAACGGCGACATGATCGCTCCGATGTTAGGAACTTCATTCGTCTATAAGCCTTTCGTTTATTGCAAGACGGGCGAGCGTTATTCATTTAAAAAAGGATACGCATACGACGTCTTCCAGTCGCAAAGCATCGTCTCAATGGCGATGTATCAAGCCGGAACAGATTACAAGGGAACGTATGGCGAAAGCGTAGATGCTGACATCACTTTCAGCGTCATTGGATCGTTCGTCATCCGTTTCAAAACGACAGATAGTCTCAACAAATCGGCCGTTTATAGCTATGTCTATAGCGTGTGCGACAACGAAGCGCCGACTGCGACATTCCCTGAAGGCTATAAAGGCGAATACAACGTGAACGAAGAGATAAGCATCGTTAAACCAACCATCAGCGACGACCATGATTCCGAAAACGATATCAATGTCGTCGTAAGCGTCTTGTTGCCAAACGGCTCATATATTTCGTTAGAGCAAGACGATTCCGGATGGTATAAGCCATATACCCCAAAAGAAAAGGGAAGATACGTATTCGTCTATTACGTGACAGACAGCGCTGAGAATGCATCGACGTATCGCTTCTCATTCATCGCCAAATAGGAGGAGACAAAATGAAACAAGCAAGTAGATTATTGGTATTGGCGTTATCGTCTTTGTCCTTATTGGCATCTTGCGGCGGCGATCATTCCGATAGCTCCTCTAACCCAATCGATTACTCTTCATCGTCTTCGCAAGAACCGATCACGCCGACCGATTGGTATTTCATAAACGACAAACAAACATCCTATAAAATCGTTGTTTCGAAAGACGCGACCGATAGCGATCTATACGCCGCAAGCCAGATCGTCGAATACACCGCGAATCTATGCGGCGTCAATATCGAAACGGTCGTAGACGATGAGGAATCCTACTCCCCTAGTGGCCATTACATCGTCATCAGAAGCAAGAATTTCGAAAAAAGTGCCTCTTTTGCATGGGATAATACGATTTTAAATGGCGATGGCTTTGTGATGTGGACACACGATAAAAGCCTATTCCTCGAAAGCAATACGAATTCTGGAATCGTCTATGCATCTAACCAATTCATCGAAACATACTATGGAGTAGATTGGCTCACGCCGGACTATGAATACACTTCAGAAGTCGCTTCTACGTTGCCTTTCTTAAACATCAAACGTTATTACATCCCCGCATTCAGAAACAGAAATTATCTGAATTACGCGACTTATAACAATCAAGCCGGATATGACGTTTATAGTTCTCATCTTCGTTATGCCGGCGAATACCTTTCAATCGACGACAAGCTCGGCGGCGGAATCGGCTGGGATACGACGTTCGGAAGGGACCACACCGCCTTAGGCTACGTCGATCCCAAGCAATTCCAGGAAGATCCAAACGACTCGACGAGTTTGATCAAAGAAGAATATAGGCATATCTTCTCGCACGATTCCGAAGGCAATAACTATTATCACTACGGCGATACCGATATCGTCCACGATAACAGCAAAACCGACATCGGAAACCTATACGACATCTGCTGGACAGACGGCGTTGCGGAGGACGGAAGCTTGATAGCGACCGCGGAAAATGGCACCCCCACTGCCGCTGCGCTTGCGATCGAATCCTTTAAGAAGATATTGCCCGGAAACAAGAACAAATATTTCATGTTTGGGCAAATGGACCGTGGATATCTCGATATGTCGCCAGAAACGCAAGCCGTCAAAGCGCGTTACGGAGGCTTCAACAGCGCGCCGATGATCCGTTTCATCAACTGTGTGGCCAGGGAAGTCAAAAAATGGGCAGACAAAGAGCTTCCAGGGCAAGAGATCAACATCGTAATGTTCGCTTATAGCTATAGCACCTATCCGCCAGTCAAAGCCAAAACGGATGCCAACGGCAAACAAATATACGTCAATGGCAAACCGCAATACGAAGCCATCGACGAATCGCTTATCCCCGAAGAGAACGTCGTAATCAGGGTCGCACCGATTTCCGCATGGTGGACGATTCCTTTGACGGATAGCCGCCAAAGCGCAGATATGCAGACCTTGTTCGACCGCTGGGGCGTCTTGACCGATCGCTTCATGGTTTGGTTCTATCAAACCGATTACAGCCACTTGTATTCTTGGTATCCAACTTGGACGAACCTAAAAGGGAACATCGAAATGCTTCTCCCATTCGATTTGGAATATTTCTTCACTCAGGATTCCTACACCGATAAAGCGGAAATCCTCCAATACGTGAACGCTTATATTGCGTCTAAATTGATCTGGGATACTTCCTTGAACACTTCAGATATTCTCTATCAATTCATAGATAGGTATTTTGGGCCGGCCGCAAACGAAGCAAAGAAAGTCTTCGACAATTTGACGAACCGCTTCTTCTATTGTTTGTCAAACCAAGGCGAATCCTTCCTAAATTGGTCCAACATCAGAAGCGCGTCGACCTGGCCTTATCAATTGCTAGAAGAGCAAGTCAATACGCTTGAGGAAAGCCGCGCCAAAATCAAAAACGACGCCACATTGACTGCGAAGGAAAAGGAAACATACGACGAGCACCTGCTGTCGTTAGAATTAAAGCCAAGATACTTGATCCTTATGAACTACACTTCTTATTTTGGAAGCGACAAGATCGGATTGGCTGATTTCGGTGAGAGTTGGTGCCAGGATGCCGAGACGCTAGGAGCCACCAATTACGCCGAAAACAAGACGATTGCGCAACTACGCGAAAATGGCTATATTTGCCTTTAGTAGCGATGGAATCGTTCAAATTAAAGCAATATCTAAAAAAGAGCTGGTGGAAATACGCGATACCGATTTTCATAACTCCGTTCTTGCTTAGTTATGCGTTCGATCTCAAAGATAAACCAAAAGACGAAGAAGAGCTTCAGATATTCATCGCATGCGACACGTTCATAGACAACTCACCGATAAAAAAGGCGAGCGAATATTTGAAAGACGTCGGAATAAGGGAACTAAACACTTATTTCTATTCACAAGAGTCGCCAAATTACGAGACGATGTTCCGCCTTCAAGGCGTCCTCTATAGCGATATCTTCATCGCCCCGTTGAAAGATATGGGAAGTTTTTCTTCATACGCCAAAGATGGGCTATTTTTATCGTTAAACGAAACCCGTTTGGAATATTCAGACGAACTAGAGAAACTGACGAATGACGATGGCGACATTTGGGCGCTAAAAATATATGACCCGAATGCCAGAGAATACAACAAAATAACCTCTTTCCCAAATTGGCTAAATTTCGAAAATGTGTCCAAACCTTTATATATAGCGATCAGCGCCGATAGGCCAAACATCAAAGAAAATGAGCATGACGAAACGATTTGGCTATTCAATTATTTGATGGGATATGTCTATGAAAAAGCGTAAAAACATCCACATATTCCGTTCGAATCCGGCAAAAAAGCCAATATCTTTCCCAAAGAACAGATTTGAGGTTTTCTTCGATCTCTTTTTCCATAGATTCGGCACGTTGCTACTAATAAGCTTATTGACTTCCGTCTTCTTTTTGCCCCTTTTCGTTTTGCATTCGTACGCTTTCAGCTTGACTATGATAGATTCCTCAACCGAGGAAGCCGTTCGTTACATCTATAATGTCCGTTTTTGGGAATATATACTCAATATCCCAGCCATCATGATAGCGAGCTTAGGCGTGGCAGCCAGCGTTCATGTAATTAGAAAATTGGCCCATGCGGAAATGGTTTTCATCGGTCATGATTTCAAGAATGGGATGAGACGAAATTGGCATATCGGACTATGGAATGGCTTCGTTCTTGGAATCTCAAGCGCACTTCTTCTTTGCGGCTTAGAATACGCAAAAGCGGATTCTTTCTTTTTAACCGCGATAATCAATGGCGCAAGCGTCCTTCAGTTCGTCGTTGTCTCCATCGCCTCGCTATATAACTACGCCGGGTGCGACACCTATGACTTGTCTTTTGGAAAACTGATACTCAATTCGTTGCTTTTCCTCGTCAAGGAGCTCCCAATCAACATCGCTTATCTTTTATTGATGGTCGCCCCACTATCCGTATGTTTTTTCTTCTCTAACCTTTATGTATGGCTGATAGGATTCTTAATCGTCGCATTGATAGGAATATCGTATTCATTATTGATAATGACCTTGTTCGTCGATTATTCATTCGACAAACACATAAATAAAACAAATTACCCAGAAATAGTCGATAAAGGCGTGTGGCGCAAAGGCAACTAGCCGATTTTAGCTAAGAAAGCGAACGACCCTGTGACGGCGTTAAAAACCGGCAAGGAATCTCCTTTGACGCTAAGAATGACCTCTTCGCCGTTTTTCCGCGGATCTAGGGATTTAAACATTCCTTGGATTGTGAAATCAATTTTGTCGAATCTATTTTCGAATGAGCCGTTTTCGAAAACGGAGTTTGCTATTCGTGCATGGAAGCCATCAGGAGATTCTCTAAGTTCATCGGAAGTGATGCCTACAAGATATTTGCCATCAGGCATATCCGACTTATCGAATGCGATGCCTTCAGCCGAGAAATGTCCATTGACGGCGACTAGAGGCAATAAGATTCCATCATCCGGATGCAAGAAAGAAAAAGTCTTCACGTTCTTCGGTTTCTTCAACAAAGCGTCAGGCTCGCCGCTAGACAATAATTCTCCATTCTCGAGTATGGCGATCTGATCACCAAGCATTAGCGCCTCGCTTAAACTATGCGTCGCATAGACGAAGGTCGAATTCTTTTTCTTTTTTATCTTTTTGAAGTCGTTGACCAAATCGTCTCTTTTGTCTGCTTCAAGATTGCTTAGTGGCTCATCGAAGAAATTGATATCGGCATCGCGGACAAGGGCTCTAGCTATAGCCACACGTTGTTGCTCTCCGCCGCTAAGCTGGCGCGGTTTTCTCGTCAAAATTTCCGAAATTCCAAGCAATTCGGCAACATTTTCTATTTTTTCGACGATTTGGTCATATGATTCGCCAAGCATTCTTAACGGTTCGGCAATATTCTCATAAACGGTCTTAAACGGCAATAACGCATAGTTTTGCGAGACCATCGTCATATCCTTTTCCTTTTGCGAAAGGGTTTCGGCTGGGATCTTGTTTATATATACGTCGCCTTCATCGTAATCGGTGACGCCAGCCAAAATTCGCATCAATGTCGTTTTGCCGGATCCACTCTCTCCAAGCAAGCAAAAGAAAGAGCCGTCAGGTATCGTCAAAGAAACGTTTTTCAAAGCGAGCGTCTCACCCTTGACCTTACCGAAAATGTTCTTATGTTCATAGATTTTCGTAAGATTGGATACCTTGATTTCCGCCATGCCCTAACGATATATGCAAAAGCAATCGAAAGAAAGAAGAAAAACGCCTATGCTCGAATTTTAATAAAAGGGATTTTTCTCGATAAGACCGTTATAATTGGTTCATGGTTTTCTATAGCAAAGAAGAAAGCGAATCAATCAAAAAGACAAAGAAGAACATATTGATAATTTACGGCTCTTCTACGGCCCTTCTTTTAGGGGCGATCATCGTTATGTTGATCTTCCATCCATTGGACTTAAAACCGCTCTTCCTATCGCTTTCCATCATCTTACTAATCCTTCTTGTGGCAAATACCGTTTTCGTTTTCGATTTCGCATATAAAAAGCAAAGAAGAAAAGAAAGCTCCTTGAAGATGGCCTTAAGCTCAGGCAAGAATGAGAAAAATGCTACGTTCGTTTCTGAAGGAAAGAAACGCATATGGAATGACATATGGTATAGAACGCTGACGTTTGCGGATGAAAATGGCGATGAAATCATCTATATGCTACGGGATGACATCGAATTCGGATTAGAAAAAGAGCGCCGTTATCATATTAACTATTTCAAAAACATCGCATACGAAATAATCAAATTGAATTAGCCGTCTATCAAACGACTTTGAATATAGTGTTAGGCGCTTTCGCCAAATATTCATCCGATAACTGAATATCGGTGATAAGGGCATATAATTCCGGCAAAAGACAAGTTCTGGCCAACGAGCACTTCCCGATCTTTTCTTTTTCAATCAAAGCGATCGTCTTCTCGCTTTGCTCGATCATCGCTTTCTTGATTTCGCTATGTTCTTCAGATGATTCACTTAAGCCGAAATCCTTATCTAGCGCGCTTGCGCTCATGATAAATGCATTGGCGTGATATCCGCGAATTATTCTTTCTGCATGCCTATCGAGGCAAGATTCGCTCAAAGGCTGAAGCTTCCCTCCGGCGAAAACGATATCATGTTGCGTCTTCATCGACAATTCGTTGGCCAAGACGATGCCGTTCGTAAGCACTGTTAGATTCTTTCTCTCGTTAAGGAATTCAACAATTTGAAGCGCAGTCGTCGAAGCGTCGATAAAAACGACATCTCCATCGTTAATGTATTCGACCGCAGCCTTGGCTAAGGCTCTCTTTTGCCCAACGTTCTCTTTTCTTCTTAACGCGAACGCGGTCTCAGTCCTATCGCCGCCATCGACGATTGAGATGTTCCCGAATTCCCTCGAAATCAATCCCTTGCTTTCGAGTTTAGACAAATCGCGGCGCATCGTGCTTTTGCTGACGTAAAGCCTATAAGCCAAATCGTCGACGCCAATCGTCTTCTCTTCTTTAAGGATATTGATGATTTGTCCGCTGCGTTCTTGATCCATCGAGTTATTTTATAAAAGTTTTCTCCTTTTATAAAGTTCTCTGATTGAATGTTAAAACTTCAAATAAAAATGAAGAAAATTCAAAAATCATTGCAAATCCCATCTAAAAGCTTGAATTCATAGACAAAATACCGCCTTGCGCTTTTCTCAATCTTTAATCAAGTGAAATAGATAAGAAAAACGCCGCCACGGCTGGCGGCGTCTGTTGACTGCTACTTAATATTTCTTGGCGACGCTATTGTTTAAGAAATCCTCTACCGTATTGTTAGAATCAACGCCTTCTCGGCATCTGGTTATTCCAGCATTCGAACAAACCGTTTTGAAGGATTCTATGAATGCCGCTTTCGCGGTGTCGCTAGAAACTAACAATCCACCGCCCATGAGTTGCTTTTGCTCAGAACTTAAAGCGGCCGCCTTGTAGTACGTATCGTAATAATAGAGCAACGAAGCCATAGAAGATGCCTTAACGCTGTTCAAGCGCTTAGTGTATGTGGCCTTAGCCTCATCGGATAAGGTCGTGCTGCTAGAAATGGCGTCGAGCGCGCTATTGACGCGCTTTAAGGACGAGCAATGATTCGATACGGAAGGACGGCTATAGTACTCATAGCCATGGCACACCGGATAATATTTGTCATTGCTTGAGTAATAGGAATCGTAATCGTCGCAATAGGATTTGATGTATTCGCTCGCTTCGCCGAAATAAGCGTTTAAGAAGGCATCGCGAAGGTCTTTCGCTTTTAGATTCTTATTCACCATCTTGCGGGACCAAACGTAGCTCTTCATCTCGCTTTGCCAAATGTTATCGGCATCGTATGCGCCTTGCACCAATAACATTTCGGTATTCATGCTGACGGCTTCTTCGATCGTCTCATCTATCGCGGTCATCGATGTTCCGAAGTAGGAAAGATAGTTATTGAAAGATACATCATATAACCAAAGGATCATCGAACCGGAATCTGCATTAGACGTAAGATCTTTCCAGCCAGATAGGTTCGTGCGATAGCTTTCCATCTGATTATCGTCTAGCAAAGAATAACGAGCATCCGTAGAGGCGGCATACCAAACGCAGATATCCTTATCGATGCTCACGTTTTGCGGCGCGCTTGCGGTATACGAGTAAGCAAAAGTCACTATCTTATATGAACGTTCGGAAAGATCGCTCTCAGTCCTAAGCTTAGCCAATAAAGCGTTTATGAAACGAATCTGAACTCCGCTTCTGCCATATTGGGCGGTTGCGGCCACGCAATGTTCGCAAGTGCAATACGCCCCATCCGGTCCATCTTCTTGTTCGAAGGTGAAATAGTTTAACGATGGGTTGGCGAGAATGAGTTTCTTCATGTTCGCCTCGACTAGCGACAAAGTGGACGTCGAATCGGTGTTGTAATCGACACCATTAGTCAAGCAAGGAACATACCCGCCAACAGCCAAACTATTGGCCGGGCAATAATCCGTTCCCCAATACGATTCGCCAACATAATATCTCGCATTATGCGTATCAGAGCCTAGGTAACCGAATTTGACGGTTCCACCATGTATATCGTCGGTCAAAGAATACGAGGTGTTATTCCCTAATTTATTGACGAAATCTTTGTCGGTTCCACTATAACAAGTGTTGTAGTTTAGATAGGCACGGATAGGAATATCAGGGGTGACAGCCACGTTTATTTTAGACGGCTCCGTCGCTCCTTCTCCCATCGTCTCGCAATCGTGAGCATAGAATTCGGTTCCGAGTTGTCTAAGCAATTCGTACGCGCCGTAATATAAAGAGCGCATCGAACCGCCATTTATGAAGATGTTATTTGCGTTCGTCTTGATGTAGAAGGAATCGCCACTCGGCTTTTCCGCATCTTTGAATGGACTTTCTTCGAATATATCGTTATCGCCTATCGAAATATAATGGCATCTTTCGTCATAGCCTAGCGAAAGAGAAGCAGTATCACACACTTCATAATTTCGCCCGGTTATCTTCGATAGATATTTTTGTAGTTCGATAGCGACTTGATATTCGATGGAAGATTCGTCCTTCGAAGCAACGACTAAGGAATACGTCGAGAGAGCTTGTTTCTCAATCTCTTTGGCTCGACGTTCTTCCGTTACCTCAGCCGCCGTTAAAAATTTGGCGTCCAGGTTACTTTAACGTTCGTGGCAGTTGGGAACTGAATTGTCACGTTCTTCGTGCCGTTAACAAAATTATCTTTGGTCAAATCAACGTCAAACGTGTAGTTCTTGCTGGCGTCGACTCCATTCTCGTAGCCACCGCTCCAAACATCGTCGCCAACCCAGAATGTTCCAGACAACGCATCGGCGGTTGTCGAAGCGAACGAGACCGTCAATGACTTATAGCCTTTGCTGACCCATTCTTTCGTTTTGGCAAACATAAGCTTCGCGCCTTCAACAGTAGAGGACATTGTGATTTCATTGCCGCCGGTATATGCGGATGGGGAATGAGATCCGTAGGAATTGTATGTAGAGAGCAAATCAAGTTTCACTTTAATTGTGCCTGGTTTATCGAGGCCAATGTAGAACTTATCGCCTTCCTCATAGCTTCCGGTATCGCCGTATATATTTTTCATCTGGCAAAATCCGACATCGGCTTCAGCAGAAACGGCAGCGCCTTTAGGGCCAAAAAGAAATGAGCGGGTGTTATCGCCCTTCCTAACCCATTCCGAATAATGATAAATCGTGGCTTGATGCACTTCATTAATAGAGGAATAACCGCCTCTCTCTTTCCACCACTCAGGCGAAGACAAGCAATAACCATCATTAGATCTTGTTTCGACAACCAAATAGTCATGTTCAAAGGCGACATAGTTATTGGTTTCGCTCTTCGTCCAACTCTTTGTTTCGGGGCACTTAAAGAATTCAAATTGGCTCAAATCGCGTTCTGTATTAGTCGCCGTGGCTCCGGAAGAGTTCCTCCATTCGAACGCAGCCTTTGCATATCCATTCTCCGAATAGAATTCCGTCAAATCGATGCGGAAATCATTATCGATTTCGTAATCGCGCCAATAATGGTCCCAATTATAACCACTATCACCACCATTTGTGGTCAAACAGAATCGCGTCGCTTCGTCTTCGGAGCCGACGCTGTCGGCATGGAATTTGAAATGGGTATAGCCCTGTGACAAAGCCGCTTTGAAGAATGTATCAGAGATTGTGGCGGTTGTCGGAACAGTCAGGTATTTGTCTCCGCTATCCTCATCCGTCTCAACGGTCGAAAGCGTGCCAGTATTGAAATATTTATAATTGTTGTCTCCATTAGACAAGAAGTCATCAAGAATGTCGGTACCGCCCGCCGAATAAGCGGAGTTGCAAGAGAAGGTCACCTTCACCTCGCTAATAGTCGCGCTGTCGGTCTTGGAAACAATCTTGAAGAATCTAGGATGGAGGATAATCGAAACATCCTTCTCACCAGTGATGTTCGGCTCATATGCATATTCCGTGAATGATGCATCATCGTCGTAAGCAATATATAAAGCAACCGCTCCGGACGTGACGTTAATATGAATGTTCGTGATGTCTGTCACTTGCTTGGTATTTGTGAAATAGGCTCCTTTTTTACTAAAGGTGCCAGCGCTATAACCGTCGCTTGCGAAGGTGATGGTATCAGCAGCCGAACTGGTCTTGACACCAGCCGATAAGTCAGATCCAGCGTTGATGGTCAAAGTAAGTGGCGAATCTTCGGCCACGGGGCTAAAGATACCATTGCCGTCAAGCATGTTGTTTGCGGCAACTGCGCCAATAGCACCCAAGCACAAAAGGCTCGCAGTGGCGCAAAGAAGACATTTTTTCTTGTTCATATAAAAAACTCCTTGTTGTTTACGCATCTAATATAAGTTTACGAAAATTGCTCGTAAAGCGCTTACATTTTTGGAAAGCCTGCCAAAAAATCGAAAATCGCCAAACCAAAATGATTAAATTTCCTTTTCTTTTATCTTGAAAATAATGTATTCGCTTGCTTTTTTTATTTTTTGTAATTCCATCGTTTCTTCAAAATTAAAAGCGATTTGATTTTTAACCAACATTTGAGCACGAGGCTTTGAGATGTTTTTGAAAAACAATATAAATCCCCTTGTGCGATAATTTACATTAAGCAAAACTGAAAAGGGAACGACGTATGGAAAAACTATATCTAGTCGCAGCAGCACATTTGGACCCGGCTTGGCAATGGGACTACGAAGAGGGAATAGCCGCGGCGCTAAGCACCTTCCGAAGCGCCAAAAACCTATTAAACGATTATGATTTCATCTTTTGCCACGGCGAGAGCAATCTCTATGAATGGACAAAGGAATACGATCCTTCTTTGTTCGAAGACATAAGAAGATTAATCGGCGAAGGGAAATGGAAAATAACCGGCGGATGGTACGTCCAAAGCGACGCCGTCCTTCCAGAAGGCGAAACGATCGCAAGATGCATACTAAGGGGCAAGGAATTCTTCGAAAAGGAATTCGGAACGTTTCCAAAGACCGCTTTATGCGCAGACTCATTCGGAATCAATAGAGGCATCGTGCAAATACTAAGGAAATGCGGTCAAGATTCCATCTTCATAACAAGGCCGCATAAGAATCGTCTAACCTTGAAAAACGAGCTTTTCTATTGGGAAGGATACGATGGCAGCGTGGTCAAGGCTTTCCGTGGCGATTCATATAACACTCCAATGGGGAAAACGAAAAAAGCCCTGCAAAAAGCCATCGAAAAACACAAAAAAGAAGATATTTGGATGCAACTTTGGGGCGTTGGAAACCATGGCGGCGGACCTACCAGAATAGACTTGCGAGGCATTAAAGAATTAAAGGATGAGTCGAACGTCGAGATAATCGACTCAACTCCCGAATCGTTCTTCGACGCGGTCGAACCGACTTGGACGTTCAAGAAATCATTGATCGATGAAATGCCAGGATGCTACATCTCCTCACACGATTTAAAAAGCAAATTCATCGAAACTGAACGCTTCCTATATGAAGCGGAAAAAGCATCCTCGATAGCTTCATTAAGAGCAAAGACGACATATCCCTTGAAAGAACTTAAGGAAGCGGAAAAAGAATTGCTGTTCGTTTCTTTCCACGACGTATTGCCAGGCGATTCGATCAAGGACGTCAACAAAGACGCATTGGATAGGCTTGGCCGGGCATATCGTTTATCGCGAGAAGCCTATAATACAGCGATATTCTCATTGGCTAGGAGTTTGCCTTCTTATATGCCAGGGACATATCCTTTCGCTGTATATAATCCATCGCCATATATAAGAAACGAGAACGTCGAAGTCGAATTCGATATCCCAGGCAACGGACGCATGGATTGGGAACCGCATTTCGTCGTCTATGACCAAAATGGAAAAGTATGTTTATCGCAAAAGATCCAAGAAAGGTTCATCCTTAACGTCCATCACCGCCAACGCGTGGCTTTTAGAGCGACGTTGCCTCCTTCTAGTGTCTCCCTCTTTCAAATAAAGGTGTCGTTCAAATATAAAAAAGACAAACCAACGTTCGACGGCGACATAACTTATGAGGACAGTGGATTCAAAGTGTCGATCGACCACAATAATGGATTGATCACCTCCCTTATGTTCGAAGGAAAAGAATATGCAAAGGGACCCTTATTCAAACCGGTGCTATACGAAGATGACGAATCGCCATGGGGTATGAGTGATGAACAAGCCATCCATTTAGGGAACAATTCGAAAGAGATTCCATTAATAAAAAACGGAGAAGGGCCCTTCGAAGGCCTTAGCCCAATCGAGATAAGAGAAAATGGAAAGATCTATCTCTCCGTCGATAGCTACTTCGCTTCGAAGAACACAATGCTCCGTCTTTCTTACCGCATCAACAAAATCGATAAAGAGGTTGACGTCACTGCAAACGTGTTCTGGAACGAATCGAACGCTTTATTGAGGCTTGAGTCTTCGTTATCAGAAGACGGAAAGCTGATAGGCGGCGAGATGTTTGGCGAAGAAGAGCTCAAGAAAAACGGAGCAGAGAACGTGAGCCATCGCTTCGTCTATATGGACTATCCAAAGAGAAAGTTGGCGATAACCCATAAGAACTCATATGCTTGCTGCTATGAAAACGGCATTTTGAAATTCTCTTTGCTACGTGGATGCGTCTATGGTTGCCATCCTGCTTTGCCATATCCGCTAAAGACCCCGTTAGTGCCGCCTCATGTTTATCTAGACCGTTTAGACAGAGGGCAAAACGATTTTGAGTTCTCTTTGAAAGCGGTCAGCAAAAACGATTTATATCGTTTCGTCGAGAAGAAACTCTATCCGATATATACCGTTCACTTCTTCCCATCGGAAACGCCGGAAAAGCAAAACGAATTCCCATTCGAAATATCCTCAAAGAACATTTCGGTCGTCTCATTTAAAAAGTGTGAAACGAAAGAGGGATATATGCTTAGGCTTTCTAACAATTCCGCTGCCATAAGCAAAACGAACATGAAAGTCGGAGGAGCGAATGAAAACGTTTCGTTTAATCCGTTCGAAGTAAAGACATTCCTATATTCCGATGGCGTTTTGACGGAGATTTTTGAATTTATTGTCTAAAACGGCATTAAATAAACATGTCGATTATGGCATAGAGAACCAATATCGCAAGCGCGATATCTAGTCCCACGATCGTCCAAAAGATCCGCTTTCTGGAACGGTTCTTTTTCTCTTTTTCATTAACTTCGCCATCAGGCGTGATGTTCGTTATGTCTTCCATATTAATATTTTAATGCACTCGATGTTCTTGGGTAGGGCTCGGTGTCACGAATGTTGTTGATGCCGGTGATATACATCAAGAAACGATCGAATCCCAAGCCGAATCCAGCGTGTTTGCATCCGCCGTATTTCCTTAAGTTAAGATACCATTCCAAGCCTTTGGAGTTGCCGATTTGGTCCATCTTCTCTTTTAGGAGATCATACCTTTCTTCGCGTTGGCTGCCTCCGACTATCTCCCCTTCCCCGGGAACTAATAAATCGCATGCCGCGACAGTCTTGCCATCGTCGTTTAAGCGCATATAGAACGCTTTAATGTCTTTGGGGTAATTGATTAAGAAGACCGGGCCTTTGACGACGGCTTCGGTGAGATAACGTTCGTGCTCGCTTTGGAGATCCATCCCCCATTCGATGTTGTTGTTCTCGAATTTATGCCCTTCCTTGACGGCCTTTTGCAAAAGGGCGATGCCTTCCGTGTATTCCATGCGTTTGAATTGGCTATGACGGACTTTCTCAAGTTTCTCCAAAACGGTGTTATCGATCCATTTGTTGAAGAAAGCCATTTCGTCAGGGCACTTCTCAAGAACGTAATCAATGCAGAATTTGATCAAATCCTCGATGAGATTCATATCGTCATCCAAATCAGCGAAAGCAATCTCCGGCTCAATCATCCAGAATTCGCTGGCGTGGCGAGGCGTGTTGCTCTTCTCGGCGCGGAAAGTCGGACCGAAAGTATAAACGTTTCTAAATGCGAGGGCAAAAGCTTCGACATGAAGCTGACCGCTTACAGTGAGTGAAGCGCGGCGGCCATAGAAATCATTGATCGGATCCTTCGCATCGGTGGTAACAGTGAAGACTTGCCCAGCCCCTTCAGCATCGTTTCCGGTAATCAATGGGGTGTGGACGTAAACGAAGTCACGTTCTTGGAAGAAGGTGTGAATGGCCATAGCGAGAACGCTACGGACGCGGTAAAGCGCGTCGAATGTGTTCGTTCTAGGACGCAAATACGCCTCTTCGCGAAGGAACTCGAAAGATGTCTTCTTCTTTTGAAGAGGATAATCTTCCGCAACATCGCCAAGCAGCATTATCTCTTTCGCGTGCATCTCAAATGGCTGAGGCATGTTCGGAGTCAAAACGATATTGCCTTTGACCCTGACGGCGACGCCCATGCGGTAATGGGAGACTTCGTCATAATTGGAAAGGTCATTTGAATAGACGACTTGGAGATTCTTAAAGCAAGTCCCGTCATGAATGTGCAAAAAGCCAACCTTGCCATTATTCCTATTGGTCTTGGCCCAGCCTTCGACATAAATGTCAGAGAGTTTTTCTAATTCTTCCGGCTTTAGGGGCATAAGCTCCCTTAAGCGAATCGCTTTCGTTTCCATATCAGTCGTCCTTCTTTCTTTCTAATGACGTAATGAAATTATATTTAACTATCCAAAGAACTTAAAGAAAGACTCAAAAAAATGAAGACATGATTTATAGATATCCAACGCCAAAAATTTTCCGTTTTTTGAGCGTTTTTCCTGAAAAATTTTCCGCATCAATTCGAAAACATGCGTTAATAAGTTAATTATTAAGAAAACGTAAAATTTGATAAAAGTTTGCTAAAATTTGCGGTAATCCGATATCCGCCAATTGGGATCTACACCCAATGTAAGCGGTGCGAATAATTTCTCTTCGTATAGATAGCTGGCCACCTTGGCAATCATGGCGGCGTTATCCGTCGTGCACCATAATGGCGGAATTATCAAATCGATGCCAGTATTGGCGAGTTTTTCCTTCATTTGTTCGCGGAGATAGGAATTCGCGCTTACGCCACCAGCCAAAACGACTTGTTTGACGTCGTATCTCGTGGCGGCTATCAAAGCCTTCTCCACTACCATCCCTATCGCCACGTCTTGGAAAGACTTGGCCATATCGTTGACATTGACTTCCTCGCCTTTCATTTTTAGCGTGTTCACCAAATTGATGACACTCGTCTTAAGACCGGAATAGGAGAAGTCTAAACTGTCTTCCTTCGACAAAGGAACTGGCAAATGATACGAATGCTTGCCTTTTTTTGCAGCCATGTCGATTGGAAGTCCGCCAGGATAAGGCATTCCCAAAACCCTGGCCACTTTGTCATAACATTCGCCGACGGCATCGTCCTTGGTCTCTCCGACGATCTCGAAATCCATCGGCTTCTTCATAATCACTAATTCAGTGTTGCCCCCGCTTACGACGACGCATAGGAGAGGATATTTGAATTCCCCCACGTAAGCGTTCGCATAAATGTGCCCAGCCAAATGGTGAACCGGAATTAGAGGTTTGTTGTATATGAAAGCGAGGGTTTTAGCAGCTTGAAGACCGATATGAAGGCAACCGATTAAACCAGGTCCTCTAGTGACCGCGAAAGCGTCCATATCCTCAAACTTCAAACCAGATGTCTCCAACGCCTCTTTAAGGCACACATCGATGTTTTCCGTATGGAGTCTCGAGGCAACTTCCGGCATGACTCCTCCATATTTGGCGTGCACCGCCACTTGACTCGAAACGACATTGGCCAAAAGCTTGCCGTCGTCTAGGATGGCGACAGCCGTTTCGTCGCAACTGCTTTCGATAGCTAATATTCGGCTCATAATAAACTCCTCATCATATAGATAGCATTCTCGCCATCGCTGTAATACATCTTTTTGATTGTGACGTCGGAATAACCCGCTTTATGGTATAGGTTTATGGCTGACAAATTGCTTTCTCTGACTTCCAAGGTTATGAATTCAACCGGATCCGCTTGGGATTTGCAGGCCTTTTCCATTTCTTGAAGCAAAAGCATGGCATATCCTTTGTTTCTTTTCTCTTTTTCGACGCAGATGCGATTGATGGTTGCGCTGTCGAAGGTGATCATGAAATCTATGTACCCAACAAGCGTTTCGTTCTCGTAAACTCCCAAAAGGATCGAACAAGGATTCTCATTGAGTTCATACTTTATCTCTTCGAGTGGCCACGAGGCATGAAAACAAGCCTTTTCGAGTTCGAAAACGGCTTCTGCTTCTGATGGTTCGATTTTCCTTATCGCTACTTCGGACATCAGGCCAATTCCTTCAGATACACCGGCTTAGCAGACAAGACGTCCTCGCACTCGTAACGTTGCTCGTCCATTTTGACGAGATTGGAAAAAAGATCCGGCTTCTTGCCGTCTATGCCCAAATATTCGGTGTCGCCCATAATCGAATATTCCGGATGTTCATGTATATAGGAAAGAACGTCTTCGTTGGACCAAATCGTGTCTGGGACAATAACGTTTTCCCCTTCATAGATTCCGATATAGGAACGCTTGCTTCTGGCGTTCATTAAGCAAATGCTCGCTTTGTCGCCATCTTTCATATCGGCCAAACTGGACACCATATAAAGCTTGGCTTTAGTCGCGAAAGCCATGACTTTGGCCACGCTTACGGCGATGCGGACGCCAGTATATGAACCAGGCCCCTTAGCCACCACTATCTCATTTGTATCTTTCGGATCTAGACCATTCTTTTTGAACAATGAGTCAAGCTCGGACACAAGGAATTCGCTTTGCTTTTGCCAAGCGTCGTATTCAACGCTGTCGATTACTTTGTGATCAACGGCTATTGCGCAAGACAAATTGCGATTGGACGTATCGATGAGAACGCTAATCATGGAATTTCTCCTTCACCTTGGAAATAAGGTCTTCGAAATGCTTTCCTTCGCCAACCAACATTATTTCCCTCAAATCATCGCCCTTGTTACGAAGGAAAATGGATAGGGTTATATCAGGCAACAAAGGAAGGATATAGTCTGGCCATTCGATGAAGCAAACGCCATCTCCTTCGATATATTCCTCTAATCCAAGCTCGATGTTTTGATTCTCCAGACGATATGCGTCGATGTGATACATCGGAATACGCCCATCAAAATAGCATTTCATAATGTTGAAAGTCGGAGATATGACGTCATCTTTGATCCCTAAGCCTTTTCCAACCCCACTTGTGAAAGTCGTTTTCCCAGCTCCGAGATCACCTTTTAGCAATACAACATCGCCTCTCTCGAAAAGGCCTGACAAAAAGAAACCAAGTTCTTTGGTTTCGTCTTTGGAATGAGATAAGAATACGTATTGCATGCCTTTCCTCCAAACAACACGCAAATTATAGTTCTCGATGTGGTAACATTCTAGAGATATGAAGAGCTTAGACACCATCATAATCGGCGCCGGGCCGGTGGGTTTATATGCCGCGACGAAATTAGAAGAGAGAAAAGAAAATTACCTTCTTCTTGAAAGCGAGTCCTATGTCGGAGGGCAAATACCGCGTCTATACCCCAAGAAATTGGTCGTCGATGTGCCGATGTTCGGCGAATGCGAAGCCATAGAGATAATCGAAAAATTAACGAGCAAAATCGACGAAAAGAAAATTCATCTTAGCGAAAAAGCATTGTCAATTACGCATGAAAATCAAAAAATAGCCGTCAAAACCCACTTGGATTCATATTTTGCAAACAAAGTCATAATCGCCACAGGGCTTGGCGAAAGCGAGCCTCGGCCACTAGGCGTCGAAGGTGAGAAAGAATGTGCCGAAATCCTATACGACTTAAAAGATCCCCTTTCGCTAAAAGACAAAAAAGTAGCCGTCTTCGGCGGAGGAGATAGTGCTCTCGATTGGTCAAGAGACCTTTCGAAAGTGGCTTCCAAAGTCTATCTCATTCATCGCCGCACCGAATTCCGCGGCAACGCAAACACCATCAATGGATGCGATGTAACCACCTTCTTGCCTTATGTTCCTAAATCCATTCTAGTGGAGGGAGACAAACTGAAGGGCGTCACCATCGAAAACGTGAACGACCATTCGCTAGAAACATTGGAAGTCGATTACGCGCTTGTCAATTATGGTCAAATACCAGTGCCGTCCACTTTCGGGTATCCTCTTTCGAAAGATGGCTTTGGCATCACACCAAATAGCGATTACGAAATAGACGATGGGATTTTCGTGGCTGGCGACGTTTGCTTCGACGCTTCGCACAAAAAAAGAATGATGCCGGGATTCGAAGAAATCGACATCATTCTGGATTCGAAATCATATAAGGATCGCTAAGAAACCTTAGGAACGAAGGGATGGTTCTCATCCAAGAACTTCTGATATAAGGCCAATATTTCGTTATCGTCGAACGGGAATTTCCCTTCCTTCATCATCGCCTTTATCTCATGAAACGATTTACGAATTGCGGTTGTCAGGTCTTTTGGATAACCATAGGTCAATATGTGTCTCTCGAACTCATGCTCATCGAGTTCTTTGATGGCTTTGTCCGGAAACAGCTTCAAATCCAAATCATAGTCGATATAACGGAGAATTCCTTGATCCATGATCGTTGGGGTAGCCACATTCGCATAATATGTTATGCCTTCCGATTTTCTTTTCATCATGGCGATGATGTTCATCCACTTATTTTTGAAGAGGATGAACAGCGCAGGTTCCTTCGTTAGCCACCTTCGTCCATCGTTTTCGGTGACAAGGGACGCTTTAGAAGCGACAGCCCAAAACTCATCAGTCTCAGATACAAGATAGGCCGGCGACCATTCGCGGTGTATCAGACCATCGTGTTTAAAGGCTTGAACGATGATCCATTTGGAAAAACGATTCTCACTCAACATAAATTACCTAACGAGTCGTTCAGACGAATCAACCCCTCGAAGATTATTATAAACGAATAACGAAAAATCATCCTACTACAGTTTTCAAAAACGTAGGCGCATACATTTGCGAGTAAAGAATCAATGACGTCAAAATGAATGTTTTTCGCCAATGAAAATACAGCCTAATCCAATGCCCATCTATTAAGCATCAGCAATCGTATGCTTAGCGAATCAACGGCCTATCGCACGCAAGATCGTCGGCCAGAAGGAAAACCTCGTATAAGGGGACGGTCAAAATATCGCGTTCTTCATCATACCCAAAATGGTTGGTCGATATTTTGATCGCTGTCGTCTTCGGATTAACGGAGCGAAAGGCGTCTAAGGAGTTCATTTTGCCTTTTGTCTTTTTGACGTCTATTGGGATTATTTTGCTTTGGTTTTCAACAATAAATTCAAATTCGTGGCCACCTTTACCGACCCAATAGAACAATGGTATTTCTTTTGCTACGAATTCATCGGCGACGTAATTCTCATAAAATATTCCGGTTAATGAATTTCGCTTCTCCTTTACAAAATAATCCGTCTGAGACGTTTTGCTTTGATAAGAGAAAACGCCGGTATCCGACAAATAGAAACGAAAAAGCCCATCGTCTTCTTCGCTAAGAGGCGAAACGACTTTCCCTTGCTTCTTTTTGCTGCGATAAATCACTTTCGCAAGTTCGAGCCATTGGTAAGCGTTGAAATAATCACGATTTGACTTTCCTTTTTCTATTGCGCCAATTTTGAAATTTTTGTTTTCTTTGTTCAATTCGCTATATATATTTTTAAAAACATTTTTCGTTCTAAAAATGGTCTCTTTCGACACATTATAAAGATCCATGTCGGCTAAATAGTTGTCATAAATCTCCCTGATTGACTCCCTTGCGTTCACATAGGATTTTTCGTTTAAGAAGACCGAAAGAGGTTCTGGCATGCCACCTATCGCGAGATATTCATACAAATAATCCAACGCCATCTGATGTTCATATTCCTCCAACGGCTTTTTATCGTTATAAGCCTTTTTTATTCTCTCGAGCATCTCTTTGTTAGCATTCAACAAATATTCTTCAAAAGTCAGCGGATAGACATTAATCGAATCGATACAACCGACAGGGAAAAGAAAATCATCCTTCCTGCCCTTACTTTCGTCATGTTTGATAGAAAGGCGAACCAAAGACCCCGTTGCGATCACGACAAGTTCAGGGTAATCCTGCTTAAAGTATTTCAAGGAAGAAAGAACCTGGTGACACTGCTGGACCTCGTCGAAAACCAAAGGCACATTAGAATTGATTTTTTTCCCATACCTCGCTTCGATGTATCTTAGATATTTCTCCGGATCGGAAGTCGTCGAAAAAAACGCGCACGCTTCGTCGTCTTTCTTCAAGTCAATATAAAGGAAATCAGAAAAATTCCTTTTCGCAAAAAGCTCTTTTACTAGATACGTCTTTCCAACCTGTCTCGCTCCCCATACAACCAATGGTTTGCGACGACTTTTCCTATACCATTTTTCCAATTCGGCAAGCTTCATTCTTTCCATAATGAGACTCCATGTTTTTTCATCATCAAAATTATATAGATAATATCGGACTTTTACAAGTTTTGAGCACTTTTTGACGGCAAGATTTACAAGTTTTGAGCACTTTTTAGCGTCAGGATTTACAAGTTTTAGGTATTTTTCGCCAACTTGCACACCCAAAATGGACAACAAAAAACGGCACCGAAATAACATCGATGCCGTTTTATCAGAAAGCTATAAAGACGCCGTTTCAGCGGCCGCCTTCTCGTGCTCGGCATGCCTTTCTTCAAGTTCTTTGACGATTTGCTCTTCCATCTTTTCGTCAACCTTGAACCCGAAGTGTAGCAACAAATATGACGCTGTGTAGGCAACCAATATGACGCCGATCACGATGACGCCGAATATGACGAGTTGATTCGAAGTTATCTCCCCCCGCGATTGTTCCAAGAAACCGCTGAATGTATTGGTTACGCCTTCCATCGTATACTCGCTGGTGCCGTCCGTTCCGAAAGCGCCTCCATTCTTTAGCCCTTCCATGTTGCTGATGACATTAATGAAAGCCATAGTACCAGTTGAAACAAAGACTAAGTTACGCAATCCGATATTAAGCCCAGAGGCCAATTTAACATCCAATGGACGCCAAGCGAAACAAATGGATTCCTTTCTCTCGCCATATTTCCACTCGTTATAGTCAATGGCGTCTTGGAACATGACGAGGACGACCAGGTAATACAATCCAGAAGCCGCAAAGAAGAAGATGGCCGGAACGTAATATAGCCACATCGGACCAGCAAACACAAAAGCAAGGAGATTCCCTTCCGCCGCTCCCGAAGCGGTGCTGGCCAAAGGCTCAGTGTACGCCAACGGATGCTCACCGAATAACGGGAACGCCAATAAGAAGAAGGCGATATATCCTAGCGTTATGACCGCGAAAGTCGCGGTAAGCAACGTTTGCTTCGAGAACTTTTTCGATAGTAACGGATAGAAGACCTGAGCCAATACGGTGCCGAGAATATAGAAAGCGCTGACGGCAACGGCAACATATCCACCCGACGCATAGCCAAAGACCATATAGAAATAGTTTTGTCCGATGCCTGTCAAAATGAACGAGGCGAAATAATATAGGCCTAAGCCGATGACGACATATAGAAGCTGCTTGTTCTTCCAAACGATTTTGAATAGATCCAAGAAATGCGATTTGCTCGACACTTCCTCTTGCACGATGTCTCTCTTCCTCTCTTGGCAAAAGAAGAAAACGATGGCCTGAACAACCAAGAACAGTACTGCAGATACGATAGCGACGACCTTGTAAGCGCCGGCTGCACCGATTCCAAAGGAAGTCGGAGCGATGAAGCAAACGACATTCATTATAACGGTGCCGATTGAAGCCGCAATCGAGACATTGGTAGTGAGTTTCGCCCTTTCCTTCGGATCATTCGTAAGCGAAGGCAACATCGACCAGTAGCCGATGTCGTTCATTGTGAAGAAAGTATCCCAAAGGATATAGAAGATGATCATCGAGGCGACGTATCCCCAGCCATCCGTCCCCTCAAAACGGAGAGTGAACAAAAGAATGACCGATATGGCATTGCCGATGGCTCCGATCAATATCCATGGGCGATATTTGCCCAATTTGAAATTGAATTTTTCAACTATGAAGCCCATGATCGGATCGTTTAAGCCATCCCAAACCAAACAAATCATCATGGCGATGGTGATGATATGCATCTGGGTTTGATAAGTGGCCAAATCAGAGCTCAAGACACCTGATGTGTACGTATATTGGAGCAAGAACGTTCCAACCAACGTATAGCACATGTCGCGGAATAAGGTGCTCCATGGGTAAAACCATTTGGTGAAACGCGGCACCTTGTTCCCTTCATACGATCGAGCGATATGCATACGAATATCCTTCTTTCCGATACGCGTTCAACTAACATTGGCGACAAAAGAAACCAGCAATTAGAGAAAGAGACGTATCTTTTTCGTTAGGAAAACTATATTCGTGCGCAAAAGCGTTTGCAATATTCGTCGTTCTAAAAACGAATGAAGAAGGAAAAAACCGAATAAATCACAGTGTTATCTAGAAGATTTTTTGCACCCATTCTAATGAATGGAAAATTCATAATTACCTTTTATTTTTATTTGCTTGTCCTTTTATATTTATCTAAAAAATGTAAATTCCAAAACCGCAAGTTTGGAGCGAAATAAACCGCAAGTTTGGAGCGAAATAAACCGCAAGTTTGGAGATTATAGAAGTTCTTTCTTTTTCTTATCGAACTCTTCTTGAGTGATGATGTTGTCATCAAGCATCTTCTTATATCTCAAAAGCAAATCTATCTTCTCGTTTTCCGATAAATCTTTTTTCGAAACGATCCGTCCTTCTCCTTTCGCGAGGCCGCCTGAACTAGCCAAGCGCTCATCGTTCCTCGCGTGCGTTTGAAGTTGCGAATAATACTTGTTCCTTTGGTAGTAATAAATACTGATTCCGACGGAAAGAATGAGAATAACGAAAATATGCATTATCGAATACATTATCGGCCCTGCGCCAAGCTTAACTCCGTAGTTATTCGGATCGATATCGGTGATTTCCAATGTGCAAAAAGAGATTATTAAAGCGACCAAAGACATTATTCCAAGACAAATAGAAACAAAAACACCCTTCTCTTTTTCGTAATAGACCTTTGCGCGATAAGCGATGTATACGGCAGCAACCGCATTGATCATAATGCAAATTTGAAAGACGAAAAGAAAGGTCAATACCCCATATAGATTCCATTTTATTTCGTATCCGGAATATACCCCAGTGCCTCCGAACATCAGTTTGAACATGCTTGGGATAGCCGTCCCGCCGGTATTCGAAAAGGCATCGCCAAAGAAAGCGAAAATACTGAAGAACGCCATAACGGAAGCCAAAATTATGCAAATAACCATAAATTATCCCTTCTCAAACGAAAACATTTTATGAAGAGAGAGAGAGAGAGAATCAAGTTTAGAAGCGCAATCGTTATGAGTATCTTTGCCAAGCAAAACAAAAACGCCATCAAGCGGCGATCCCGTAAGATGGCGTATCAGTACATTTATTCTTTGGCGCTAAGCGCTGAGATCAAATCAATTATCTGAGCGATGTTCTTTTTCGCTTCTTTGGTCGGAGCGGGATTGAACGGCTTCTCAAGCGGCAAAACCATGAGATCGTCTTCGTAACCCATCGCGATATAGGTCATTCCTTCGCGGATGGAAATGGCCATATCGACGAAAGTCGCGTTCGTCTCGAAAGCGTTCAACGCCTTTTGGACTTTCATCGTCAAAACCTTTTTGGTTCCGGCTGGGCCGTATATAACCATCGTTTTTGAGTCTTTATAGACGTCCCTTCCCGCCAAATTCGTCGGCGGAAGCGCGCGTTTGTTGCCTTTGAAATAGATGAGAACGTCATCGCCTTTGTAGCTATTCTCGAAGTACAAAAATTTACCTACGAAAACAGTCCTTAAGGCTTTTTTATCCTGCACTTGAGCCGCCGCATCGCTGATGACGATCTTCTTTCCGTCATAGTCGAAACTAAGGCAAGCGCGGCTGCCGACCTTGTATACGTCCTTATACAATGCGGATTCTCTTAGTTTGGCTTCGTCCAATTTCGAATCGACGTCGCCTTCGAGGTTTTGGCATTCGGTTGGATATATGTAGGCGTTTTGCAGCTCATAGAATTTCTTGAAGTACACTTTCATATCTTTGTCGATGCCTTTTTTGAAGAAGCTGCTGAAGATCAGCAAAACGACCAAGGACACCGCAACGAAAATGAGGGTGAAATACATTGGAAATTGAGCATTCACGGACTTGAGGGCCTCATTGACGGCCGGGATCGCCGTAAGAGCCCAGCCTAAAATGATCAAAGCCAAGCATCCGAAGGTGACTAGCCATTTCCAAAGGCTGTTCTTCTTGTATTTTTTATTGAACTCGAGCCTCTCATTCTCGATGTTTTGGAGGTTCTCATCGTCATAAGTGTATTTGATCGGAGCAGGTTTGGTTTTTTTCTTTTTCTTATCAACGTCCTGGTTTTCTTTCGGCTCATCAGCCGTTT
Source organism: uncultured Staphylococcaceae bacterium (assembly GCA_964497235.1). GTDB lineage: Bacteria > Bacillota_I > Bacilli_A > RFN20 > CAG-826 > UBA4951. Next base: position 30,016 of record CAZCCJ010000002.1, read on the forward strand.
CTTCCTTTGGCTCCTCAACCGGCTTCTTTTCCTCTTTATCAAGATAGAGATCGACTTCTTCCTTCTTCTCTTCCACGACCTCTTCTTTGGCTGGTTCGGGCTCGGGTTTCTTCATTTCGTCGGCAAAATCGCTCTCAGGCTCAGAAGCGACTTCGGCGTTATCTTTGACATCGTTCACTTGAGTTTTATTTTCCTCGGTAGGAACCGCAACATTCTCTTTCTCTTCCATATGGATGCTCCTTTTCGTCAATGCAATATAGCACAAAGACGGAAAATACTAAAAAACTAAATTCAATATTAGCCTATTAAGGCTATTTCGATATCGATTTCCTTTAGGCTTTCGATGTCCTTCTTCGCGATTCTTAAAACATTCCCACTTGCAGAAAACGGTTTGCCATTTATCGTGGCTTTTTTGATTTTGTTTCCATACCCAAAATATTTGAGATGAATGTTTTTCCCAAACGATTCCATCGAAATCTCGGCGTTCGAATATTCCATAGGAACACACGGCTTGATATCGATTGTATCAAGGGTGTGACGAACGCCGAACATCCATTGATAAATCGCTCTTTGAATCATCGCCACGCTGCCAGTCAAGAAAGAGAAACCGGTCCTCCCATAGAAAGAAGGAACCAAGTGATAGCAATTCGTCACGGCATATGGAGCGGCGCATATCCTTTCTTCAGGATGCTTGCTCGCATCGAAAGGCATCGCGAAATTCAAAACGTCATAGATTTTCGAATAGTCGCCGGCCTCGGCGAGAGACCGTAAATAAAACAACTGGGAACCGTGGTTATAGACGCTGGCGTTCTCGGCAAAGAAGGGTTGGAAATCGCCAGTCCCCATTTTGCCTATGCCTTCGATGTTCTTTGCTCCAAAAGGCGCTGAGAAAAGACGATATCCATCTTCCGTCTTAAGGCTCTCGATATTCGAAATGACCTTTTCTTCTTTCCCTTCAGCCACTTTGGAAATAATCGCATAAGCATTCGTCGGAACATAAACGCGTTTCTCGCCATCAGGATCCTTATTGGAAAGAATCCACACCCCGTTATCGGTGAAAACGGCATTATAGAAACCGTCGGAATTATACGATGCGGCGTTGATCGCGATTTTCAATTTATCCCTGAATTCAATGTATTTCGTTGGGGATTTGCCAAGTTTTTTGGAAATTTCAGCCAAATATCCCAAACTCATCACAAGTTGGCAGGAGACCATCACGCTTTCACCACGGCCCTTAACGCCCGCGCCATTAAGGCAATCAAGCCAATCCCCGCCTTGCATCTTGACTAAACCATGCTCGCCAATGTTTTCTTGCTTAGTTAGATACTCAATGCCTTTTCTTAGATGGTCATAGCCGGTCTCGATCTTGTTCTTGTCATCGTAATAGGCGTATTGTTCTTCCAAAATGCTCCAATCGTCGGTCATAGCAAGATAGTCATAGACATATTCGGCAAAGAAACAGGCCCCATCCACAAAGTGACGAAGATCGAATTTCTCGCTATCGTCAAACGGCACTTGGCGAGGATACCAGCCGTCGCTTCTTTGCTTGGAAAAGATGTTCGTTATGACGTCGCGGCATTTGCTCTTGTCATAACTTATGTATCCTTCGAAATCATTGGAAGCATCGCGAACGCCGCGCATTCCCGTTGGCCAGCCTCGGTCTAACGAAGACACCCAATCAAGTTCCAAAGGCAAGAATTCATTCACGAATTTGTCGAAATTTTGGTTCCCGGTTTTCACTCTGTTCACCGAGAAAAGCTCTCTAAAACGTTTGTTCGCTTCATTCTCCGCCTCGTTCCTATGTTCACATTCAAAATACTTTTTCGACTCGGAAATATCGTTGGCAACATTCCCTTCTTTCATCGATGCAGCAAAAACAAAGACATACGAAACCTTTGACTTCGCTTCTAATTTGACTTTCGAAACGCCGGCGAAGCATTGCCCGAAAGCGTACACCACCTCTCCCGTCTTCTCGCCGACTCTATCTGGAATGCATGAGAAATTATTTGTGGTTGTAAGAAGCCGCTCCTCGCTTAGTTCGTATGAGGAAAGAGGAAGATTCGTCAACATCGAAAAATACCTTCGTTCTTCTTTTTTGCCTTGGACGCTATAACGGGTCGTGAGGAACGTCGGATATTCGTCTTGGAGATAATTCGTCTTCGTATACCATTCCGGTTTATCCCAAGGAGCCATCAACAGTTCGTTCACATATGGGTAAACGCAGGGCATTATCTTTATCTCTTTCGATTCGTCGTCGACGTTCTCGATCGTCAACGTCATCACAAATCTTTTTCCATTCGCCGGTACAAATAATTCCGTCTTCGTCTTGAGGCCGACAAAATCGAGGGAATAGACCGCTTTCGCAGGTTTGTAATCAATGCTGATCTCTTTGGCTATATGGACGGCGAAGTTGTCCATGACTTTGTCGCCGCTAGATATAAACACTTTAACCGGAGAAGAAATCTCGCGTTTCTCTCTTTTCACCAAAGCCACGCCAACCGGAGGCTCAATCTGACACATTTGAATGCCATATTGATCGACCTTGAGCAATATATCGTCGTTCTTGTAGATATATTCATACAAGCCGGCCTCAGGAATCTTGTTCAAAACATATTCCCCGGCTTCTTTCCCGAAATATCCATTTCTATCCATATACTTCCCTCGTTAAAAGTAGCTTATAGCTAACGCTCAATCAAATTTTAATCGTTTGGCGCGCGGATGCGCAACAACGTGGATATCGAAAAGAGACGATAGTAAAATCTTTGGAGAAATGGAAGAAAAAAGAAACATCGACAAAGCGTATCTCGTGATAGGAAACGGTATCGAAAACCTCTCGGCGTTCCCTTTCAAAAAGAGTTCCGTCATCATTGGGATAGATCGCGGCGCATATTTATTGGCTCGCAATGGGATAAGGATGGAGGAAGCCGTCGGAGATTTCGATTCGGTTAGCGAAATAGAGTTCAAACTTATCGAAAAATTCGCGAAAACCATAACAAAACTCAATCCGATCAAAGATGATAGCGATACTGCGCACGCCTATAGCGAATACAAAGATAAAGCGAATGAAATTGTGATCGTGGGTGGAATAAAAGGAAAAAGGATTGAACATTTCTTAGCCAATCTTTCTATGGCCATCGAAGATACGAAAGTATCCATAATTGACGACGACTCAAAGATCTATTCGCTATCCGCGAGCCAAGATGAATACGTTTTCAAGAAAGCCGGATATTATTCTTTCTTCCCTCTCATCAGATCAACAATCACCCTCTCGGGATTCAAGTATTCCTTGAATGATAAAACGTTAGAAAAATTCGATCCGCTTGGTTTGTCCAATGAACTAAACGAAGACGTTGGAACCCTTCTCGTAAGCGAAGGAAAAATGCTGGTGATCGAAACAAAATACCAACGCTAAAAGGCAAGTTCGAAACCTTCTACCTCTTCGTTGCCTTAGGCTTTAAACAACAAACTATTATAAGGCCGATTAGGCCAAGAAAGACTCCGCCGAAAAACCATCCGGCTTTGCTCCTCCCCTTTTTCCCGGCTATAACGCAACATAGGATCGCGAACAATAATTGTGCTCCAGTGGCCATATCAATGTCTCTTCGTCTTATTTTTCAACGTAATTGAAATCGTTCTCATCATACGCCAAGCAAGAAAACCGGAAATGTGTAAGCCATATCATTGATTGGCCTGATCTTATCCGTGCAATCAATCACAAGCCCGGGTTTGATCTTCATCTGATATTTCGATAAAACATTGAAATTTTTGGTGGGTTTATTTGGCGCTAGACCTTTTTTGACCTCAATTGGATAAACACTATCCGAATCAACATAGAGCAAATCGATTTCCTTTTGGTCGATATCGCGATAGTAGAAAAGAGTGCCGGACGTTTCCTTTCCGTGATTCCAAAAACTTTTGATGATCTCAGAGACGACGAAAGTTTCAAAGAAAGCGCCTGCCATCGCACAAGAAGAAAGCATTTCGGCATTCGGCCATTTGCAAAGATAAGCACATAGACCCGTATCCATGAAATATAGCTTCGGCGATTTTATGATTCGGCGGGACATTTGCGCCATATATGGTTCAAGTAAAACGATGATACCTGAAGTTCTGAGAATGGAGATCCATCTTCTGCATGTTGCGGAATCGATTCCGATCTCCCGTGCGAAAGACTCATAATTGACCTGCTGCGCCGTGCGTAGCGCAAGGTAGGAAAGAAAGCGTCTGAACGTCAATTCATTAGAGGCGTTGACGAGTTTGCGAACGTCTTTTTCGAGATATGTGTCCAAGTATGATTTGAAATAAAGATCGCGCGGCGCATCGTTCAACGAAATCTCCGGCATACCGCCACGCCAAATCCGATCAAATATTTCTTTTTGGGTTACATATGGGACATCTTTTTGGCTTTCCTTTTCAAGAAGCGCATTTATATCAGGCCGAAAAAGAGAGCCGTTTTTCTTGATTATCTCCATTTGAGTGAGCGAACCCAATTCGAATACTGCGACCCTTCCGGCGAGAGATTCGGAAATTCCTTCCTGCAATTCGAATCTATTGGATCCGGTAAGAACATACATAATCTTCTTCTTTTGGCCGTTTTTGAGTCTATTTTCTCTCTCTTCATCGATGTCTTTTTTGATGTAACTCAACAAAATAGGCGCTTTCTGCACTTCATCGATAAGCAAAGGCCAACGATGGACCTCCAAAAATCCTTTCGGGTTGGTGACGGCCAACGTCAATTCATCCGCATCATCCAAAGTGACATACGAGAAACCCACTTTGAAAACGGCTTTAGCGGTCGTTGATTTGCCAACTTGTCTAGCTCCATATATGACAATGGCCTCAAAATGTTCCGCCGCCTCTTTCAAACTGTCTTCAATGTCTCTTCGGTAATACATAGCTTTCTCCTATGAACATTATAAAGCATATCCGATCAAATGCCTAGTGGACTCGTCATTTTACCGCAATCGACAAATTATTGGCCTGCCATCGAAGAAAAAACTGCGGTAAAGATTTTGATAAACGACGCAATCGAAGAAAAAAAGATACCAAATAAAACGGAAGTGCTATCATTGATGCGGTCAATCCGACCGGGGGAGCCCTTCCTAAGAGCTGAGAGGTTGCTAATAGGCAACGACCCCTATACCTGAACTAGGTAATGCTAGCGTAGGAACTTTCACCCATGAACCTTCTTTCCGCTAGCAAGCGGATTTTCTTTTTAAGGGGGTTCCATGAAATCACTATTCAACATTCGAACAATCGCCGAAATCGCCGTCTTCGCCGCGATCGGATACGTCTTGGATCTCTTTGCCGGAGTGTATAGCTCTCCTCTTTTCCCTAGCGGCGGCGCGATCGGGATAGCATTGGTCGCCGTTTTTATCGTCAGTTTCCGTAGAGGCCCCGTCGCTGGCGTAATAACCGGCTTGATAATGGGGTTATTGGATTTGGCCGATGGTTTCTACGCCATCGCGGGCGATTGGTGGAAAGCTTTCATCCAAGTGGCGCTCGATTATTGGCTCGCCTATCCTTTGGCGGGGCTAGCCGGCGTGTTCTATAAGGAACTCAAAAGGGACGGCGTGACATTAAAAAGAAAGATGATATTCGTGGTTCTTGGATGCCTGCTTGGCGGTCTTTTGAAATTCCTCTCCCACTATCTCTCAGGCGTTCTCTTCTGGGGAGACGATGCGTCATCGTTCGCTTGGGGATTATCGGCGCTAAACAAATGGGGATATTCATTCATCTATAACATCGCCTATATGGCGCCATCCATCGTTTTGTCTGGCGGAATCATGTGCCTAATCGTCTGGAAATATCCCAAATTCCTTCTAACCGACGAAAAAGGCACGAAAGAGGCTCAAAAGGAGGAAAAGCAATGATCGCGAAAGAAATAGCGATAATCGCCGGTTCGTCGATTGGCTTCGTCAGGATGCTCATTATGTATATTGCAAGCGCTATGTCAACATATAGCGACGAATATGGATCAAGCATTTCCTATGGCGAAAAAAGACATTTGATTTGGATGATGATCTTCTTTTTCGTTTTGGCCTACGGAATCTATTCATTAATCGCCAAAATACATAAAAAAACGAAAAATACCCTATATTCCGCGTCTCTTTTCGCGCTTGACGGCGCAATCGGATTCTTCTTTTTCTTTGGGCAATCGATAAAAAGCATGATAAGCGGCGAGAGCTTCTATCAGGATTTATTGCTTTCTTTGATTTTCTTGGTTTCTTTGTCTTATGGCGTTTTCGTCATCGCCAAAGAAGCAAAAGCTATTCAATCTTCCAATCGATAGGATCGATTCCGTTATTAACCAAAAATTCATTCGTCTTTGAGAACGAATGCATCCCAAACCACCCACCATGGCTAAGAGCCAATGGGGAAGGATGTGATGATTCGAGAATCAAATGTTTGGGATTATGAATCATCTTTTTGTAACGCTTGGCGAAGTTGCCCCAAAGCAAGAAAACAATCGGCTGCTCAAGCTTATCGATATATTCCATCGCATCTTCCATGAAGTCATCGTATTCCGGCCTCTTATGAGAAAGCGGCTTCCCTGCCCTAACCGATAGATAGGCATTCAAAAGAAGAACGCCTTGCTTCGCCCATGGCGTCAAATCTCCGTTATCGAAATTCATCTTTATGTTCAAGTCGTTCTCTATTTCTTTGTAGACGTTTTTTAGGCTTGGAGGTAAGGGAACGCCCTTAGGAACGCTGAAGGAAAGACCCATCGCCTGCCCCGGATTGTGGTATGGGTCTTGCCCTATGATGACGGCCTTAAGCAAAGATGGGGAAAGATTATCGAAAGCGGCGAACATCTTTTCCCTCGGCGGATAAACCACGAATTCGCGATATTCTTCATCCAAAAAGGACTTCAAAGTTTTTGAATACGGTTTGGCTTTTATCTCTTCGAAGAATTCTTTCCAATCGCTTAACATCTCATCTTTATTATAAAAGAAATCGCCGAAGAGGTTTATAATTCCTCTACCAATGAAAATTCTTTGGCTTTTCAATCATCCGGCACCGTATAAAGTCGATTTCTTCAATGAACTCGGCAAGAGCGTCGATCTTACCGTCATCTTCGAGCGCCCTTCCGAAAGCGACAGAGGAAGTTCCTTTTACCATAGCAAACCGAAAAACTTCAAAACCGTTTTCCTGAAGCATTTGAATTTAGGAATCAGGAACAACATCGCTTTTGGCGCGAAAAAATATCTAAAGAAGCACGAGGAATACGACTTCATCGTGATTAATGGCTGGTCCTCTATCACGGAGATGGGCGCATTACGGTATTTAAAAAGAAAGAAGATTCCGTATGTCTTCGCGATCAATGGAGGAATAATCCCCAAGAAAGAGAGCAACGCCAAGAAAAGGCTTAAGGACAAAATGATAGGCGGCGCGGCCTATTATTTGTGCCCTGACCACGAGAGCGAGAAATACTTGATCCATTACGGCGCAAAAGGGGGAACGATACATCTATTCCCTTATAGCACCGTATTCGAAAAAGAAATTCTAAGCGAGCCGCTAAAAGAGGAAGAAAAGAAAAGAATCAAAGAAGAACTCGGAGTCAAAGAAAAAGAGATATACACAGCAGTCGGCGCTTTCATAGAACGGAAAAACAATCTCTATCTGATCGATGAGATATGGAAGAATGTGGATAGTTCAAAGCATCTTTATTTGCTTGGAAATGGTCCATTGAAAAATGAATATCTAGAGGAAATATCCAAAAATCATTTGCAAAACGTGCATATATTGCCTTTCCAAGACAAAGCAACCGTTTTGAAATTCCTATCGATTTCCGAGGCGTCACTATTCTTAACCAAAGAAGACATCTATGGGCACGTCCTCAATGAATCCTTGTCACAAGCGACGCCCGTCATCGCAAGCGACCGTTCCAATAGTGCCAAGCACCTGATTTCGCAAGGAGAGAACGGATATGTATTCTCTTTAGAACAAAAAGACGAAATCATTGCCGCGATAAATAAACCGATAGACGAAGGAATGAGGAAGAACGCCATAGCCACCGCCAAAGAAAACACCATCGAGAAAATGAGCGATAACCATCTATCATTCTTTTCGTCCATAATTAAGGCATGAAAAAGCTCCTATACCTAACAACGTCAATCGATCCCAGGGATTATTCTTTCCTTTTGAAAAACGGAATCCACACCGCCAATCCATCAAATCAAAATTTCCACGCGAAAGCCATAAAAGCAATATCGACGAACTTCGAAGTCTCAGTCATTTCATTCGTTCCCTTCGACACAAATAACAAGACATTGGTGAGTAACAGCAAATACACGTACATCAATCACCCGAAGAACATCCTCGACAAATGCTTCGCCTATAAGGAACTTAAAACGGCATGCCAAAAGCAAGAAGGCCCCTTCGAGGCAATAATCTTCGATCCCATGAATATAGCTTTGTGCAAAATAGCGATCTATGCGAGGAAAATGTTCAAAGCGCCTATCATCCCAATACTAACCGATAACCCCTATAACATTTCTTCGCTGCCGGAAAAGAAAGCGCACAAGATGATCTCATTGGCGAAAGAGGCGGACGCTTCGATAACGCTTGCCCAATCGCTAACGAGAATATTCGGATTGGAAGCGAAACCGAACAAAATAATCCCAGGGATAGCGGACGAAAACGATATCAAGGCATTCGAAGCCGACAAACCATATTTCTATTTTGCCGGATCCTTACTAGAGAAGTACGGCGTCAAAACCTTGATCGACAGCTATGAAGATTCGGCACTCGATCAAGACTTATACATAGCGGGACACGGAAAAAGCGGCGTCGCCGGCAATAAGAATATTCATTTTCTCGGACAAGTCTCATATGAGGAAAACGTAGCCTATCAAAAAGGCGCCATCGCTGTCATAAACCCTAGACCATACGATCAGAAACTAGACTCCGAAAGCGTGCCGTCCAAAATGTTCGAATACATCGCCAATGCAAAAGCAATCATTTCCACCGAAAACGCCTTTTTCGAGAAAGAATTTGGCACCCAAATAAACTGGATTGGCGATGGTTCTAGCAATGATTTTGCGAAATTATGGAACAATTACAAAGAAAATGGGCTGCTTGAAATATCGGATGCCGCAAGAAAGGAATTCATAGAGAAATACAATGGCGAATCTTTTGCTAAGAACGTCATTTCTTTGCTGACTCTATTAACTCAAGCAAAGTCGATTCGATGACGCCAAGAACCTTTTCCGAGGAAAGATTCTCTTCGTAGTATTTTCTATTTTTAGTTCCCATTTCGTTTAATTCGTCCTTAGAAAGGGAATTCGCTTGAAGGATGGCTTTCGCTATGTCGTTTGGAGTTGGCGCGGGCAAAAAAGAACCACCGCTATCGCGAAGCATTTTGGCGCCATCACCCGAAATCGTGGCTATGATTGGCCTAGCATCGCTCAAAGCGACCAAAAGCTTGCTTGGAACGGTTTCCGAAACAATGGACTGTGTTGACTTTAAAGTCACGATGTTTAAGAAAGAATTCCTTCTATATCGCGCCGCTTCTTCAAAAGCCAAATGGCTGTGGAAGAAAACCTTGCCATCAAGATTGAGCTTTCTCGCCTCTTCTTCGAGTTCTTTTCTTTTGCCTCCGTCGCCTATGATATGGAGCGTGCACTTTAAGTCCGAAGGCAAAAGGGAAATAGCCTCTATGTATTTATCGAGCTCTTGCATACGGCCGAGGTTGCCGCAATAAACGATTGCCTTCTCCCCTTCGCCGAAAGGAGAAGAAAGATCGCTCGGTTCGCCTTCATCAACCGGTTGATAGCAAGTAATGCACTTCTTATTTGTTCCTATCGGGCCTTTAAGATAAGAAGCGAAACCAGGCGAAGACAAAAGGAAGGCATCCGCCTCGGAATATATATTCTTGGAGACTCGAAGAAGCGACTTGTAGAAAACCGATTTTTCGCTCATCGCGCCGGTTACGAGCACGCTTTCGGGCCATAAATCGAAGACGTGAATGAGATATGGTATGCCTTGTTTTTTAGCGAAGTCCCCTGCTCCTTCTAACGATACGATCGGAGAAAAATTGAAACCGTAGACGACGTCGTATTTCTTTTTGGTTCTTCTTAGACGTCTTTGCGACGCCTTCGAAAAAGAAAGATAGTTCCATATCAAAGAAAGGACTCCGTTCTTCCTTTTATGATGCTTAACGCGATAGATGTTAACCCCGTTATGAACTTCGTGATTGATGTGGTCGTATTCTTTTGGGGCGACGGCGAATCCATAGTTCGGCTTGCCAGTCAAAACATCGACTTCGTGCCCTAGTCTCGCAAGCCCTTCCGCGATGCTTGTGCTAGGAAATGTTTCTGGATAGTAGTACTGAGTGAGAATAAGGATACGCATTTTTGTTATTCTATCTCTTTGAGCCATAAAAAGGCAAAAAGGCATATAATATCGCCATGCTCGCTAAGAGACTTCACGAAAACAAATTCAAAAGGTTTTTCGCCTCTTTGATCAGAAAACCGATTCAAGTTATCTCGCCGGTTCTTTACGTCAAACTTCAATATAAATACATAACGCACCATAAATTGAATTTGAAGAATCCGACGAGATATACGGAAAAACTTCAATATCTCAGGCTGTTTTCTTATCCGAAAAACAAAGAAGTATCGCGCTTGGCGTCTCGCGACGGCGTTCGAGAATACCTACAAGAAAAGAAACTCGGCGAACTGCTCATTCCATCTTTAGGACTATATTCGTCTTTCGAAGAAATCCCGTTCGATAAACTCCCGAATTCCTTCGTCCTCAAATGCACACACGCCTCAGGATGGAATGAAATAGTTAAAGATAAGAATTCATGGGACAAAAAAGCGGCCAAGAAGAAATTCGATAGATGGCTAAAGAAAGACTATGGCAAGTTGACGACCGAGAGGCACTATAGCCCAATAAAACCAAAAATCTTAATCGAAGAATATATCGGTGAGAAAGACTCTCTCCCAACCGAATACAAAATCCATGTGTATAATGGCAAAGCGCGTTATCTATACGTCGTCACAGGACGCGGCAAAGACATCAGATACAATCATTACCTAATCGATTGGACGCCATTCCCTGGCGCTCAATTCAATGGCTGGTTAGAAACTGAAAAACCGCTTAAAAAACCAAATAACCTTGCAGAAATGGCACGAATCGCCGAAAAATTGGCTGAGCCGTTCCCCTTTGTCCGTGTTGATCTATATGACATCGATGGAAAAATATATTTCGGAGAAATGACTTTCACGCCAGCGAAAGGAACGCTTATATTCGACGACGACAACGCCGATTTCATTCAAGGGAAATGGCTTGACATATCAAAAGAAATTGACGAAAAATCATCGAAGAGATAACCGAAAATCAACGATCAACCCAAGAAGCATTCGGGAACATTATTTCATACATAAGCAATCCGAATTGGTACTCGTTTTTCTTTGGCATCTCACTCGAAATCTTTCCAGAAACGCTGCTATAAAGGTCTTCAAATGAAGAATAATGGACGCCGATGCCGCAGATGTTCTTGGCATCCACCCCAATTTCCGAGAAACGGAACCCAAACATCGTCGTAGCCTCACCACCATGGTCCGTTTCAGTGACTACTTTCTCATTTTTGACCGTGACATAATCGTACTTCCCGTTGTTCTCGTAATAGAAATCCAAGTACAAATCGAAAGCACTTAATCTCGGTTCGCTTCCGTAGCTGTTCCTGCCTCCGGTATAGTCGCTGCCTCCGCGGAAGCTCATAACGAAATAATCCGCGTTCTCGATTTTCTTAGGGAATAGCTGAGTGAAGCCGTTGTTTTCGATGCAAACGAACGCAAGCGAATGATAGCCATCGCAATATAGTTGCCCGTTATAGAGCTTGCTCAAATATCCGTTCTTGAACCTTGAATCAACTCTTCCTAGCGAATAATAACGACCGAACGATGGGTTTTTGGAGAAGAATTGCTCATCGCTTTGATCGGCATATTGCGGAACCCAATCGTAACGGCTGTTTAGAGATATTTTTTGGTTCGAACCAGCCTGATCTTTCACGGTGTGGTCGAGCAATTCGGGAGCTTCGTCAGATAAGCCTTTTCTCTCACCATAAGGCGCTTTGACGCTAATTGAAGCTTCTAATTTAAGCGGTACCGATAATTCCATTTCTGCTAACGCCACCGTTAAGGTGCATTCTCCTTCGCCATTGACGATCAAAGTGCTGCTATTGTCTTTCCATTGGGCGACATCGTTGTTGCTAGAAGAAAATGTTATTTTCGCCGAATTGCTAATATCCGACTCGCCTTTCATCGTTTTTATCTTTAGTGAAGGCACATAGTCGCGCCAATACCAAACATAGCCGTCTTTTTGGTTTCCTTTTGCTTCATAAACGGACCAATCGACCGTGAAGGTGTAGGAATCGCCGGTTATTGTGTTAGATCCATTTGGCGTCACCTTATAAACAAGCGGGGTATAGGTTGAGCTGCCACCGTCGTTTGTGCCGTTCCAATAAGTCCCGTTATTGACGGTCACCGTCTTTGATTCGATTCCTTTTTTCTCTCCTATTTCATCATGGTTCATGAAGAAATAATCGGTGAAAGAGCCGTTTTCATATTGCCCAGCAAGGTAGTGTTCACTCACTTTCCCACACGAAGATAACGACAGCAAGGAAGTGCCAAGCAGCATCATCAGAATTTTCTTTTTATTAAGCATGGATTCTTCCTCCTTTGCTTAGCTTCTTAAGCAAAAATGGGCTAGGCGTATAGACATAGCCGATTATGGCGATAACCAATATGAAATATGGGTTGAGGACGAAAGGCGAAACGTAATTTGAAGCGCCTAAAAATGGCAAAGCGTCGCTAAATAGCGATTGATATAGAAAATAAGCGAGGACGAGCGACAAGAAGAAATATCGGCTTCCTTGAATATTCTCTCCATCTCTAACGTAGCGCCTGAACAATGGGAATAGCGAAACCATGAACAAGCAAAGCATGAAGAAGCAGATGGTCCCGCCTTCCATCAAAGCGCTGAATTCGAATGTATGAAGATTGAATGACGTCCAATACGCTTGAGAACCGCCCCACGAAGAGGCAGTCAGCGTCGATGACGTGATAGTGAACAAATCGTTAAATTTGCTCATCTCGCCATATACCGGCATGCCGAAGAAGGAAGGGAAGCTAAGGAAGCCCTTTTGGAAAACCGCATTTACCGTTTGGTTGATGCCTTTCAATAGTTTCCCGTTATTGAATATCTTAGAGAGCAATTTGCTAGATGCGTAGATATTGTTTCCTTTAGCGGCAACGACGACTATGAAGACGACAAGCGCCACCACCATCGCTAACATCACTAGCGAAACGATCCTTTCCCATAATGGGGCTGGAGAAGGCAGTTTCAGGAATCGGAATAGCAAAGCCACGAGCAAAACCGGAATCAACACTATCAACGCATAAACGTTACACAACAGGACCATATTCAATAGCCCTATCGAACCGCCGACGGCGATGAACCAGAAGAGGATTTTGTCTTCTTTCGGCTTCAAAAAGAATAAAGCGCATAGCGACGCAGCCAATATGAACGATGGCAAAGTTCCGTATTCTGGCGATACGTAAGCAACTGAGAAACCATCGAGAATCGCCATCTCATCGGTAATCGTTTTCTTAACGCCGTCAGCAAAATAAACCATTCCTTTGTAACGCGTTAAATAAAAGAACCCATAATCCGCCAAAGAAGCAATCAGATTGGATAGCGACAAGAAGGCCAACCCAACGATTATCGCGTATATGAAGACGTGCTTCGGCAGCTTTTCGTCATTTTTAATTTCCTTACCGAATATGAAAGCGCCAATCACCCCCAACGCCGACAAAAGATTGATGATCAAAGTGCTCATGCCCATCGACATCCAAAAGAAGGAGACGATTGTGAAAAGCAAGAAAAGCAAAAGGGGGCACAAAAACACGATTAAAGCCGCGGTATTAACCCTATCTTTTTTCGCCTCCTCCCTTTCGAGAAGCAAATAAACGCCGACGGCGAATAGTAGGCCAGAGACGACGGTCATGCCAATTTGGTTCCTAGCCCCGCCTACGTTGACGCATAAAAGCATAACCAACACGATCCCGATCCACGAAACGATTGTTCGGGCCCTTAGCGATTTAAGATAAGCGCAGAATTTCTTCATTGCGTTGTCCTCCGAATCCATTCATCAAACGTTAGCAAACCCATCAAGAAAGCGAAAGTAACGCTCGATAAATATTCAACGGCAACAATTATAGCAAGAAAAGAACGCCAAAGACGACCGCGTTAGCGACGAACGCGAATAGCTCAATAAATATACGGAAGACCGTGGCCGGACAAATATGCGCTGGCGGCGTTGATTGCGGTTTCGAAAGAAGATTCGGTGATAATCGCCACGTTCTCTAAATCATCGCTGCCACTACTATACTGGCATACCAGAAGTCTCTGTAGTTTTGCGTTCTTAAAATAATGCTCAGAGGTATAGCATTCCCAATATGCTTGGTATGTCGTAACGGAATTAACCTTAAGAGTGATATATCCAGAACCGCTTTCTTCACCAAACGCAAATGCGACCGAAGAAGATACAGTAATGCTTGATGTGCCTGAATAGTAATAGAAGTAATGTCCAACGACAAAATACGTCTCGTCGGTAAGCTCGATGCCAAGCCAACCTCCATTACTTGTATCAACATAGCAATAAGAACCGTTGACATAGCCGTTTTCTTTAACATGCTTGCGTATATCTTCCGAACCGGAACATGACATCAATGTCATCGACAAAAACGCGCTGATACACCCAAAGACAAAACGCTTTTTCATAACAATCTCCTTTATTTTTCGTTTGAAAACCGATTTTGTTGCTGGAAAGCAAAAACATTATAAAGAGAGAGAGAGAGAATCAATCCTGACAACGAATGCGGAAGCATCGCAAAAGCGAAAACCAACTCAAGAAGAAAACGTTTTTTGCAAAACGAAACGATGAATGAGCCCGAAAGAGACGTCCTTAATGGTATAGCTTAGCGAAAACAACAAAAAGTTATTACGTTAGTAAAAGTTAGATTATAATTGACTCGCTTACGCAGTAAGTGAACATGAATCGCAAAAGGAGAGAATAAGAATGCCATTCATCGAAAAAGTCCATGCCCGTCAAATCATTGATTCCCGTGGCAACCCAACCGTTGAAGTCGAAGTCGAAACCGACAGCGGCGCCTTCGGCCGTGCCGCCGTTCCAAGCGGCGCCAGCACCGGCGAGCGCGAAGCCCTCGAACTTCGCGACGGCGATAAGAACGCCTATAACGGAGCCGGCGTCTTGAAAGCCGTCAAGAACGTCAATGAAATAATCGCTCCAGCCATCTTAGGCAAAAACGTCATCAACCAAGTCGATATCGACGAAACGATGATCAAACTCGATGGCACCCCAACCAAGAGCAAACTCGGCGCCAACGCCATCTTAGGCGTTTCCCTTGCCGTTGCGAAAGCGGCCGCCGACTATCTCGGCCTTCCGCTTTATCGCTATCTCGGCGGACCGAACGCCAAGAAACTTCCTGTCCCGATGATGAACGTCATCAACGGTGGCAAACACGCCGATTCCTCCGTCGATTTCCAGGAATATATGATCATGCCAGTCGGCGCCAAGAGTTTCCACGAAGCCCTTCAAATGGGTGCCGAAACCTTCCACGCCCTTAAGAAAATCCTTAAGAACCGCGGCGACGTCACTGCCGTCGGCGATGAAGGCGGATTCGCTCCTAATGGCATGAAGAGCAACGAAGAGCCACTCGAAGTCCTCGTCGAAGCCATTAAAGCGGCCGGCTACGTCCCAGGCAAAGACATCATGCTCGGCATGGATGTCGCAAGCTCTGAATTCTATGATGCCGATAAGAAGAAATACGTCTTGCACCGCAGCCATGGCGGCGAGCTCACGAGCGAAGAAATGATCGACCTCATCGCTTCTTTCGTTGAGAAGTATCCATTGATCACCATCGAAGACGCTTTAAGCGAAAACGATTGGGAAGGATGGCAAAAACTCACCGAACGCCTTGGAAAGAAGGTCCAACTCGTCGGCGATGACCTCTTCGTAACCAACAAAATCTACGTCGAAAAAGGCATCGAAATGGGTTGCGCCAACAGCGTTCTCATCAAAGTCAACCAAATCGGCTCTTTGACCGAGACCCTTGATACCTGCGAAAAGGCTATGCGTAACGGCTGGACTTGCGTCGTCTCCCACCGTTCTGGCGAAACCGAAGACACCACAATCGCCGATTTAGTCGTCGCCCTTAACGCCGGCCAAATCAAAACCGGTTCCATGTCCCGTACTGATCGCATCGCCAAATACAACCAACTTCTCCGCATCGAAGAAGAACTTGGCGAAGATGCCATCTATCCAGGGATGGATGCTTTCTATAACATCAAGAAATAAGGCATAGCCAGCAAACACGAGGCGCCTTAACCGGCGCCTTTTCTATTTGTTATGCATTTCTTTGATAAAGCATTTAGAATGAAGGAATGAAGGAGAGAGAAATGAACACCCTTGAAGCAATCAAAAACCGAACGAGCGTGCGCGAATATTTGGATAAAGCAGTTTCGAAAGAAGATATCGAAACAATTTTGAAGGCCGCCATGGCGGCTCCAAGCGCGCTCAACAAGCAACCTTGGGAATTCTATGTTTTGGAAAGCAAAGAATCGCAAGACGCCCTAAAAGAGGTTCTTATCCACGGTCGTTTCAATTCCCCATTGATAATCGTCGTCGCCATCAACCAAGAGAGAACCACGCAAGGAATCTCTCATAGCTTAGGATATTGCGACGCCGGGGCCGCGACTGAGAATATCCTGTTAGCGGCAAAAGATCTCGGGTTGGATTCTGTCTGGTGCGCGATTTGGCCCGATGAAGGCAGGATAAACGGAGTACGCAAAGCCTTGAAAATCCCATATACCATTGAGCCTTTCGCCGCAATTCATATAGGCTACGCAAAGAGCGAAACGACGCCAAAGGACAAATGGGACGAAAACAAGGTCCACATTCTATAAAGGAGAAACATGAGAATCTTCAAAAGCGAGCGTGATAAACGCCTGGCAAATTCGATTTTGCTATTGGTGCTTGGAATACTAATGATGTCTTTTAGCGGCCTCACCGCTACAATATTCGCTTATACTTGCGGCGCCTTCTTTCTAGTTATCGCCGCATTCTTCTTATTCTGCTTTTTCCTAGGGTTCCATTTCTTCGATCCCTTGATACTTTTGCAAGGCGTTTTAAACCTTATTATCGGCATTTTAGCAATAGCCAATCCCGATGCTTTCATGACTTGGGTATTTTATGTCGTTGCGATTTTCTTAGCCTATCAAGGCATTCTTGAAACGGCCTATTCCATAGACCTTAAACTGTTAAACGACAAAAAATGGTGGCTAAATCTGACATACGGCATTCTGATGATCGCCCTATCTATCATCACGATCGTATTAGAACTCACGAAGGGCGTTGGCTCCAATATCCTAATGATCGTCGGCGGTGCAATGCTAAGCTTAGCAGGACTCGTCGAATTGGTTTTCATCGTTTTCTTGCATCGAAATTTCAATAGAAAAAAGAAAGATGACGACGACCACGACGATAAAGTCGTCGCAGAGCAATAACCATGATAAAGGGATTAATGATTCTAGCCGACGGCTTTGAGCAAGTCGAAGCACTCGCCACAAGCGACATCATCGAAAGAAGCCACGAAATATCGATTGACCTCGTCTCATTAAGTGAAACAAAGGAAGCAATCTCAAGCCATAAGACACGTTTGCTTCTATCGAAATCCATCTCGGAAATAGATTCAGAAGAATACGATTTTTTGGTTTTGCCTGGTGGCAAAATTGGGATGGAAAATCTAAAAAACAGTGCAAAAGTCCAACAAATTGTTCTGTCATTCCATAAAAACAACAAACTGATATCCGCGATTTGCGCATCGCCTTCGATATTCGGGCACCTAGGGTTACTAAAAGGAAAGAAATATACCTGTTTCCCAGGATTCGAGTCTTCAGAAGGCGAATATATAAACGCTTCAGTAATAAAGGACGGAAAGATGATCACCGGCCATTCGATGGCATATTCAATCGAATTCGGACTTGAGATAGTTGACTACTTCTTAGGAAAGGAAGCGGTTAAGAGAATAAGAAACGGCATCGAAGGGAATTAACGTTCAGCGACCTTATCCTTTATTCCTTCATGCATTCCCAATAAAGCGGCGCCAATCGCGCCGTTTTCACTATCGGAGGCGGATATATGAACCTCTTTCTTGGCGTCTTCTCCCAAAAATTGAGTAATCGTCTCATATACATCGCCAATGAAATAATCTTTTAGCTTCATTAGTTGCCCGGCTAAAACGATATTTTGAAGGCTATAGAGGCGGTAGATGTTATGAAGCACTAGGCCGATATACCTTCCGACCTTATGAAGTTCGTCGGCATATTTTTCTGGCGAGGAGAAGAGCTCTTCTTTGCTTATGCCAAGGCTGGCGCATATCCCTTTAATTGAGATAAGCGACGAGATGGTGCGATTCTTATCTGGGCCATTCAAATCAAACACGCAGTGGCCAAGATCCAACTTATTTTTTCCAGACACGATTTGGCCATCGGCCATAATGCCAAAAGAAATGCTGTTGTCGAGCAAAAGCAAAACGCGGTTGCCCCTACCGTTTTTAACAAAATCCTCGAAGAGGAGGCAAACGCCATCACGCTCAACGAAATTCTTGACTCCATACCTTTCGCAAAGAGGCGTAAGCACATCGCATCTCTCCCATTCCCTTACGTCTAACCCAGGGAAACGGATAATCACGCCATCTTCGGAATCGACATAGCTTTGGACGCTTAGTCCGATGGACATAAGCTCTTTCTCGTCTTCTTTGAGTTTTTCGATTCCCTCGTCAATTATCGAAAAAATGCCTGCAAAAACCTTATCTTTTGAAGATGTGTCAGCGTTTTTATCAATCTCAAACAAGATGTTTTTCTTTAGCGACAACGCTTTCAAAACGAAATGATCGCGCTCAATGCTTAGCCCAAAAGAAACATATCTCTTTTCGGATGGGGAATATCCAAAGGAATTGCGGCCGGCGCCAGGCAAGCGGTCGTGTCCAACCTCATCGAGAAATTTTCTAGAGACCAAATCATTGACGACGTGAGAAACAAGTCCCCAGCTTAGTTTCGTCCCAGCGCAAATCTCTCTTTTCGAAGAGCCTTCGTGTCTCATGCAAAAGGCCATAACCAAATAAAGATTTCTTCTTCTTTGCGTCTCTTGTAACGATACGTCTCGATTCGTCGTGTTTTTCATAGCAATCACCTATGTGTATGCATATATATTAGCGGAAAATGCCAAACATTTAAGCCCAGACGACTTTCTCACCCTATCGTAATTCTTCAAATCTAGCGGCCGTTAATGACGGTTTGTCATCGATGAAAGATCGAAACTGTCCAGCATTAAACGGATTTTAGAAAATGTACAAAAAAAGATGTGACACACGCCACATCTCGTTCTTTGTCATGGTGGAGTCGAGGAGAATCGAACTCCTGTCCGAAGAGATTCCCGCAAAGACGTCTACAGTTTAGAACCTTTCGTTTTTAGCGAATCGGGAGAGAAAGGAACTAGTCCCGAGCGCGAGGCTTTATAGGTTTTCGACGATCACTCAAGCCGCTTGACCGCTTATCGTTTTCTTATGACGTCTATGCTCTTGCTAAAACGCTAAGGCAAGAGAAGCCGTGCCGCTCCTAGATCTAAGCTAGGAACCTCGTAAGGTACTAATTAAGCGCAGGCATACGAAGCGCGCGGAGCGCTCTTCGCAAAAATGAAACTGTTGTCAGTTATTGTTTGTTTGGTGTTTAAGCTCACCACGCCACTGCAGTCTATGTAAGATGTCCATCCGTCAAAACCGGAACGACCCCAGAACAAGCTAAATCTTTGTCATTTAGCGGTAAGAATTATACCATTCAGCACGAAGTTTTAAAAGCGAAAGATGCCTATTTTGCTTCCATTAAGGCGCCAAAGCAAAAAGAATAAAAAGCCAACAACCACGTTTTGCCCTTGAGTATCGCAAATGCGACAGCCTTTCTTTTCAAAGAAAGAAACCACATAAAGTTTGTAACCAAAGCCGTTTTGTTATAGAGTTTCTATGCGTTTTTCATTAAGGAATCAAACAATGGCCAAAGCAAAAGCAGTCAAAAAGAAACAAAAGAACCCAGTATGGGGAAAAATATGGAATGAAGTGAAGTTCTTTCTCCTTTCCTTATTCAGCAACGACACCTGCATCGAAGGCAGGCATAAGAAATGGTTTTTCGCAGTCCCAGTGGCTATCGTCTCTTGCGTCATCGCGGTTATTCCGACGATGTGCACATACTTTGGCAAAAGCGGAGGCGAATTCCTTTCCTCCCCACTATATGATTATGAAATCGGGCTTACCAATTTCACGACCACGATAAAAGAAAAAGGGTTGCCGTTCAAAATCTCCGATAACGGAGAGCTTATGGTCGACGGAAGCGATTCGAATAACAATGAAGAGGCTTTCAAAACCATTTACACCACGACAACGAAAAGCGATGGAACCGAAATAAAATTCGATTATTACGCAAATGTCTATGACACCCAATCCGTCACGCTTAAAAGCGAGACAACCACAACTGGGGAAGGCGAATCAGCCACCTCAGTAACAACGACAACGCCGACTTACACCGCCAAAAAAGCGGTCAATTTTGCCGTTTATGTAATCGGCGATGAAAAGACCGCGGCAGAGTTCGCCACCAGCGTCGTTCTCAAAAGTGAAGATCCAAACGCTCGCTTGGGCGAAAACGTCAGCGAATACAAAACCAACTTCATCGTCTTCGGAAAGCTCGGCTTCTATGCCGCCAAAAAGCCAAGCGGAACATCTTCAAATCCGAAATCTTCGATATATTGCACATACAAAAACGCCAAATTTTCCGGATTCTCATTCGCTGACTTGGTTTCTCAAGATCTCGACGGAAATGCCTATAGCAAGGAAAATATGACCGCTTCCGAATACCGTGAGCACATCGTCTCGAGCTGGAAGCAAGTCTTCTCGGCCGGATGGGATGAGACAAGAGTCTCAAGCGGTTGGCAATACACCGGCATCTGCATGGCCATCAACGTCGGCGTAACATTCTTGCTTGGCTTAATGGTCTTCTTGATGACACGCGGAAAGAACAACCCATTCCGCATCTACACTTTCTGGGACGCTCAGAAGATCGGGTATTTTGCTTCCTTATGCCCCGCTTTGCTATCGTTGCTAGGATTTATCCCTCTTCTCTCCCAACTCGGAATGTTCCTTTATATGCTTCTCTTCGGACTCCGTATCATGTGGATGTCCACCAAATCATTACGCCCGTATCAAAACTAACATTTAACGTCGCATCTAAAAGGCGTCAAACGATTCTGAACAGCAAAAAGTCATACTAAATTGGTTTCCTCATTGAATGCACGCAAAAGCACAAAGCTTCCTTTTCGTCATCTTTCGTCATCTTTCGTCATTGTTCGTCATTGTTCGTCATTTTTATTTTTTTTCGTCATTTAACGAACAAGTCAAAAATGCACATAAAACGTGCTTTATCGTTCTATTTGTTTATTTTTATCGACCTATAGAAAAATATACGAAAGATGGAAAATCTTCTTTTTTAAATAGATTCCTTCCATCAAAAATATAATGATTCTTCATCGTTTCCAACGCTTTATTGCCTTTCAACGAGAGGAAAGATTTGTCCCTGGTTAAAATCATAACGGCGTCGGCGCCATTCAAAGCCGATTCGATGGAATCGCAAGAAACGATTCCTTCATATCTTTCCTTCATGGCTTTCATCGCAAGAGGATTTGAATCAAAGCAATTGACTACGGCTCCTTCTTCCAATAAACGCTCAATGATCGTCATGGAAACGCTGCTTCTAACATCGGCAATGCCATCTTTATACGCTAGACCAAGCACCGCAATGGTCTTGCCGCCTAGGTCCCCAAGGTTTTCTTTTACGTCGTTTAGAAATTTAATCGGCTGCTCTTCATTGATTTTGATGGTGTCTTCGATTAGAGGCAACGAAACGCCATTCTCTCGCCCGATGTGCCTGATGGCCTTAGTGTCTTTTGGAAAGCAACTTCCGCCATAGCCAACGCCTGCGCCGAGCATGCTTTTGCCGATCCTATGATCGCTGCCCATCCCACTAGCGACGTCTTCTATATCGGCGCCGACTTTCTTTGAAAGATACGCCAATGAGTTGATATAGGAGATTTTCATCGCCAAGAACGAATTAGCGGCGTATTTCGTGAGCTCAGCCGACTGATTGTTCATCTTTAGGAATGGGGTGCCTTCTTCTAGAGCGTCTTTTCTCAAACGTTTGACAAATTCAAAATCCATATCGTCATCGACACCGACAACGAATCTGTCCGGATGTTTTTCATCGTTATATGTAGTGCCTTCTCTAACAAATTCCGGTAGAGAAATAACATGTATTTTTGGATTTTTAAGTTTATTCCTAAGGTTTGAGGCATAGCCGACAGAAACCGTAGAACGAATTATTAAAAACACGGTGTCGCTTGGATTCAAAACGGAAATCAACGACTCAGTTGCGGCATCCATATAAGAAGTGTCACACGACCCATCTTCCTTTTCGGGAGTTGGCAAAGCCAATATATAAGCGTCCATCCCTTTTAAAGAGACGACGTCGGAAACATACGAAATGCGGTCTTTATGCTCCCGCACCGCTTTTTCTAGCGCCCGATCGTCGAAAGGATAAGAACCTTGAGACAAAGAAAGAACCTTATCCTTGTTTATATCATAGCCGACCACTTGATGCCCGATTGAGGCCAATACCCCAACGTTAGCAAGACCGACGTAACCGAGTCCTAAAACGCCTATCTTCATATCAATCTCCGTAATCGCTTCCGCGGCTCTTGTCTTCGACGTATATCTTGAGCGCATCGGCGATATCGATTATCTCTCGATATATGTACCCTTCTTTTTCGACGAATGGAGATTCGAAATTCCAAGTGAAAACGACTTTCTCATTCTTCATAACGATCGAATATATGGAGGAAAGCAACTCTTGGAATCTTTCGGGTCTTTTCTCTTTATATCCCATAAGCCCTTCGTAGAAACCCGGCTCAACGAAAAATATATGCCCTTCTTTTGTCTTATAGGCATTGCAAAATGGGTTATCATTATCTATGTAAGCGGAATATTGATTAAATTCTGGGTAAAGCATAGAGTTATCGGAAATAATCATAAGCCATTTGGGCCATATAAGAAAGGAAGGAAGCGATGGAAAGCAGCAACAAAAAGGACATAAAGATTGTCTTCACCGATATCGACGGAACCCTTTATTCGCACAAAACCAAACGCGTCCCTCCTAGCGCAATCAGGGCAATCAAAGCCATGCAGGCCAAAGGGATCAAAGTTTTCTTATCAAGCGGAAGAAACTTCTATTTGATCCGCAAAACCGGAATTTTGGATATCGTCAAACCGGATGGCTTAGTGATGATGAATGGCGCTTGCGCACAAATAGGCGACGAGCTTATCTATAAATATCCGATACCTAATGACGTCGTCAATGCGATGATAAACTTCAGCACTCGACTTAAATTCGGTCTCACTTTGATAGAGGAAAAAGAAGGACATATCAATTACATAGACGATCGCGTGATCGATGCCCACGCAAAATATGGCACGCGCTTCCCACAACCACGCAAATTCCCCGTCCCCTATGACAGAGTCGTTTACCAAATGATCGCCTTTTGCGACAGCTTTGACGAGTCTTTGTTCTTGCCCCACCTAAAAGATTGCAAAGCGGCGAGATGGGACGAATACGCAGTCGACATCATGCCGCAAGATAGCGACAAAGCAAAAGGCATTATGGCGGTCTTAGAGCATTATGGGTGGAACGTCGATAACGCATTATCGATAGGCGATGGCAATAACGACATCGAGATGCTCCAATTCACCGGCACAAGCGTTGCCGTCGGAGGGGCATTACCAGAAGTCAAAAAAGCCGCCGATTTCATCAGCGACGACATCGATGACGGCGGTTGGGCGAAAGCGATGCTCCACTACGGCCTAATCGATCATTTGTGATATGGCTCGTTATTGGCTATTTTGAATGCCCGATATATTTGTTCCAAAAGCAACACCCTCGTCATCTGATGGGTGAATGTCATTTTCGATAGTGATATCGACGCGTTGCCTCTCTTTCTAAGGCTTTCGCTTAGGCCAAGCGAACCTCCGATGATAAATATTATGTGGCTCTTTCCGAATCTGAACCAATCCGACAAAAGAGATGAAAAGGCAATGGAATCGTATTCCTTTTTATTTAGATCAAGCAACACAACAAAATCATTCGGCTTGAGTTTTGCGAGGATTTTTTCGCTTTCTCTCTCTTTTGTAA
Source organism: uncultured Staphylococcaceae bacterium (assembly GCA_964497235.1). Classification (GTDB taxonomy): domain Bacteria; phylum Bacillota_I; class Bacilli_A; order RFN20; family CAG-826; genus UBA4951. The sequence goes on from CAZCCJ010000002.1 coordinate 54,391, forward strand.
GCTCATTTTCCTTCGGTGAGTCTTTCTCTTTGGCTGGATAATCGGGAAATTCCTGCACCTCCACTTTGCAGTACGGGTTTAATCTCTTTAGGTATTCTCTTTCGGCTTCGCGCCAATACGCTTCCTTCAATGAGCCAATGACCATGATGGTGATGTTCATTTCATGTCTCCGCCAAACGACATCCTTCGCTGCGACAAAACGTGGATGTTCTCGAAATCGAAACCGATATGTTTCTCTTCAAACACATTCTTATATGTGTCCAATGCGAGTTCGGGGGTATTGCACTCCTCACTTAAATGAGCCAGGTAAATCGCCTTTGTGGCGGGTCCGACGAGCATAGATAAAGCCAACGCGCTGTCCCGATTTGAGAGATGTCCTTTCTTGCCCTTGATTCTTTCGATAAGCACTTTCGGACGTCCTGATGTTTCTAGCATCTCAACATCGTGATTGCTCTCGAAAACAAAATAATCGGCGTTATGAATGTATGGCAAAACGGATTCCAACACAACGCCCGTATCGGTCAAATAGACAAGCTTTTCAGATTCACTATAAAAGACATATCCCAACGGGAATTCCGCATCATGAGACGCCTGAATCGGATAAATAAGCATTGAGCCGATATTGATGGCCTCTTCTGGAAAAACATCGATATGATTCAAAGCGATAACAACGTTTGCCCCACTATAAACGGGAAAATCATCATGAAGCAAATTGAGTGTTTTAACATGGTCGCTATGCTCGTGCGTGATCAAAACGCCTTGAATATCCGAATAATCGCGATTTATTTTGCTTAATGCATCAAGCAAAAGATATTTGGGAACGCCCATATCGAGCAAAATCAACGTATCATCGTTGTATATCAAAGTGGCGTTCCCTTTGGATCCGCTCGCTATGTTGATAAACGAAATCATTATTCTTCGTCCATGTCGTCGCCCATTAGTTTGGCGTGCGTCTCTTCGAATTCTTTCGTCGGGGTATCGAAAAGCTGAATGGCGCCGCTAAAGAGAAGAACGACTTTTCCAGTGCGGCCAGAACGATTCTTGGCGACGTTGACATTAACCACGGAAACTGAGTCTTTGTTGGTGCCTTTCGCGTTTTGAGCGTCGACTTGCGATTGAAGTCTCGTAGCGAAAGTGCCCCTTTCCTCATTATCGTTTTGCTGTCCCTTTTTCTTCGATTGAACGAGATTGTCCGAATAATCGTTTCGATGCATGAGCATGACGATGTCGGCATCTTGCTCGATTGAACCGGATTCGCGAAGGTTAGACATTTTCGGAACCCCATTGACGTTATCATCGACTTTACGGTTAAGCTGCGCCAAAGCGATGACTGCTACGTTAAGATCTCTAGCCAATTTTTTGAGCGCTTTCGTGACGGTTCCAACCTCGAGCGTTCTGCTATCGTACTTGCTTCCTTCGACAGTCACCAAGCCGATATAATCGACAATTATCAAGGCAAGATTGGGATTCTCTTTTTTGAGTTTGGACGCTTTCGCGATCAAGTCATTCAATTTGATATTGGAAGTATCGTCGAAATATATCGGATATCGTTTTATCTCGTCGATTGCGCTGGAAATCTTTTCTTTGTCTCTTTGTCCGAGGAAACGACCGGTGACGATGCTATCGAGATGTACCTTCGATTCGGCGCTCAAAATGCGTTTCATCATTTCTGCCCCGGCCATTTCGCATTCGAATATGGCTACTGGGCAATGCGCATTTTTGGCGGCATTAATGGCGAAATTGAGCGCTAAAGCAGTCTTCCCGACGGATGGACGAGCAGCCAAAATGTTTAACGACCCCTTTTGCCAGCCGTGCGTCAAATCGTTTAATTTCTCGTAGCCCGTATCTACGCCGGTTATGCCAGCCGTGCTGCGTTTGCTTTCCTGTTCGATAAGATAACGGACCTCTTCGGCTAATTCTTTCGCCGGCTTAAAATCGGCAACGCTTCTCCTGGACGCTATTTCGGACAAACGATTAGTTTCGTTGGCTATGAATTCGCCGACATCAGTGACGTTCCCGCTTGCGTAATCGTCCTGTGCTTTTTGAAGTTCTTGTAAAAAAGAGCTAAGAACTGCATTGTTTTTTAGAATTTTGATGTAGTGATCAATGTCTTCATCGCTAATTAAGCCATCTATCAAAGATTTGATATACTCGATACCGCCGGCATCCTCTAACGTCTGGAGCACCGTGAGTTCATTGATCACAGTCCCAACATCTACGGCCTCATTTTGCTTAATGAGCTCTCCCATCGCTTGAAAAATCAAAACGTTTCTTTTGTCGACGCCAGAAAAATCGTCAGGCGTAAGGGAAGCAAACGCGGTTGCGGCCGTTTCTCCGCTCAAAAGAATGCTGGCTAAAACAGTCCTTTCTGCTTCAAGGTTATGAGGTAAGACAACTTCTTTTCTTTTCGGCATTATTTTTCCTCAGAAATATGGACGTTGACAGTCCCGATGACGGAACCGGCGCTGCCTTTATATAACTCGATTCTCAAACGCGTATAGCCAAAGGCGTTCGCTGGATATTTGTCGATGAACTTCCTTTTGTCGATGACGATATCCCATTGGGCTTTTAGGCCCTCTTCTATTTCCTTCGGAGAGATTGTCCCAAACATCCTGCCATCGCTTCCGCTTTTGGCTTTGAATTCAACGTTGATGTGTTCTAAGCGTTTTGCAAGCTCTTCCGCTTCCGCTTTTAAAGCGGCTTGTCTCTTTTCCTCATTGGCGTTGTCTTTGGCCAATTGAGTTTGGCTTGATGCCGTGGAAATCACAGCCAGTTTCTTCGGAATCAAATAATTCGACGCATAGCCGTCGGAAACCGTCACCGTTTGTCCTTTTTTGCCAACGCCTTTGACATCAGCCGTTAAGATTATCTTCATTTTCGTTCCTCCTAATTATTGCTTTGCCCGATACGAGCGCTGTCTAGATAATTGCTCAATACGGACAATAGATTCTTGGTTAGCGGCTCGCTCGAATTGCCGCTCATAGCGGTAGCTGCCATAGAGAAATGTCCACCGCCACCCATCTTTTCACAAAGCGTTTGAACATTTATCGTTCCATCGCTTCTGGCACTCAAACGAACCGTCTTATCATCGGTTCTGCCAATCACGAAGCAAGCGTTGATTCCTTTTAACTGCATCAATTGATTGCAAACCTTGCCAAGAGTGCTTCTTTCGATAATATCGTGGTCATCGGAAACGCAGTATACGACTCCATAATATGGCGTTTGGATGGTCCCGACTATTTTGTTTACGAGGGTGTATTCCTCGAATTCTTCTTTCAAATAGTCGTCAGCCATTGAGTTGTCGGCACCATAGCTCTTAAGTATTTCAGCCGCTTCGAAAGTCCTCATGCCGGTCTTATTGGATTTGAAGAAATTCGAATCCATGAAGATACCCGATAACATGATCGTAGCGAACGACGACTTAAGTTCGATGCGCGGGTTCGCGGTTGCGTAGCGAATCATTTCAACGATAAGCTCGGACGCGCTGGCGGCGCTAGGCTCGATATAGGAAAGGACGGGCCTATCAGGATATTTGTCGCCACGCCTATGGTGATCGATGATCATCACCTTGTTTGCGATGTCCAGCAGTTTCGGAGCCATCGTCAAAGCAGGAACCGAAACATCAACGACGATAACAAGCGTCGTGTCTTTGACATGGCTTGGAGCGTCTTCAGGAGAGACGACCATCTTGTCGTACATCTCGCGGGTGAACGCGCTTTGGAAGGCCAAACGAGTCTTTTTCTCGGCTTTTTTAGGCGAATAGACGATTTTGCTAGGTTTGCCGCACCAATCGCAGAACGCCATCATGCCCAAACTCGACCCTAAGGCATCCATGTCCATATCGCTATGACCCATGATAAGGACGTTCGAACTTTGCTTAATGATAGTGGAAACGCTGTCGGCGACCGAACGGACTTTGACTTTGGAAGTCGTTTCGACGGCTTCGCTCTTACCGCCATAGAAAGCGAGTTCATGGCCATACCTCGAAACAACGACTTGGTTGCCACCACGACTTAAGGCGACGGATATCGCATCACTCGCCATTTCGTTAAGTTTGGAAATATCTGGGAAATCGTGCGAGAAACCAATCGACAAAGTCAAAGGAACGTCTTCCCCACTTTGAGCGACACGCACCTTATCGAGAATGGAGAAATGATCCTTTTCCATCTTGGCCAAGGACGAATAATTGCATACAGCGAAATAACTATCGTTTTTGATTCTTCTAAGCAAAACGCCAAAATCCCTGCAATAGTCCGTTATAATCGTTCTAACGCTGCTCACAATATCAGCCGACTCGTCGGTATCGGAAGCAACGTCGTTATAGTTATCGATGATGATCAGACCAAGAACAACGGCTTGTTCTTTCGAATAAGCGGCCATGTTCTCGTATTCCGTTATGTCTTTGAAGACGAACAGCCTTGGAGCGGAAAGATATTTGACCTCGTATTTCCTATCCTTCATGTCGGTCTTTATGCTCTGGCCGCTCGGGGCATCGACGAGAGGTTTTAACGACGGCAAAAATTCAAAGACATCCGTATCGATCACATCGATAAAAAGTTCACGGAACAAATTGTTGGACCAAATTATCTTGTTGTTCTCGTCGATGACAAGCAAACCTATCTTAGAAAAATTATACGCTTCCTGAATGTCGCTCCCTATTAAAGCGGCCGCTTCGCTGTCGTTTTTCTGCCTTACGCGGCGAATGTAGGCGATTGAAAACCAATAAAACAATGCGTCTATGACTAAGAATGCGGCTAACCCACACACGATATAGACAAAGATATTCTCGGTTAATTCTTTGAAGCCGGCCCAATCGAAAATCCAAAAAGCCGCGACGAGCAAGCACGCGAGAGCCTCGATGATGAAGGTTACAAAGAAGGCGATTCTAAGTTTTGAGATAAGTTTCGTCATATAGGGCAATTATATACTCTTTTCCCCTAGTAGGGAAAAGGCATAATGCTCAATGTTCATTAATTGTCGAAATCGTCGTAATCTTCGTCATCCATATATTCTCTATCGGAGCAATTATCTGGATTGTCCCAATCATATGGGTTGAATTTTGGCTTTTCTTCTGGTTTTTTGCTGTCGTTTTTGGGCAACGAAAACAAATCATCAAAAATAGGTTTCAAAACGTCATTTTCTTTTTGTTCCATATCGTTGCTCCTTTTTACATCTCCATTATATGCAAAGTTCCCATCTATGTCATTCCGCCATTTGAATATCAAAAAAGATCGCCATGTGAGGCGATCTTCGTTTTTATAGATTTGACGCTTTATTTTTGTCCGACTTCAGGGAGAAGAGCCATATAACGAGCGTTTTTAATCGCACGGGCAAGTTCTCTTTGATAACGAGCCTTGGTGCCGGTTTGGCTTCTCGGAAGGATTTTGCCATCCGGAGCGATGAAACGGCTAAGGGTTTCGGTATCCTTGTAGTCGATGTACTTCACGTGATTCTTGGTGAAGTAGCAGACCTTTTTTCTCGGTCTCATTTTTTTGAATGCCATGTACTGGAGTTCCTTTCTAAAATCTTGGCCTTAGAATGGGAGATCGTCATCAACGACATCAATCGAATCGATGTTTCCCGCTTCAGGTTGTTCTTCCTGATGCACAGGAGCATCCGCCATATTGTTATTGGCGCTTTGGGACTTGGTTTCGAGGAAGTCGACGCCATCGGCGATGACTTCTGTAACCGTCATTTGGACGTTGTCCGTCTTACGGACATATTTCCTTTGGTTAAGGCGTCCTTGAACGGCAACAAGAGATCCTTTTCTAGTGAATTTGGCCACATTCTCCCCACGAGCGCCAAAGACGCTGCAGTTCATGAAGAGGGTGTTTTTCTCGCCGTTTGGCCCTTTGAAGGAGTCATCGACCGCCAGAGTGAAGGAAGTCACGGCAGTTCCGGAAGTCGTTTTGCGGACCTCTGGATCGCGAGTTAAGCGACCAATTAGAATTACACGATTGAGCATTGTTTTTTACCTCCGTTGTTTTCTTGAAGGCGATTAGTCTTGGTCAATGGTGATCAAGTGACGAATGACGTTGTTGTCGAGTTTAGCTAAACGTTCAAATTCATTAAGCGTGGCTGGCTCGGCGCTGACCTTAAGGACAACGTAAGCACCCTTGCTTTGTTTTTTGATCGGATAGGCTAAATCTTTGACGCCCCACTCTTTGGTATCGGTGACTTTGGCACCATTGTTTTCGAGAATACCTTGGAGTTTGGACACCTCGTCCTTATGCGCGGCCTCATCGAGGTTGGCATTAAGGATGTACATGATCTCGTACTTTTTCATGTTAGCACCTCCTAATTTCGGTCTATGGGGCATTTCAAGAATGCCCATAAGAGCGTGTTTTCGCTTCTATCCTTCTTCGAAGCGAGAAAAATTATACTAGGAGCGAGGCGTTCATTCAATGATTATCGATTATCGATAAGACTTCTCCCCTTTCTTTCCGAGAGAGCGCTCACCCTCTCACTTTCATATAGGGGCGAATTCACGAAAATGAAACGCGCATGAAAAAATTCGCCAAAAATCATCTAATGACAAAAATGTGCCCGAATTGTAGGGAAAAATGCGATTTTAGAAGATTATTTATTGTCGACGTTTTTTAGTGTCGGGAATAAGAGCACCTCACGAATCGTGCTTTGCTCGGTAAATAGCATGCAGAATCTATCAACCCCGACGCCGATGCCGCCCGCTGGAGGCATACCATAATCTTGGGCGTCCAAGAAGCTGAAATCGATGTCCGCAGCTTCCTCGTCTCCGCGATTTCTAGCGGCGAGTTGGGCTTCGAAACGGCTCTTTTGATCGAACGGGTTATTGAGCTCGCTGTAGGCGTTCCCAAATTCGACTCCACCGATAAATAACTCGAACCTTTCGACGAACCTTGGGTCTTTGCTCTTTTTAGTGAGAGGAGAGACTTCAATTGGATATGTATGAATGAATGTTGGCTGTATCAGCGTATCCTCAACGAAAGTGTCGAAGAAAGCCTGCATTATATAACCCGTGCTATTCCAGCTCGGCTCAAGGGGAACATGGTGCTCTTTAGCGAGTTCGACCGCCTTTTCGAACGGAATATCATCACGGAAATCAATGCCTGTCTTTTCTAAGATGGCATCGGCCATGGAAACCCAAGCAAACGGCTTATGCAAGTTGATGACGTTGCCGTTCCAGTTATATTCTTCTTTCCCGATGACGTTGTCGGCAATTTCATGGAAAAGCCCTTCAGCCCATTGGCGCATATCACTTAAATCGCCGTAGGCCTGGTATAGCTCAATTGTGGTGAATTCCGGATTGTGTTTATTGTCGATGCCTTCATTACGGAAAATTCTGCCGATTTCATAAACGCGGTCTATGCCGCCGATCATGCATTTTTTGAGACTTAGTTCTGTAGCGATGCGAAGATAGAAGTCGCAATCGAAAGTGTTGTGATGGGTGATGAACGGCCTTGCGCTGGCGCCACTTGGAATCGGAGAAAGAATCGGCGTCTCGACCTCAACGAATCCCTGTTTATCGCAATAATTGCGAATACCTTTGACGATGGCGGATCTAGTCAACGCAATCTTTCTCGAATCGTCGTTGACGAGCAAATCGACATATCTTTTGCGGCAGCGGTCTTCCAAATCGGTCATGCCGTGAAATTTCTCAGGAAGAGGTTTCAAGCACTTTGTTATATGCGTATATTTGGTGACTCGAATTGTAAGTTCGCCCGTTCTAGTGAGCATCAACGTGCCTTCGAGACCGACGATATCGCCTAAGTCACTCAACTTGAAAACTTCGTAATCGTGCTCGCCGATCACGTTCATTCCAATCCACGCTTGAATGGTTCCGCACTCGTCTTTGAGGTTCACGAAGGCGGCCTTCCCCATTCGACGGATGGCCATAAGCCTGCCAGCCACATTGACGGTTGCGTTTTTGGCCTCAAGCTCTTCTTGAGTCAACGAACCGAATTCCTTTTTGATGTCGACGATGCGGTTCTTCCACTCATAACGGGAACCGAATGGATCGACTCCAAGTTCTTCGTATTTTGGCAATTTGGCTCTTCTGGCCAATTCTTGATCAGTCAATTTCTCTTCCATAGCAAAAATCCTCTAAGTCTTGATTAGTTTAATACAAATCAAGCGAATTACCTACGCTCTTTTAGCATAAAGAGAGGAATTCCTGACAAGCGCCTAACCAAGTATGTTTTTTCTGATAGAATTGATGGTTTCTTCGCCGATTCCGACCACTTCTTTCAAATAACGTTCAATGGAAAAAGCAAGATCGCCGTCGTCATTCGAATAATTTGAAAGCAACAATTCGTACATTTTGTCGAAGGCCACGTAATTCATGACATCATTTTGGGAAATCCCGCTTTTATCGAAAGAATCATTGATTATCGCGCTACGATAATGAGGGCCGATCAAAGAAAATGTCGTAAGTTCGAAATCCTTGACTAGCTCTTCATAAGGAACGCCAAGAAGCCCATTAAGCAAAAAGACTATGGTCGCGGTTCTATCGGCGCCGGCGGCACAATGTAGATATATCGGATAGGCGGCCGGATCAGCAAATTTCTCAAATACGGTCTTTATGGCTGGCAGCAACTCGGCATTGAAGTTCCTGTCGGTGTAATCGCGGTCTTTTATGAGCGGAGGAAAAAAGCCAGGAATGATAATCGTATATTGCCCAGCCGTGACATGTAGATATTCGACGCCGTCTTGTTTTAATTCGTCTTTCCCCTCACCACGCAAATCAATTTCGGTTTTGATTCCGAGCTCATTTACGAAAACGTCTCTCCCCTTCTTTGTTATCCCAGCCAAAGTGGCGCCGCGATATATTTTCCCATATGGCGCCTTCTTGCCGTCTTTGGTTCGCCAACCGCCGATATCTCTGACGTTGTTAACGCCGTCAATCGTAATCGTCCTCAAGCAAAAGCGAGATGAAACATGAAAAGACCCATCTTTTAGAACTTCCCCGCTTTTCGCCTTAACCCTCCAATAATAGTCGCTTCCAGGAATCAAGACTCCAGGAAAAGAAAATTCATTGGTTTCTGAAAGATAGGTTTTCTTTCGAGCAAACGAAGGATCGTCGCTAAGCTCGACCGTGTATCCGTTTCGATCCTCGCCCTCCCATTTGACAGTCTTTACGGCTTGATTGCTAAACGGCTGAGCAGGGCCTTTTAAAGCGGCGATTATCTCGCTTTCGGTTTTCGCTTCTAAATAAGCACCAACATTCGGATGAATGATGGAGAACTCTTCTTTCTCATTGAGGCATTCATTGCTGGTTGTTTCTTTCATAATCTCAAACATTATAAATGCCTAAAAACGCAATGCAAACGCATGCGCCGTAACTGATAAAAAAGAAAAAATTCCAGCAAAACCCCAATGAATTTTGCTGGAAACTCTTTCTAAGCAGCAATCGCGTTACCGGTATATAACTGATAATATTTGCCTTTTTTCGCAAGAAGCTCTTCATGTGAGCCTCTTTCGATGATGACCCCATGATCGATAACCATGATCACGTCGCTGTTCTTAATGGTGCTAAGACGATGGGCGATAACGAACACGGTTCTCCCTTTCATGATGGCATCCATGCCTTTTTGAACGAGCGCTTCGGTACGCGAATCGATGGAACTCGTAGCTTCATCGAGAATCATAACCGGCGGATCGGCGACGGCTGCGCGGGCGATGGCCAAAAGCTGTCTTTGCCCTTGGGACAAAGAAGCTCCGCCGTTGGTGAGCATCGTGTCGTAACCATTCGGGAGGTGCATGATAAAGTCATCGGCATTGGCCAATTTCGCCGCCGCAATAACTTCTTCATCGGTGGCGTCCAAGTTCCCATAACGGATGTTGTCTTTGACGGTTCCGGTGAAAAGCTTCGTATCTTGCAAGACGATCCCAAGAGATCTACGCAAATCGGCTTTTTTGATTTTATTGATGTTTATGTCGTCATAACGGACCTTGCCGTCCTCGATGTCGTAGAAACGGTTGATAAGATTGGTGATGGTCGTTTTGCCAGCTCCCGTCGGGCCGACGAAAGCGACTTTTTGCCCCGGTTTCGCCCATAATGAAACATCGTGCAAAACAGTCTTCCCGGGAATATAGGCAAAATCTACGTCATCGAATGTTATCTTTCCTTTCAACCATGTATACGTGACCGAACCGTCTTCCGAATGCGGGTGCTTCCAAGCCCACATTTTGGTTTTTTCGGTCGTTTCGATCGGGTTTCCATCGGGCCCCATTTTGGCGTTGCAAAGCTCAACATAGCCGTTGTCGACCTCTTTGGGAGCATCGATCATCTCGAAGATGCGCGATGCGCCGGCTACGGCGAGAGCCATGACGTTAAGTTGTTGCGAGACCTGGCCGATTGGCTGGACGAAAGTCTTCGAATACATAAGGAACGAGACAACGACACCGACAGTGAAGGCGCTAGAACCAAGAATCGTCCAGCTAGGCACGTTATTCACGATCATCAAAGCGCCTGCCAACGCCAAAATCGCATATTGCATGTTACCAAGTTGGTTGACGGTTGGCATCAAAACGCTGGCGAAGCGGTTCGCTTTCATGGAATTCTCGAAATAACGCTCATTGTGTTTGCGGAAATCGGCGATGTTTCTCTCTTCGTAATTGAAGACTTTAACGACGCGCTGCCCACTGGTGAGTTCTTCGATGTATCCATTCATTTTGCCGAGTTCATCCTGCTGACGGACGAAATAACGGCTGGACATCTTCGTATAATATTTTGTAATCAAGAACATCAAGACCCCAAACACCACGACAACGGCAGTGAGAATAAGGTCGGTGACAAGCATCATAACGAGGCAAACGGCCATCGTGACTATCGATTGAGCGACCATCGGCAAGGACCTCGAGAGCATCTCTCGTAGCGCGTCAACGTCGTTCGTGTAAATCGACATGATGTCGCCGTGCGTCCTTCTGTCAAAGTAGGAAATCGGGAGTTCTTGCATGTGATCATATAGCTGATCACGGATTTTCTTTTGAACGCCTTGGCCGATAACGGACATAAGAACGTTATAAAAGTAGCTAGACGCGACGGATATGACATAGCATCCGACGAGCATCAATATGGCGTATCCAAACGGAATGCCGGCGAAGAGCCCTGTGGTCGGCGTATTGATCAAGCCGTTATTGAAGTTATTCACCATAGCGCCGCTTGTGGCATCAACATAGTCAATAGAACCTTTTATATAGGTGTCGACAAGTATGTTTCCGACAAAATATGAACCGACGACGCTGCCTAAGCTAGATAAGAACACAAAGAGCAAAACAAGCGCGAATTGCAGGGGATAATTCTTAAAAACGTATCCCAAAAGACGTTTTATGGTGGCCGTTTTAACTTGACCAGACACCTTAGCGGGGTTTCTCATTTTCCTAGTTGTTGCCATCGAAATCACCTCCACCCAATTGCGATTCGTATAATTCTTTGTAAACCGGGGATTTGGCCATCAATTCGTCATTGCTTCCCCTATCAACGATTTTCCCTTCGTTCATAACCCAAATCTCATCGCAATCCTTAATGCTTAAGACGCGCTGAGCGATTATGAATTTAGTAACGTCTTTGCGCTTATTCTGCAATTCGTTCCTGATTAAGCTATCGGTATGCGTGTCGCAAGCCGAAGTGCTGTCATCGAGAATCAATATCTTCGGGTTCTTGAGCAATGCTCTGGCGATGCAAAGCCTTTGCTTCTGACCGCCTGAAACATTCGTTCCGCCCTCTTCTATCTTGGTTTCTAAGCCATCCGGCATCTCGGATAGGAACGGAGTCACTTGAGCAACATCGCAAACCGCTTTAAGTTCCTCATCCGTTGCGTTTGGATTGCCCCAAAGGAGGTTGCTTCGTATCGTTCCGGAGAACAATGTATTCTTTTGAAGCACCACCGCAACAGCGTCGCGAAGAACCTTGAGATCATAATCTTTTACGTTATGGCCTCCGACATATACGTTTCCTTCCCTAGCATCAAACAATCTCGCGATTAAGGATATGAGAGTCGTTTTGCTAGATCCCGTAGAGCCCAAGATTCCAATCATCTTGCCGCTTGGCACCGAAACGTTGATGTCATGTAACACATCTTTGTCAGCATCTCCAATGTAAGAGAAACTAACGTGGTCGAAAACGACTTCGCCATTCGGCACCGCCATAATTGGATTTTCAGGAGAAACTATGTCTGGTTTTTCATCCAGTATTTCTTGAATACGCTCGGCGCTGTTCCGGGCGATGATGATCATCGTGAAAACCATGGAAATCAGCATCAACGACATCATGATCATCATGACGTATGTGATCAAAGTCGACAAAGCGCCAACGCTCAAAGAATGATTGTTGCTCGCAACGATCTCTCTCGCGCCGAAATACGAAATCGCCGCAATTGCGCCGTAAATTGCGAAATTGAGTATCGGATTGTTGCCCGCCACTATCTTCTCGGCATGGATGAAATTTCTATAAATGAAGTCGCTTATGGTGCCGAATCTTTTCTTCATATGCGACTCGCGGTTGAAGGACTTCACAACCCTGATTCCATCGACGTCCTCTTGAACCTCTTCGTTCAATTGATCATAGGTGTTGAACACCCTCTCAAATGTCGGATGAACCACCTTTGAGATGAAAAGAAGCGCAAACAAAATGACCGGAATTATGATGATGAATATCCAAGCTATCTTCCAATCGGTGACAAAGCACATTATGAGGGCGAAGATCATCAAGAAAGGCGCCCTGATGACGGCGCGGATGACTTGCATGAAGGCCATCTGAACGTTCGAAACATCAGTGGTCGTTCTTGTAATGATTGACGAAGTCGAGAATTTATCGATGTTCTTAAACGAAAAATCTTGGACGTGGACGAACATCGAATCGCGAAGGTTCTTACCGAAACCGGCACTGGCCTTGGCGGCAAATCCGCCCGCCAAAATTCCGGTTACGGCAGCGACGACGGCAAAGGCAGCGATGATCCCCGCATACATATAAATAGGAGAGGGATCGACGTTTCCGCTTTCGCTGACGTTATTGATGCTATCGATGAGGTCTTGCATGAAGAAGGCGACGAAAACCTCACATGCCGTTTCGATGAGGACCATCGCCCACGTCGCAATGGTTTCTTTCCAATACCCTTTTATATGCCTCAAAAGCATTTTCATCGTGGATTTGCTGGGCATTTTTGCTTTTTCTTCACTCTTTTTCATATTTGCAACACCCTCCTTTATAACCAACATTCTCTTGCACTTTTTTTAGCAATCTGACCAATTCGATTTTCTCTTCTTCAGCCAAGTTCTCAACAACAGACGAATTTATCGTCGCAAACATTTCGTCGAATCTCTTTTTGAGCTCGCTTCCCTTTTCAGTGAGAACAATGTATTTAACTCGATGATCGTGCTTGCTTATTTTTTGGGTGATATACCCTTTGTCTTTCAAACTGGAAATCGTTTGAGAAGTCGTCGCTTTGGAAACGCCAAATCTCCTCATCAAGTCTGCCGCAGTTACGTTCCCCGCCTCATGTCTAAAGATATACATAAGGGTCATTGATTCGACTCCCGTTATCTCAAGAAGCAAATCCTGCGACATCTTCTTGTCGATATAGTTTTTAATGGCGTTTGATGTAACGCGTATCTCAGCTCCTATAGGTCTTTTTTCTTCCATAAAGTTAGTTACCGAACCTTTTTTAACGCGATTATTTTATGGAGAAAAAAGGAATGGTCAAGCATTTTGAAAGCGGTTTTCTAAAAACATTCAAAAAGCTTGATAAATGCGCCTTGTTTGTTTCTTATAATCCAATCGAATATATCGGCAAATCGTAGAAATCGTTATGCCTTTCGGCTTCTCTTATCAAAGCGAAGCGGATCGCTTCCCCTACTCTTTGCCCATATTTCTGCAAGGCGTTTAAATCTTCTTTCCTTCTCTCTTTTGAGAACAAAGAGGAAACAAAAACCGGATGGAGCGTATCATCGATGTTTATTAGAAACTCCACCGCTTTCCTATCTATATCGGCATAATAGAAAAGAAAATTTCTCGGATCCATTCCACGATTCAAAAAAATCTTGCGCAATTCCGAAAAAACGTATGTCTCCACGATTTTATCCCTAAGGGGTCCCATCGCTAGCGCCTTCGTATCGGTATAATTAGCCAAATAGGCATTAAGTCCAGTATCTGAAAAATACATTTTCGAAGTTTTTATGATTCTCTTTGAGGTTTCCGGTTTATAAGGATCGACGAAAGATATCACAAAATTAGCGGTCAGCGCCTCTATCCATCTTTTGACCGTCCTAACATCGGCATCAACCAAATTAGCCAATTCGTTGATGTTTAAGGCCTCACCAGTGCGGAGCGCTAAAGCGTACAAAAACGATTTGAACGATGATGCTTTCTCGCCCGCTTTTTTGCCGCTTAAAACAATCTTGGCTATCTTTTCGCTTAATTTGCCATAGAAGTATCGAGCGTTTTCTTTTCCTATAACAACATCGGAATATGCACCTCGAATAAGGCGCGCGAAAAAGGCGTCCCTCGCCTCATAAATATTTTCATGAAGCAAAACCTCAGCAGCCATTCGGTCCGCATTCAATACGTCATCGCCCGGAAAGGGGTCGACGCCTCTTTCCTCCAAGTACGACATCGTCGGAACATGAATCGTTTTAAGGAGAGGCCCAAGTTCAAAGGACAAAGCAGCCAATATGGAATAGTCGGTGATGGAAAAAACAAACCTGAGTCCTTTCTTTAGAGACTTCTTCTTCGGGTTTTTGACCTTTGAAACGATCTCTTTGAGAAGCGGAGCCGAGAGTTCAATTGAGTCTATGATTACCGGTTCCGGATACAAATCTAAGAATTGTTTTGGGTTGGCATTTGCCAAAAAACAATCATCTTCGTCTTTTAAAGACACTGTTGCGCATCCTTCAAAACACGATAGCAGGAGCGCTTTGTTGGCGGTTTCATCCAATCCAAATAGCGCCACCACAGAATTTTCGGTTTTCGCTTTCTTAATCAATTTTTCGATTTCTCTGTTCATAATGTTTTGTAGTAGATTAATAATACATATATATGTAGTTTTAATCAAATATATGTAAAAAAATAGATGGATACTAAATAATAATACCATCAATATTTTTACATTTTATATTTTATTTCTTGATATTATCCCATCCAGAACACGAATAACATCGTCATATGTTTTGGTGTGCAAGGCTATCTCAGTACGAATTTTCTTATAACCTTTGAAACCCGAAAAGAAGTGCGGCGCGATGCCTCTTAAACCTAAAGCAGCAACCCTCTCTCCTTTTTCTTCCTTGAGCATCGTCGCAAACGTCTTTGCATATTCGGCTTGTTTCAATGCGGATGGCGGATCTAACGTTTCTTCTCCGTTCAATACCCTATTTATGTTTGTGATAAGTTCTGGGTTGCCAACTCCGCCCCTGGCCACCATCACAAAATCCGCATCCGCAATCGACATGGCATTGATAGCGGCTTCCGGAGTGAAAATGTCGCCCGAAACACAAAGCGGAATGGATAATTCTTTGCCTAGGCCTCGAATTTCTTCCCACATAGGGAGTCCGCTATACGCTTGAACGCTGGTTCTTGCGTGGACCGTAAGCAAACATACACCGGCCTGTTCTAGCATTTTAGAAACGGGCCTTACATTGATTGAGGACGAATCCCAACCAATGCGTATCTTCGCGCTTACCGGCTTATGTGAAGCCGAAACAACCTTCCTCATATATTCATAGAGCTCGGCCGGCCTTTTTAACCAAGCGCTGCCGGCGCCGGTTTTAACCACCTTATGAACCGGACAGCCCAAATTAATATCCAGGATATCGTAATCGGCCACTCGCTCCATCGTTTCTATCGCCTTTACGGCGTTTTCTGGATCGAAGCCAAACAATTGAAGCGCAACAGGCCTATCGTCGTTGGAAGTGGCTAAATACGCAAGCGTTTTGGCGTTGTTGTAATTTATTCCGCAGTCGGAAATCATCTCACTTACGCTTAACGCTACGCCAAAAGGCTTCATAAAGCGGCGATATGCGAGGCTTGTGATTCCGGCCATCGGACCCAAAATCACTCGTCCGTCGATTTTAATGCCTTTGATATCCATACACAAAAAGAAGGCCAATGGCCTTCATTTTTTATTTGTTTTCCTCTGGTTTCGGAGTTTCCGGATTGTCTGTTTTCGAAATCTCGGCTTCGTTCTTTTTGAAGAGCTCCGACTCGTTAACCGAAGCAGAAACTTTTGTGGGTAACGCTCCAGTTTTGATGAGCGAATCTATTTCTTCGGCGGTGATCGTCTCTTTGGCCAAGAGAGTTTCGGCTATAAGCGTTACATCTTTGGAATGCTTAGTGAGAATCTCTTTTGCTTCATTATGAGCCGTATCCACTATCTGGCGGACCGCTTTATCGATTTCGTACGCGATCTGCGTCGAGAAATTCTTGGTGGTATCCGTATAGTCGCGGCCAAGGAAGACAGAACCGTTATTGCGTTCATATTGTATCGGGCCGAGATCGCTCATGCCGTATTCCGTGACCATTGCGCGCGCTATTTTGGTGGCTTCTTGTATATCGTTAGAAGCGCCCGTGGAAACGTCGTCGAAGAAGATCTCTTCGCTGACCCTCCCGCCGAGTAATCCGGTTATTTGCGCCAATAGTTCCTTTTTGGTGAGTAAGAACCTGTCGTCTTCTGGAGTCATCAAGACGTGGCCTCCGGTGTTGCCACGCGGAATAATGGTAATCTTTTGAACCTTTTCAGCATGTGGCAAAACCAAACCTATCACGGCGTGACCAGCTTCATGGTATGCAACTTGCTTTCTCTCTTTTTCCGAAAGCCCTTTGTTGCTCTTGGCTGGGCCAGCGATTCTACGGTCGATGGCCTCATCGATTTCTTCCATACCTATCGACGTTTTACCGAATCTAACAGCTAAAATCGCAGCCTCGTTGAGGATATTCTCCAAGTCGGCGCCGGAGAAGCCAACGGTTCTTTGGGCCAAAGCCTTGAAATCAACATCGCTTCCGATAACTTTGTTTCTGGAATGAACTTTGAGAATAGCTTCGCGACCTTCTTTATTAGGAAGCCCGACGGTGATGATTCTGTCGAAACGACCGGGACGCATCAACGCAGGATCCAAAACGTCGCTTCTATTGGTTGCAGCCATTACGAGAATGCCGCTGTTATAATCAAAACCATCCATCTCAACAAGGAGTTGGTTTAAGGTTTGCTCTCTTTCGTCGTTTCCTCCGCCTAACCCAGCTCCGCGTTGCCTTCCGACGGCATCGATTTCATCAATGAAGATGATGCACGGCGCGCTTTGTTTGGCTTTCTTGAACAAATCCCTTACACGACCCGCGCCGACGCCGACGAACATTTCTACGAAATCGGAACCAGAAATGCTAAAGAATGGGGTGCCAGCTTCCCCGGCGACCGCTTTGGCTAAAAGGGTTTTGCCGGTTCCTGGCGGGCCGATAAGAAGCACGCCTTTGGGCAAACGCGCGCCAAATTTGCTGTATTTTTTAGGTTCTTTTAGATACTCGACCATTTCGACCATTTCGGCTTTTTCTTCATCGCACCCGGCAACATCGGCAAAACGTATCTTCGATGCGTCTTCGCGGCGAGCCGGGGATTTGTTGAAATCCATCGCTTGGCGATTGGCACCTCCAACTGAACGACCAAGGAACATGAAAATGATAAAACCGACAATGACAAGAAGGACGATTTCGATGATGGTCGGTCCCCAAGTGTCCCAGAAAGAAGCTTGATAAGCGTCATTAACGCTGCGACTGCCTTCGCCGAACTTTTGAGAAAGAAGCGTTCCATCCGATAAAGTTGCAACATTCCATTCATTGACCTTCGCGATGAATATCGAACTATATGAATCATGCGTTGCTACGCTTGCGCCGCTTTCGTGTGGCACAATATCAAAATCGTTATTCCAATGATTCGCTTCGATAACCACGGTGAAATTGCCCCTATCGCGAGCAGGCTCGGTTTTCGAATAATAGATACCGTTTACCGTGACGTTATCGTTGGCTTTTTGCGTTGCGGCGTAGCTCTTGATGTAGTATTTTCCGTCATTATCGGTAACATTCACGGAATTGTTGCCAATGTTGTAGCCAACATAAGAATCTAGTTGGCCTTCTGTCCATGTGACGGTCTTATTGGAAAAAGCCGATATCGCCCAATATACGATGGCGAAAACAATAACGCCTATAAGAATATATGGAATGACAAGCGACCAGCGGCTGCGGCGCGGTTTCTCTTCTCTCATCTCGTATTCCTCCCTTTTATCTATCCCTATTGATATATACGTGTGCTTTTGCGGAAAAGTACGCAAACGAACGATAACAACATACTAATTTTCTTTCAAGAAAAAATATTGCATTTCTCTCGTTATTTTTCTGGGTGTATGACCAATTTCGAAGTATGGTATTCCTGGAACAACTTAACGTACCTTGGAACATAGACGATTTTACCATTCTTATTTAGGAAAACCGGCCACACTTCCAGCAAATCATCGGTGATTCCCGATGCGATCAAGGTTCTTTTAACCGGCAATAGATATCCGCCAAAGACAAAAGAATCCTGAGGAAGCACGCTTCGAATGGTTATCGGATAGTCATCTTCATGAATATTCCTATCCTCAGCGCCGTTAGAAAAATCCAGATCGAAGCTCGGACAGGAGAAGGCGCATGGTTTTTCCAATACATAGCTATACGGCAAGTTCAAACCATCGTTATTGATGAAGATCCGATCGTATTCCTTAACAAAGTAGATATCGTCTTTGATTTTCAGAGAATCGTTTTCTTTCGAATTGAGGCACATATCGCGAAGCTCTTTGAGCATCTTTTCCCCAATACGGACCTTTTTCTTGGCCTTTTTGCCGACGAAATTGATGATGGTGTTCGCGTATTCGTCCCACGATAAAGCGATGATGGATCTGATTTTCAAGTCATCATGATTATTGATCGAACCATTTAACGCCCGTTCGAACGAAATCTGATCGTTCTGCTTTTTGTTCATTTCGTCTAATATTTGCCCACGCTCGACTTCATTCAATTTATCGACAATTTCCCTTCTAACCTCCGAACGAATGTGGTTTCTTTCGAAATTCGTGGCTTCGATCGAGAAAGGGACGTTATGTTCTTCGCAATAAGAGACCAAATCGGCTCTGCTATAGCTTAGAAGCGGGCGAATAATCAGCATCCCGCGATACGTGCTCGTCCTGCTTCTTCCATATTTTGCATTGCTTGCGCCAAGTCGTTGCGAGATGAGATAGCTTTCTATTAAATCGTCCTGCTGATGAGGCAAAAATAAAGCGGCCGCATCGTATTTTTTGTAAACTTCTAAGAAAAAGTCATATCTGGTTTTCCTGGCCCATTTTGAGAAATCTTCGTCACGGCCCTTTTGATCTGCGAAACGAGCATCCAATACTTCAAGCCGTAATCCTTTTTCCTGACAAAAACGGCTTATTTTTTGCTCGGCATCATCGTTTTCTTCGCACAAATGATAGTTAACGTGGCAAACAACCGGCGAAACCCCTTTTGACATCATCATATCTAGTAGCGCCATCGATTGAGGGCCATAATTGACGGATATCAGATAATTCCCTTCGCCAAAATCGTAATCGAACATCTTATTTTTCCTCCCCTTTCACCGTATCGGAAAGCACCTCGAACATTTTCGAAGCGTCTTCTTTTTTTGCAAACGTCCTGACCTCCAATATTTTGGCGACGATTGTATGACGCCCCAAAATAAGAGTAAGTTCATCTCCGGTCTCAATCTCACTCATGGGTTTTGCCTTTTTGCCGTTAATGAAAACGTCTCCATCCGCGCACAAATCCTTCGCGGTTTCCCTTCTTTTGATTATTCTCGAGACCTTAAGCCATTTGTCGATGCGCATAAATGAATTTTAGCATATGCTAAACAGTTTGGTGTTTCTTATACAATGAATCGATAATCGAAACGATTTCATACAACACGGAGAACCAGTCGCCCCGTTTGAACACTTTTATTTGTAATTTCTTGTCGATGTAATTGACCTTCAAAGAAGACAAATACGGCGACAAGGCCTCAAAGAGTTCCAAACCTATCCCATTAATCCTGCTGAATGAGTCTGAAGCGAAGAAGGATATCCCATCGCCGACCTCTTCCATTTTTCCAAATGCCGGCCCATCAAGCAAAATGTCCATTCTTCTTTTCTTTATGAGCAAAGAAACTTCGTTTGGTAACTTGCCATATATATCTCTTACTCTCTTTTCGAAATCGTCCACCTCTTTCTCATTCATGGCGTTTTCGAGTTCCTGATATAACTCTATTTTGTCGCTTTCAATGGCATATGCATTAGGTATATACGCATCTATTGATAAAGCGTTCTTAGAGACAATCGGCTGGGGTTCTGCATTGTTTTTCTTATTTTGTATGGCTTCATTAAGCATTTTTATGTATAGATCCAAGCCAACGGAATCGATGAATCCGGCTTGCTCTGGGCCAAGGATGTCGCCGGCGCCCCTGATCATCAAATCTCTTTGCGCGATTTTATAGCCGCTCCCTAACTCCGTGAATTCCTGAATGGCGGTCAAACGCTTTTTGGCGTCTTCGTTCATGTCCTTCTGAGGTCTATACATTAAATATGCGTAGGCGATTCTGTTTCCTCTGCCCACCCGACCTTTTATTTGATAAAGCTGCGATAACCCAAAACGATCGGCATCTTCGACGATGATCATATTTGCATTTGGAACATCTATCCCGTTTTCGATGATTGAGGTACAAATGAGAACGTTTATCTCCCCGACATAGAATCTTTGCATCACGTCTTCAATTTCGTCTTTCTCCATTTTGCCGTGCACGATTCCTATTTTTGCTTCTGGGATCGCTCTAGCGAGTTCATTCCCTTTGGCGTATATCGACATAACGCGGTTATAAACGTAAAAAACCTGACCTCCACGCGACAATTCCTTTTGGATTAGCTCAATGACAACCGATTCCTTATATGGGGTCACGTAAGTTTGAATCGGACTTCTTCTATCTGGAGCCGTATTGATTTCGCTTAAAGGCCTAATGCCAACTAAGGACATTTGTAACGTCCTGGGTATCGGCGTCGCACTTAAAGTCAGCACGTCTACGTTTTGTTTGATTTCTTTTATCTTCTCTTTTTGCTCAACACCGAATCTTTGCTCTTCGTCCACAATCAAAAGCCCGAGATTCTTATACCTAATGTCCTTGGATAAGAGACGATGTGTGCCAATGATCAAATCTATTTGGCCGTCTTCCAACTCTTTTATTGTCGCTTTCTGTTTTGCTTCCGGCACAAGGCGCGACAAAACGCCGATTCTAACTCCGAAAGTCGCGAATCTTTCGATGGCCACCGCATAATGCTGTCTTGCCAAAAGGGTAGTCGGACACAACAAGGCCACCTGTTTCCCAGCGCAAATCGCCTTGAATGCGGCCCTGAACGCAACCTCGGTCTTGCCAAAGCCAACGTCTCCGCACAAAAGACGATCCATTATCTCCGGTTTTTCCATATCATCTTTGATATCGTCGACCGCTTTTTGCTGATCGGGCGTCAAAGCGTACGGAAACTCGTTTTCAAACCTCAACTGCAATTCATCGTCCGCCGGATAAGCAAAGCCTTTTGAATTGGCCCTATTTCCATAAAGAGCGATCAATCTATCCGCCAATTCGTTGATTCTCTCTTTGATTCTGCTCTTTTTCTTTTCCCATTCACCGCTGAAAAGATGTGAAAGCTTGGGGGCGGCGCCTTCTCTTGCGCTGTATTTTCTAACCAATCTAAACTGTTCTAATGGCACATACAAAATCTCTTCGTTAGCATATGCGATTTTCAAATAATCCCGATGCACGCCTTGATTTTCTAATGTCGTCACCTCAACGAAACGACCGATGCCGTTATATTCATGAACGACATAATCGCCGCTTCGAAGATCGTCATAGCTTTTCAAGATAGTCGCATTTTTGAAACGGGACGAAAAGCGGCTCGCAGAAGAAGAGGCCCCAAACAAATCATCCGATCCTAGGTAAACCAGATGCAATTCCGGTATCTCAAAGCCGGAATTCAAAAAAGAGTCGCTGATTCCTAATGCGTCATGTGGCAAAGACCAACCAGAAACCTCTTCATATGACAACTTCGCATCGTTTAGAAAGCCGACGACAGTCTCTTTCTTGTGTTCTTTCCCTAAGGCGATGACGACTTTGTTTCCTTCTTTCAAATAGCTTTCGATTGTGGGAACGATTGCGGCGATGCCGTTTCCCGCTTTGACAATCGGCCTAACTTTGAAATACAAATCAGAGACGTCTTTGGAAAATTTCGTCCCATAACAAATTTTCTTCTCGTCTTCGAAGATCCTCGAAAGGGATATGTATTCGCTAAGATGCGATGGGGCAAGCCTTGAAGAGCTAAGTTCCCTTAAATAAGAATCCGCTTCATCGAAAATCGTGTTCGCATTCGATTCGAAACCATCTTTATCAGGAACGAAAACAATATCGTGCTTGAAATAATCCAAGATAGAAAACGCATTTTCCCTTGCAAATCCCATGTATTTATAAAGGGAAGTACGATAATTCCCATTTTCGATATCATCCAAATCGGACTCGACATTCGAATAAAGCATTTCTTTTTCTTGCTTCGAAAGATTGACGGAATCCTTCTCTAAAATCTTTTCGATTTCATCTCTCAACCTGGTTGACTCTTTTGACGACAAAAGCAAATCGGAAGCCGGCAATAGATCGATTTTCTCCAACTCTTCCTTCGACGCTTGCGTAGCGATATCAAAAAATTTGATTCGCTCAACCTGATCACCAAAGAATTCGATTCGCACAGGCGCGGAATTGTTCACCGAAAAGACGTCTAAGATGTCGCCACGGACGGCGAACTGAAGAGATTGATCAACTTTGTTGACCCTTTTATATCCCATTTCAAGGAGTCTTTTTTTGATCTCCTCCAAATCGTATGATGCATCTTTCTCAATAAATATGCGGCGGCTGTCAAAAAACTTTGGATCTGGCAAATATCTGAGCAAAGCGGCCGGATGTGTTATGAGGATTCTCTTTCCGCCTCTCCTTAATTCCCCCATCGCGTATAGCCTTTGGCTCATAAGCTCTTTTGAAGAAGAGAGAACTTCCGCTCTAAGAAGCTCATCGGCTGGGAAAAAGGCGAGAGAGGACTCCGGCAAGAAATTGAGCAAAGACTCGTAGATGTTTTGCGCCGCGTAAAGATTGTTGGCAACTATCGCAAAAGAAGAATCGCTTTCATTGAAACGCGAGATCGCGAAAAGTGACGCGGCAAGAGAACCATCGATTACCAGATTTCTTTTTTTATCATTAATAATCGAAGATAGCTCGAGCGTTCTCAACGCATCGAACAGAGTCTTAGAAACGTTATTTTCTTTTGCCATTATACAGATTCATCGCGTAATCGAAGTCATGAAGCAGCGTATCCCTTAAGGCTCTCGCCGCATCGTCTAGCGCTTCGTCGATGAGTTTTTTGCTCTCTTCGGAAGGCTTGCCAAGGACGTAATTGACGGGGTTTTTGCCCATTGGTTCGCCGATTCCAACTTTAATTCTTTTGATTTCTTCCGTCCCTAAATTAGCAATGATGTTTTTTATGCCGTTATGGCCACCGCTGGAGCCTTTCTTCCTAAGGCGCAACTCACCCTCTTTGATGGACATTTCATCATATACGACAACGATGTCATTGATATCGATTTTATAAAAATCGACGATTGGGCGTACGCTTTCGCCGGATAGATTCATATAAGTGAGCGGCTTAAGCACGATAACGGGCTCCTTAAACGCCGCGTTCCTCACGATTCCATATTCGCCTTTGAAATCGGTTTTGTCGAAAACACCTCCCGCCATATCCATAAAGCGGTCAACGGCCATGAAACCCATGTTGTGCCGGGTTCCTTCGTATTCTTTGCCAGGATTACCAAGCCCAACGAAAAGCTTCATTTCTTTTCCTCGAAATGGACTTCCAAAGCAAGGCTTCTGATGACTGATATCATCTTATCCATTTTCTCGTGGTCATAGACCTCCAATGGATTGGATTTAAGATATTCCACGGCGGATGCAGTGTCCTGATGTTCTGGATCTTTGGACATCGCCGACAGCGATGAGTTCAAAAGAATGTTATAAGGGAAATGGAGCTTCGAAAAGTCGAAAGAACCCCTCAATTGATAAAAACGAATGTGATAAATATCCAAGACGTTCTGTTCGATCAATTTTCTTCTTGTCGTTTGGTCGGGAATCCCCATGCCATCGGCGAAAACAATTACGTTCTTCTCCGATAACACATCATCCCAGCTCTGCAAAAAACGATCTAACCCTTGGATCGTTCCGCCCATAATCCAACCGCCAAAGACGATGGTATCGTATTCCGTCCATTTCTTCGGCTTGAGTTTTTTCAAAGGGAAAACATCCCCATCGACCGCTTTCGCCAAGTCCTCGGCATATCTTTTTGTGTTGCCGGTTTTTGAATAATATAAAACTAAAGTTTTCATGCAATGGAAGTCTACCACTTATTGGGGTGATTAGGCTATTATGGTTTACATGAAATTCAAAAAATGGATACTCGACGTTTTAAAGGGCGCCTCACTTGGAATGGGCATGATTCCGGGGGTAAGCGCTGGCACGATGGGATTGATAGTCGGCATATACGAAAGGCTAATCAACGGCATAGCCTCTTTGTTCAAGAGCTTTAAGAAAAGCTTCGTCTCTTTGTTGTCTCTTGGCATTGGAGCCATCATCAGCGCTCTAGCGATAACAATAGGCGTTAGATATGGATTTCATTATGCGCCAGTCGCCATCGTCTCTTTATTCGCGGGCGTGATTTTGGGTTTCATGCCTTTGATAACAAATCAGGTGAAAAATCAAAAAAAGACTGCAAAACCCATCCTTATCATCATTTTATCCGGTCTTTTTGCGGCCCTGATTGGCGTTTTGAGCGCCTTATCGAAAATATATTGGAACTTCGATTTGAACTCATCGTTCATAAATGGCGATTGGTGGATTTATATAGTTGTTTTCGTGGCTGGTTTCATCGCGGCTGCGGCTTGCATAGTTCCCGGCATCTCCGGATCGATGATTCTCTTCATCTTCGGATTATATAACCCCATTTTAAACGTATTCATAGGAGACGATTCGATGTTTCATAGGCATGAGCGTTTGGCTAGTGGCATCGGTGTTTTCTTCTCTCTTTTGGTTGGCATCATAATGGGCTTCGTCTTAACAAGCAAAGCCATGAAGTCTTTGCTCTCCAAACACCACGAAACCACTTTCGACGTCGTCATTGGCTTCGTTCTCGGCTCCATCGTTTCGATGTACATAAATCAAGAGATGGTCATTAACGAAGGTGGCAGACTTTTCGTTTATGAAACCACAGAAATTTGGGAATGGGTGGTCGCGCCCATCCTTCTAATTATTGCTTTTATGGGATGTTATTTTCTCTCAAAAAAACTTCTTAATAAGCAAGCGTTGGGGGATAATATCCCAGGCGAAGAAAAAGTCGCCGAAGAGCCACAACAACCAAATATAGAATAGAGGAAAAATATGCCAAGAACACCCGAACAAAGCGCACTATTACGCGAAAAAAGAAAAGAGAAGATATTGCAAAAGGCCTTGCGCCTATTTTCTTCTTTGACATTCGATGAGCTGACAATCGACGACATCGCTTCCGCATGCAATTGCTCGCACGGTCTTTTCTATCATTATTATCCTTCCAAAGAGGCCGTCTATAATGCGTTGATGAAAGATAGAAGCGAGAAACATCCAGAATGGGAATTCCCAACCAAAGAAGTTTTGGATCTTGGCGGATATGAGGGATTAAAAATGGCCATCGGATACATCCTCGATCGCCTTCACGACTCAGAAAATGCCGTTTTGTATCTACATTTGGATTTGATTAGAGCCAATTGCACCTTTAGAAAAAGCGAACCATTATTAGGCGAGGAAATCGACAAAACGATTTTGAAGTTAGTCAAAAAAGCCATGGATGATGGCGATATAACAAAAGGCGATCCGGTAGAATTTTCTTCGCTTATCATTGACGCGGCTACCGGAGCCGCATCAAGACGGATAAGTTCGGGTTCTGAGCGTCGTTTCAAAGTGGCGGAATTAGAAACCATCCTATATCTGCTCAAGCGTTAATCACCGTTTTGAATGGTGCCTGAATCTAATTTTTTCCCGTTCTTCTTTATGACCGAATTCCTTGATATTCGAATATATTCCTTTTAGCCTCGGATACATCAATTTATAGGCGTTTTGATATAGATAATCGTATTTTTCGTGGACTTCTTTGTTGGGATAGAAGGTGTCTTTGACGCGAATCATCGCGCTTGCCGCTTGAGCGACGTCACTAAATTCTCCAATCGCCAAGAATCCCGATATCGCCGCACCTAAGCTTGATGTTTCGCTCGTCTGCACGCGCGACACCTCTCTACCGAATATATCGGCCGTTATTTGACATATTTGATCGCTTTGGGAACCGCCTCCGGAAACTCTGATGGCGTGGATATGATGATGAATCTTATGTTCGAAATGCTCCAAGCCTTCGCGAAGGGCGTATGCAATGCCCTCAATGATGGCGCGATAGAAATGCTCTTGAGTAATGGAGTCGCTAAAACCGATAATGGCCCCCTTAGCCAAAGGCCTAGAAAGCCCCGGACCCCAATACGGCTGCAACACCAAACCATCGCACCCCGCCGGAACGGAACTCAGCTTTTCATTGAATTCATCGGCTGAAGCGTCGGCAGTTATCAAATCGGAGATGTTTTGCCCGCCAAACTCCTTCAAGAACCAATTGATCATCCAATATCCGCGGTAGACTTGTATATCCATATTGTAATAGCCCGGAACGCAAGCCGGATATCCAGGCAAGAACGTCTCCGATTCGGTGTATTTGGTTCTCGTGATTTCCACGCTTGAGGCGGTTCCATAGCTTATAGCAGCCGTCTTGTCATCCATGACGCCAAGGCCCAACGTCTCACACGATTTATCGCTTCCAGAAGCATATAGCTTTAATCCAACCGGAAGACCGGTTATTTCGCTGGCTTCTTTCGTTATTTCGCCTAAGACCGCACCCTCCGGAACAATTCTTGGAAGCATGCTGGCTTTGATGCTGAATATTTGGCCTTTAAGGTGCTTTTCCGGATTTTTGTACCACTGCTTCTTTTTGAAGTCGATCGGGTAATGCCCTGCGCAATTGGACGCGCTGTCGACCAATTCCCCGGTCAGCCGCCAAATGAAATAAGTGGAAATCGGGATATATTTGTCGACTTTAGCCCAATTCTCTGGCTCATTTTCAATTATCCAGTTAGCCGCGCAACGCTTACGGTTGAAGTTAATGGCGTCGCTCATGCCGACCAAACCAAAAATCATCCTAGAAAGCAATGGAAGCGGCTTTTTGCATTCGGCCATCCTCTGATCTAACCAAAGAATCATAGGCCGCACGACTTTGCGATCCTTATCTAACAAAACGGCGCTGTCGCGAAAACAAGTTAGACTGATTCCGGCAACCATTTTCATGATTTCGGGATTGCTCTCAACTATTTTGTTGGTACATCTTGCTAAACAATCGAAGTAGACAGCAGGATCTTGTTCGGCGTAATTCGGCAATATGGAAAAATAAGGAGGGTCGTATTTTTCCTTCGCCATCGCTAACACTTCGCCTTTTGAGTTCCATACCGAAACGCGCACGCTTTGCGTGCCAAAGTCGATGGTCATAATCAATGAATCGGTCATACAAAATCCCTTCTTTTCCTTTTTAGAACTTTACCACGACGGCACCGGATATGATAGTTTCAAGCCAAACATTTAAGATTTATCGCCTTTAAAAAACGCAAAATCCCTGCAGAAAACGCATAAAAGCAAACACAAAGCGCACAAGACAATATTCAATACGAAAACAGCAAACATCCAACGCTTTCGAAGTGCTCGGTTCCGAATCATTCGAAAAACACTCTTTTTCTTCTTTGAAGAAGTCTCTTGTGCTATAGTTCTACCCGTCAGGCACTGGATAGTGCTCTACATTGTCATTAGGAGGACAACATGGCAGACAAGAAATACGTTTACTCCTTCAAAGAAGCTCACGAAGCCAAAATCGGCAAGGAGATTCTTGGAGGAAAAGGCTTTGGTCTTGCTGAGATGACCGCCGCTGGCATCAACATTCCAGCCGGTTTCACCGTCACGACCGAAGCGTGCAACCTCTATTACGATTCTGGCAAAAAAATCCCAGATTACGTATGGGAGGACGTCGTGAAACATCTTCACGACATCGAAGTCAATGGCAAGGAATTTGGCGGAAAGGGCATGCCTCTTCTCGTCTCCGTCCGTTCTGGCGCTCGTCAATCGATGCCAGGCATGATGGATACCATCCTTAACCTCGGACTCAACGACGTGACCGTCGAAGCGATGGCAAAAGCCACCAACAACCCACGTTTTGCTTACGACAGCTACCGCCGCTTCATCCTCATGTTCACGAACATCGCCAAAGGCCATCCAAGAACCGAGATGGACAAGATGCTCGATGAGCTTAAGGAAAAGAACGGCTACAAACTCGACACCGAAGTCACCACCGAACAATTGAAGGATCTCGTGGCCTCTTATAAGGCCTATTACAAGAAAGTCTTCAATGAGGACTTCCCATCCGATCCATTCGTTCAACTCAAAGAAGCCATCGCGGCCGTTTTCCGCAGCTGGGACAACCCACGCGCTAACGTGTACCGTCAAATGAACGGCATCCCATATTCTTGGGGAACCGCCGTCAACGTCCAAACGATGGTCTTCGGCAACATGGGTGAAGATTGCGGCACTGGCGTCGCCTTCTCGCGCAACCCATCCACTGGCGAAAAGAAAATCTATGCCGAATTCTTGCCGAACGCACAAGGTGAAGACGTCGTCGCCGGCGTTCGCACCCCGCTCCACATCGACGAGCTCAAGAAACGTATGCCAGACGTCTACGAGCAATTCGTTTCCACCATCGAGCGCATGGAAAAATACTTCCGTGATATGCAAGACATGGAATACACCGTTGAAAAAGGCAAACTCTATTTCTTGCAAACCCGTAACGGCAAGCGCACCGCCGCCGCTGCTTTAAAGATCGCTTGCGATTTGGTTGATGAAGGATTGATTGACGAAAAGGAAGCCACACTCCGTGTTGAGCCAAAATCCTTAAACGACCTCCTCCACCCAACCTTCGACCCAGAAGATCTTAAGAAACACACGCCGATAATCACTGGTCTTCCAGCCTCTCCAGGCGCTGGCACCGGACACCTCGTCTTCACGGCCGAAGAAGCCAAAGCCGAAAAAGATGCCGGACACAAAGTCGTTCTCGCCCGTAGCGAAACATCTCCAGAAGACATCATCGGCATGGTCAACGCCGAAGCCATCATCACCGCCCGTGGCGGTATGACCTCCCACGCTGCCGTCGTTGCTCGTTCAATGGGCAAATGCTGCACCGCTGGCTGCACTGGCGCCATCATCAACGAAGAAGCCAAGACCATGACCATCAATGGCAAGGTCTATACCGAAAAGGATGTCGTCTCAGTCGACGGCAACACCGGTAATGTCTACGAAGGCGCTATTAAGACGAAAGAAGCTGACCTCGGAGGCAATTTCGGACGCATGATGGATTGGGCCGACAAATATCGCCGCCTCGCCATCCGCGCCAACTGCAACACTCCGTTAGATGCTGAAAACGCCGCTAAATTCGGCGCTGAAGGCATTGGCCTTTGCCGTACAGAACGCATGTTCTTTGCCGACGACAGAATCCTCAATATGCGTTCGATGATTCTCAGCGACACCGCCGAACAACGTTCCGCCGCTCTCGAGCGTCTCAGACCATATCAAGTCGAAGACTTCTACAAGATGTATATGTCTTGCCCAGACTATAAGGTCAACATCCGTTTGCTTGACCCCCCACTTCACGAATTCTTGCCGGACATCCATGAAGATGACAAGATCAAAGACATCGCTGAGAAATTAGGCGTCACCGAGCAAAAAGTCCGCGATCGCATCAACCAACTCCACCAAGCCAACCCAATGATGGGTTTCCGTGGCGTTCGTCTTTGCGTCGCCTATCCGGAAATCTACCGTATGCAAGCCACCGCTATCATCCAAGCCGCTCTTAAAGCCAGCAAGGATCTTGGCAAGGACGTCGAACCTGAAATCATGATTCCTCTCACCGGTGAGCAAAAGGAACTCCATTACGCCAAAACGGTCGTCGTTGAGGCCGTCGAAAACGAAATGGCTAAAGCGGGCCACAAGCTCACTTACCACGTTGGCACCATGATCGAAATCCCGAGAGGGTGCTTACAAGCTGGAAACCTCGCCAAAGAGGCTGAATTCTTCAGCTTTGGAACCAACGACTTGACTCAGCTTACCATGGGCTTCAGCCGTGATGATTCCGGACAATTCCTCCCATATTACTACGACAAAAAGATCTACGAATTCGATCCATTCCAAACCGTCGATGTCGATGGTGTTGGCGAACTCGTCAAGATTGCCGTCGAACGCGGCCGCGCAACCAAGAAAGACATCACAATCGGTGTCTGTGGCGAAACCGGTGGCGATCCAGCATCCATCAACTTCTACGACAAAGTCGGACTTGATTATGTGAGCTGCTCACCATTCCGTGTCCCACTTGCTCGTTTAGCCGCCGCACAAGCCAACATTCTCCACGAAAAGGAGAAATGCTGCTGCTGCAAAAAATAAAAATCTATAATCAATCATTTTAGATTTTATGGACGCTCCGAAAGGGGCGTCTTTTTTATCGTGATTGGGCTTATAGAACGCATTTTTGTGATTTCGGTATATTTTATATAAAAACAAAAAAGGAAGCGTTAAGACCGCTTTAGAACGCTTTAAAGGGCATCACAGCAAAAACGTATAGCAAAAAGCAAACGACAGCCACTTACAAGGACGCAGAAAGTCAAAATAAAAGAAAAAGAAGCAACTATTTTTCGTCAATCAAAAACTATAGTTTGTCAATCGCACGCATCAAAGAATCGCCACTCGTTGGTTTTTTCGGTTTTTTTGTGGTCGTTTTTTTAGAAACCAAAGGTTTGGTTTTCCGTTCGTTTTTGCATTTCGTTAAGCGAACATCAAACGGTAATCCATTGTGTCTCACGACCGCTTTCAAAAATAAAACAACCGCCGCAGAAGTCGATAGTCCAAGCTCTTCTATTACTTTTTCCGCCTCATTTTTTAAGTCGGAATCAATCCTCAAATTTAGCGTTGTCTTCGTGTTTTTCTTCATTTTTGTTTTTATTTTCGTAACGCAATTATAACGCTTTATGCGTTACTAGTATATAGTTAGTTTTATGATGTTTTTTAGCACTATACAATGAGTATTGCTAATAAATTCTACGCCGAAATGCTTTGTCTACGTATGAGAATATTTTTACCGGTTGCGTTGTTCTTTTTTTCTAAAAATAGTTTTTTGTCATTCGGCATATCCTTAAAAACTTTTTTCAACTTCAGCAAAAGATCATTCAATTAATCTTTTTATTGGCTTACCCCATTATCATTCGAAGATTCACGTTGGAGTGTCGGCGATGTCCAAACGATAAAAGGGGCGCTTATAAAGAGGAAATAAACGTAGCGCAGGCAAACGTCGGTCGTTGCACGTCGCTCAAACTTTGTGCTCAAAAAACGCCGGGTGAAATCTCATTCGCCAAACAAGAAGAACCAAGATCATTGCTTCTTCATTTTTTCCAACAAAAAATCGTCAATCAAAAAAGCGTAAGTGCTTTATTTTTGACGATTAAAAACACGGAAATTAAACGTCCATTGCGCAAACGTTGCCAATTTCACAGCATCGATCAATTGGGTGAAAATTCGATGGCGACTACATAAAAGCAGTGGGAAAAAAAGAAAAATACGCTCACAAACCCCCTTTTTTACGCATTTATGTGTGTCATCCATCAAAAAAGCGCCGTTTTTTCGGCGCCAGGATGGTTGTATTTGGAATCTTTTTATTATTTGATGACTTCTCCGCAGCCAATCGCCGCTCCGTCTGGGAGGTTTACATTTTCGGCATACGCATTAGGGCCAATTTCGCAATTTTCGCCAATGATTGACACTCCATAAATATGGGAGTTTGGATGAATGACCGTATCAGCTCCTATTGCGGCATATGGCGAAATATAGGTATTGTTCGGGTCGTCTATTGAAACGCCGGATTTCATGAGTCTGTTATTGATTCTTAATTGAAGCTCTTTTGCAGCGGCCGCGAGTTGAACACGGTCATTTATGCCCATAGTCTCATTCGGATCAGAAACGACGTAGGAAAGGGCTTTTAGGCCTTTTCTCACGAAGATATCTATAACATCAGTCAAATAGTATTCCCCAGCCGCATTTTTGGTTGTTATTTTCTTAAGTCCTTCGAACAGCTCTTTGTTGTTGAAAATATAAACGCCGGCGTTTACCTCTCTAATCTTTTTCTCTTCTTCGTTTGCATCTTTTTGTTCGACTATCCTAAGGAAATTGCCGTTTTCATCTTTGACGATTCTTCCATAGCCAAACGGATCGTTTGGAAGGAATGACATAACCGTCAAATCAGAATGATTTTCTTCATGATATTCGAACATCTTCTCAAGAGTTTCGGCCCTTAATAAAGGGGTGTCGCCACAGCAAACGATCGTTTCTCCGTCCATTCCCTCTAGCAATGGGGCGGCCATCATAACTGCATGTCCAGACCCTTTTTGTTCTTTTTGCCAAACGATCAACGATTCGTTTTTGACTATCTTTTCGCTGGTTTTGCCACCATGCCCAAGCACCGATATAGTCTTGTCGCATCCGAGAGGCTTAAGCGCATCCAATATATATTTGATGACAGGAACGCCAAGGATTGGCATCGAGACCTTAGATATATCGTCCCTTTTGCTCTTCATCCTAGAGCCTTTTCCGGCGGCCAAAATAACAGCGTAGCGTTGTGTCATAAGATTAAACTCCTTTATATGGGCAAGCCTTATTATACGCCCTTTAAATGATTGTTTTAGTAACGGTGGCGAAGCATCCTTGATTGAGGAAATACCTCGCAACTTCTTTAAGCTTCCTAACGTCGTCGCTGATCGCAAAACACGACGAACCGCTTCCGGTCATCGACGAAATCGGCAAACCTTTCGCTTTCAAAGTATCGACAATATCCTTAACTTTCGGCAATATCGAACATGCCGGTTCATATAGATCGTTTCCGATGGAGGTTTCGAGCAAGCCATCGTCGCCGTTTTCCAATGCGGTAAGAACGTTTTTCGTTTCGATCGGAGTTCTTACGAACGCATCGCATTTCTCAAAAACGGCTTTGGTGCTTAAACCCTCTTTGGGCTTAACCAAAAGGACCCAATATGACTTTTTGACTTTGATCGGCGTCAAAACCTCGCCAATCCCTTCAACCAAGGCTGATTCGCCGTGCAAGAAGAAAGGGACGTCCGCGCCGATTGATGTGCCAATTTTATCTAGCGTTCCTGCATCTGTTTTTATGTCCAAAAGCGACACTATGCCCTTCATTACGGCAGCTGCGTTCGACGAACCGCCGCCAAGCCCGGCTGCGAACGGAATTTCCTTATGGATGGAGATGTTAAAATTGTCCTTGAACCCGAAAGCGCGTCGCATTGCGTCCACAGCCTTCGTGCAGAGGTTATGATGCATGTTCGATAAACCGATGTCGTCGCAAGTTATGTAGGTATCGTAATTGTTCTTCTCCAACGACATTTCTATGACGTCGTGCAGCGCCAAAGGAAGCGTCACCATTTCCAAATTATGGTATGAATCTTCCTTTCGGTCGAGAACCCTTAGCGAGAGATTAATTTTCGAGTTGGATTGAAGAACCAACGAATGTTTCTTAAAAAACCACATAAGGTAATTTTCAAGCAACGATTTTACAAGAAAGACACACAAAAACAAGGTCAAACAGGCCATTTCAATAAATACGACGTCAATCAAGCAATCTTCGTGGTCAAAAGAATTTCTTTTGCTAAGCAAACATACGTCTCAACCGCGATGTTTTCTGGCCTCGCCTGAGCCGCGATTCCAACCCTCGAAAGAATGCCCTCAGCTTTGTCGCCGACTAAACCAGAAAGGTTATTGAGAATCGTTTTTCTTCTATGCAGAAAAAGAGACGTCACGATTTTATAGAACTTTTTAGCAAAAACGATGTCGGTGTCCGGATTCGTCTTCAAAGAAAAAACAACAGAATCAACGCGAGGAGTTGGAACGAAACACGACCTCGAAACGAAAAATTCCCTTTTGGCCGTGGCGCGATATGAAAGAAGGATCGGAAGAGGGCCATAATCGTCGCTTCCGGCCTTAGCCGTGATTCTTGCGTAAGCTTCCTTTTGAACCATCAAGACCGCCATTCTTAACAAATCGGCTTCAAGAAGAACCCTTTCTAACAGCGATGAGGTTATGTAATAGGGGAGATTCCCGATTATCTTCGTGTAGCCCGACAAATCGCATTTCAACGCGTTTCCGAGAATCGGATGAACGTTTTCCTTCCCCGAAAAATCTTCCTTCAATTTGGTTATTAACCCCTCGTCTATATCAACAAGATCGCAAACGGAGTTCTTTTTGGCTATGAAGTACGACAACGATCCTGCGCCGGGTCCTATTTCGAGTGTTTTATCTTCATCGTTTAAATCAGCAATTTCGACGATTTTCTCCGCAAATCCTTGGTCAATTAGAAAATTTTGACCAACTTCATGTTTGGCCAAAAGCTTATATTCTTTTATTTTCTCGAAGTATTTTTCCTCGCTAATCATCTAACGCTCCTTTTATATCGTCTTTCGATAATCCCAGCATGTTGCATCTTTTTAGCAAAGTCTTTGCGTTGCATTCGCCGAGATGCATTTTCTCACAAAATGCGGCTCTCTTCATAGACGACTCTTCATCGCCGACGAGCCCAAGATCAAAGAGATCAGACATCGAAATAGATTGGATATCACGTTTTGCCCCTTCAACAGAAATTATTATATGTTCCAAAGCTTCCATGATCGTGTCCTTTGAACATTCGGCAACGCCGACTTTATGCCTTTTGATCGCTTTGTTCTTCGGAACGAAAGCGTTCTCCAGCCCAGGAATCTCATTATTCAATATGTCCCTTATCCTTTTTCCCGGAGCATCGGGGTCAGTAAGAACTATCACCCTTTTTCGTTTTTTTAGTTCTTTTATCAAGTTTATTGTTTCACGTGAAACAGCAGAACCATTTGTCGTTACTATGTCGCATTCCAAAAAAGATGAGATTACATCTTTATCCATCTTGCCTTCCACAACAATAACAGCATCTATTTTCTTCATATTATAGTTCCACATGAAACAATCTTGCGGCATTGTTATCAGTTTTATCGACGAATTCCTCGTAGCTAACGCCTCGCAAATCGGCAATCGTTTCCGCGATGTACCGCAGATATTTTGGCTCATTCTCCTTTCCTCTGAAAGGCGAAGGGGCCAAATATGGCGAATCGGTTTCCAAAAGGATTCTGTCGATTGGGCAAAGGGAAGAATTTTCTTTCGGCGATACCGCATTTTTGAATGTGACCGGGCCATCGAAGCCGAAATAGCAATCAAACCTCTTTATGAATTTCTCCATCATTTCTTTTGAGCCGGAATAGCAGTGAAGCGAGAAATTGTTCTTGATCGGGCGTTTAGAAAGAATCTCATAAGCGTCTTCGACGGCATCCCTAACATGAATCGTCGCCGGCAAAGACAATTCGTTGGCAAGCTTTATTTGCGCTTCGAAAAAAGCCTTCTGCATATCTTTTGTTTCTTTCGTCCAATGATAATCCAAACCAATTTCGCCTATGGCTATGACCTTTGGGTCGGAGGCCATTTTCTTTATCGTATCGATATCACTCAAAGAGAGCCCTTCTATGTTTTCTGGATGAATGCCGACGGCGGCATAGACATTCGGAAATTCATTGGCGATTTGCAGGGCTTTTTGAGAACTTTCGATATCATATCCAACACAAAGAAAGCCTTTTAAGCCGCTTTCGCGGATCGCACTCTCAATCACTTCCTTACGCCTAGAGAAGAGAGCGTCATCATTAAGGTGGCAATGCGTATCAAACATGTTATTTCCCTATGCAGAAGCGAGAGAAGATCTCATCCGATATATCTTGCGAGACATTTTCTCCAAGAAGCTCCTTCGTTTGGTTTAGCGCCTTATGAAGCGAAACGCTTATCAAATCGAGTGGAACGCCTTCTTTCGCTTCTTTTTCGGCCTTCTTTAACAAAGCTTCGATTTGTTTTAATATACCGATTTGCCTCGCGTTAGACAAAGAAGCCGATTCGAAAGACGCTTGGGATAACCCGACGACCTCGACCATCTTTTTCTTTAGTTCCGATATGTCCCCGTTTTTGGCTGATACGAAAACACCATCAACAGGCGCGTTGACTTCGGTTTCTGACAAATCCTTTTTATTCCACACGTAAATGACTTTTTTGCCTTTTAGTTTCTTTTCAAATTCCTTAGGCACGATTGGGTTCGTAACATCGATGACCAATAAAACGATATCGCTGTCTTCAATCGTTTTTTCACTCCTCTTAACGCCTATTTTCTCAATGACGTCTTCCGTTTCCCTGATTCCGGCGGTATCTAGCAAAACGAAAGGTATGCCGCCGATGTTAAAGGATCCTTCGATCAAATCCCTTGTGGTGCCAGGAATCGGCGAAACAATCGCTTTATCTTCGCCTAACAAAGCATTCAAAAGCGACGATTTGCCAACGTTCGGCTCACCGACTATGGCCACTTTAACGCCTTCTTTGATGATTTTGCCTTCTTTGCCTTGTTTTACCAAAGCTTCAATCGTATTCCTTATCTTCTCACACTCGTCGATTATTTTCGCGGTGGTTACGATTTCTATATCCTCGTATTCTGGATAATCGATATTCACCTCTATCAAAGAGAGAATATCGCCGATGTTTTTCTTTATGGGCGCGACGAGCGAAGACGCTTCGCCTTTTAAAGACATCAACGCTAACTTTTTTCCTTCATCCGTTACAGAGTTCACCAGCTCATTAACCGCCTCGCATTGGATGAGATCCATTTTCCCAGAAAGGAAAGCGCGTTCAGTGAATTCCCC
Source organism: uncultured Staphylococcaceae bacterium (assembly GCA_964497235.1). Lineage (GTDB taxonomy): Bacteria > Bacillota_I > Bacilli_A > RFN20 > CAG-826 > UBA4951. Next base: position 91,430 of record CAZCCJ010000002.1, read on the forward strand.
TCTTTCGGCGTATCTAGCCCCCAAAGACAAAAACAAATCGATTATTTGATTCACGATGACCATCGATCCATGGCAAGAAATCTCGACAACGTTTTCTCCGGTCATCGAGGATGAAGAGGGATATAAAAGCAGAACGACTTGATCGATCGCTTCGCCGTCTTTCAATAGCTCGCCGAAAACCATCGCGCGGGAACCGTCTATCTTTTGCGGTTTTGAAAAGACTTTCTTCGCGTATTCGAAAGAATCCTTTCCGCTCATCCTTATCAAGGCTAACGCGCTTTTAAAAGGCGCCGTCGCAAGCGCGATGATGGTGTCAGACATTATCCGCCTTTCCTCATTCTTCCTTTGACTGAGTGGATGCGTATCGATCCGCCTTGCGTCTTCGTTAGGCGTTTGGCGAAATCAATCGCCTCGGCTTGGGTTTTAAATAATTTGATAGGTTTTTTCCCCGTTGCCAGCTTGACTTGCCATTGAATGCCGTCTGATTGTTTTGAAATGTGGTATACACGTGCGCCGTCGCCATATTTGCTGGTTTTGGTGGCTTGGGTAGACGTCGGTTTCTCTTTTTTGACCGGGTCGACGTCTTTTTGCGGCGTCTCCTTCGTTTCTTCTTCTTTTTTATTTTCCGGTTCGTCAGCCGCGTCTTCCTCTTTTAAGGTTTGTTCATTATCAGAATTCGTTGGGGATTCGCATTGTTTTTCTGATTTTTCTTCATTGTCGACCTGATTTTCTTTTTCGTTTCCGTTTTCAAGAGAAACCGAATTGATTTCGGTTTTCGCCTCTTCCGGCACGGCAGAAGATTCACTTTGAATGGCCGTCTTTTTCACATCCAAAGAAAGAAGCAAAGACAACAAATAAGAAACCAAGACGATTCCAATGAGATAGAACGTATACATGATCTCCGGTTTTAACACTTCGTTGTTGATGAAGACAGGAGATAGGTACGCTTTCGCCGAAAGCGCGATCGTGTCAAACATCGTTTGGTCAATTAGAAGCCTATATACGAGAACAAAAACAATATACGCAACAGGGATGATTGTTCCTAACAAAGCAAACGCAAAAACATTGGCTTTGCGCTTTTTAGGCGAAGCAACCAAGAAAGAAGCCAAAGAAAGGAGTGGCAAGCAAACGCTCAGATAAAGCGGTCCATCCTTAACGAACGAATTCCAATCAACCTTTGAGGGCGAAGTGATTGGATAAGAGAAAGCGAAAGCTAATAGAATTAAAACCAACGAACTCGTAACGCTAATCAGCTTTACGCCCCAAAGCCATCCGCCAATCTCTTTTTCTTTTTTTGAAAAAAGCAAAAAACAAATGGAAAAAATCGCAATTATTGCGGCAAAAGCCGCATTTATTACCGAATATTCAAAAAGCAATTTGATTGTGCCATCATGCAAAACCGTAAAAGCCAAGCCAACGCCGACAGCCGTAAGCGTAAGCAATTCAAGCACAATCAGAATTATCCGTGTTCCTTTTTTCATCTTTTTACCTCTTTACCGGTTATTCTAAAAGAATATTGCGACTTTTAAAAGAAAAGGCGCTTATCAGCGCCGTTTATCTTCTTTTGCTAGTCGATGTATTTTATCACGACGGCTCTGTTTGGGCCTTCGCCAGTCGACTCGGTTTTAATGTGCTCCATCCCGCTTAAGGTGTTGTGCACGACCCTTCTCTCATCAGGCGTCATCGGCTCAAGTTTGATATCCATGTGGTTTTTGATGGCATCATTGGCATTTCTTCTCGCGACATAAGCCAATCTGCTGTATTTGTCTTCTTTATAGCCGCCGACGTCGAGCAAGATTCTATAACGGTGGTGGAATTTGTTGCTGACGGCCAAACGGACCAATTCATTCAAAGCTTGAAGCGTTCTTCCATTCTTTCCAATGAGGACGGGGTTTCTAGCCGAATCAATAGACACATGAATTATGTCTTCTTGGAAATGGGCTTCGGCGGTAATTTCTATCCCCAAAGCCTTGGTGGATTCAATCAAATATTCTTTGGCGTAAGAAACCGCATCATCATCCTCATAAACGTTGATCGTGGCTTCTTTATGGAAGAGGCCTTTCTTTTCGTCGACAACCTTATAAACCAAATTGTCGACAGAAACGCCAAGTTCGTTGGCGGCGTCGTTTAACGCCTCTTCAACCGTTTTGTTTTTGAATTCTTTCATCGTTATTCCTCCGAAGATTATTTATTGTTGTTCTTTTTAGCCATCTTTTTTGAAATGATGGTTTGGACAATCGCCGTTTGAGCCATCGACAACAGAGCGCCTATCGCCCAATAAACGCCCATGGCAGCCGGCAAAGCAAAGCCTAAAATGATGGTAAATATCAGCATTCCGTATGAAACGTATTTCATCGTTTTGGCATTCTTATCGGCGGTTGGGTTGGCGGTTAAATGCGCTTGGTTCTTCGTTTTAGCTTTGGTGATCCACTGAGGAAGCTTCATCGCCAAGAACTGAAGCGCGGCCATGACGATGAACAATATCAACGCGGTCCACCATCCGGTGGTATTCAAATACCATGTTCCAGAGACATTAAAGAGAACGCTTTGAATGGTATCGCTTAGTCGTAGGTTCAAAACCTCGCCAGACGATAAGACGGCGCTGCCTTGCAACGCTCCCCACACGGAAATGAACACGGGGAATTGAATAATCAACCCGATTATCGTGCTAAACATGCTGATTTTGTTTCGTTTATAGAGTGCCATCTGCTCTTGCGATAAACGCATTTTTTCCGCATTATTCGTAGCAGAATTTGGGTATTTCGCTTGTATCTTGGCCAATTGAGGCTGCAAAGCCTGCATCTTTTGCTGATCGCTCGTGCTCTTAAACATCAAGACGGCAAGGATAAGACGAACGATTAACGTCGTTATTATCAAGGCGCAGATTTGACCAACGCCGGAGAGTGCCGGATCCATCGCGTAAGAAAGCGAATCGACTAACCAAGCGACTGGGTAAACGATGAGCCCTTCGAAAAGGCCCTTACCCCACGCATCACCCCACGATGTGGTTTCCATTGACACCGACCAATTGCTGTTCGCGCCATAATGGCCGTATTTATTTCCTCTTGTCGCTATGCAAGAACGGACGTTTGAAACCAAATTGTTAATCGCGTTCTTATAAAGCGTCACAAAATCACTGTTTGGGCAATTCTCAGCGCCTATTTCTTTCTCGATTTCCGCATTCCAAGTAAGCCAATTTCCGAAATCGAAAGTCGTTTTCTCATCTTTTTGACTAACGAATTTGATATAGCCGTAATTACGAAGAACGCTGTTTTCGTTTATATTGACGCCTTCTTCGGTGCCATTGCAGTCTGCGCTATCAAACGGATTTAGTTGTGAGGCGGTTATGGTTTTCGCGTCGTATACATTGTCTTTTAGCGCATTCGCCTCCCCGATGGCCGCCAACAAAACCTTGGTATCTAACTTCTTAAAGTATTCGAAAGAGGGTATTGTGTATGAATTCGTTTTGGCGTTGGCCAAAATCGTCCCATTGAGATATGAGGCCTTTTTCGCGGCGAAACCACCATCGGCGTCGACTGGTATATAAGCCCACAAATTGTCGTTACCATCTATGGGTTGGAAGCATAGGTTTTCTTTGCGATACTCCTCAGGAACGGCATCTTTCGAATCGACGTAAACAGTTACGCCTTGATCGTATGGATAAGCGATATTGGCCTTATCTGTATCGGAGCAAAAATTGGCGACACAGCTAGAAAGCGTAAAAGCGCCAAAAAGAACCCCCAACAAACCGAACAACTTTATTTTCGTTCTTTTTTTCAATGTTTCTCTCCGATCTTTTCCCAGAGACCCTGTAGTTCGTTTTGAGCTTCGCAATAAAGTTCTGGCGAATAGGTGGGCCTAACCAAGATGACGATATCAAGCGGTTTTCCAAAATCGAAGATTGCGCCAACCAACGTCCTTATTTGACGTTTTATTTTGTTTCGCGTAACGGCATCTCCGCTTTTTTTGCCAACATTGATGCCGACACGAATCTTTTCGGCGCTATTTTGTCGATAATGAATCACGAAATGGCTTGTTTTTTCAAAGGGATATTTCGATAAAACCTCAACGAATTCGCGGTGTTTTAGAATTCGGTTTTCCCTTTTCATCGATCTTTTCGTTAAGCGGCAATCTTAGCGCGGCCTTTGGCGCGACGGCGAGCCAAAACGGCGCGGCCGGAAGCGCTCTTCATTCTTTTGCGGAAGCCAGCTTCGTTCGCGTGTTTGATCTTAGATGGTTGATAGGTTTTTTTCATAATGAAATCCTCCGAGGTTCACTTGCGTGCGGAATGATTATAAATATTCAAGAACCTTAAAACAACAAAAGATGAGCGTTCGACGGCACAGACAATAAAAAACTTTTTCCAAAAGAACTCCGAAAGCCACCACAACAATCAAACGCCAAACGATTCATTTTATCCACAAAAGCCGCCTCGCGCGCGTGTGTTCTTATTTTATACGCTTAAAGAATTGACGTTTTTCGAAACAACCAACCACATAGAGAAAAACACCACATAAAGCGCCTTTACATCATTGAAAGCGCTACCAACAAAGATTTTTCGCGTCCGCATGCATCTCACATCGACAAAGAAATCAGTTGTTGGTGTGTATTTTGAGCTAAAGATATCCACTTTTTGTGGAAAACATGTAATTTTATAGATTTTTTGTTCATTTATTCAAAAAAGTAAATGTTGAAAACAATACAAAAACATCCACTTTTCCACATTTACAATTTTTCTAACATCAAACAAAAAGTTTTCCACACCCTGATTGCGACGACAAAAACGAAAAACAATGAAACAGCAAATAAAAATGTGGAAAAATAAAAATTAATCTCTACTTTTATCGCCATCCGTGGTAATCTTTATACCGCTCAGCTTATGGAACCTGGAATATCTGAAATAGTGGCTTTGTGGGGCAGGATCCTCGTAAAGATAAAAACGGCAATAAACGATAACGCCGTTTACGAAACCTTCTTTTCCGACAGCTATATAGATTCGATTCACGACAACACGATGATCGTCGTCGTCAATTCGCAAATGGCCGCTACGGTCGCTTCTACGCAATTCAAGAAAACCGTATCCGACATCGTGCACCAAGCCACCGAAAGCAATTTTGAAATCAAATTCATGAGTGCCGACGAAGCGAAGTCGTACCACCCGAAAAAAGCAGAAAAACAAGCGTATTTCTCCGATTCGACCTTAAATCCGAATTACACATTCAAAACATTCGTTGTCGGGCCATCCAATCGTGAGGCGTACCAAGCGTCCTTGATGGCTTCACAAAACCCCGGACGTTTCTTCAATCCTATTTTGATATACGGCGACTCAGGGCTTGGAAAGACGCATTTATTGCACGCGATAGGAAATGCCGCGATAGAGAAGAACCCATCTTTGCGAGTTCTTTATGTGCACGCTCAAGAATTCTTAAATGAATACGTGAAGTACGTAACGAGCGGAAAGGGCGATTCCATCGTTGATTGGTTTAAAGAGTCGGTGGACATTTTGCTCGTCGACGACGTTCAATTCCTCTCGAATAAAAAAGCCACAGAAGAGACTTTCTTTTCCATCTACAACAATTTCTACAACAACGGCAAGCAAGTCGTTTTGACAAGCGATCAGCACCCATCGAAGTTGAACGGGTTGGATGAGCGGTTGAAATCCCGCTTCGTCCAAGGATTGCCCCTATCAATCGGAGCTCCAGAGAAGGAGGTCAGGGAAAAGATTCTTGAACTACGCATCGAACAAAGCGGACAGCAATCCGGTCTTTCTTTATCCGATTTCGACCAAGACGCCATCGAATATCTGGCCGACAAATTCAAAAAGAACATCCGCGAATTGGAAGGCGCTTTGGATAGATTGCTGTTTTACATCGTCAACATCCGCCCATCCAAACACATAGACCTCTCGATAACAAAGGAAGCCATCGAATCTTTGGTTTCCTCCTCGGGAGACAAATCGGAGCTAAGCGAAGACAAAATAGTCCGCACCGTCGCCGATTATTACAACCTAGCCGCCCATCAGATAACAGGAAAATCGAGAACCGGACAAATCGCCTTGGCGAGACACGTGGCCATGTATTTGATGAGGAACATGATGAATTTGCCGTTAACGAAAATCGGAGCCTACTTCGGCGGCAAAGACCACACCACCGTCATGAGCGCAGTCTCAAAGGTGGAAAAAGAGTTGAAAGAAAACCCCGAATCCAAAAAGGCCATAGACGACTTAAAGAAACGTCTTAGGTGAGCGAATCGACCAATCGTAAATAGTCAGCCAAAACGAAAGACCCCTTTATCCACTTTTCCACCGCGAATAATAATTATTGTTGTAAAATACGTATAAAAGAAAAAGAGAGGAAGAAAACGCATGCGCTTCACCATCAATAAAAACAAATTCCTGAAATCCTTAATATTAGCTAGCCACGGCATCGGCAGCAAAAGCACAAATCCTCAATTGATGTGCTTTAAAATCGAGATGACGTCGGAAGAGCTCGAAATTACCTCCTCAAACGACAGCCTTGCCGTATTCACCAGGATCCTCGCTTCGCAAAACGGCAACGAGAACATCAGAAACCACGCTATGGGGTCGGTTTTGGTTAATGCGAGGATATTGACTGATATCGTGAGGAAAATGGGCGGAGACGAAATGTCTTTCGAGGTCATAGACGAAAGGATGGCCAAAATCGACGACGGAACGAGCAGCTACAAATTGGTTTGCATGCCGGCCGATGAATATCCGGACATAGATTTGGAACGCATCGGCACACCGTTAACAATATCCAGCACGGATCTTACGTCATTGGTGGAAGCGACAGCGTTTGCGGCTCTAGATAAAGAGACTAGGCGCGTCTTGACGACCGTCAATTTGAAGGCTGAGGCCGGCAATTTGACTGCCACTGCGACGGATAGCGCACGTTTATCGAGAAAGACGGCCGTCATCGATCCGTCGGCACGTTTCGCTTTCAATATCCCCGCCAAAACCCTCTCGGATGTGGTGAAAATGTTTGAAACGAATTATGACGTTGAGATTTCCGCAGGCAACAAAAAAGCGGTCATGAGCTTCGGCGATACCGTCGTTTCTTGCCGTGTTGTGGATGAGAATTACCCGGTCTCGAGCTCCATAATACCGCAAAACTTCAATGCGACGCTTAATGTCAATGCGAATGAGCTTTTGAGTGCGATAGACCGCGTCAGCACTCTTTCCACCGACAGGGCGGCGGTCGTTAAACTGTCGATGTCCGCGGATGGTGTCGAACTGTCATCCTCCAATGACCAAAACGGTGCCGGTGTTGAAAAAATCAAAACGTCAGATTACGACGGGGAGCGTTTGGACGTCGCTTTCAACGCCTCTTTCGTGACGCAAGCGATTCGCGCTTTGGGATCGGAAGACGTGAAGATGAAATTTATAGGCGAAATGAAACCGTTCGTCATCGAAAACCCAAATGATATGACCATCGTCGAGCTCATAACGCCAATGAGGACGCGTTAGCCTTTAAAGGGTGTTTTTGAAAGTGGCTTAGAGGGATGAAAAAATCATTCCTCTTTTTTGTTATATATAGTAAACTATATATGAGGTGAAAAAATGCCACAAACGAAGAAGGTAGCCATCAAAGGAGAATACATAACCCTTGGGCGGTTTTTGAAATATGTCGGCATCGTTTCTCTCGGCTCCGAAGAAAAGAGATACCTTTCCGAAAACGTCGCCACCATAAATGGCGAAAAGGATTGTCGTCGCGGCAAAAAGCTTCGCCCCGGCGACCTCATTTCCTTGAAGGAAGGCGAATACGAGATCGTCTCGAAATGAAACTCCTGCGTTTGGAGCTTCGCGATTTTCGCGGATACGATCGTCTGATTTATGAGCCGTCGGATGGCCTTAACGTCATCGAGGGCGAGAATGGGTCGGGCAAAACAAATCTCGTCGAGGCGATATATTGCCTGTCTCTAGGGCGCGGGTGGCGTTCGAATGAATTCGCCCCGCTCATAAAAGACGGCAAAGAATTCGCCAAAATAACGGCCTTTGGAGAAAATGAGAACGGCAAGACTAAAGTTGAGCTGATATTCACCAAAGACGAAAGAAGAGCGCTATTGAATGGTAAGGCGGTCAAAAAACTCAGCGAACTCGCCAAATTGTTCCCGGTGTCGCTCTTCACCCCATCTGACGCATCCTTGTTTACCGGATCGCCAAAAAATAGGCGCGGGTTCTTGGATGTGGCGATATCCTCGAAAAACCAATCATACTTCGAAGCGATATGCAGATACAGCAAACTGCTGTCGGAGAGAAACGTGGTTCTAAAGGAGGAGAAGCCGAATCGAGATCAAATCGACGTGATCGATTCGCAAATGGCTCGCGAATGCGTTGCCATAATTGGCTCAAGGCGCGATTTCGTCTCTCGAGTCAATAAAATACTCGATGGGCTCGCGAATGCGCTTTATGGGGCCAAAAGAACGCTGAGAATCGTCTATCGCCCATTCATTAAGAGAGACGACATCGAAAAAGGCGCCTTAGAAGCGTTTCGTGCGAACGTTGATATGGACATCGTCCGCAAAACGACGTCTTGCGGGCCGCAAAGGGAGGATTTCTCCGCTTTGCTGGACGGCAAAGATGTTGGAATCTATGGTAGCCGCGGCGAAAACCGCATCGCGGCAATCGCCCTGAAGTTATCGCCGTCATTCGTTCAGAAAGAAAACGGCACACCGATTGTCATACTTGATGATGTGTATGGCGAGTTGGACGACGAGAGGGCGAAGAACCTAACCGCGGTGCTTAAGAAAAGCGGACAGGTGTTCGTCACGACGACAGGAATAACCGTCACTGGAGCTTCTTACACGGAACTCCACAAACATAACGTTACAAGGAGGAATTGAAGTTATGGAAGAAGAAAAGAAAGAAGGGAATTCGGCGGCCGTTTCGCCAAAAACGGAAACTCTACCGGAAGAGGACAAATTCCAATATGAAATGAAGGATGTGTCCAATGAAAAAGCGATAGAGAAGGCCGATGAGAAATACACGGCTGAAAATATCCAAGTTTTGGAAGGATTGGAGGCCGTTCGCAAGCGCCCCGGCATGTATATCGCCACGACCGCGAGCGCTGGGCTCCATCACCTCGTTTGGGAAATAGTCGACAATGCGATCGATGAGGCTTTGGCCGGTTATTGCTCGCATATCGAAGTTACGATCGAGAAAGACAATTCGATAACCGTTAAAGACGATGGCCGTGGAATTCCGGTCGATATCGTCGCCAAAAGCGGTCTTTCCGGCGTTGAAACGGCTTACACCATTCTTCATGCCGGCGGAAAGTTCGGCGAAGGCGGGGGATATAAGGTCTCCGGAGGTCTCCACGGCGTCGGCGCTTCCGTCGTGAACGCTTTATCCACCCTCTGTGAAGTTACCGTTCATAAAGATGGTGGGGTTTATTACGTCAAGTTCGTCGATGGTGGGAAAATCGTCGAGCATTTGAAGAGAATCGGCGATTGCGATGACCATGGAACGACCGTCCATTTCCTTCCAGACCCGGACATCTTCACCGAAACGACGGTTTATAACTACGAAACGATCAAAAACCACTTAAGGCAAATGGCCTTCCTTAATGGCGGCGTCCGCATCAGCTTGACCGATTTGCGTCCGGAAACGGCTGTGAGCGACGTTTTCCAATACGATGGTGGCATCAGGGAATACGTCGCCTTCATCAACCAAGGAAAACTCTCGATCAACAATGAAGTCATCTATTGCCAAGGAGCCGAAGAGGTGACTTTGCTAGATGGCACAAAAGAAAGGATCTATGCGGAAGTCGCGTGCCAATGGACCGACTATTACAACAGCGACGGCGTCTATTCTTTCTGTAACAACATCAGCACGAAAGAGGGCGGTACCCACGTCGAGGGCTTCAACCTCGCTTTGAACAGAACCATCAACGACTATGCGAGGAAATTTAAGATATTGGACGAAAAAGACTCCAATCTGACTACAGACGATTGCCGCGAGGGTCTCACTTGCGTCATCAGCGTCAAGCACCCGAATCCGCAATACGAAGGGCAAACGAAGACGAAACTCGGCAATAGCGAAGTTCGTAAAATCGTTTCAACCGTCGTCGGGCAACAACTTGCGCAATACCTATTGGAACACCCCGACCAAGCCAAAGCGATCGTCAAAAAAGCTCAACTCGCCGCAAGCGGTCGTATGGCTGCCCAAAAAGCGAGGGAAGCGACCAGAAAAACAGCTTTGGGAATCACGACGTTGCCGGGTAAATTGGCCGATTGTTCAAGCAAAAATCCCGAAGAATGCGAACTTTACATCGTTGAGGGTAATTCCGCCGGCGGCAGCGCCAAAAATGGTCGCGACCGCAATATCCAAGCCATATTGCCTTTGAGAGGTAAGATCCTCAACGTCGAAAAAGCCAACGAAGAAAGAATCTTCAAGAACGCTGAAATAGGCAACATGATCACCGCCATCGGCGCTGGCATCAGAGAGAACTTCGACGTAACGAAGATTCGTTACCACAAAATCGTCATCATGACCGATGCTGATGTTGACGGCGACCACATCCGCATACTTTTGTTGACTTTCTTCTATCGCTTCATGAAACCGCTTCTCGATGGCGGATATGTTTATATCGCCCAACCGCCTCTATACAAAATCGAGTACAAAGGCCAACCTTATTACGCGTATAACGACGATCAGTTGGAAGCTCTCAAGAAGGCTCTCCAATTAAAGCCTGGATATCCGTTCCAACGCTATAAAGGTTTGGGTGAAATGGATGCTCAGCAACTTTGGGAAACGACTATGGATCCAGCCGTTAGGAAAATGATCCGCATCACCGTTGAGGATGCTTCTTTGGCCGACAAAGCGTTCACCGAATTAATGGGCGATGACGTTGAACCGAGGCGCGAATTTATTTCCAAAAACGCAAAATTCGTGCAAAACCTCGATATTTAATCTGAAAGGAGTTCGCAAATGGATAACGAAGAAAAGAAAAATGAAGTCTCGGAAGAGGCTAACGAAAACGCCGATCAGGTTGTTTCTGGAATCGTCGCTGGTCTTATCGACCGCGAGATAACAGACGAAGTTAAAACGGCTTTCTTGAGCTATTCGATGTCGGTTATCGAAAGTCGCGCGATTCCTGATGTCAGAGATGGTTTGAAACCAGTTCAACGCCGCATAATCTACGGCATGAACGAGACCGGCATGCAGCCCGGTAAGCCGTACAAAAAGAGCGCGCGTATCGTTGGCGACGTCATGGGTAAATATCACCCTCATGGCGACAGCGCCATTTACATGACGCTTGTCCGTATGGCTCAGCCGTTCGCGATTAGATATACGCTCGTCGATGGGCACGGAAACTTCGGAAGCATCGACGGAGACGAACCGGCCGCCATGCGTTACACCGAAGCGAGGATGAACAAGCTTGCGATGGAAATGGTCCGCGATCTTGATAAAGACACGGTCGATTTCGTCGACAACTATGATGGCACCGAGAGAGAACCGAGCGTTTTGCCGTCGCGCATCCCTAACCTATTGGTTAACGGCAGCGAAGGCATCGCCGTCGGCATGGCGACGAATATGCCGACGCATAACCTCACGGAGGCCATCAACGCCACTATCGCCATGGCGAAAAAACCTGATATAACCCCGCTTGAATTGATGCAGGAATATATTTATGGTCCTGATTTCCCGACCGGCGGCGTAATTTTAGGCAGACAAGGCATCATCGATTATTTCACCACCGGTACCGGCTCGATTACCATTCGCTCCAAATACCATATAGAAGACGAAGCCAATGGCAAATCGAGAATCGTCATAACCGAAACCCCTTATCAAGTGAACAAAGCCTCCATGGTTCAGAATATGGCGGAGTTGGTCCGCGATAAGGTAATCGACGGAATCACCGACATCCGCGATGAATCGAATAAGGAAGGCGTTCGCGTCGTCATCGAAGTTCGCCGCGATGCCATTCCGGAAGTCGTTGCCAACAATCTTTTGAAACACACCCAAATGCAGATTAGCTACGGCGTCATTAATCTTTGTTTGGTTGGCGGTGAACCAAAAACCCTGCCAATCACGGGTATAATTCAAAATTACATCGATTTCCAACTCGACGTTTTGACCCGCAGAACCAAATTCTTGCTCAACCGCGACAGCGCTAGAGACCACATTGTTTTGGGCTTAATCCTCGCCCACGACAATATAGATGAGGTCATTCATATAATACGCGGAAGCAAAACCGACGAAGAATCGATTGCCAAATTGAATGAGAAGTTCGGATTGACGAAACCTCAATGCGATGCGATTTTGTCTATGACGTTACGTCGTTTGGAAGGTTTGGAGCAGGACAAACTTCAGGCTGAACATGCCGAACTCACCAAGAACATCGAACACTACAACTTCTTGCTCAGCGATAGAAACAACATCGTCGATTTAATGATTGAGGAGTTGACGGCGATTCGCGACAAATACGGCGATGAGAGGTTGACTGAAATATCCAACGAGGCGGCGGATATCGACAACGAAGATCTGTTGCCACAAGAGGACATCATCGTCGTCCTTACTAAAAATGGCTATTTGAAGCGCATGAGCGACAAGACGTTCCGCACGCAAAATAGAGGTGGCCGTGGTGTTAAGGGAATTAGCACCACCGGAAACGACATCGTTTCTATAATGCTTCACACCAAAACGCACACCGACATTCTTTTCTTCAGCTCCTATGGCTTCGTCTATCGTATGCGTGGCTATATGATTCCGGATGGCGCACGTGATTCAAAAGGCATGCCGGCCATCAATCTTTTGAACCTTGAACAAGATGAAAGGATTGTGGCAATCGTTCCATGCGACGATTACAGCGAAAACGATTATTTGTTCTTCGCGACCGTCAATGGCGTAGTAAAGAGGACCGCATTAAAAGAATTCGCTTCGATTCACTCGGGTGGAAAGAGGGCTTTGAACCTCCGCGAAGGGGACGAACTCCTTGCTGTCAAGAGGACCGATGGAAAATGCGTCATCGCTTTAGCTTCGAGCAACGGCAAAGTCTGTTCCTTCAACGAAGACGAAGTTCGTGCGATGGGCAGAAGCGCGGCTGGCGTCACCGGTATGAATTTGAAAGACGGATCTCATTTGGTCGACATCACAACGTCGTTAGATGGAAAACTCGTGCTTGTTCTTACGAGCTTAGGCTTCGGCAAGATGAGCTATGCCGTTGATACCGAAATTCAAAATGAAGACGGAACGACGAGTCATTATGACGGATATCGTTTGACGTCGAGAGGCGCCAAAGGCGTTTATTCGATCAAAATGAACGGCAAGAACGGCGAACTTACAGCTATGAGAGGCGTCAACGGAGATGAAGATCTGATGGTAATCACCAACAAAGGAATCGTCATCCGTATGCCTTTGGCTCAAATCCATATCGCCGGGCGAAATACGGTCGGCGTTAAGATCATAGCGCTTGAGCCGAAACAGAAAGTCGCATCCTTGGCGATTGTTCCTCATCAAGACGAAGAGATGCAAGAGGAGACGGCCGAAGAGGAAGTCAATCCGGCGTTGATGGCTGGAAATGACAACGTTTCTTCCGATGCTCATAACCCAACCCCAGATGACGTCGAGAATTCCGATGAGCACTCGAATCCGACTCCAAACGACGTCGAATAATTTAAATGAAGGTTCTGATTTCGTTTCGGCAAGAACAAAAAGCGATTCCTTTTGAGGCTACCCGCTTAAGGAAAAACATCAAAGGGTCGCTTGAGCTTGCCGGCGTCGAATACACGGAAAGCTTTGCGTCTTTGCCTGATATCGCACATTTCATTTCGCCAAACGAGGAGACCGCTCTCTCTAATGCCGTTTCAGAAGGCGTCCCATATGTCGTCAGTGCTCTATATGCGGAAGACGACAAAAACGGAAGGTTCTTGAACGTTTCCAAAAGGGGAGAAATTTCCTTGCCTTTGAAATCGAAAAAGATTTTAAGCGGCGCAAGAAGGATATTGGTGCCGAGCGAGTTCGCTATGTACACACTCAAATCGCTAGGCGTTTTAAATGACATCCAAGTTGTTTCGCCTGGAGTGAATTTATCCCGTTTTGACATTAAGGATGAGGTGGAATATGGGGCTTTTGCAAGGTATTTTCGATTTTCAAAGGATGAAAAATTCATTTTAGCGATGGGCGATTCATCTGATTCCGGTCTTATGGAAGCGCTCACGAACATGGCGGTTTTGACTCCGGCGACGAGATACTTCATGATCGATGCGTCGTACAAAGAAAACTCTTGGATTATTAAAAAGAAACAGAAAACACTGCCGAAAAACCTGCTCATCGTTCCGGTGTTAAGCGACGACTTATATCGAGCTGCGATGACTTCGGCATCGGCGTTTCTGCTTTTCGGTGATTCTTCGTACAACGATTTGACATTGTTAGAGTGCTTTGCCGCTAAAACGCCGGTTATCGCCATATCCAGAAACATGTCCGATCGAATTGTGAATGCCAAAAACGCTTACTTCGCCGATTCTTATGAAAACGCTGCGTCTTATTTGATGGATTTATCACCAAACGCGAACGCATCGTCTATAATCAACGCATACGAATTTGCCAAAGAAAGGACCTTGAAGAAAATTGGGCAAAAGCTTCTCGACGTTTATCGTGAAGTGATCGCTTAGAAGGAGAAAAAAGATGATTGATTTGAAGAAAATTGAAAACGAGCCTGAGAAAGTCAAAGAATTATTGGCTCGCAAGGGCTGGGATTTCGATCCCGCCCCACTTCTTGCCGACTTTGAAAAAAGAAGAGAACTGCTGAGGGATGTAGAAACCAACAAGGCGGAACAGAACAAACTTTCCAAATCCGTTCCTCAAGTGAAGAAAGAAGGTGGCGACGTTCAAGCCATTTTCGCCAAGGTTAAGGCTTTGGCGGCCGCGAACCAAGACAAAGAAAAAGAGTTGGCGGCTGTAAACGCCGACATCCAATCGAGGGTCGAGGTTCTTCCGAATCTCCCCGATGAGGACCTTTTAGCCGGCGGCAAAGAGAATAACAAGCCGTTCTATCATTTCGGAAAAGAGCCGACGTTCGACGGTTTCACCCCCAAAGATCACGTCGAGTTGGCTGAATCGCTTGGGTTGATTGACTATAAGAGGGCGGCCAAAATCAGCGGTACCGGTACTTGGATCTATACTGGCAAAGGCGCTCAATTGGAATGGGCTTTGATCAATTATTTCATTTCCAGTCACTTGGCTGATGGATACACATTCATCCTTCCTCCGCATCTTCTCAACGATCAAAGCGGATTCACCGCCGGGCAATTCCCGAAATTCAGAAACGACGTGTTTTGGCTTAATGGCGCCGAACCGGAAAAATTCCTTTTGCCGACCGCCGAGACCGCTTTGGTGAATTTGCATCGCGACGAAGTTCTTTCGATTCACGATTTGCCGAAGAAATATTTCGCTTACACGCCATGTTATCGCAAAGAGGCTGGCAGCTATCGCACCGAAGAAAGAGGGATGATCCGCGGCTATCAATTCAACAAAGTCGAAATGGTTCAATACACGACCGATGATGGCAGCGACGCCGCTTTCGAAGAACTCGTCAACAAAGCCAAAAACCTTGTCGAAGGTTTGGGCCTTTGCTATCAAATTGACAAATTGGCGGCCGGCGATTGCAGCGCTTCCATGGCTCGCACCTATGATATTGAGGTTTGGATTCCTTCCATGCACATTTACAAGGAGGTTTCCAGTGTTTCGAACGCTAGGGACTATCAAGCTAGAAGAGGTATGGTGAGATATAAAGACGAAGAAGGGAAGATGCATTTCTGTCACACTCTTAATGGGTCGGGCCTTGCAACTTCCCGTGTCTTCCCGGCTTTATTGGAGCAATTCCAACAAGCCGACGGCTCAGTCGTGATTCCTGAGGTCTTGCGTCCATGGATGGGCGGACTTGAGGTTCTTAAGCCAATCAAATAATTTGCCTTAGTTAAGATGTTAACCGGCTCATAAGGCCGGTTTTTTAATAACTCGAATGTTTCCAAAAAGAAACGTTCCACTTATAATGTTTTTGCCATCGCGAGGGGAATCTTACGAACCTGGTCAGGTCCGGGAGGAAGCAGCCATAAGCAAGAGGCTCTTGTGCGGTGGTTTTATATTATGAACGAAAACGATTTCATGGATAAAGCCATAGAGCTTGCTAAGAGGGCGTTACAAGAGGGTGAAGTTCCTGTCGGCGCTGTTGTGGTTAAGAATGGCGCTATCATCGGCGAAGGATACAACAAAAGAGAGAAGAACAGCGACATTTCTTCGCACGCCGAGATCGAAGCGATGAAAAGCGCCGCGAAAAAACTTGGCGATTGGCGGCTTGATGGATGTTCGCTTTATGTGACGTTGGAGCCTTGCCTTATGTGCAGCGGAGCAATTTTGCAAAGCCGCATTTCTTCTTTGTTTTTTGGGACGAAAGACGAAAAAGAAGGGGCTGTGGTTTCTAATTATTTCGTTTTCGATGAACCGATGTCCTTACCGAGGCCCCTTATCAATTTCGGAATCAAAGGAAGCGAATGCGAATCGCTCCTTCGCTCATTTTTCAAAGACGCGAGAAAAAAGAAACAGGTGTAACGTTTTGTTCTTTGAACAATATCTGGAGAAATGCGGTCAATCCGCTTTTTTCTTATGGTATATTACATTAGTCAAATGTTAGAGCTAAAGAACATCCACAAAGAATATCGTGTAGACAAACAGGCTTTTCCCGCGTTAAAGGACATTTCGTTGATTTTCCCTGACAGCGGTTTTGTCGCCGTTTTAGGTCATTCTGGATGCGGTAAAACGACGTTGTTGAATATAATCGGCGGTCTTGATCAATATACGTCCGGCGATTTGCTTATAGACGGCAAATCAACGAAGAACTTCAAAGACGACGAGTGGGATGCGTATAGAAACGAACACGTCGGCTTCGTTTTTCAAAGTTATAACCTCATCCCTCATATGAGCGTGCTCGACAACGTTGAGATGAGCTTGATGCTAAATGGCGCATCGAAGCAAGAGAGACAAAAGAAAGCCGTCGAAGCGTTGGCATCGGTCGGTTTGGAGAATATTCAAAAGAAAAAGCCGAATCAACTTTCTGGTGGGCAGATGCAAAGGGTCGCTTTGGCGAGGGCGATAATCAACAACCCTCAGATAATTTTGGCCGACGAGCCGACTGGCGCATTGGATTCCGTCACATCGATTCAGGTGATGGAAATTTTGAAAAATCTCAGCAAAAACCACTTGGTTATCATGGTTACCCATAATAGAGAGCTCGCTTTTTCGTATGCGAATCGAATCATCGAAATGAAAGATGGGGAAATCGTATCTGATTCCGATCCGATGAAGGAAGAAGAAAAAGCGAAAGGTGAAAAGCTATTGGCGAAAAAGACGTCGATGAGTTTTTTGACTGCGCTCAAAAGTTCTTTTAACAGCATCAAAACGAAAAAAGTCCGCACCCTATTGACCGCGCTAGCCTCCTCGATTGGAATTTTCGGCGTCGCTCTCGTGCTTGCGATCTCTAATGGCTTTCAAAATTATGTGTCCGACGTCGAAGCTTCAATCGCCTCAAGCGTTCCTATCACCATTTCAAAAACGTCTTATAGCTACGTTTCAAACGCTCAAACGAACGCCGTCGAATATCCGACCGACCCTAACGTCAACGTCTATGATTCAAGCACCACCACCTACATTGCGCATACCAACTATTACGACAAAGACTATATCGACAATGTTATAAATCCGTTGGTTGATGATGGTCTTGCACGTTCGGTTTTGATAAATAGAAAAGGGCTGACTTTCAACCTTATCAAAAAGGTTCATTCCAATGCGACGAACACCGATTCCTACAAGTTCATAAATCAATATGCTTCGGCTGGAGGCCTATCGAGCGCGGTCTCAAGCGCCACGTCGCTCCCAACCACCATATTTCATGAATTATACGGCGAAAAGGAAGGCGTTCTTTCAATGTATGATTGCATTTATGGAAAATATCCGACGTCTTCCGATGAGCTGGTTTTGGTGCTCGATAAATATAACCGCGTCGATTTGTCTACCCTTAAAGCGCTTGGCATCGTTTCGAGCGACGACAATGGGACAACCGAGAAAATCTCTTTCGATGACATTTTGAACAACCACGTATACAAAGCCTATCTCAATTCTTCTTTCTACGAAGAAGGGGACTCAACTTGTGAAATAGGCGTCAGAGGGTATCAAAACATTGCCCCAAAGCTCGAAAACGGCTCCATTGTGTTGGATGGCGACACCACGGAAGTGAAGACCATAAAAAGAGTATTGCGAGGGGATTCGTCCGAAAGCGGAGCGGAAAAGATATATAACAACGATGAAAAATATAAGCCGAAAACCCTTAAAATCGTCGGTGTTTTGCGACCGTCTAAGAACAGTTATATTCAATTGATGCCGACATCCATCGGTTATTTATCCTCATTGACCGAAGAGTTCGTGAAAGACGCCGAAACCAATTGCGGCTATATCCATGAGGCTTCGGAGAGTGCGTGGTACATCCCGACCGGCATGTCTTATTCGAATGGATCGCTTGTCTATAAAGAAGAGGAAGACGGAAGAAAGACGATAGAGACGGCGTTCAACTCGATTTTGCAAACCATAAACGGTGGCGAAGATCTAAGCGTTTCTTCGGTTTCTTCGATCGCCAATGCGCTTGAATACACTTATTCCAGCGTTGCCGATAGTGCGAGAGGGAGGGGTTATTACTCGGTTTTGTCTCCGTCCACTTACTTTAATGACGCTAGAAAGGCCGGCAAAGAATTTCGTTCAGATTTAGTCGGCAAGCTGGTTGATCGGCTTTCTAGCGGCGACGTAAAAAAGAAGAAAGAGGCGACTATGGCCTTTTTGGAAAGGATTCTCGAATCTTCTTTCTATCAAAACGGCCACGAAAGCGATTCCTACGATTTGGATTCAGATGATCTCGATATGGATTTCAATATTGTGGATTTGGTCGCGTATTTTCAATCTTATTCCTTGATTACGTCGATATTGATATTCCCTGCGTCCTTGACGACGAAGGATGCATTGTTGGCCAAATTGGATGCGTATAACAACGGGAAAGAGGAGAGCAAAAAGATTCTCTATTCGGACATCATGACGACGTTCACTTCCTCCTTATCCATGCTTATACAGGTTCTTTCCACCGTTTTGATTGTTTTCGCTTCGATATCGCTAGTCGTTTCGAGCATCATGACGGCGATAGTGACGTATGTTTCGGTAATAGAGAGAACGAAGGAAATAGGCATTTTAAGAGCGTGCGGTGCGAGGAAAAAAGACATCGGCCGCCTTTTCGAGGCTGAGTGCGTGATTATCGGCTTCGTGGCTGGGATAATAGGCGTTTTTGTGGCGTTCCTGTGTTGCTTCCCGACAAACTATATAATCGATCACTTATACCCAGGCAACAATTTGAATAGCATAGCCACGTTGTCTCCGCTTCATGGGCTCATTCTCGTAGCTATCTCGATTGTCTTGGCTTTCGTTTCCGGTTTAATACCCGCTAGACTTGGTGCCAAGAAAGACCCGGTTATTGCATTAAGGAGCGAATGAACGTGAAGAAAAGACAAGAACTCGAAGAAAGAATAGGACGCGCTCGGAAAATACTTCCTGATTTTGCTTACGGGTTAAGCTCGCTAGAAGTCGAAGAAAGAAAGAAAGACGGACTCGCCAACAAGGTCGCCAAGAAAGTGACGAAAACGTATTGGAAGATATTTTTGGACAATTTTTTCACTTTCTTCAATTTGATTTATTTCGTTTTGGCGATACTCATGCTTTACGGGCGGATGAATTTATCTTCCTTCTTCTTTCTGCTTCCGGTGTTTGGGAACATTGTCATCGGGCTCATAACCGACATCAGAGCGAGGAGGCTTGTCGACAAACTCAGAATAGTCACCGATCCGAAAGCGCTCGTTGTTCGGGATGGAAAAGAAACGGAGATTGGCATCCGTGAACTTGTTCTTAGCGATATCGTCGTTTTGAAGGCCGGGGATCAGGTTTCGGCCGATTGCGTTATCGTCAACGGCAAGCTCACGATGAATGAATCTTTGGTGACGGGCGAAGCGGCAAAAATAGACAAAAAGGTCGGTGATGAAGTGCTGTCCGGCACGTTCGTTCAGGCTGGGAAAGCATATGCCAGAGTAACAAAAGTCGGCATCGCGAATTACGCCGAAGGGCTACAAAACAACGCCAAATCCTTTTCTCGCCCGAAAAGCGAACTCAAAAGATCTTTCTTTGCGATCTTCATGTTCGCTGGCATCGTCGCCATAGTCTTTGGCTTAGCGGAGCTCCTCGTTTGGCTGGCGCAAAACAACTGGTCGGTCAATTATCAGAAATATCAGGAATTCATAGCGGGATTATCCGGCTCTTTGGTGGCCATGATTCCGGCTGGCCTTTATCTTTTGTCTTCTTTGACACTCGGGATAGGCGTTCTTTCGTTAGCGAAAAAGAGAATGAACGTGCAAGAGCTTTATTGCATTGAGATGTTAGCTAGAGTTGACACCATTTGCTTCGATAAAACCGGCACTTTAACGGATGGCACCCTTTCCATAAGCGACATATATTGCTATGGCGATTTCGAGGAAAGGGAAATCAAATCGGCGATGCGCTCGATCGTTTTGGCCACCGGAGACGACAACGCGACCGCTAGAGCCGTTAAGGCGATAGAAGCCGAAGGAGAATGGAAGTCCGTGTCTTCTATACCGTTTGACTCTGTCCGCAAATACAGCGCAGCTTATTTTGAAACTAAAGGAACCTTCGTTTTGGGAGCTCCTGGCTTTGTTGACGCCAAGAAAAACGACATGTCTGACCTTAGGATTGAGAAACTTTCCGAAAAAGGTTATCGAGTGTTGGGGTTATATTGGAGCAAAAACGCAATCAAAAATGATGAAATCCCCGCAAAACTTCAATTGATTGCCGTAATAGCCGTATCTGATCACATCAAAGAAGACGCTAAAGCCAACATCGAGTGGTTCAAAAAGAGCGACGTCGATATCAAAGTGATAAGCGGCGATAATCCGGTCACGGTTAGCGAAATAGCGAATCGCGTTGGCGTGCCTGGCGCCGCTAGATACGTTTCGATGCAAGGCGTAAAAGATGAGGAGATCCCCGCTCTCGCAAAAGAGTATTCCGTTTTCGGCAGAGTAAGCCCGGAACAGAAGGCTCTATTGGTCGAAGCGTTACAAAAAGAAGGGCACAAAGTCGCGATGACTGGTGATGGGGTTAACGATATATTGGCTCTTAAGAAAGCGGATTGCTCAATCGCCATGGCCTCGGGTTCAAGCGCGGCTCAAAACGTGTCACATATTGTTTCTTTGGATAACGACTTTTCCAAGCTTCCAGACGTCGTTGCGGAGGGTCGAAGAGTCATCAACAACCTTCAAAGGACCGCTTCGCTTTTTCTCTCGAAGACGTTCTTTGCCATCGTGGTTACCACGATTTTCTTGATTTCGAGCATATTCGATAAAAATGAGTCATACCCATTCACCACTTCCAATATGCTTTTATGGGAACTCATTACGATTGGAATCGGCGGTTTCTTACTGGCGTTACAACCTTCGAACGAGCGACTGAAAGGCAAATTTTTGGCGACGATCTTTTCCCGCGCCATTCCATCTGGCGTTATGGAAGTGCTTTCCGTCTTGGTTGTTTTCGTTATCCATTGGTCGGCCCCCAATTTCTTGTCTTACGAAACTGCGACGGCCATTTCCGTTTTGCTTTTCAGCTTCTTGAGTTATCTCACTCTTTTCGTTGTCTCGCTGCCTTTGGATAAATATAGAGGAATAGTCTTCGCCATATTGTTTGTCCTCGGTGCAGCCTTCTTTTTGATAGACAGATTCTCTTCTTTTGAACTATGGTCCATCGATTATAGCGGTATCGATATGAAGAAAGCATTCGTTGCCGCCGCTATTTATTTGGTTCTTGGCGCGATGTATATATCGTTTTGCTCATTGATGAATAAACGTATCGGAGGAGAGAAAAATGAAGATAAGAGAGGACATTAAGAAAGCGATCGCTGACGGTTTGCCTGTTGTGGCGCTTGAAAGCACTATTATTTCGCATGGTATGCCCTATCCAAAAAACGTCGAAACGGCGTTGAGGGTCGAGAAAGCCATACGAGAAAACGGAGCGATACCGGCAACCATGGGGATAATCGACGGTGAGCCGATCGTTGGCATGAGCGAAGAGGAAATCGAGGAGTTTGGCAAGAAAAAAGGCGTTGCGAAGGTATCAAAAAGGGATTTGCCGATCGTTATGGCGCAAAAAGGATGGGGTGCCACGACCGTTTCCGCAACGATTTTAATGGCTAAAAAAGCCGGTATTGAGGTGTTTGTCACCGGCGGGATCGGCGGCGTTCATCGTGGTGCGGAAAACACTTGGGACGTTTCTAGGGATTTGTATGAATTGGGTTCGGAGGATGTGACGGTCGTTTGCGCTGGTGCAAAGGCGATTTTAGACATTCCGAAGACTTTGGAAGTGCTCGAAACGCAAGGTGTCAGCATTCTTTCGTACAAAAGCAAGAGCTTTGCCAATTTCTATTCAAGCGAGACGAATCACGGGGTCGATATGACGTTTGATGATCCACTAGAAGCGGCGCGCGTCATTTATGCAAAAAGAAGTTTCCCATTAAATGGCGGGATTCTTATTTCTAACCCCTGCCCGGCTGAATATTCCATGCCACACGAGAAGATCGATTCGATAATAGAAGAAGCCCTTAAAGAAGCTGAAAAAGAAGGCGTTAAAGGCAAAGACGCCACGCCGTTCTTGCTAAAGAAAATAGTCGAGTTGACGGGCGGAGAATCGCTTGAGACAAACATCGCTTTGGTGCTTAATAACGCCGTCTTGGGAGCGAAGATCGCCGTTCAATACGCAAAATTAAGGAGCGGGGAAATCAAATGAAGACCGAAGCGAAATTCAAAAAAGCCTTGCGGGACATGATGCTTTCGGTGCCACTAGAAGATATTAACGTCACGGCATTATGCAAAAAATGCGGATGCCATAGACAGACGTTCTACTATCATTTTCAGGATATCTACGATTTATTGGCCGCCTATTTCCTTAATGAAAGCGTGAAAGGCTTACAAGAAGCGGAAGAATTGGACAAGGCGTTGGACGCCTTGATTGGATACTCGAAAGACAATTTCTTGTTTTTGAAATCCTCTTATAACAGTGCGGCTCATGATTTGGTTGATGATTTCTTCTTCAATAAGCTCGTCAACAAAGCCTTTAACATCCTCACATCCAAAAACAACTACCGCCTATCCACCAACGGATATCGCGCGGTCGCCCGTCGATATTCCAGACTCGTGGCCGATGAGTTCGGCTATTATTTCAAGGATCCGTCGATGACTGCTCAAAAATTCGAAAAAGGCATTAAACGCTTCGCGAAAGCGTCTCTATTGACCGTCTTTCCTGCGATGATTAGCCTTTCAAAAGAGGAAAAGAAAAAATGATGAATTTCGATTTTCCCCGTCAAACCCGCATTATTTTTGGAGAAAATGCTGAAAAAAAGGTTGGTGCTCTTTTAAATGAATATGGTTTTCGCAAAGTTCTTTTAGTTTATGGTGGCGGCTCAATAAAAAGCAATGGCCTATATGATGACGTCGTCACTTCGCTTCGCGGGGCTGGCGTTACGTATTCTGAGCTTGGCGGTGTTGCTGCAAATCCCGATGTTTCTTTCGTTGAAGAGGGATTAAAAACAAT
The DNA here is from genome assembly GCA_964497235.1 of uncultured Staphylococcaceae bacterium. GTDB lineage: Bacteria > Bacillota_I > Bacilli_A > RFN20 > CAG-826 > UBA4951. Next base: position 115,125 of record CAZCCJ010000002.1, read on the forward strand.
AAGAGAAACACCGGTTGATTGTGTCCTCGCCGTCGGCGGCGGAAGTGTGATTGATGTCGCCAAATGCATAGCCGTAAATTATTTTTATGACGGCGACGCTTATGATTTCAATTCGCATAAGGCCGTCCCGTCAAAGGCTTTGCCGGTTTCTGTGATACTCACGATAGCTAGTTCAGGCAGCGAATCGAGCGATTCCTGCGTCATTAACTCAAACAAAACGCACGAAAAAAGCGGATTCAATTCCTACTTGGTGCGCCCGTTATTCGCGATTGAAAATCCATATTTGCTCAAAAGCGTTCCCCTTAGGCAAAGAAACGCCGGAATAGTCGATATGATGATGCATTCAATCGAAAGATATTTCGCCAAGAGTGAGCCAGGACAACTATCCGACGAATTCGCACTGTCTTTGATTAAAAACGTCAAAGAAACGGCCTATAAATTGCTTAGCGATCCGAATGACATCGATTCATTGGCTAATTTAATGCTCGATTCTACTCTGGCACATAACGGTATCACGTCGATTGGAAAGAAAACGCGTTTTGTCGTTCATCCATTGGAGCACGCCATGTCCGCCTATAGACCAAAGATAATTCACGGCGAAGGCATCGCGGTAGCTTATTTAGGTTGGGCAAAGTATGCATATAAAGAGGATTTGGAGAAGTTTGCCGCCTTTGCGAGAAGAATTTTCGATATAAAAGAGGAAAACGATTCGAAAGCGGCTATAATGGGTATCGAAGCGATGCGTCGCTTCTACATCGATCTAAGCGTGCCAACAACTCTTGGTCGGCTTGGGCTCTTTGAAAAAGATATCCCCGAATTATCAAGGATAGCTACTGGCAACGGAACACGTGTGATTGGCTGTTGCCCCCGATCACTTAATCAAGAGGACGTCGAGGCCGTATATCGCCTCTGCCTCTAAAAATGGAGGATATCTATGAAAAAGAATGATTTTATGGGCTATTTGGTCTATGCCTTGATGATTGGCATAGCCATAGGCGTAGGACTTGGCTTCATTAGGCCTATTTTCAATACGTATGGCAACGTTCTTCAAGGGAACGTTGGAATAGTGTTCGTTCTTTTGATTGTCATCGGCGGAATAATTTTTAGCGCGTTGATGCTTGAGTTCGGTCATTTGCTTGGGGCAAAGATCGGCAAATACAAAGTCACGTCCTGGAACTGTTTGTTCTTCCAATTCAAAAAGGACGAGAAAGGAAAGACTAGATTTTCTTTCTCGAATTACGATGGAATAACCGGAGAAACGAAATACGTGCCATTGGACGTTGTAAAAAGCAACCCAAGGCCGGTTATTTATTTCCCGATGCTCTTCTTCTTGTTGGAGGTTGTCATCTGCGTTTTGCTTATTTCTTTGTCTAAAGCGTTCTCTGGTGCCAATCCCCCTTGGATCTGGGCGGAAGTCGTTGGAATCGTCGTTTTGACTGTCGGTTGCATGATCTTCCTCTATGATATTTTTCCGGCACATCTCGATGGCAAAAATGACGGCTGCATGATTCCGGTTTTGAATAACGCCGTCAATGTTCGCGCATATAACGAAATGCTCTTGGCTGAGGATATGATGCAAAAGGGCAAGAAAGTTGTTTCCACCCCTGTTTATACGACGGTAACGGACTTCACTTCCCGCCTTAACGACGTGACGATTTATAATCGCTTATCGGAAGGCGATTATGCTGGCGCTTTGGAAGTGAATGAATTGACGATAAGTTCCAAAGATCACGTTTCTCGCCGTATTTATAACAATGCCGTGGCACAAAAGATTGCTATTCATCTATTCTCTAAGCCACTTAAGGAAGCGAAAGAAGAATATATTTCCCTTTCCTTAGAAGAAAAGAAATTCATCGAATCGCTAGCTTCGGCTCCGGCCGTCCGCGCTTACATATTGGTCAGCGGATTGATAAATGATTCAATCAATGAGACAAAGTCTGCGATGGATCACGCCGATTCCGCCATCAAGGCGTCCGGAGAGGATAAGCGCAAAGTCGAAGAAAGGATGATGCGGTTCGCCATCAAAAAGGTGATTGAAGCGCATCCCGATTGGGACTTCTCCGAATATAAAGATACGGCGATAACCGATAAGAAAGATCAGGAGCCCGAAAACGCCGATTCCGATAAGAAGGAAGATTAGGAAAAAGAGCCGCGGCAATTTCCGTTTGCTTGCGGTTTTTTGTATAAAAAAATCAAAAAAGTATGCAAATCCCCGATAGATTTTAAAAAAAACAACGTTCAAAATTATTGGTTTTTCTCGGATACAATGAAAAAGATATAATAAAGCAAAAAGGGTTTCAAAAATGAACAAAGAAAGAAAGACTTGGTGTGTTATAGGCGACTCGTTTACGTTTATAGATAACCACTTAGAAGAGACTAATTACAGAATCAAAGAGGGATACGTCACAAAGACTGCAAAGTTGTTGTCTTTTGACGTTGAGATAATAAATCTAGGCATTAATGGCGCCACCACATCATCCTTTTTGAACATGGACTTCCCTCAGGCGGATTTTTATTCAATTTTTCTAGGGGCCAATGATTGGTGGTCGGATATGACTCCGTTTGGTGATTTCAATGACTATATAAACGAAAAGGAAGGCAGCACGGCTGGGAATATGGGCCTTATCATCAAAGCGATACGTAAGGTGGCTACAACCGCTCCAATCTTCATCGCCTCCCCCGTCGAAAGAGGGCTTTTTGTGTATCAATTCGATTACTACAACAACGCGCCAGATTCGACCCATGAAAAATTGGGCAAAAGAATTTCGGATTATGCAAAACTTTATAAAAAAATGGAGGATCCAACGAAGGGGATTTTCTATGTGGACACACACGGGTTGGCCGGTTTTACACCAGAGAATGCAGTTTTGTTTATGAGGAAAACGCATGGTGGGAAAACGGAAGATTTGCCGTTTGAGGTTTTCCATAACGAAAAATTCGATCCCCTGGATTTTGATGAATACCCATATCCTTTGGAGGCCGAGAACATGACCTATGATGGTCTTCATCCAAGTGAAAGAGGCGGCCAAAAAATAGCAGAGGTTTTCGCTCAAAAAATTAACTCAGTTTTTGTCAATCAAAAACCGGAAAAATAGTAATGATAGAAACGAAAAGGCACGCATTCAAGCATGCCTTTTTTACGTTTTCGTTGACGTTTGCGAATCAGTGTTTCCACAAAGAACGGTACAAATCGCTTGAGATGAGTTTTGAAGCAGTTTTATTTGGGAATTTTTCAGCCATGTCCATCACATCGTTTGCGCTTAGATGCTCTCTTCTGATGTAATTGGCGAGAATGGAATATTGCTCTTTTATCGTCGATAAAGAAGACATGGAAATATAAGTCAAAAATGACACCAAAGAAGCGTTGTATTTGTTTATCTCAACATATGGTTTTCTTATGACGAAACGCTTTCCAAACATGTAGACGCTTTTCTTGCCGCTCGTTGCGTGGTTGCTCATGATCTCGATTTTTTCATCAAGGTTTGGGCTAACGCCGTTGATGGAAGACAGGAAATTGTCGCCGGTATAAAAGCCATATACTTTGTCTCCGCGCCGCAAATAACGAAGCTCGATTGCGGAAGCGACGGTCGGCTCCATCTTTCCTGGAAGATAATAAATCCCGTAAGAGAAACGCGTAATGCTTCCAGAGCTTATTAACTTAAGCAATTCTTTTTTTGAAGCCGCATCGGACATATATCCGCGTTGGATATCAGACATCATAAACAACTCGCCGGGCTGAAATTTTGATTTGATTTGAGTTAACAAGTCGGATTTCATAATCGAATTATAACACAACCATTTAAAAAGGTAAAAATATTTAAATAAAATAAAAAAGATACGAATGAAACTAATGTTTTTTTGTTCTACTTTATAAAATTTTTTATGTTTTATGTTTTTTTGGTGTTTGAGACGACAACGGCCGTTGTCTACGAAAAAAGTTTGTTGTTCTATGCGCCTTCGGTGTTGGAAATTCTTTTTTGCAAAAACGTCGCTTGGTGCCACGTAAACAAAAAAACCGGCCGTTTGAGCCGGTTGATTTAGCTTTTTTCTAAGCTCTAGTTTCCGCCGATATTCATGGATTTGATATGAACGTCTGG
>CAZCCJ010000002.1:119321-132033 GCA_964497235.1 uncultured Staphylococcaceae bacterium
TTTTTTCTAAGCTCTAGTTTCCGCCGATATTCATGGATTTGATATGAACGTCTGGAACGCACATCGAATCGGTTTGAAGTTCCATTCTATTGTCCAACGCTTTTATGTCGTTAAGCATTTTCATAAGGTTTCCGGATAATGTGATTAACGATAACGGCCTTCCGATCTTGCCGTCCTTGATTTCGAATCCTTCGGCCTGACAAGAGAAGTCTCCGCTTCTAGGGTTCATTCCTGTGCCCAGTCCGGCGATGTCGGTGATGTAAACGCCGTCTTTTATGCCGCTGATCACTCGATCGAAATCCAGTTTCCCTGGCTTAACGTAGATATTGGAATAGGAGATTCCTATCTTGCTGCCGGATATGGCTCCGTTCGCCGTCGTCTCAACCCCCATCTTTTTGGCCGTTCTGCGGTTATGGAGGTATGTTAGTAGCACGCCTTTATTGACGATGGTTTTATTGGTTTTGGCGACGCCTTCATCATCGAAATAGGAGAAGAACACATTTTTTTCCAAAGGCTTCTCAAAAATCGTCAATTTATTGGAGGCTATTTTGGTGTTTAATTTGCCTTCGACGAGACTTGAGTGTTTCTCAATTTCTTCCGCCGAGAGTTGACCGATGAAATAATCGAGTATGCTTGCAAAGACTGAGTTTTTGATGACGGTTGGATATTTTCCGCTTGTGCAAGGGGAGCCTCCGAATTTCGCCAAGGCCTCTTCGGCCACCTTCTTAACGAATTCGTCTTGATTGAATTTGTCGGGATCGCAATCGATAAATAGATCGCTTCCGGTTTTTGTCTCTTCTCCGCTTTTGGCAACGACCTCGCCGTAGATGTAGAAATAATTGCTTTTTTGCTTAAGTTTGAGCCCGTACGAATTGAATATTTCGGTTGAAACCGAACTTTCGGAATAACCAACCTCGGCGACGTCGCTTATTCTCTTATCGTAGGCGAAGAGCTTGTTTTCGATTGATTTCAATGTGGCGATTTTGTTTTCTATCGGCCACTCATCCAGCTTTTTGCAGTATGTGTTTTTCTTATGGTATTTTTCGCTTCCTTTATAGAAGTCTAGAAAATCGGTGTTTTCATTTGTCGTCGCGGTTTGTTTGATGGCGTTCACAAGAAATTCGAAAGTGGAGTCGTCCAATTTCTCCGTTATCGCCGCTCCGCATTTACCGTTATAAACGCCCATCGCGACGAGCGTTTGAGAATCGGAAACACCGTAGCCTTCGACTTCTTTGTGATAAATTTTTATCGATAATTTTGAGCTTTTTGAGACTATGACCTGAACGGATGACAATCCGTTTTCTTTGGCATAATCGATGAATTTATTGATGTTCATTCGAGCTTTCCTCCTCTTCCTCCGACTGTTATTTCCTTGATTCTGATGGTTGGTTGTCCCACGTTGACTGGGACCATGCCGGAAACCGAACCGCACATGCCTTGCCCCAAATCGACGTCGTTGCCGACGCGATCGATGTTCATAAGGACTTCTTTGCCAGAACCGATCAACGTGCAGCCTTTGACCATTTCGGCCACTTTGCCGTCGCGTATTATGTACGCTTCGCTGGCCGAGAAGTTGAATTCGCCGGTCGTAGGTTGGACGCTGCCACCGCCGAAGTTGGTGACGTATATGCCAAGTTTTGTGTCTTTTATGATGTCTTCCGGTTTGTCTTTGCCAGCGGCTATATAGGTGTTGCTCATGCGCGATGTCGGCTCAAAACGGTAGTTCTGTCTTCTTGAGCACCCGTTTGCTTCCATGTTTAGGCGTCTGCCGTTGAATTTATCGACTAGGAATCCGACACATATGCCGTCCTTTATTAATTGATTCTTCTGTGTCTTGTGACCTTCGCTGTCGATGTTGTTCGATCCCCATTCGTTTGGCATCGTGCCATCGTCGAAAGCACTGACTATCGGACTTGCTATTTGTTTGCCGAGTGAATCGCTAAAGACGCTTAAGCCTTTTGCGGTGGCGGTGGCTTCTAAGCTATGTCCGCAGGCTTCGTGGAAAATTACTCCGCCCCATCCGTTGGCTATGACTACAGGGTAGCGTCCGCTTGGGCATTCTTTCGCACTTAAAGTTGCAATGGCTTTTTCGCCTGCATTCTTTGCGACCCCACGCCAATCCAATTCGTTTTTGAAATAATTCCATCCGGCATAGCGGCCCGGCGCAGCAAAGTATGTTTCGATGTGACCGTTGTCTACTGCAACGGCGACGATGGCCAAACGTCCGCGTTCTTCGGAATTTTTGTAATGGTTTCCGATTTCCCCTTCGGATGAGAAAATCTCAATCTGCTTGTTGTTGTTGGAGAAAGACACCATTGTTCTCAATATTCGGCTATCAACGCCCATCGTTATTGCGGAAGCTTCTTTTAGCAAGGAGACTTTCTCTTCTGATGGAACGTCGTTTAAGTGATCGGTTATTTTGTTGATCGTTTTGACTTTGACGTTCTTAATCTCTTTTACCGTTATCGCCCGCTTTCCATCGAATGAAGCGGCGAGTTTGTGCGCTAATTCGATGAGCGATTTCTTCGATAAGTCGCTCGTATAACCGTAAACGCTTTTGAGTCCTTTTAAGATGCGTATCCCGGCGCCATAGGATTGCGATTCGGAGGTCGAATCGACCTTGCCGTTTTCTAAGGCGACGTTTTGACTGATGTTGTTTTCGAGGTATATCTCTGCGTAGTCACCGCCCGTCGCAAGCGATTCGTTGAGCACCTCTATAGCTAGTTTTTTTGAGATCATGGTTGCTCCTTTTCAGGGCGACAATAGCACGTTGATAATTAGACTTCACTCAATATTTTGTCCAAGAGACAAATTCTTTTCTTTCGGTTGGCAAAACGAATGTCGCGATATGCTATGATAAACGGCGAAAGAAGATTCTTATGCCGAAACTTTTCTACCAAGGCCATGCGTCGTTTCGAATTACTACCGATCAAGGAATCGTGATCTTCATAGATCCTTATGCCGGTCTGGGATATAAGACGCCCGCGGATTTGGTTTTGATCACACATGAACATTATGATCACAACGACATTGCGAAAATAACGTGGAATCCCGGATGCGTCGTCATTCGTGCCAAAGATGCGTTGACCAACGGAAAATATCATTCGTTTTTAGAGAAAAACGTCGAAATCCGTGCAGTTCCTGCATATAATTCGCATCACAAGCGTGAAGAGTGCGTTGGGTATTTGCTTAAATTCGATGGGATTTGTCTTTATCACGCAGGCGATACCGATTACATTCCGGAGATGGATGAACTAAAGAAAGAGAAGATTGATTATGCTCTGTTGCCGATAGATGGGCACTATACGATGACTCCTGAAGATGCCACTAAAGCCGCTATCGCAATATCTCCCAAACACATGATACCGATGCACATGAAACCTGGTATGCTCTGGGATTATCACCAAGCGATGAAAGTCACCGCTCCGATGGCGATGCTAATGAAACCGAACGACAACATCGATTTGAGAAAGGAATAAAATGGAAGCGTTAAAAGTCTTAAAAAGAATAGCCTATTATCTGCTTTTTATCGTCGCGTCGACTCTCTTCTACCGCGAGGTCATAAGCTTTGCTCTTTTTCCTTATACCGACGCGTGGGCGACTTTCAGTTTCGATCTTCTATTTAAGAACGTGTATCTTCCCTTCCTTTATGCCGTGCTTTCTTTGGCGATAGCGATTATCGCCCAAGCGGTGCTCATCAACAAACCGAAAGAAGTGGAGACGTCCATTTATCCATGGACTCTCATGGTATATTTTGGAATAGGTTTGGTCGTTGCCGTTTTCATTCTTGTCTACGGTCTTTTGAAGATGGGAGGCGAGACCGTCAACAACAATCCTTGGTTTTTGGTTATCCCTATGATAATCGCAATTCTATTCACTTTGGCTGAAGTTTTGTGGGGATTTTTGTATTTTTTGGGGAACAAAAAGAAAGAAAAAGCAAAAGAAGCCATAAAGGTTCAAGAAGAAAAAGACGCTGCTCAAGTGTCTTTATATAAAGACGAAGACGATAAGTGATCGTCTGCCGTTCGAACTTTTTTGTTTGTTTTGAAACGAAATCGATTGCCAAAAAGGTTTTCCTAATGTAGGATTACGCTCGTAACTCTCTTAGTTATGGATATAACTAGGCGAAAGGAGTAAAAAAATGAAAAAAGACATCCACCCAGAGTACCACAAGTGCACAGTTACCTGCATCAGCTGTGGAAACACCTTCGAGACTGGCTCAACCTTGAAAGAAATCAAAGTTGAAACCTGCTCGAATTGCCATCCTTTCTACACTGGCAAACAACGCACTGCGGCAAATGACGGACGTATCGACAAGTTCAACAAGAGACTTGCCAAAGCCCAGCCAAAGAAATAGTTCTATCATCGAAAATGAGAAGCCCCATCACGGGGCTTTTTATGTGCCAAAAAATGCTGAAATTGGACAAAAAATGCCGTGTTTGGTATAATTTCCTCATCGATAAGCGTCATGTTGGCTAGATGATGTCTTTTTCGAACGAGGCGAATATGACACTAGAAAAGAAAGCTAAAATCTACGTAACCGCCAAAAGCGTGTCTTTGGTTCTTTTAGGCTGTTTCATTTTAGCTGTCGCGGATGCCTTATTCATAATGCCTTGTAACATCGTCAACGGCGGCATCGATTCCCTCGGTGTCATATTGAACTATTTCTTTAGCGATAAAGTCGGTTTCGACATCAGCGATATCGCGATAGCGACTATCCAAATAATACTTTGGATCATCGGTTTGTCGTTGCTTGGCAAGAAGTTCTCGATTTATACATTATTAGGGACTTTGGCGTTTCCGGCTTTCTATTCGATGTTTTTGAGGATGGACCTGGCTGGATTATTGAAAATAACCGATTTCTATAATCGCCATACGATCGATGGGACGCTTGAATTTTCGGTTTTGCTCACTTCCGGACTTTTTGGTGGCGTATTAAGCGGGGCTGGCGTTGCCTTGACGTATCTAGGCGACGGTTCAACGGGCGGTATGGACATCGTTGCTTTCCTTATAGCCAAGTATACGAAAATAAAACAAGACATTGGCGGCCTTGCTCTCGATACGACGATGATTTTGATTGGCTTGGCGTGCTTGCAAAGTTGGGAACTTGCATTGTCTGGCATTGTGAGCGCCGTTGTCGCCGCTTTCGCGATACGCGTCATTTATGTCCAAAGCGATAATCCGGTGATCATGGACATCATTAGCGATAATCCTGACCCAATCATGGCCTTTATCCATGAGAAATTAGAGCACGCTACGACGCTTATTGAGATTGAGGGCGGGTATAGCGGCGAAAAGAAAAAATGCGTTCGTTCGGTTGTTTATGGCACTGAAGCAAAAGATGTCAGAGCGTTCGTCGCAAGCGTCGATCAAGACGCCTTCATAACGACGTCCGTAGCCTCTAACATCAGTGGAGAAGGTTTTGAACCGCTGAATTTCTCACCGCGTTCTCTTAAAAGGATTTTGCATAGCTACGGCATAAAGACAAAAGAGGAAATAAAGAAGGAAAAAGAACTTAAAAAAACGCAAAATCAACAGCAAAACGCCGACAAAATTGAAAAATAAGCCTATTGTTCCTTTATTTCGACGAAGGAAACGTTCGGCGCCAATCTCTTGTATTCTTCATCGACTTCGCCGTTCGTAATTATCACTGAAACATCTTTTATATCGCATGTGTGCGAAAGTGATTTTTTGTCGAATTTCTTTATGTCCGCCAACACGATGGTCTTCGATGAGTTTTCCATCATGATTTTCTTTAGTCTCGACTGTTCTTCCGTTAATTCGCTTAAACCGAATTCTTTGTCTATGCCAGACGTGCTCATTATGCAAAGAGAGGCGTGATAGCCCTTTAACATATTCTCGGTCGAGCCCCCAAGAACGCTGTTTGTTGATGGCTTGATTCTGCCTCCGAGCAAAATGACATCGTGTTTCGTCTTGGATATCAGCTCATTGGCTATTATCAAACCATTGGTTATGATCAGGATGTTCTTAAACGATTGAAGTATGGATACCAATTGGAGACAAGTGGAACTGCTGTCTAGGAAAATCGCGCTATTGGGTTCGATATATTTGCTGGCTTCCTTTGCTAAAGCGCGTTTTTCTTTTAGATTCTCTTTCTCCCTCAAAAAGAACGATGAATCGTCGATTGAACTATCTCTTTTCAAAATCGCTCCGCCGAAAGTCCTAGCGATTAGCCCTTTTTGCTCCATTCTCGCCAGGTCGCGTCGTATCGTCGATTCGGAGGTGTGCAAACTTATGGACAAATCATATACGGTGCACGAGTGTTTGGCTTTGAGAATTTCTAGTATCGCTTCTGCTCTTTCTACGTCCAACATACGCAAGCGATTATGATTGAATGTGCTCGAAATTGCAACATTTTGCGCATTTGTGGATGGGTGATATGACGCTTTTTTGATAAAAATGTGTCAAAGGGATATACAAACTTTTTCCTCAAAGGGATAGCATATTCATTGATGGGGGAAATAACCCAAAGAAATAAAAGGAGAAAACATGGAATTCAAATCACGTCTTATCGGTAGATATCCTGTTATTGGTATCCGCCCGGCGATCGATGGCAGAAGGGGACCTCTCAAGGTCAGAGAGTCGCTTGAAGATCAAACGATGGCTATGGCTTTATCAGCCAAAAAGCTATTGGAAGAAAACGTTCGCTATAGCGATGGCGAACCGGTTAAGGTCGTTATCGCTCCTTCTACAATTGGCCGCGTTGCCGAAAGCGCGACCTGCGCGGACTATTTCAAGAGGGAAGGCGTCGATATCACTTTGACCGTCACGCCGTGCTGGTGCTATGGCGCCGAAACTATGGATATGGACCCGATGACCATCAAAGCGGTCTGGGGATTCAACGGCACCGAACGTCCTGGAGCCGTTTATTTGGCCTCAGTTTTGGCCACGCACGCCCAAAAAGGACTTCCGGCTTTTGGCATCTATGGGCATGAAGTTCAAGACAAAGACGATACTTCCATACCAAACGATGTAAAAGCGAAAATGCTTCGTTTTGCTCGTGCCGCCGTGGCTGCTGCCACACTCCGCGGCAAGAGTTATCTGCAAATCGGATCGAGCTGCATGGGCATTGGCGGCTCCATCATCAATCACGACTTCATCGAAGAATATCTTGGCATGCGCGTCGAAAGCGTAGACGAGGTCGAAATCATTCGCCGAATGACGCTTGGGATTTATGACCACGAAGAATACGAAAAGGCGCTTGCGTGGGTCAAGAAGCATTGTCATCCTGGCATCGATAAGAACCCGGTCGAACTTCAGAAATCGGCCGAGCAAAAGGAAAAAGATTGGGAATTCACCGTTAAGATGTGCTGCATCATCAAAGACCTCTATAACGGAAACAAAAACCTTCCAGCGGGATGCGAGGAAGAGGCGGTGGGACACAATGCCATCGTCGGCGGCTTCCAAGGCCAACGTCAGTGGACCGATTTCTATCCAAACTGCGACTTCCCAGAAGCAATTTTGAATAGTTCCTTTGATTGGAGCGGAGCCCGTGAACCTTATACTTTGGCCACCGAAAACGATACGTTGAACGGCATTGGAATGCTTTTCGAGCGTTTGCTTAATGGTCGCGCGACAATCTTCGCCGACGTTCGTACCTATTGGTCTGGCGATAGCGTTAAGCGCGTCACCGGTTACGATATCGAAGGCCACGCCAAAGAAGCCGATGGTTTCTTGCATCTTATCAATAGCGGCGCCCAATGCATTGACGCCTGCGGCGAAGTCACCGACAAAGATGGCAACCACGTCATGAAACAATGGTGGGATATGACCGACAAAGACATCGAAAAATGCATGGATGCCACCACTTGGCCGTATGCCGATCTTGGATATTTCCGCGGCGGCGGCTATAGCTCCCGTTATCTAACTCGCGCAGAAATGCCGATGACCATGATCCGTTTGAGCCTTGTGAAGGGCTTAGGCCCGGTTCTCCAAATCGTCGAAGGCTATAGCGTCAATCTCCCAGATGAAGTGAGCGACAAGCTTTGGAAACGCACGGACTACACCTGGCCTTGCACTTGGTTTACTCCGCGCTTGACGCATAAAGGACCGTTTGTGAGCGCTTATGAGGTCATGAACCATTGGGGCGCTAACCACGGCGCCATCACATATGGCCATATCGGAGCTGATTTGTTGACTTTGGCTTCGATCCTTAGAATCCCTGTTTCGATGCACAATATCGAAGACAAGGATGTCTATCGCCCGGCCGCTTGGGGAATGTTCGGATCCGATCTTGAGGGACAAGACTATCGCGCTTGCGAAGCCTATGGACCGATGTATAAGAACATCCGCAAATAATTAGCTTTCTCCTGACCCCTTATGATTTCCCTCCTTTCACCATAAGGGGTTTTTATATTTGTTTTGGCGTTTCATAGCGTTTTTCCAAAAATGCGCATCGTCATTTTTATTGGTAATTTGCGACGATTTTTTGATTTTTTAGCAAAATTGATTCTTTGTTATGGAACGTCGTTTGATTGAAATTCTATTTTTTGCCACCCCCTTTTGTTGTGCTCACAAAACGCACGTGTATGTGCGATACTTTATATGTGCTTTTTGGAGGTCAATATGTTTGAAGAAAGCAAAAAGAAATTCGAACGTTATGGCATTGACGTCGAAAAGGCGTTAGAGAGTCTCGCAAAGGCTTCGATTTCCGTTCATTGCTGGCAAGGCGATGACGTTATCGGTCTTCAAAACGGCGGCGCATTGACTGGTGGCATTCAAGCCACTGGCAATTACCCTGGACGCGCCCGCAATTTTGATGAGCTTAAAGCGGATATCGATTTCGCGTTTTCGATGATGCCTGGCACCAAGCGTTTGAATCTGCACGCCATATACGGCGTCAGCGAAAAACCGGTGTCGATGGATGAGATTTCGATCAAGGAATTCGAACCTTGGATGGCGTGGGCGAAGGAAAATGGGGTCGCTTTGGACTTCAATCCGACGTTCTTCAGCAATCCGATGGTGAAAGACGGGTTCACCTTAAGCTCGCCAGACGAAGAGGTCCGTTCCTTCTGGGTGAAACACGGTAAAGCGTGCCGTGCGATCGCCGCTGAATTCGGCAAACGCCAAGGGAGCCCTTCGTTATGCAATGTTTGGATTCCAGATGGCCTTAAGGACGTTCCGGCCGATCGCCTTGGGCCGCGTATGCGTCTAAAGAAATCGCTCGATGAGATCTATTCCGTCAAATATTCGAAGGATGTCATCATGGATGCCGTCGAAAGCAAGGTCTTCGGCATTGGGTTAGAGAGCTATACCGTTGGTTCTAGCGAATTCTATCAGAATTACGCCGCATTAAACGGCATTTATTGCTTGATGGATAATGGCCACTATCATCCAACGGAGAATGTCGCCGATAAGATTCCGTCATTACTATGTTTCTATCCGAAAATCGCTTTGCACATGACTCGCCCGGTTCGTTGGGACAGCGATCACGTTGTCATCAAAGACGACACCATGCAAGACATCTGCAATGAAATCGTTCGTTGCGACGCCATTGAGAAAGTCGTGATGGGACTCGATTATTTCGACGCTTCCATTAACCGCATCGCCGCTTGGGTCATTGGCCAAAGAAGCGTTCAAAAATGCTTGTTGCAAGCTCTTTTGACTCCTTGGACTGAGCTTAAGAAACTGCAAGACGCCGGCGATTTCACGCATCTTTTGGAACTTGAGGAAAGAGTTAAGGATTTGCCTTTCTCCGATATCTGGTCCGAATATCTCAAGAGGCAGGGGATGGATGAGGAAATCATGCCGAAGATCGACGAATACGAAAAGAATGTATTAAAGAAAAGAGGATAAAAAAATGTACGCATTAGAAGCACCTTTCGTTAAAAGGTTTATTAAACTCTGCACCGATGGCTATGCCAAAGGGTGGCACGAAAGAAATGGTGGGAACCTTTCTTATCGCATGATTGATGAAGAAGTTGAACTCGTAAAAGAGAACTTCGATGAATCGACCCCTTGGATCAAAATCGGAGCCTCCGTCCCAGCGCTTGCCAATATGTATTTCTTGGTCAAATGCACCGGCGCATTCATGATGAATATGGCGGACGATCCGCTTCATTGCCTTGGCATCATTCACTTGGATGAGAAAGGCGAGAATTATCGCATAGTGTTCGGCATGCTCGATGGACGTCGCCCAACATCGGAACTTCCTTCGCACCTTATGAATCTTGAAGTCGTTATGAAGAGAACGAATGGGAAATACCGCGTTGTCTATCATTGCCACCCGGTAAATAGCATTGCCCTTTCCTTCGTCCTTCCGCTTGAAGACAAGGTTTGGAGCCATCGTTTCTGGGAAATGATGACTGAATGCCCAATTATCTTCCCGGCTGGCGTCGGCGTTACGAAATGGATGGTTCCTGGCGGCGAAGAAATCGCCAAAGCGACTTCCAAACTCATGGAAACGTATGACGTCGCCATTTGGGCGCATCACGGCATCTTCGTGACTGGCGATTCCTTCGACAACACTTGGGGTCTCGCCGAAACGGTCGAAAAGAGCGCGGAGATCTTGGTTAAGGTTCTCTCGATGGGCGGTATCAAGCAAACTATCCCAGATGATGGGTTCAGAGCTCTTCAAGAACCATATCACGTCACCGTGAATCCAAAATTCTTGGACTAATTTAGAAAATAAAAACGAGCCTCGCGAGAAGCTCGTTTTTTGTTTGCGTTTTGAAAGCTTAACGTTGCACCCTTCCGGACGCATCGCCGTTTGCAAGCGTTTCAACCTCTTCAACCGAAACATGATTGAAATCGCCAGGTATGGTGTGTTTTAACGCAGAAGCCGCAACGGCGAATTCGATGGCGTTTTGCAAGGATTTTCCGGTATTTAATGCGTGAATTATGCCAGCCGCGAAGGAATCTCCGGCGCCGACTCTGTCAACTATTCTTACGGCGTATTTCTTTGAAAGGCAGAATTCTTTGCCGTCATATAGAAGTCCGCTCCAATTGTTGTCGCTTGCGGAAATGGACTCACGCAATGATGTGGCGATGGCTTTGAAACCGAAACGTTTTTGCATTTCGACGAAGATTTTTTTATATCCTTCGATTCCGAGCTTCCCTTTAGTGATGTCGGTTTCCTCTGGAACGAATCCCAAACAGTTCGCTGCATCTTCTTCGTTGCCGATGCAAACATCGACGTATTTCATCAAAGGAACCATCGTGGCGATGGCTTCCTCTTTGCTCCAAAGTTTTTTGCGGAAGTTCAAATCGCATGAGATTGTGCAACCGGCTTTTTTAGCAGCTATGCAGGCTTTTTCGACGATCTTAGCCGTTTCCTTGCTTAGTGCGGGAGAAATCCCAGTGAAATGGAACCAATCTTTGCCTTCGAAAATTTTATCGAAATCGAAATCCGTTGAAGCGGCTTCCGCAATTGCCGAATGAGCGCGGTCATAGATGACTTTCGATGCCCTCATGGATGCTCCGGTCTCCAAGAAATAGATGCCGAGCCTATCTCCTCCTCTAGTTACGAGTGAAGTGTTGACTCCGTACTTTCTCAGCGAATTTATCGCGGCGTCCCCGATTGGGTTATTTGGGATTTTGCTAACGAAATAAGCTTCGTGTCCATAATTAGCGAGGCTTACTGCGACATTGGCTTCTCCGCCGCCATAATGGACGTCAAAGGAAGACGATTGAATGAGACGCGAATTCATCGGAGAAGAAAGACGGAGCATTATCTCTCCGAAAGTGACGATTTTAGCCATTGATTGAGGCCTCCTTGATAATCGATAACGCTTTTTGGCAGTTCGATACTATATCCCCTTTTGTTAGGAACGAACCGCCTATGGCGAATATTTTCTTTTCTTTCGCAAATTCCGAAAGATTCGATAGATCGACACCACCGGTCGGCATGAATGAAACGCCAGGGAATGCGGATCCGATTGCTTTGATGGCCTTGATCCCACCATAGACGCCAGCTGGGAAGAATTTGACTTCCTTCAAGCCAAGATCAAGCGCTTGGATGATTTCGGTAGGGGTGGCAACTCCAGGGATATAAGGTATTCCGTGCGCTTTCGCGACTTTGTATACGTTTTCCGATAGCCCTGGCGAAACGATGAATTTTGCACCGGCCGCAATGGCTTCTTCGCATTGTTCTGCGTTTAAAACGGTCCCAGCGCCGATTGCCGCATCGGGATATTTCTCGTTTGCCAGCTTTATGGCTTCTTTCGCATACGACGTGCGGAAGGTTATTTCCATAACGGGCACTCCGCCAGTTACAAGCCCGTCCATCAGTCTTATGGCTTCTTCTTTGTTTTGAATGACTAAAACTGGAACGAGTTTGATTTCTTTAATTTTCTCTATGGTTTCGTTCATAATGATCAAGATTTGCCTCCTCGCTAATCATACCACCAAATACTTATTCATCTTCGTCATCATTCTCTATTTTTATGCTGTGAACTTGAAATTTTAAATTTTTCCTGTTTCGTGCTTTTAGCAAATCAAAACCATCATGTTCTAATCCTTTACGTTCTTGTTTGTGCTGCTTTAGTAATGAGCGTAACGAGAATGTCTTTGCTTTTTGGCTTGCAGGTAGATGCAAAAACATTTGAAAAGCTGTTATTGGCGGTCTGCTTACCAAAAAAGAAAAGTCGCCGGTTCACGCCTTCGATTCTGCTGTATATTGGGGTTATGGGAAACGTGTTGCTCTACGAAACCGGAATCGACAGGAACGAAGACCGCCATTGCGACCTCTGCG
>CAZCCJ010000003.1:0-126898 GCA_964497235.1 uncultured Staphylococcaceae bacterium
TTTGCTTTTCTTGGCCCTTGCATCCGTTTTCTATCTTAGCGATTCGCTTGACGCTTCATTTGGAGAGGTTGGCTATTGGCTTAAGCCGTTGATCCTTGCTTTGACGGGGGTAGCGGTTATTGGATCCATCGTTTTGATGGAGGTCGTTCATAAGAGGAAAACCATGGATGGACAGAAAACGAACGACGGATCTGATATCTACTCGATATCTTTTGTGACGATTTCGTCGGAAGCTCTTTTGATGAGCGTCCTTAAAGCGGCCGCTTTCTGGCTTTACTTCGTGACTTTTTCGAATGATTCGCCCTTTTCTTATTGGTATTTCCTTTCGATGCTTGTCATTGGGACGATACCTTCTTCTTTGATTGACGCTTGTTTCGTGATGTGGTCGCTTTCTTTTTCCAAACGCTTCGGCGATGAGAGGAAATAGGCCCGATTCGCCAATAAATTATCGATTTTCAATACTAGATAATTGAGTAAACTGTTGTTTTGAAATGCTATTTTTTATGCCTTTGTTAGTGGTCTCCATATGTTTTGATTAACTCACCAAACTAGACAAATAATGGGATATTGTCCAAATAGTAAAAAAATCGTTTTCGTTACAAATATTTTGAAAAAATAGTTGACAAGTGTCCGAATTCGTTCATATTCTTTTGTCGTAAATAAGGAGGAATCCATTATGGCACTCGTAGGAATCACCCGTGGAGATGGTTCGGTTGTAACCGCCGATACGGAAAAGAGAACGTTGACGTATTATCGCTATCACGTTCGTTTCACCCCGTTGGAATGGAAAATCTTGAAGGCCCTTTATGAGGTTCGCCCAGAACTCGTGGAGAGGGAAAAGCTCGTCGAACTTATTTGGGGAGATGAGAAGAGCGACCTTCCGACAAGGACGATTGATGTTCATATCTCTAGCATTCGTCGCAAAATCGCCTATATCAAAGGCGCACGCATCGATTCCGTCTATGGACACGGCTATCGTCTAATGATGCTCAAGAGATTCTAACATCGGCCTCTTCGGAGGCCTTTTTTAGTCGCCATCATCTGCCGATTAGCCTTTTTTCGGCGTGATGGCGTTTTATGATTACGGGAAACGTCTTAAAATGATTTCGTCATTCCTTGGAGGCACGCGATATGGACGGTAAATTCTTCAGAAGCAATGTCGTTTATCAGATTTATCCTCGCTCTTTTTGCGATTCGAACGGCGATGGGATAGGCGATATACCGGGCATCATATCGAAGCTTCCATATTTAGAGAAACTTGGGGTCGGCATCATTTGGCTTTCGCCGGTTTATAAGACCGCGAACGCCGATTTCGGATATGACGTCGCCGACTATCTTTCCATCAATCAGGAATATGGGACGATGGAGGATATGGAAAGGCTCATTAAGGAAGCAGGAGAAAGAGGCATCAGGATCGTCATGGATCTTGTCGTCAACCACACTTCGAGTGAACACCGATGGTTTAAGGCCTCATTCGACCCGAAATCGAAATACCATTCCTATTATTACTGGAGAAAAGGCAAGAAGCATAATAGCGTTCCCCCTAACAATTGGACGTCGAATTTCGGTGGCTCGGCTTGGACGTTCGTGCCAGAGGTGGGAGAGTGGTATTTGCATATATTCGATGAGAAGCAGCCGGATTTGGATTGGCATAATCCGGATGTGCTTTCCGAAGTCGAGGGAATACTCCGTTTTTGGCTTAACAAAGGGGTTTATGGCTTCCGTTGCGACGTCATCAACCAAATTTGGAAGGAAACGCTTGATGATGGGCACTGGAAACCTTGGAAGATAGGGGATGAGCACTATATTTCCAAAAACGGATGCCATCAGATTCTCCGCAAACTGCATGACGACGTCTTTAGCCATTACGATTCGATGACGGTCGGCGAATGCTTTGGCGTCGATTTCGAGGCTGCCCATCGCTTCGACGATAAGGAACTCGATATGTTTTTCCAATTCGACACCGTGAACGTCGATAAAAGGTCGCTACCGATATTCACCAAGCGTTTTAGCCCGAAGAAATTCAAGAAAACGATCCTCGATTGGCAAAATGAAGCCGCTTGGCCAGCCAATTATCTTGAAAACCACGATCAGCTTAGATCGGTGGAAAGGTTTGGAAACGCCAAGAAATATTGGGGGATGTCGGCTAAGATGCTCGCGATGCTCATCGTCACCCTTAGAGGTACCCCATTCATTTATCAAGGCCAAGAAATCGGGATGCTCAATTATCCGACGTTTAAGCCTGAGGAATTCAAGGATCCAGTCGATTTTTGGCTTTATAAACTGTTACGTAAATTGGGATTCGGAGAGAAGAAGACGCTTAAACTGATTCAAAACACCAATCGCGATAACGCCAGAACTCCGATGCAGTGGAATGACAAAAAGAACGCCGGCTTCAGCGATGCGAAATACACTTGGTTGCCGCTCAATCCGAATTATCGCGACATCAATGTCGAAAAAGAGGAAGGCGACCCGATGTCGATCCTTAATTTCTATCGCGAGCTCATCGAAACGAGAAAGAAATATCCGACGCTGTCCTTCGGATCGTTTGAGCCGCTAAAAACAAGCGGCAAGATATTCGCCTATTTCCGAAACTATAACGGCGAAATGCTGCTTGTATTGCTAAACCTCACGGGTCGACACCGTTCGCTTCCCAAAAACATCAATTCCTTGGTCGGCGAGGTTATTCTTTCCAATTACCAAGGCGCTGGATTAGCTTATAAACGCAAGCTCCGGCCGTATGAAGCGCTCATCGCCAAGATTTCCTAAAAGGAAAGTTTCTTTATTTCTTCCCTCTTTCTCGATATGATTACCCTTGTTTAGGAGCGGTTATGGAAAAAGAGAAGCATCGCGAAGATTACATCGGTTGGGACGAATATTTCATGGGGATAGCGCAATTAAGCGCTTTAAGGAGCAAAGATCCCAGCACCCAAGTCGGGGCTTGCATCGTCGATTCCGACAACAAAGTCGTGTCCATCGGCTATAACGGCATGCCACGTGGCGTAAGCGATGAGGAAGTGCCTTGGGGGCATGGAGAGGGGCTCGAAAGCAAGTATCTTTATGTCTGCCATGCCGAATTCAATGCTATATTGAACACCAGAAACGGCGAGAAATTATCCGGATGCCGCCTTTATGTGACCCTATTCCCATGCAACGAATGCGCCAAAGCGATCATCCAAACCGGGATAAAGGAAGTCATATATCTATCCGACAGCCATAAGGACAGCCTCATTTTCGAAGCCTCCCGCAAAATCCTGACGATGGCGGGGGTGAAGCTCACTCAATACGAAGGGAAGACCGTTTCCATAAATTCATAGGCTTTTCGAATTTTGCTGGAGACGAAAGAAGATGCCAATGCCAATAGTCAAAGTCAGCCACCTTTCTTTTTCCTATGATGAAAACGAGAAAGCGTTAGACGACGTTTCCTTCGAAGTTAACGAAGGAGAATATTTGGCGATCATCGGCCATAATGGCTCAGGCAAAAGCACTTTGGCTAGAATTTTATCCGGGATTCGCACGGATTTTGATGGAGAAGTCACTATTTTCGATAAGAATGTCGACAATAAGAACATCGCCGCGATTCGTAAAAAAACCGGCTTCGTTTTTCAAAATCCCGACAATCAATTCGTCGGAAGCACGGTGAGGGACGATATTGCGTTCGGACTAGAAAATAGAGCGGTTCCGAGCGAAGAGATGGATGACATCATTGAAAGATATTCCAAGAAAGTTGGTATGGACGAATATCTCGACAAGGCCCCTGAGAACCTTTCCGGCGGGCAAAAGCAACGAGTCGCGATAGCGGGAGTGCTTGCGATGTCGCCAGAGCTCATAATCTACGATGAGGCGACGAGCATGCTTGATCCGGCCGCAAAAAAAGAGATCCTCGATTTGACTTTCTCCTTACGCAAAGAGAACCCCAAGCTTACTTTAATCTCAATTACGCACGATATAGAAGAAGCCGCCCAAGCGGATAAAGTCCTTGTCCTTAACGCTGGCAAATCGGTGTTGTTCGGGACACCGAAAGAGGTTTTCGAAAACGTCGATAAGCTCAAAGAGATGAGGCTTGATCTCCCATTTTACAAAAAGCTAGTCGCTTCATTGAAAGAAAACGGCGTGGATGTCGAAGAAGAAATAACGTCGTTAACGTCTTTGGAGGAATATCTATGCCGATAACCTTCAAAGATGTCTCTTATACTTATTCTCCGAAAACCCCTTTCGCCTATTGCGCGTTAAAAGACGCGAATTTCGAGATAAAAGACGGCTCATTCGTCGCTATCGTGGGGAAGACGGGGAGCGGGAAGAGCACGATTGCGCAGCTTATGAACGCCTTGATAACGCCGACCTCGGGGGAAGTGATATCAAACGGATTCGTCAATTCACCAAAAGCCAAAAAGAAAAGGAAGGCGGTCAAAAGCCTAAGAAAAGAAGTCGGCTTGGCCTTCCAATTCTCCGAATATCAGCTTTTTGAGGAAACGGTCGAAAAAGACGTCTCCTTTGGCCCGAGGAACTTTGGGCTATCGAAGGAAGAAGCCCTAAAGATAGCAAGGGAATCGCTAACGACGGTTGGGCTTGACGAGAGTTTCTATAAACGTTCCCCATTCGAGCTTTCCGGCGGTGAGAAGAGGAAAGTCGCATTGGCTGGGATTCTCGCCATCGAACCGAAGGTATTGATAATCGACGAACCGACAAGCGGCCTTGATCCTAAGGCGGCTGAGGATACGATGTCATTGTTCAAGAAGATAAACGCCGAGAGAGGGACGACGATAATCTTCGTCACCCATGATATGGATTTGGTTTTGGAATACGCGAACAAAGTCATCGTTATGGAGGATGGGCGCATTCAGAAAATGTGCCAGCCAAACGAGCTTTTTGGTGATGACTTGAAGGAATATTCATTAGATAATCCGAAAGTCTTCGATTTCGCTTTAAAACTCAAAAGAAGGGGTTTCTGCATTGATTTCTCGAAACTCAAGACGGTCGACGATTTGGGAAAAGAAATCGCAAGATGCCTTAAGGAGCGAAAATGACGGGGATAACGTTAGGGCGCTACGTCCCTTATAATTCCTTTCTCCACAAGATGGACGCCAGAGCCAAGCTCTTTTGTTATCTCCTTTTGCTCGTCTCCGTTTTCTTGTCTTTCGTCAATTATTCGACTTCTTTCTTGTTCACCGCTTTCTTAGTCGTGTTGACGATCTTCCTTTTGATTTGCTCTCACGTTTCGATTGGATCGTTATTCAAGTCGCTTGCGAGCTTATGGTTTTTCGTGGTCTTTTTGTTGCTTATATACATTCTTGTTCCGAGTTCTTCGTATACGAACGTCGCATTCAAAATCGGGGATTTCCCTTTCTATTACGAATCTCTCTTGGAAGCTGCTCGCATCATGCTTCGCTTGATGCTTATGGTTGCTTTGTCGATGGTTTTGACTAGCAGCACTAAGCCTCTGGATCTGACGGCCGCGTTAGAGTGGTATCTATATCCGCTTAAAGTGATTGGCGTCCCATCTCATATCATCGCCATGATCATAACCTTAGCCCTTCGTTTCATACCGACGATACTGGATGACGTCGATAGAATCATGAAGGCTCAAGCTTCCCGTGGGGTCGATTTCAAGCATGGCGGACTCAAAACGAAGTTCCGTTCAATCATCTCTTTGATTATCCCTTTGTTCGCCACCTCGTTAGTTAGAAGCGACGAGCTTGCCGACGCCATGGAAGCGAGGGGGTACGATCCGAAAGCGAAGAGAACGCGTTATCGCAAGATTCATTTCCATTTCTTGGATTTGCTATGGGTCATCTTGTGCTCTCTCATACTCTCTTTGTTCATTACGGCTTCCGTCATGAAATTTGATCCATTCTCGTTCTTTTGGGGGCTTAATGTGCTATGAGCGTTTTTAAAGCAGTCATAAGCTATGACGGGCGTTTCTATAATGGCTTTCAAAAACAGCCGAACAAAGAGACCGTCCAAGGCGTGCTTGAGGCGAGGATAAGCCATTTATTGGGCGTCTCAACCCCCATTCATGGGGCTGGAAGAACCGATGCCGGCGTAAGCGCGAGGGGGCAGGTAATTTCCTTCAAATGCGATAAAGAACTTGATTTGGATAAAACCAAAACGGCGCTTAATAGATTGTTGCCGCCCGACATATTTTGCGTCTCTTTGGAGAAGGCGCTTGATGGTTTCGACGCCAGGCATTCTTCGAAAGGGAAAGTCTATTCATATTCCTTTTGCTATAAGGGAAGGGATCCTTTGAACGCTTTCGAGACGCCTCTTATGGTTAAGGATTTCGATTTCGGGCTTTTCAAAAAAGCGATGGGGATTTACGTGGGAAAACACGATTTCAAGAATTTCACGACGAAGAAAGAAGACAAAGACGAATTCATTAGAGACGTCACATTGAAGGAGATATCTGACCATGATGGGCATGCGAAAGTCGTTCTATCATCGAATGGCTTCATGACTTATATGGTGCGAATCCTAATTGGAGCGGCATGCAAGGTCGCCACGAAGAAAAGAGACATTGAGTGGCTTAAGTCTTCTTTGGAAGGTGAAGGAAGGAAGATAATCTCATTCAAAAGCAGTCCGGTTGGACTCGTGTTGGAGGAAGTGATTTATGAGTAATGGAAAACCGATTTCGTGCAATTACCATTGCCACACGAAAAGATGCGGCCATGCGATAGGGGAAGACGAGGAATACGCCAAAGAAGCGATCGCCGGTCATTACGACGTCTTGGGTTTTAGCGATCACGTTATACTCGATCATCATAAGCAAGAAGGGATGCGCGGCGATTTCTCCCTTTTGCCGGGCTACGTCCATTCGATCAAGTCCTTGGCCGCCAAATACAAAGATGACATTGAAATACATCTAGGTTTTGAAGCGGAGTGGTTTTATGAGGAATATCGGTCATATTACGAGAAACTCTTGAGCGATGGTCTAGTCCAGTATTTCATCCTCGGCCAGCATTGCTTTCTCACCGATGACGATAGATTCTTCTGGTATTGCGCCATGGCCGATCGTGATTTGGCCACCAGAAAATACACTGAGGACCTTTTATCCGGGATGAGGAGTGGACTATATCGATATGTCGCCCATCCCGATCTATTCGCCTCTTGGAATGAGGGATGGACCGATGCGTGCGAGGAATCGGCCAGGAAGATAATCTCCTTGGCCAAAGATCTCAAGATGCCTTTAGAGATAAACATGGGTCCTGCGACTAGAGAACAAAGGGATTTCGTCAATTCGAATCTGAATCATTTCTATCCGAACTCCCGTTTTTGGGACTTGGTGGCGGAAGCCGGTGCCAAAGCGATCATCGGTGTCGATGCCCATATACCAGGTCTATTGCGAAGCGCGCCATTCGATTGGGTGAGGGACTTCGCCAAGAAGAGGGGAATAGAGGTCATTGAACGTTTGGATTTGCCTCTTTTGGTCTAAGAGACCAGAAAAAACTATATCGCCCTCGTTATAGAGTGCTAGAATATCACCGATTTTTAAGGAGAACCCCATGGGAAGACACTTTGAAGTGCGTGCCGCCGCGATGGCAGCGACCGCCAAAGCCAAAAGCGCAATCTATATGCGCGCATCGAAGGAGATTTATGCCGCCGCAAAAAGTGGTATCCCTGATCCGGAGAACAATTTAGCGCTTAGGAGCGCGATCGAAAAATTCCGCAAAACCTGCCCGAAAGACGTCATCGACAGAGCCATTGAGAAAGCCAAAGGCGGAGACGCCGTCGCTTATATCCCAGGCCGATATGAATTCTTTGGTCCGGGCGGATCTTATGTCATCGTCGATACCTTGACCGACAACGTGAACCGCGCCTTGGTCAACGTCAGAACCATCGTGACGAGAAAAGGCGGCAAGATGGGAAGCGTCGCCTATAACTTTAATTACGCCGCCGTGCTTGACGTCAAGGGCGACGAAGCGAAGCGCGATGAAATCGAAGAAGCCTTGATTTTGGGCGACGTCGATGTCCAAAGCGTGACTTCCGAAGAAGGCGAAGTCGAGATTCAATGCGCCTCGTCCGACTTAGAGAAAGCGAAAGACGTCCTCAAAGAAATGGGAATCGTCGATTTCGACACCGCCGAAGTCACTTTCATCCCGAATCAATACGTCACATTGGCCCCCGAGGATATCCAAAAGATGAAGGATATGCTCGCGCAACTCGACGAATGCGAAGACGTTCAGAACGTCTATCATAACGTTGAGAACGTCTAATTCTTTCATTGCAACATCTGGCTGCCCATCGGGCGGCCTTTTTTGTTAGTATATCAACGATATGAAAAACCTAACCGTTTCTAAGATAGAAAGATTCATCATCTACCCAAGCCTCATCGCTCTTTTCGTTCTTTTGGCGTTCTTCGATCTTCCGATCATGGAATCGCTATATAACCGTGACAGCGTTTGGGCGCGCATTTTCGAATTCATCGGAGAACAGCCCTTTCAATTCTTCACGGTGTTTGGCGGCGTGCTGATGTTCAAATATCGTCCTAAAGATGTTTTGTGGAAGAACATTCTTTTCGCCGTTCTCGGCATCGTTTTGGCGGTTTTCTTCGCTTTATACGCCGGATCGCAGATGTTCTCGTATATCAAAGAGCTTGGGTTAGGCGAGAAATACTGGCTTTTATTCTTGGTGGCATCGATATATGTGGCAGGGGCCTTTACGCTCGCGTATCTAATTAAGAATATAGACGACAAGAAAGCTTTCGCATTCGGCGTTTCAGTCATACTTCTTTATGCGTTTATTTGGATAGCGATGAACGCCGGCAAGGTTCTTTGGCAACGCCCCCGTTGGAGGTATTTGGTGACGACCGATGACCCGCTTGGCGGATATAGGAACGTTTGGGAGCCTTCTCCCAGTTGGCCTTTTAGAAGCTTCTTCGCCTCCTTCCCTAGCGGACACACCATGAATGCGGTGGGAGGGCTCGTCATCGCTTATTTCTTCAAAGACAAGATTAGCGAGAAATCCTATCTTCTCCTTAGAATATCCGTTTATTTGTGGACGTTGTTGACCGCTTTATCGAGGATCATCGTCGGCGCCCATTTCGCCAGCGACGTGACGATGGGGTTCTTGCTAGGCTTCCTTTTATACGATATGACGTTCACATTCCTTCTTCCATGCCTCGAAAAATCGGTTAATAAAGCTAGGAAAATAGCCTGAATTTGATGAGTTTCGAAAGAAAAATATTCGATAGAGTCTAATAAAATTAACATTTTCTTTACAATTTGCCAAAATTTTCTTGCTTCTTTCCCTTCGACTCTCGATAATAGAGCGGCGTAAAAAGCTAAAAGAAAGTAGAGGAAAAGATTATGCAACGTCAAACCACTATTGCGAATGACATCAACATTACTCGCAAATGGTATCTTGTCGACGCCTCTGGAAAGACCCTCGGCCGCCTTGCGACCCAAGTGGCCACGATCCTCATGGGCAAAGACAAACCAAATTACACCCCAAACTTTGATCTTGGCGATTATGTCGTCATCATCAACGCTTCCAAAGTGAAGCTCTCTGGCAAAGAAGGCGGAGAACACAAGAAGAACTATTACAACGTCTCCGGTTATAACGGCGGCCTCCGCACCCGCAGCGCCGGCGTCATGAAACGCGAATACCCGGTCGAACTCGTCGAGCGTGCCATCCGCGGCATGATCCCACACACACGTTTGGGCCGTGCGATGATGAAGAAGTGCTTCGTCTACGCCGACGACAAACATAAGCAAGAGGCCCAGAAGCCTGTTGCCCTTGAGATCAAATAAGGAGATAAGCCATGGCAAACGAAGTTAAATATTACGGCACTGGCCGTCGCAAGAAGTCGATCGCCCGTGTCTATGTCAAAGCCGGCAAAGGCAACATCACCGTCAACGACATCGCCGTTGAGAAATATATGCCATATGCCACCCTCGTCCAAAACCTCAAGCAGCCTTTGGTCCTTACCGGAAACGAAGACAAATACGATGTCCAAGCTGAGGTCAAAGGCGGTGGATTCACCGGCCAAGCCGAAGCCATCCGTTTGGGCATTGCCCGCGCGTTGTTGCTCGCTGGCGCTGACCGCAAGACCCTCAAAGTCGCCGGAATGCTTACCCGTGACGCCCGCGTCAAGGAACGTAAGAAATACGGTCTCAAAGCCGCTCGTCGCGCTCCGCAGTTCAGCAAACGTTAATCGTTTCGATGCTCTTATGCCCAGGGAAACCTGGGCTTTTTGTTTAGGAAAAATGGTCGGTTTATGAATCGTCGCCTTATGGATATGGTAAAATCCTATCGCCTTAACGGAGGAAAAATGATGAGTAGCAAAGAAGTGTTGGCGAAGAAAGCCAAAGAAGCCCAGATCGTTTACGATTACCTTAGCGAATCGCTAGGTATTTCGTCGACTTTGCCAGTCACCTTCATCGCTTCGGATGAAGATGAGAAGGAACTAAAGAAAAATTATCTTAAAGAGAATCCTTTTCCGAATGTCATAGCCATTGTCTTGGCGAAGCTTCGTAAGAAAGCGGTCGACAAGCTTTTCGTCGATGAGAAAGTCCTTCAAACCAGCGTCATCGCCGCCGTTTTGTCTCTTGCTAGTAACCTTGCGACGGAAATAGGCGAGTTACGTGGTGATGACGTCAAGGGGAACGACATCTATTGCGATGTCTCCTATGCTGGGTTACAAGCCATCCGTCTATATATGGCGAACTATGCGGACAAGAAGTTCAAGAAGAGCCGCTTGGCTTCCGCTTTAAGAGTCGATAACGCGATCAACGGTTCTTTCTATAAATATAAGACCAAAGATGGCCGTTATATCTCCTTCCACACCTATTATCAATCGCAGCAAAAGAAGCTCGTCGAGGCGATGAAATTAAAGAAGCCTTATGACAAGTTCACGTTGCTATCGACTAAGAAAGACCGTCATTATCTAAAGAAAGAAGTGGCGAAATGGGATAGCAAGGAGCTTGAAGAGCTCGCTTTCGAGTGCGGCGCTTGCGCATGCGTGCTAAGGAGCCGCGAAGAATGGGAGGCCACGGAAGTCGGCAAAGCCGTTAAGAATATGCCTTTGATTCGCTTCGAAGATTGGGGCAAAGGAAAGATGGAATTAAGCGGCAGCCTTGATAAAGGGCCTTTAAGCGGAATCAAGGTTTTGGATCTCACGCACATCATCGCCGGTCCGGCTTGCTCAAGGATTTTGGCCGAATATGGCGCCGATGTTTTGCTAGTCAGGCGCGGAACGTATCAAGAGCAAGAGCAGGCGATGCTTGAACTCGACGGATGGGCGGGGAAAGATTCCATTCAACTCGATCTAAACAAAAAGGAAGATTTGGAAAGGATTAAGGAGCTCATCAAAGAAGCCAACGTCATAACCTATTCTTACCAAAATGGATGTTTCGATAAGTTCGGCCTTTCCGAAAAAGAAATCCATGAACTAAATCCAAATGCCATATACAGCAACCTCATGTGCTTTTCGGATACCGTCTGGAAAGATAGGCCAGGTTGGGCTCCGTTAGCGGAAGACATCACCGGCTTATCAATTCGCAACGGATCCAAAGAGAATCCAGTGAACCTCAATGGCGTTCCGCTCGATTACATCCCGGGCTTTATTTTGGCGTTAGGCACGCTTATGGCGATACGCGACAATCTAAAAGACGGCAAAGTCCAAAAGGTTACGACTTCGCTTACTAGGGGAGCGGTATTGCTTCATGAAGTGACTGATCTATGCGAAAAAGAGCAAAAAGTCAGCGAAAATACGAAAATCACCAGCAAAACCCTGCCGAATTATTTCAAACATAGCCGCACTTACGTTGATACCAAGGCAATCGGAAAGGTCGGTTTTCCTTCCCCCGCGACCTATAACACAAAATACAATGACCTAGAGCAAAACATGACATTCTCCGATGGCAACGCCGATTTCAAAACCGAATGATTTGCGCACTCGACGATTCCTAAAAACAAAAACGAAAAGGATTGTGATTTGATTGATTTTTGTAATCGTTGCCACTTTAACAAATTACTTGCGTTTGCTAGAATCTAACCCATAAGGAGGATACTTTAGAAAAATGAAGAAAGTATCGATCGGCACCATCTTGTCCGCAGTTGGTGTTTTGCTTGGCATAGCCGCCATGATTTGTCTTGCGGGCGCAGGTCTTTATTACAAAGACAGCAGCACTAGGGATCTTGCTGTTACGAGTGTCACCACCACGGTAGTTTCGTCTGCTGGCTTATTTGGTTTCGTTTTCGGTGGTCATGACTTCGTCAACGTCACGACGGTCGGCACCGCTGATCCGGGGACCATTACCGTCCATTATGACGGCGGCATGAGCTATTTTGCTTTGATCGCTTTCATCCTAGTCGTCCTTGCTATCGTCGTCGCTGTCGTCTCTTTCTTTGCCAAGAAGCAATCGAAGATGCTTGCCCTTGTCGCTGGTGTGCTTTTCATCCTCGGTGGCATCTGCATGTTCATGGTCAAAGTCGCCGGTACCGATTTCACCCAGACCGCCCAATCGCTTACGGTGAAAACCACTTGGGCCGATTTCTTCAAAGACAGCAAATACGGCCTTGGCGTCGGAACGATTTTGTACGCTATCTTCGCTATCCTCGGTGGTCTTTCCATCGGCGCTTCTTGCTTCATCGGCAAAAAGAAATAAGCGATTACCTTAATTCTAGTTGGCTCAGCCGTAAGGCTGGGCTTTTTTGTTGATGCGGCCAATATGACGCTCTCTTTGCCGACAACATTTTCTGACATTCATATATGGCGGCAATCGATGCTTTCATCGGTTATGGCGTTGCCAATCATATGCTATAACGCTCACAATCAAGAACATATTCGTTCAAACAATGAGAGAATGGAATGTCTAAAAAGAAAGCGATTGGAGTGACGTTGTTGTGATGTGTACCCAATTCTTTGGACAAACTCGGCTACATCGAGAATTTCGGCACTGGCATTCCAAGGACGACGGCTGCCTATAAGAGTTTTGCCTCGAAGCTCGAATTCCATAGCAGCGAGAACTTCTTCGTGGCCGTCTTTCCTAACGTGCCACCAAATAAATGACCAAATAAACGACTTGGGCCTGGAGACGCTTAGGATCGTTCAGAGGAACCCAGGGATCAAGGTGAGCGGAATACGCCAGGAGATTATGAAACCCGACAAAGAGTTTCGCTCGATTCCATAAGGAACGTGATCAAGAGAGACATCCATGATCACATCGATCTCGTCGGCTCTAGAAAAACCGGTGGATACCACATCAAAGGGGAGTGTGATTTCTATATGAACACTTTTAGGACATAAAATAACCCGTTTTTCTTGCTCACCTTTTTATAATCTTTTCGTATATCCCACGGAAAGAGAAGCGTATGGACAAAGATTTGCTGGTTGAACTGATTAAGAACAACGAATTCTAACCACGAAGCCTCGTATTCGCGCTTCAGCAGATCTTCCAACATGCTTTTGTAATCCATCGGTATTTTCTTTCATCGACATTTACCACGTTGCCTGGAATGCGGTTAAAAAATGTGAACTAAAAGCGAAAGGAATACGACAAAAGCTATTCTCGCGAAGAGCTTTTATACCTTTTTTTCGATAGCCATCGCAGCCACATGACTTTGTTAGGGAAAGAGCGAGCGATGTTCGTATGACTGCCTCACTGGGGGGAGTGTGACGCAAAACTCAAAAAAATATCGCTCCTTTCCTCATTGCGGGCTTATCGCCGTTAAAACATCATCAATCCCAATAGTTCTCGAGTGACTAAAGCCCAATTCTAAGGAACCCCTCGGAAAAGTCAAAATATAATAAAATCCGGAAAAGTGTAGAATTCTACATTTTTCAGGAATCATCTATTGTTCAAAAAGCATCCATGTGGGATAATCAAATCCGGAAAAGTGTAGAATTCTACAGAAAGGGGGATTTATGATTCAAAGAGACCATTATCTAAAGAAGTTGATAGCCGCTAGAGGAAACGGATTCCCAAAAGTCATTACGGGAATCAGGCGCTGCGGAAAATCCTATCTACTCAGCGACATCTACAAAGGCTATCTTCTGGGAAACGGGGTCCAAGCAGAAGACATCCTCTTCTTGGATTTGGACCGCTTCGAGAACGCCAAGCTCCGTGACCCCTTATTTTTAGGCGACTACATCATGGGTTGGGCGAAGGGGAAGAAGATGACTTACGTCATGTTGGATGAGATTCAGCGCGTTTACACCATTGTGAACCCCAATCTCAGCAAAGGTGAGCATGTCTTGGCGAAAGGAGGGGGTGTGGAGACGATATCCTTCGTCGACGTCGTCCTTTCGCTCGCCAGACAGCCTAACATCGATCTCTACGTGACCGGGTCAAACTCCAAGATGCTCTCAAGCGACATCGTCACCGAGTTCCGCGACAAGGCCACGAACATCCATATCGCCCCTCTTTCCTTTGACGAGTTCTACGCTTACCGCCAGGGGGAGGAGAGCAAGGCCATCTACGAATACCTCCGCTACGGCGGGATGCCGCTAGCGGTGATGAAGGAAAAAGAGGAAAAGGGGGAGTATCTGAAGAGCCTTTTCGCTACCACCTATTTCCGCGACATCCTCGAGAGGAACAGAATCGTCAAAGGCGGCGCGCTCGAGGATCTCTG
This sequence comes from uncultured Staphylococcaceae bacterium, assembly GCA_964497235.1. Taxonomy (GTDB): domain Bacteria; phylum Bacillota_I; class Bacilli_A; order RFN20; family CAG-826; genus UBA4951. Next base: position 14,572 of record CAZCCJ010000003.1, read on the forward strand.
CACTTTTCTCTCTTCCTCCGTCGGCCAGCTCATAAACCCCGAAAAGATATCGCGCACCTACGAAAGCGTCACCAGGCAAAGCGTGGACAGCAAAACGGTGGGGAGATATATTTCTTTCTTTCTCGACGCCTTCTTATTGAGCGAAGCGGGGCGCTTCGATCTGAAGGGAAGAAGGGAGATCGGGGCGCTCAAGAAGTACTACTTCACCGATCTCGGGCTAAGGAACGCCAGGCTCAACTTCGCTTTCAGCGACGAGGGGCAGCTGCTAGAGAACCTCGTCTACAACGAACTCCTTTATCACAACTACAGCGTCAGCGTCGGCGAGTTCGACACCATTGAGAAAGACAAACAAGGCCATTCAATCCGCAAAGGGAACGAGGTCGATTTCTACGCCAGGAGAGACGAAAGGGAGATCTATGTCCAAATCTGCAGTGACATCTCCTCCGAGGAGACGAGAAAACGCGAGATAAGGCCCTATTTCCTCTTGAATGACCAGGTCCAGAAAATCCTAGTCGTCAACCGGCCGTTCGAGCGGAGCAGAGACGAGAACGGCTTCACCATCATTGGGATGGCGGACTTCCTGCTAAGGTTCATTCCTTGAGACAAGTAATTAATTCCTTAAAATTGTAGAATTCTACAGTTTTCCGGAAATTGGATTCGTTCTCTTCGATGCATTCTCCGAACGTTGAGAAAGCAAACGCGATGCAAAGAGAACAAAACGAATTAGGTGACTCCTTCCGCATCTTCGGCAAGGGGTCAAGCGCAGGGAGCTTGCTTTAATAGAAATACAGAGTTCGTGCCGATTCCAACTGACGGGGGAGTGGGATACGAATGCTGAGAGGTTAAAAAGCGTTTAGACCATATGCTGTTCTTTTAAGGAAAAACGAATCCGAAACTTCATAGGAAGCAAGCCATCGCCAAAGGCAGATACAGATAATCTTCCGTTTCCCTTAGATCCCCTTTTGTCAAGACGATTGGCCTATTCGTCTCGGCTTTGTATTTATGCGCGAAATAATCGAGCGAAGGATGCTCTTTGACTTTTCCGCTTTTGACTTCGACGGCGGTGGTTTTCTCGCTTTGTTTAATCAGAAAATCAACCTCATATTTCGCGGACTTCCCCTCTTTCTTTACACGTGTTTCATAGAATCTCAATGGTTTTTCCTTCGAAGTGAAAATCTGGGCGATGAGGTTTTCGCTCATCATTCCTTTGTTCACCGACGTTTTCCCCGCGACGAAGGATTTGTACAAATCGCTTTTCAGATAAGAGTCGCCTGAGGCGAGGGTCAAAAGCAGCCCCGTATCCGCCAGATAGCATTTAATTTTGTCTTGTTGAAGCGAGAACCCGTCGAAGACATTCGGCTCATTCACCCCGTAACATAGCGACCCCACCATGGATTCGCTGATCCAATTGAGGGCGTCCCTGTAGCAGGAAAAGCGGTCGCCTTCTCCCAAAGAGGAATATTTGATTTTCTTGTCGTGATGAGCCAACTGCGAGGGGATGGCGTTGAAGACGGCCATCGCCTCAGCAACGTAGCTTTCGGCGTATTTCGCGATGTCTTCCCTATAGAGCTTTATAATGCCTCTTTTCGCTCTTTCCACATCGTCGTAATTCTTCGTCTCGATATATCGCAGCACGGCTTGGGGCATCCCGCCGACAATCATGTAAAGCCTGAGCCTTTCGTTGATTGAGCGAAGCGTGTTGCCAAGCGCTTTCTTCCCCAGGAAAGCCTTTCTCAACGCTTCGTAAGTCACTTGGTCTCCGATTGCCGTCAAAAACTCCTCGAAATCAAGCGGGTGCATTGAGATGCCCTCCTCTTCGGAGGGGATCAGTATGTCTTTGGCGTTTTTTTTGATTGAGATCAGCGACCCTGTCTCGATGTAGTCATATCTTCCGTCCTCGACCAAATGCTTGATCAGTTCTCTAGCTTGCGGATATCTTTGGATTTCGTCGAAAACCAAGACCGACTCATGAGGGTAAAGCGGGGTTGAATACAAAACGGACAGCTGATTGAAGAGCTCGTCGAGACTGTATTTGCTACCGTATTGCTCGAAGATTCGCAGCGTCCCTTTTAGCGGGCTCGAGAAATCGATCATGATGTGGCTTTTGTATTCCCTCTTGGCGAACTCTTCCGTGATGAAACTTTTGCCGACGCGCCTCGCGCCTTTGATCAGGATCGCTTTGCTCTTATTGGAACTGTTTTTCCATTCGATGAGTTTTTCGTATATCTTTCTTTTGATGACCATCTGCACGTTCTCCTTTTTCCAGATTATACGTATATTTTTTGATTTAATAAACAAATTTTCGAACATAAAAAAAGATAAAAACAACAAAAATTTAAATGTAGAATCTACTAAATATATACAAATATTTTAGGATTAGGTCTTTTGCTTTTCCTTTGCTGAATAGGGGACTTCTGGTCTGTTCGCCAAGCCTAAGGTGAATCGAAGCTTGCGGTCATTTCAATGAGCCATGCTTATGCAAAACGGAAAGGTTTGTACCGCGGCAAACAGGCGTGGGAGTGGATACGAACTCGGCAATGCGAAAGATAGTTTTGGGGCTACTTTAACCGAATGGTTTGCCTTAGTGGGATCGAAGAGAAAAATCTACAGCCTTATAAGAAACGAGCTATCGATAATGGCAGATAAAGATAATCTCCCCTTTTCTCAAGACCTTATTCACCAAGACGATAGGCTTGTGCAACGTGCCTTTTCATTTACGCACGAAATAATTAGGCGAAGGATGTTTTTCGAAAGGCTTCTTAAAAGGCTTTACAACTGTTATTGCCATTTTCAAACGACGGCATTGGCATTGCCTATTGGCGATGGGAACCGCGTTTAGACTGCTATAGGTGATTAGAAGATCGATTCTCTTCTAAAACGTTAAGGCACAAGACTTTAAGTGAGAAAATAAAAAGCCTAGATTTCTCTAGGGCCATCGTTTAAGTGGTGCCGCCTTCCGGATTCGGACCGAAGACCTACCGCTTACAAGGCGGTTGCTCTACCAGCTGAGCTAAGGCGGCGGCCTAATAATAATGCGCTCGGCGGTTATAAAAGACAACAAAAAAGACCCTCATGGGGTCAAGTGGTGGGTGTTATTGGGATCGAACCAATGACCTCTTCCGTGTGAAGGAAGCGCTCTCCCCCTGAGCTAAACACCCTTTAGAGTAAAATGCCCCGCCTCTCGGCAGGGAATACGTCTTTTTGGTGGGCCTTAATGGGCTTGAACCATCGACCTTGCGCTTATCAAGCGCACGCTCTAACCAACTGAGCTAAAGGCCCACGATGAACGTCCCTTTCGGAAACGCTCATATAATATACAACTTAGGAATAGGGGTAGCAAGAACGAACTTTCAGTATCCTAGACGGCGCCTAATGGCTGTGGTGGAAGAGCTTTTTGGTTTCGTATATCGGCTCGCTTGTGTGGTCGATCCCAAGTTTCCTTAAGGTGCCATTGTCCATTTCCGAGAGTATGACCGTGCTATGGGACTGGCAGCCTTTTAGGTTAGGAAGCTGCGCCATCGCCATTTCCGCCAAAGGATTGGTGAGCGCTGATATCGCCAAGGCCATGAGGACTTCATCCAGATGAAGCTTTGGATTATGCCCGCCGAGCGCTTCGGTCTTTAGCTTGCAAATCGGCTCCAAAATCGCTTTCGGAAGAAGCAAGACGGAATCCTTGATGCCCGCCAAATGCTTGAGGGCATTGAGGATCATCGCGCTATTGCAACGCAAAAGAGGCGTGTTTTTGCCGGTGATGATGGTTCCGTCTTCTAATTCTATCGCGGCGCTTGGGACGCCGTTTTTTATAGACGCCGCATGGGCGGCTTGGATGCATTTCCTTTCCGACACGTCGATGCCGTTCATCTTCATAAGCGAATCGATTTTGTTTATTTCCGAATCGTTGTTCTTTCCTTGGCGGCGTTTGACTAACGCTTTCAAGTAACGGCGAATGATCTCTTGCCTTGATGCTTCTTGGCAGATTTCGTCGTTTTCTATGCAATAACCGGCCATATTGACGCCCATGTCGGTGGGTGATTTATACGGCGAAGAGCCGAAGATCTTCTCGAATACGCGGTTAAGGACGGGGAAGATCTCGATGTCGCGGTTATAGTTGACGGTGCTTTTGCCATAGGCTTCGAGGTGGTAAGGGTCAATCATGTTGACATCGTCCAAATCGGCGGTGGCAGCCTCATAAGCGAGGTTAACCGGGTGCTTAAGGGGAAGATTCCAGACTGGGAAGGTCTCGAATTTGGCGTAGCCCGACTTGATTCCGGCTTTGTTATCGTGATATAGCTGCGACAAGCAAGTCGCCATCTTTCCGCTTCCGGGCCCTGGCGCCGTCAATATGACAAGAGGTCTCGTCGTCTCTATGTAATCGTTTTTGCCTAAGCCTTCTTCTGAGACGATATGCTCGACGGCATATGGATAGCCTTCAATCACATAGTGGCGATAGGTCTTGATGCTTTGCTTTTGAAGAAGCTTCTCGAATTGCTTGGCTCCCTTTTGGTTTTGGAACTGCGTCAAAACGACGGAACTCACATATAAGCCGGCCTCTCTGAAGGCGTCTATTAGTCTAAGCACCTCTTGGTCATAGGTGATTCCTAGATCTCCTCTTGTTTTTGCTTGTTCTATCGTCTCCGAATTGATGGCGATCACTATCTCGGCTTGGTCTTTCATCTTAAGGAGCAATTGAAGCTTGCTGGAAGGGGAGAAACCGGGCAAAACGCGAGAGGCGTGGTAATCGTCGAAGAGCTTGCCTCCGAATTCGAGGTAAAGCTTGCCGCCGAATTGCGAGATCCTTTCTTGGATGTGCTCGCTTTGGAGGGCGAGGTATTTGTCATTGTCAAAACCGATCTTGTTCATTGTTTTCTCCTCTTATATCGATTAGAACGTGAGTTCCATCACGTCTTTCCAACTTGATGATATCTTATGCACTTCGTCTATGAGTTTTGGGTCGGAATACGACTTGGTTTTGAGGGCCTCGTCGATTATCCTTCCGATCTTCTTCGCGTCGCTTTCGTCGCATCCGCGGCTTGTGGCGGCGGCAAAGCCGATACGGAGCCCGGAAGTCTCAAACGGCTTCTTCCGATCGTTATGAAGCATGTTTTTGTTGGTCGTTATTCCAATCGATTCGAGGATCGCTTGGGCTTCTTTCCCAGTCATCGAATAGCTTTCCAAAGTGTTCAATAAGAAGAGATGGTTGTCCGTGCCGCTGACGGTGGCGCCTAATTCTTGCAACACATCGCGGCAGGTCTTGGTGTTATGCAAGACGTTTTTCATGTATTCTTTGAATTCTGGCTTCAAGGCTTCGCCGAAGCAAATGGCTTTCGCGGCGATGACGTGCTCTAACGGTCCGCCTTGGGTGTAGGGGAAAACTGCGCTATTGAGCTTTTTGAAGAATTCCTCGTTATTCGAGAGGATGAGCCCTCCGCGCGGCCCACGAAGCGTCTTATGCGTGGTGCTCGTCACGACGTCGGCGTATAAGCAGGGGTTTTGGCATAAGCCCGCCGCGACGATTCCGGCGATATGGGCCATATCGACGATGAAATAGACGTTCTTGGAATATTCTTTGTTGTATTCGTCGATCGCATCTCTTATTCCTTTGAAGTCGATTTCGTAAGGATAAGCGCTATATCCGGCCAATAGCATATCTGGATCGTTACCGATCAAAGCCTTCTTGATTTCCTTGATATCCAAATGGCCATCGTCTCCAAGCGGGTAGAAAGAAAAGCGATATAGTTCGCTAGAGAAAGAGACGGGCGAGCCATGGCTTAGATGTCCACCATCGTTAAGGACGAGGCTAAGTATCTTGCTTCCTGGCTTTAAGAAAGCGTGGTAAGCGGCGAAATTGGCTTGGGAACCGCTATGGGGTTGGACGTTCGCGTATTTGACGCCGAATAGTTTCTTCGCCCTCTCTATCGCGATATTCTCGACCGCGTCGATGTTCTCGCATCCGCCATAATACCTATGCCCAGGGTATCCCTCGGCGTATTTCGCGGTATATATCGAGCCTTGCGCTTCCCTAACGTCTTTGGATGGGTAGTTCTCTGAGGCTATTAACTCGATGCCGTTATTTTGCCTTTCCTCCTCTTTTTTTAGGTAGGACGCAATCTCCATATCGTTCATATCTATCCCTCCTTATATGTTTATTTCCTTCACGTCGTCTGGCACGTCGATGTTTAGGTCCTCTTCGCATAAATGGCCGCTATGAGACGAATTGGGGGCGATTTGCTCGAGCTTGAGCTTCATATACAAGGCTTTTCCGTTGGCCAATAGCTCGCCTTTTTTATTCTTTATCTCGGCATGCCCTTCAAAAGATATCGCATTCCTTTTGTCGATACGGCCCACGCAATAGAGCTTCTCGCCATAAGGGACCGCCTTATGGAAGGAAACCTCGAGCTTTATCGTGCAAGCGTAAGTCTTTGGCTCATCGATCCATATGGCTCTTCCGACCGTTTCGTCGATTAATGCGGAAATCAAGCCGCCATGTGTCCTTTCGGGATATGATTGGTGATTGGGGTCGAAGGAAAAAACCGCGATCAGGCTATGGTCCTCCATTTCGTAAAAAGAAGCGTGAACCCCATAAGGATTAGAGATTCCGCACACTATGCAATCCTTCGAATTAGATTGTTTTTTGATGACACGCATGCTCTATATTATCGCAACAAAATAGACGCCATGGCGCATTTTTTATATAAAAACGGTTACATTAGTGCTAATCTTCTCATATTGAACACATACATATGAAACACAAAGAAACACTTCAAGAGAAACTCGCAAAAAGGAAATTTCACATTCCTAATCGCTTTATTTATTCGGTTTTGACAAAGACCGTCATCGCCAAATTCTTAGAGCCGAAATACAACGTCCATTACGAGATAATCGATGACATCAACAAAGAAAAAGGCCCATGTTTTTTGATATTCAACCACCAATCCCGCATCGATTACGTTTGGACGGTTAGGGCGGCTTATCCAAGGCGTTTGAATTTCATCGTCGGATATAACGAATTCTTCCGTTCGCATCTCAAACTCATCCTAAAAATCGTGAATGCCATTCCGAAGAAGAACTTCACCCTCGATATGCCCGCCATGAGAGGTATCGATTCCATCATTAAAGCGGGTGGCACCGTTTGCTTTTCGCCAGAAGGGATGTCCAGCATCAGCGGGCATAACCAGCCCATTGTTCCGTCAACTGGCAAGCTATTCAAACACTATGGCGTCCCGGTGTATCTCGTTAAGACGGAAGGGGCGTTTTTAACCAACACCAAAGTGTGCCTCGACGAGAGAAAGGGCCGCATCAACGCCAAGATGATGAGGCTATTCTCGAAAGAAGACCTCGAGAAATATTCGAATGAGGAATTGGATCAAAAGATAAACGAGGCCATGTGGCAAGACGATTATGAATGGAATCTCAAGGAACAAATAAAATATGAGACGCATGGCAGGCCCTGCCATCGCCTTAGCGACTTGCTATATCGTTGCCCGAAATGCGGAACCGATCTATCGATGAAGAGCGAGAAGGACGTCATATATTGCGAGAAGTGCGGAAATGGAGCCAAAATGGACGACACTTGCTCCATCCATCCTCTTCATGAAGGCGACGTAATACCTGCTACGCCGACTAGATGGTTCGACGAAGAAAGAAAGGAAGTCTATAAAGAAATCTCCGCAAATCCCGACTATCGTTTTGAATTCGACGCCAAACTCGGCGCCCTTCCGAAATATCGTTATATCAAGAATCAGAAGACGAGCGAGATAGTGGGGGCGGGGAAAGTGATGATCGATCACGACGGTTTCCATTTCGAAGGGTCAAAATCTGGGAAACCATTCTCTTTCACCCTCACATATAAAGAAGCGCCGACTTTTGGGATGCCACTGGACACCTCTTACTTCTCTCTTTATTACAAAGGCGAATATTATGATGTTTTCCCGACTGATCCCGTCGTTGGGAAAGCGTTGCTCGTCTTTGAGGAGATGGCGAGGCTTCATGAGAACACCTGGCCCAATTTCCCTTGGATGAAGTGGATTTACGAATAATAGAAATAAAAACTAGTGGAACCGCTTTCAAGGATATATAAGCCTTGACGGCGGTTTTTTTCTTAGTAGGATAACGGACCCACTAAAGTGGGAGATGTTAGGAGGTAGCGCGATGAAGAAGTATTCGAACGAAGAAAAGCTAGTTATTGACGACTATAGATTCGACGAAGAGACGAAAGAAAACGAACTCGATTGTTTCGCCGAAGCGGCTCTCGATTCTTATTTCGACAATCCAGAGAATCTATAGGCTTTTCTTGGCCGAGACGACTGCCGTCTTGGCCTTTTTTCTTTCTTATGGTTTAAGCGCTTTCAAGAGGATAAGCGCTTTTTTTCTTTCCGCTTGGCCTTTTTATTGAGATAATGAAGAACGATAATCATGTTCCCGTGGTACGAATTGGCGTTTTGGACTATGACACTAGGAGGCTTAGGCCTCTTCCTTTATAGCATTTCTTCGCTTTCGAACGTTTTGAAGAGGATGGCTTCCTCGCATTTGACGAGCGTCGTCAATAAGTTGGCGGGCAAGCCCATCATCGGCCTTTTGGTTGGGACGGGGTTCACCGCGATCATCCAATCCTCAAGCGCGACAAGCGCCCTTACGATAGGGCTCGTCCGAGCGGGCGTTATGACCTTCGAACAGGCGAGCGCCATCATAATCGGCGCCAATATCGGCACGACCATAACTTCTTTCATCGTTTCCATCCCATTCATGGAATATTTCCCATTGGTGCTATTCGTAGGGTCCATCATTCTTCTTTTCGTCACCAAGAAGAAGTGGGTGAACGTCGGCGAGCTTTGCTTCGCGTTCGGTGCGCTCTTCCTCGGCTTATGGATCATGAGCATCAACTTGCAAAGCATCGCCAATGAGGATTGGTTCGTCGCTCTTTTCAAGGCTTTGAACGACAATCCATGGTTAGGGCTATTGATCGGCATCGTTACCACGATATGCTTGCAATCCTCAAGCGCCGTCATCGGCGTCGTCCAAGGCCTATATGCCGTAAGCGCAGGTTCAGCGATAACTCTATTTGGCATTTTGCCGGTTATCTTCGGTTCCAATATCGGCACGACTTCGACTGCCATGTTCGCCTCGATCGGGGGAAGCAAGGAGAGCAAGAAGGTTGCTATATTCCACACTTTCTTCAATGTTGTTGGATCATTGCTCTTCATGGCTGTCATCTATATTTTCAAAGATTGGCTTTCCAATCGCGCAAATTTCGCGGTTTTGGATGAGAGCGGCGCCGTCCTTTCTTGGAAAGTCTCGCCAATGTTCCAAATCGCCATATGCCATCTTGTCTTCAATACGGTCACCGGCGCGATATTCTTCGCCTTCCTTAAGCCGATCACGAAGCTCATCAACAAAATCATCCCGACGACCGAGCATAAGAAAGCCCTTGAGCCGATTGAACCGCTTGATTCCGGCTTAATGAAGTCTTTCCCTGCCGAAGGCCTCTCGCTAGCCAAAAAGAGAACGATAACGATGTTCGAATACGACAAACTGATGTTTGAGACGATTAAGGAATACCTTACGTCTTTCAAAGATGAGGACGCTGAGTTCGTCCGTAACATCGAAGCCAACATCGACATGATCGACCGCCAACTAAACGAATATCTTTCTTCGTGCGACAAGAGCAATCTGTCTGAGACGGAAATCGCTTTGCTTTTAAGCGTCTTAAAGGCGAGCAAGGACATCGAGCGTATCGGCGACTATGGCGAGAACATCATCGGATTCTATACGGACATCAAAGAGAAGAAGGACGTTTTGACGGACGAGGAGAAGGAATTCTTCGTTTCGATGACCGATCAAGTCATCGAATTCATCGCAAGGACGATCGAAGTCTATTCTGCGGCCGATAAGCAAAAAGGCATCGAAATCATCCAAGACCGTCGCGTATTCCTAAAGAAACTCGACGACACCGTGAATAAGCATTTCGAAGCGGAAACCACCGTATCGACGAATATAACTTCCCGTTTCACCGAGCTTGTATACGTCGATATCGTGAGCTGTTATGAGCGTGTCGCATCGCATTGTAGCAACATTGCCAAAATTTTCGGAACCGATAAGACGTATACCCTAAGTCAAGAAGATCAAGACCGATTCGCCTCGATGGCCGATCGATATTGATCGCGATCTGGCTTTAGCCAAACAATCCGATTTTTGTTGTAGAATAAAAACATGCTCAAAAGACTATCGATTTCAAATCTTGCGATCATCGAGAACGTCGATGTCTCTTTCGAAGATGGTTTTACCGTCTTGACTGGCGAAACGGGCGCCGGCAAAAGCCTTTTGATCGATTCCTTGGCTTTGCTATTAGGGGAAAGGGCATCGAGCGAGCTCATTCGTCAAGGAGAAGAGAAAGCGACGATTCGCGGCGTTTTTGAGATAGATAACAAGAAATTGGCCGCGATTTTGGCGAAAATGGACGTTCCGACTTCGGAAGAGATAACGATCGAAAGGACGATATCGAAATCCAAAAACGCGATTCGCCTTAACGGCGTCCTCATTTCCCTTTCCGATTTGCAAAGCATTTCGCGATATTTCGCCGATATCCATAGTCAATTCGATTTCGCAAAGATTTTGAATCCAGAGAATTATCTTGGAATCATAGATGGTTTTTCTCCTAGCCTCATCGAGCAATACAAAAACGAATACACTTTGGCTTATTCGGAATATAAGAAAGCCAAAGCGGAGCTTTTTTCTTTGAAGGAAAAGCAAAGGAAGATCGAAGAGAACCGTGATTTTTATGAATATCAGCTCAATGAATTGAAGGCCATGGGACTGAAAGAAGGGGAGGAAGAGGACATCGAAAGCGAGCTTTCGCTCCTAAAAAACCACGATAAGATCTATTCACTCCAAGAAGAGGCGAAGGAGATAATCAACGGTTCCTTCATGGATGATTTCTATAATCTTTCTCGCCTTATCAGCAAGCTCTCTTCCCTCCAAAGCCAGTATGAGGAAGAAGGGAAGGTTATCGATGAGAGGTATTACGAGATCTCCGATTTGCTTTCCTCCATCAAAAAGAAATTCGCCGATGCGGATTACGATCCAAATAGGCTAGATGAGCTAGAGCAACGCCAAAGCGATTTGTCTTCCTTGAAAAGGAAATACCACAAAGACATCTCTGAATTAATTTCCTATCGTGATGAGCTTTCGTCGATGGTCGGGAAGGATAGCGATGTTTCTTCGGAGCTCATAAGCAAGGAAAAGGAAGTCGAAGAGAAATTGAGCGTGGCCTTCGAAAAAGGCGATGAGCTATCGCAAGTGAGGAAAAAAGTCTCGAAGAGCATCGAAAAGGATCTCGAAAGAAGCCTTTCCGACCTATTATTGAACGCGAAATTCTCGATTTCCTATGCAAATCGCCCATCGAATGACGATTCTTTCCTATATGAGAATGGCATCGACACGGTCGATTTCCTAATCGAAACGAATGTTGGCGAAGGAATGAAAAGCCTAAGCAAGACGATATCGGGCGGGGAGGCGAGCCGCATAATGCTCGCTTTCAAGACACTCTTCGTAAAAGCGAACAAAATTCCGACCGTCATATTCGATGAGATCGATACCGGAATAAGCGGGGAGACATCTTTAGCGGTGGCCGCCAAAATTCGCGAGATATCGCATTCTTGCCAGGTGATAGCCATAACCCATACTCCGCAAGTGGCGTCTTATAGCGATCATCATATGCTTATCTCTAAGGAAGTGAGAGGAGATAGGACCTTCTCCTCCATAAGAACTTTGTCGTTTGAAGAGAAAATCCGCCAGATAGCGTATTTGATTTCCGGCGAGAAGATAACGAAAAAGCAACTCGAATACGCTGAAGAGATGGTGCTCGCGAAGCGCGATTGAATCTCCTATCGCTTAACTCATTTCATTTGATGTGCTAATTTATTTGTGTGATATCGTTTGGGCTTCGATATGGTCATCTATCGAATCGTTCGAACGCTTGATGAGGTGAAAATATGAGGATTTGCGTTTTGGGCAGCGGCACTTGGGGAACCGCTATTTCTAGTCTTTTGGGCGGTTATGGCCATGACGTGATGTGCTATTCGAATAGCGAGGAAAGCGCAAAAGCCCTTAACGCCACGCATCGCCATAAGAATCTGCCGTCTGCAACGATATCCGACAATGTCATCTTTTCGAGCGATATTGCCGAGTGCATGAATGGATCTGAGGTCATAGTCTTCGGCGTCCCTTCAAGTTTCGTCAGAAGCTCGACCATTCAGATAAAGCCATATTACGAAGGGCAACTTGTCGTCGATTTGTCGAAGGGGATAGAGGATGAGACGTTTTTGACGACTTCCGAGATGATCGAGGAAGTGCTTGGAATAAAGGATCAAGTGGTGGCGCTAACCGGGCCAAGCCATGCGGAAGAAGTCTCGATTGGACTACCGACTTGCATTGTCGCCGCCTCCCCGTATAGCGAAAACGCGAATGAAGTTCAGCATATATTTCATAGCGATTCCTTCCGAGTCTATACGAATAAGGATAGGAAGGGGTGCGAGCTATGCGGCGCTTTCAAAAACATAATCGCCATCGCTTGTGGCATTTCAACGGGTTTGGGATATGGCGACAATGCTAAAGCGGCCCTTATCACGAGGGGCGTTCACGAGCTTAGGGAGCTTGGCGTGGCGATGGGATGCAACGCCGATACTTTCTCAGGGTTGGCTGGCGTCGGGGATTTGATCGTCACGTGCGTAAGCGAGCATAGCCGCAATAACCGCGCTGGACGCTACCTTGGCGAAGGCTATAGCGTGGAAGAAACGCTAGAAAAGGTCGGGATGGTGGTTGAAGGCATCGCCTCCCTTAAAGCGGCCGTCTCTCTTTGCAACATCCATAAAATAGATATGCCCATCGTCTATGCGGTAAACGCCATCGTCAACGAAGGGAAAGACGCGAAAGAAGTCGCGGCTAAGTTATTGGAAAGAGAGAAGAAAGAGGAATTCCTATCCGTTTAGCTTTGCTTATGGAGTTTGGAAGTTACTTTATTTAGCGCCCATAGACCTAGGCCAAGCAAGAAACTTCCAACGATGAAAGCGAGCATCAAAACGACGACGTGAAGAGCCGAACCGTCTCCCATGAAGCCGTACCAATCGTAGTTTGGGCTTCCTTCGATTTCGCTATTGACCCAGCGCAAATAGTAATTCAAAACATAGAAGATTCCGTATAAAAGAACGGGAATCACGCAAAAAGAGACGCTTTTTGCAGTGATTTTTGGATTATTGGCGAAGAATATGTAATTGATTATCGCAAACAAAGGGGAGAAAAGATGCAAGAAGAGATTGGCGCCTTTGAACATGACGAAATATCCTTGTCCGTTTATTTCCGCCACCGGCGATAAAAAGCAGACGACGACTAAGAAGGTGATGGTGACGCCAGCGACGGCTGAGAAATGAACGATCATCGCCCATAATGGCATCATCTCTTCGCCCTTGAATAACGAAATAAGCCCATAAATGGCAGAGAGCAAAGAGGTTATCCCGGCGAAGAGGTTCGATAGCACCGTGAAGTACTTGAGCGATCCTAACCCCTCGGAGGAGAGAGTGAGCGACGAATCGCCGAATAGCATCATCATCCATCCGGTCATGACGAAAACGAAAACGATGAAATTAAGCGCGCACTCGATTATTTTGCTTATCTTCCAACTCATAAAAAACGCCTCCGATATGCTTAGCATATTCTAGAGGCATTTATGGTCGATGCTAATAGATTGTTTGGTTAGAACGCAAAATTCCCATTTCTGAAAATCGCGATTTCTTTGCCGTTTTCGTCTATGCCGGTGATCGAAAGGTCGCGCGTCCCGATCATGAAGTCGACATGCGACAATGATTCGTTGATGCCGAAGGAGTGAAGCTCGGCTTCGGTGTATTTCTCGAAATCGGGATATAGTTGGGTGAATCCTCTTCCTAACGCCAAGTGGCAAGCGGCGTTTTCGTCATATAAGGTGCTATAGAAGATGAGCCCGGTGTCGTTGATCGGCGAATCGAATGGCACCAATGCGCATTCTCCCAAATATGCGCTTCCCTCATCGAGCGAGAAGATGCTTCTAAGGAGATCTTCGCCGACTTCCGCATGGCAGTCGACGGCTTTGCCCTTTTCGAAGCGAATCCAGAATTTGTCGATCAATTGGCTTTGGTAGACTAAGGGCTTCGCGCTATAGACGACGCCTTCCGCTTCGCCCTTCATCGGAGATGTGAAGCACTCTTCGCTTGGGATATTCGGCTGGAAATAGGTTCCTTGGATGGTCTTCTCTCCTCCGCCTTCGAATTTGACGCCAGGAATCAAGCCAACCGTCAAATCCGTTCCGTTAGACGAGACGTAGTGGAGCTTTCTTAGGTTCATCGCGTTGAGCTTGGCGCATTTCTCTTTGAGTATGGCGTCGTGCTTCTCCCAATTTTCTATTCCTTCGCCATGCTCCGCCCTTGCGGTTTTTAGTATCGCTGCCCATAAGGCTTTGATGGCTTGCCCTTTTGGTAGATTAGGGAAAACCTTTTTCGCCCATTTGGCGGTTGGTGCGCCGGCTATGACCCATTGGTATTTATTCTCTCTTTGAATGATCAAGTCCTTGGCTTGGGAGTAACGGAGCGCTTTGACGCCGGCGAGTTTGTCGGCTTTGACGCCCTTTAATCCATCAGGATCCTCCCCATCCAAATAGATGAGGACCGGAAGCTTGTTCGTGCGATATTGCTCAAGTCCCATCTCCTCTTCCGTATAGGTTCCAAGATCCTTCGTTTTCGCATACTTATAGTCGATGCGATCGGTTAGGGCGCTGCTCCATAAATAGGTGACGCGCTTGGCTCCTAGCTTATAGCAGGCTTTGGCGACACTGGCGGCGAATTCTTGGAGTTCGACGTCCGCTTTGATGAGGACGTATTGTCCTTTTTTGACGGCGCCTCCGGCTTTGGCGATAAGCATCGCATAGGCTTCGATGTCTTTCTTCGTTACTTTTTCCATTTTTCTTACCTCGTGGCTTATTCTACTATCGTTGCATAGCAAAAACGAAGATAACTTGCAGCCTTCTTTTCGCTCATTCTAGCCTTAGATGCCTCTTTGGCTTATGGAAATCGAGAACATGACGATATATAGCAGCAAGGTGATTCCTTGCGCTATGGCGGCCAAAATCCAGGCTTTCTTGGATAGTTTCGCTTTCATTAGGAAAAGAAGGTAAACGAGATATTGGAAGACGGCGTAAAAGACGAAGGACATCAAGAACGTCGCAATGGAGAATATTCCCAAATATCCAAGGCCTGTGAACGCGACTCCGGATATTGAATTCAATATTCCGAGCGTTATGAAAGAGGCCATTAAGATATAGATTGCGTATTTCGAATGGCTGCCAGGTGCTTTCGAATATTCGCCAGATGGATCTTTCGCTTTGAAGACCATTACCGCGGATATGGTGCCAAGAGCGATGTTGACAATAAGGCTCATGAAGAAGCTCGTTCCGTTAGATAAGTCCAGCGCAACCGATGAAATGGCCCTATATGCGCTATCCAAATTGCCGCCCACGAGGTTTAAGAAATAGGCGTAATACATATATATCGGATACACGCACCCATATACTTGCAAGCAGATTGCCAGATTCGCATTCGATTCGCTTCCGAGGATGCTTTGGGCGAGTAACGACCAAAGGCCAAGGCTTGGGAAGAAAGCGCTAAGGAAAAGATTCCCAGCCACTAGCAATATGACTCCGGAAAGGATGCCGTTGCTTAGCCGAACGAAGAAGGAATTGACGAAGAAGACGATGGATATCAAAACGATTAGGATAAAGAAAACGGCGGTTAGCCAAGCGGGATTCACCATCGTTTTTTTGATGATCGTGTATCCGCTTTCGACTTCCGGCAAGACGACGTTACAGTATCTGATGTAATAGATTATCGCCGGCAACCAATAGCAAATGGAGAATATCGCTATGATCATGATCAGGGCGATGATGGTTCTTATTCTTCTTAGCTCTCCTTCTTTGAAAGGCAAAGAATAGTAGCAGTCCGTCGATTTTTTGCTATATCGGTAGGATTCGACGAAGAAGGGCATGAGACAAGAGAAAACGATGGCTCCGATTACCAATATGCCATAAGTGAAAAGAATTCCGTATGACGTCGTTGGTTTTATCGCTTCGGACTCTGTCCTATAGACGTCATAGAGGCCGGTGGTCATGCTGGCTAAAAAGATCGGCGTCACTAATAACGCCATAGCGACGATGGCGATCGGCATCCATTCCCGCAAGAGGTGCTTGATGTATTTTTTATTCATCTTTCACACCTCCCTTCCCTTTGTCGGCGAGAAGCATTTGCGAGGCGAAGATCTCATTGGTTTCCAAAGGTATTTTCTCTAAGATCAAAGGTTTTTCGGTTTCGTTTAGCCTAGCGATTTTTTCATCGTCTTCCACGATCACGAAATTGATGACTTGGCCGATTCTCTTGTAGCTTACGACTTTTAGCCCGCGTTTCTCCAAATCCTCTTTCGAAAGGGGGTTCTTGAATGCGGCTTGGTATTTGACTAGCTTCATTGAGAAGTCCTCTTCCGAGCCTTTTTTTCCAAGTTCGCCTTTGCTTAGGAGGATGAATTGATTGGCCATTCTTTCCAAAGACATGAGGTTATGCGATGAAAGAAGGACGGTTTTGCCTTCCGATTCGAGTTCGATCAATTCCTCTTTCACGATTTCGAGAATGAGTGGATCCAAGCCATCGAATCCTTCGTCGATTAGGATGATCGGGCACTTCACCGATAAGGCCAAAAGCAAGAAGCATTGCCTTTGCATCCCTTTTGAGAAATCGTTTATCCTTCTTTTCTTGTCTAGCGTCGTCTTGGCGAGCAATCCGTCGAATTTCGCTCGGTCGATGTCATAAAAGCAGCCATAGAAGGAAAGCAGGCTTTCGATATTCGCTCCATTTGGCGAATAGGGAGCATCAGGCAAAAAGAAGACCCTTTCCTTCGCTTCTTTGCTTTCCGATGGATGACCATCGATCGATATTTCCCCATAGTCTGGCCTAAGGATTCCGGAGATGAGCCTTAAAAGAGTGCTCTTTCCGGCGCCATTTTGTCCGATTAGACCGGTTATGCCTTCCTTGATGCTAAGCGAGAGGTTGTTTATGGCTTTGACGTCTTTGAAGGATTTGGTGAGGTTTTTGACTAGGATTTCCATTTCTGCACCGCCTCCAATATCTCATTTTTCGAGTAGCCGTTATCTATGAGCGGTTGCAATGCTTCATATATCTTCTCTTGGCTATGTTCGGTTTCTTTTTTCGCCACATAGTAGCCTTTTTTCGGAAGCGAAACGACGTAATGCTCCTCGATTAATTCGGAGTAGCTTCTGGCGGCGGTGTTGGGATTGACGGAATAGGATAGAGCGACTTCTCTCACTGATGGGAGATGATCGCCAGAACGATATACGCCGAGATCGATGAGCCTTTTGAAATCTTCGGCGATCCTTTTGAATATCGGTTCATTGTTGCCCATAGCTTCTGTATTAATTGTACCAAATGATGTCATTTTGCCAAGGTTATCGATTTTCCGCCTATTGGCATCGTTTTCGTTTAGAATACTAGCGAGGTGAAATATGAAGAGACTTAGAGTGATGACGATCCTAGGGACGCGCCCAGAGATCATTCGTTTAAGCGAAGTCATCAAGAAACTAGACAAAGAATGCGAGCACATTCTCGTCCATACCGGTCAAAACTACGATTATGAGCTTAATGGGGTGTTTTTCGAAGAGCTAGGGCTTCGTAAACCTGATTACTTCCTTAGTTCGGTCGGAAAGGATTTAGGGGAGACGATGGGGTCGATTATCTCTAAGTCCTATTCCCTTATAAAAGAAATCAATCCCGATGCCGTGCTAATCCTAGGCGACACCAACAGCGCATTGAGCGCGATATCGGCAAAGAGGCTTAAGAAGCCGATATTCCATATGGAAGCGGGCAACCGTTGCTGGGATTGGAACGTCGCGGAGATGACCAACCGCACGATCGTCGACCACATCAGCGACATCAATCTCCCTTATAGCGAATACGCTTATAAGAATTTGATGAGGGAGGGGCTAAGCCCTGAAAGGACTTTCGTAAGCGGATCCCCGATGCTAGAAGTCATTAATGCCCATCGCCCCTCAATAGATGGCAGCGATGTCCTTTCGCGCTTGGGGCTAAAGAAAAATGGATACCTACTAGTCAGCGCCCATCGCGAGGAGAACGTCGATATCGAATCGAAATTCAATAGATTGTTCCCATCGCTCAATAAAATCGCCGATGAATATAAGATGCCAGTCATTTTCTCTTGCCATCCTAGAACGAGAAAAAGACTCATGGACAGAGGGTTCGTCTTATCGAAATACATCAGGGAAGATAAGCCTTTTGGCTTCTTCGATTATTGTTCTCTTGAGAAGAACGCCTATTGCGTCCTAAGCGATTCCGGCACTTTGACTGAAGAATCATCCATCTTCGATTTCCCAGCCGTTTTGATTCGCACCTCCACAGAAAGACAAGAAGGCGTGCTTAATGAATCGATCGTCATCGGCGGGGTCGATTACGAGACGATTAGGCCTTCCATCGATAAGGCGAGGGAGATGCATAAAGAGGGAAATTCGCTACAAATCGTCCCCGATTATGCGAAAACCGACGTTTCTTCCTTTGTATACGAAAAGATAGTCGAATGCATAGATATCATCAATAAAGGGACGTGGCTAAAGGATTAACGGCCCTTCGCGAAACCCAATAGCACAAAGAAGCTATATACGAATATTTTTAGGTCGAACCAAAAAGTCATATGCGAGACGTAATAGGAATCGCTTTTGGCCTTGTCCATGATGTCGTGGCTTCTTTTCAGATGTATTTGCGAATATCCGCTTAAACCTGGTTTGACTTCATAGGCGCTAGGAAGGAAGGAAAGCCTCGCTTCGATCAATTCCGTTTCTAAGCCCATAGGCAACGAAGGGCGAGGGCCGATGAAGGACATATCTCCGACGAAGATATTGAATAGCTGCGGGAACTCATCGATGGAGGTCTTGCGCAAAAACCTTCCCCATGGGGTGACTAAGCTTTGTTGCTTTTCCACGCTCATATTCTCGGGGGCGATATTAGGAGCGTTATACACCATCGAGCGGAATTTGTAGATGCGGAAAGTCTTGAGATTCTTGCCTGCTCTTTCTTGCCTAAAAAAGACCGGTCCTTTTGAGGTCAGTTTCGTGATGATCGCAACCGTTAGAAGGAGGGGTGAGAGGATGATTATCCCCAATGCCGAACCGGCAATATCGATGGCTCTTTTTAATACAAGGTAGGCTCTTTGACGCTTTGTGAGGCAAGACTTCATCGCTAAGATTATACAAGATAGCCGCTTTTGTGCTACACTTTTCAAAAGAGGTTTTTTATGAACGACATTTTTGATGGGAAAACGCTTCTTGTGACGGGTGGGACGGGCTCCTTTGGGCACGCCGTCGTCGATCGTTTTCTAAAAACCGGTATCAAAGAGATAAGGGTTTTGTCGCGCGACGAGAAGAAGCAAGATGACATGCGCAAGCTTTATGAGAACGAAAAGCTTAAGTTCTATATCGGCGACATCCGCGATTTAGCGGCGATCGATAACGCCTTCCGAGGCGTCGATTACGTTTTTAGCGCCGCCGCTTTAAAACAGGTTCCTTCTTGCGAATTCTATCCAATGGAAGCAGTGAAGACCAACGTCATCGGCAGCGATAACGTCATCACCGCCTGCGTTAACAACCACGTGAAGAAAGCCATTTTCCTAAGCACCGACAAGGCGGCTTATCCAATAAACGCCATGGGCATGACGAAAGCGCTCATGGAGAAGAACGTCATCGCCAGGAGCCGTCAAATGAAATCCGACGATCCGGTTTTGTGCCTAACGAGATATGGCAACGTCATGGCTAGCCGCGGCTCCGTCATACCTCTTTTCTTAGAACAGATCAAAGCGGGCCGCCCTTTGACGATAACCAATCCAGAGATGACACGCTTCATGATGACGCTCGAAGACGCCGTCGATCTTGTGATTTACGCATTCGAGCACGGAAACAATGGCGATTTGTTCGTCCAAAAGGCTCCGAGCGCGACGATCGAAACGCTTGCCCAAGCCGTCTTGTCTTTGACTAAGAGCGATGTCGGCGTCGAATATATCGGCACAAGGCACGGCGAAAAGCTTTACGAGACCTTGGTTACTGAGGAAGAAATGATCCGCGCCTATGACGAAGGAAAGTTCTATCGCATCGAAGCGGATAACCGCGATCTCAATTACGATCAGTACGTGAGCAAAGGGAATAAGAAATTGGATTTGGGCCATAGCTATACCTCTCATAACGCGGATAGGCTGTCGGTCGAAGGGATGGAGAAAGAACTCCTTCGCCTGGACGAATTCAAGAACCTCAAATAAAAATGAAGATTTTGGTGACGGGCGCAAAAGGCTTTATCGGCAAGAACCTCGTCCGCGTTTTGTCGAGACTTGGGCATCTAGTCTATTCTTTTGATGTCGATAACACGGAAGAAGAGCTTCGTCATTATGTCTCACAAAGCGACTTCATCATCCATTTGGCCGGCGTCAATAGGCCGTTAAAGAAAGAGGAATTCTACGACGGCAACGTAAACTTCTCGAAGAAGCTGCTCGATATAGTTCGTAGTGAGGGCTCCAAAGCCTCAATCATATTCTCTTCTAGCACGCAAGCCGCTTTAGATAATGATTATGGGAAGTCGAAGAGAATGACCGAAGAGCTTTTCTTTGAGGAATCGAGCAGCCGTCAAATTTACGTCTACAGGCTTTATAACGTGTTTGGCAAAGGCTGCCGTCCGGGTTATAACAGCGTGATAGCGACTTGGTGCGACGCCGTGATTAGCGATAAGCCGATCACGATTAATGAAAACGATCCGTCTATCGACTTCGTCTATATTGATGACGTCATCTCTTCTTTCTTGATGGCCATAGACGGAAAACTTCATACGACGTCAAGCGAAGCTGAGATACTTTATCCGTCTACGCACTATAAAAAGAAACTTAGCGAGGTTCTCGCGTTATTAAGGTCATTCAAAAAGTCGAGAGAGGATCTGATGGTTCCATTGCAAGATGGTTTCAGTAAGAAACTATATGCGACTTATCTCAGTTATTTGCCGCCTGATTCCTTCTCCTATGATTTGCAGACCCATGAAGACGATAGAGGCTCTTTCACCGAATGTTTGCATTTCCCAACATATGGCCAAGTGTCCGTTAATGTCTCGCATCCTGGCATAACAAAAGGCAACCATTATCACGAGACGAAGAATGAGAAATTTCTATGCGTTTCCGGAGATGTGATCATTCGATTCAGAAAAGTCGGAGGGGAAGACGTTTACGAATATCATTGCTCCGATAAGAAAATGGAAATCGTCGACATACCTCCTGGATATACCCATTCAATCGAAACCGTTGGAGAGAAAGATTCAGTCACTTTGATGTGGGCTAACGAGACTTATGATCCGGATAACCCAGACACATATAGAGAAGATGTTTTGAAAGACGACAAATAACCCAGATCGTCAATGATTCAGAATCAGCAAAGCTCTAACTGCTAGGTTTCGAGTTCTCTCATTTTTTTTGATTGGGATTTTTGCTTGCATTTATTGGGTTTTATTATGAGTCGTAGTGGTATGGATTTTGGAAAATCTAGAAGCACGAAAACATTATCAAACGAGCGTTTGACAAATGAACATTTGATAAAGAAAAACGTAGGGTTCATCGATTAAAACAAAAAATTTTAAGATGTTCCAATTATGCGAAACAACCCATTTCCGTCTGTGAACCGCTGGATTTCACGCTTCTTCTTTGGCTTGTTTTAATGATAAGGATATTCTTTTCCGCTCGATGTCTACCCCAATCACTTTGACGCGAACGACCTCGCCTAAAGAGACGATTTCGCTAGGATTCTTGACGTATCGATCTGCCAATTCGCTGATATGGGCTAAGCCGTCTTGATGGACTCCGACGTCGATGAATGCGCCGAAATCGCTGATGTTTCTGACGGTTCCGTTTAAAATCATCCCCACTTTCAGATCCTTGATGTCTTTGATGTTATTGTCTAAGGATGCGCTTTCGGCCGTTTCCCTGGGGTCGCGCCCCGGCTTCTTTAATTCTTCTATTATGTCTTTCAGGGTGTAGTTCCCTAATCCGGTCTCTTTCTCTAATTTCGCTAGGTCGACGTCGGAGGAAAGGGTTCTTTCGGCCTTTTCGCTTCCGATTTCGTCAAGGGATAGTCCAAGCGTTTTTATTAGCACGCAAGTCGCTTCGTAATCTTTCGGGTGTATGGCTGTTTTCTCCAAGGGATTGCCGTTTTCTATCCTTAAGAAGCCGGCCGAGTCGAGAAATGTCTTCTCGCCAAATCCCTTGACATTCAGAAGACTTTTTCGTTCTTTGAACGGCCCATTCTTTTCGCGATAAGAGACTATTTCGCTAGCTAACCTTAGAGAGATGCCAGACACATATTGGAGCAAAGAGGCGGAGGAGGTGTTTAGCCAAACCCCGACTTCGTTAACGGCGTCGATCGTCGCTCTTTCTAAGGATTGCTTAAGCTTCTTTTCGTCCATGTCGTGCTGGTATTGGCCGACGCCAATGGCTTCGGGCGGTATTTTGACGAGCTCCGCCATCGGATCGAGGAGCCTACGGGCAAGCGAGACGGCGCTTCTTTCGTCGATGTCCATATTCGGGAATTCTTTGATGGCGATGGGGGAGGCGCTATAAACGCTGGCCCCCGATTCGTTCACGACGATTATCGAAATCTTCTCTTTCAGATTGCGTTTTTCCAAATATCCTTGCAAAAAGCCATCGCTTTCGCGACTCGCCGTTCCATTCCCCAAAGCGATGACGTCGAATCCGTAATCTTTGAGCAATGAATCGAGATATGACTCGCTTTGGGGGATTTTGCCGATCGTCGGATAGATTATTCCGCTTTTGAGGACTTTCCCTTCTTTATCAATGAGCGCGAGTTTGCAGCCGTTTTTATACCCTGGATCGAAACCCAATATCCGTTTTCCCTTCAAAGGCGGCGCCAATAAAAGCTGCTTTAGGTTCTTTGAGAATAGGAGGAGCGATTCGTCCTCGGCCACCGAAAAGAGGTCGTTGGCGATCTCGTTTTCTATCGAAGGTCCCATTAACCGCTTATAGGAATCGGCGATTGTCTCGCGGATTATCGCTTCATATGGGCTCTTTGGCCTCTTTAAGCAGTTTCTCGCGATGGCGTTATGGATCGTGATTTCGTCGTAATCGAACGAATATTGGAGCTTCTTTTCTTTGGCGCCACGCATTATCGCCAGGGTTTGGTGTGGCCTTATCTTGTTTATCGGAGCAACGAAGTTCGCGTAATTCGAATATTTCTTGTCGATGTCTTCTTTCGTTTCCTTTACAAGCATCCTTCCAGTCCGAAGAATGTATTTCTTCGCATCCGTGTAATAAGAGGCATTATCGGAGATTTCCTCGGCCAATATGTCGCAAGCCATCTTTAGTGCGGCTTCTCCATCGATTATTCCTTTTTCTTCATTGATGAATTTCTTCGCGTATGCGTTTAATTCGTCCAAGGTGTTTTCCTGTTTTTTGATGTACGCTGCCAAAGAGCCGAGTCCTTTTTCCTTGGCCACGCTCCCGCGCGTTTTCCTTTTCGGGCGATATGGGCGATAGATGGTTTCCAAAGATTGGAGGTCATCGCATTCTTCTATTTCTTTCTTTAGCTCTTCGCTTAACTTCCCTAGTTCCGAAATCGTCTTCAAAACCGTTTCTTTCCGTTCGCGTAGCCTTTCGAATTTCTCTTTTTCACTTTCGAGCAAACGTAGCGATACATCGCTTAGATTTCCGGTCTCCTCCTTCTTATAACGGGCGATGAAAGGGATCGTCGCCCCGTTTTCTAACATCTTCAAAACGGCCGCGACGCGCCATTCTTCGATCTCTAGTTTCGTCGACAGGTATTTTTCCATTTCCATATCGACGATTCTAACTCATTTTTCAGCGATTTATAAAGGCGCTATCGAGGCGATTATAAACATTATTTATAATTCGCTAATTTTTTACCGATTTACCGCGTTATTGCGTGCGATAATATGCAGCGTACGAGAATCAATTTTTTAAGGAGGAATCTCGAATGTCTAACCGCTTCTGCTTAAACCCTGTTAGCTATCACGGCTACGGTGCGATCGACAACATCGTGACCGAAGTCAAATCGCATGGCTGGAAGAAAGCCATGGTCGCCAGTGACCCAGGCCTCATCAAATTCGGCGTCACCAAGAAAGTCACCGATCTTTTGGACAAGGCCGGACTCGCTTATGAAATCTATTCCGACATCAAACCGAACCCAACCATCGAAAACGTCAAAGACGGCGTTGAATCCTTCAAAAAGATGGGTGCCGATTACATCATCGCCATCGGCGGTGGTTCTTCGATGGACACTTCCAAAGCCATCGGCATCATCATCACCAATCCGGAATTCGCCGATGTCCGTAGCCTCGAAGGGCTCTCCCCAACCAAGAATGCTTGCGTTCCGACAATCGCCGTTCCGACTACGGCTGGAACCGCGGCTGAAGTCACGATCAACTACGTCATCACCGACGTTGAGAAACACCGCAAATTCGTCTGCGTCGATCCTCACGATATGCCTATCATCGCTGTCGTCGACCCAGCCATGATGGAAACGATGCCGAAGAGCCTTATCGCCGCGACTGGCATGGACGCTTTGACGCACGCCATCGAAGGCTATATCACCAAAGCCGCTTGGGAACTTTCCGACATGTTCCACATCGAAGCCATCCGCATCATCTCCCACAACATCAAAGACTCATATGATGGCGGAAAGAAAGGCCGCGAAGCCATGGCCCTTGGCCAATATGTCGCCGGCATGGGATTCAGCAACGTCGGTTTGGGCTTAGTCCACGCCATGGCGCATCCTCTTAGCGCTTTCTACGACACCCCGCATGGCGTCGCTTGCTCCATCCTTCTTCCGACCGTCATGGCTTATAACGCCTCCGCAAGCGGCACCAAATACCGCGATATCGCAATCGCCATGGGCGTTAAGGGCGTCGAGAACATGAGCCAAGAAGAATACCGCAAGGCGGCCGTCGATGCCGTCAAAGCCTTAAGCGTTTCCGTCGGTATTCCTGAGAACCTCAAAGGCATCGTCAAAGAAGAAGACCTTTCCTTCCTCGCCGACAGCGCCTTGGCCGATGCTTGCTTCGGCGGCAATCCAAAGGATGCCACCAAAGAAGACGTCATCGCCATCTACAAATCGTTGATGTAACGAAAATGAACCCATCGATGTCGAATCGGTGGGTTCTTTTTTTATGGAGCTATGCTCCAAAGAAAGAAAAACTTTGGCTTATCAATTGACTTTGCTCTCTCAAAAAGCCACCATTATCCCAGAGGAAGAAAGAATATGAATTATTTATTGGCTGTAGATATCGGCGCAACCAGCGCCAGGCACGTTTTGGGACATCGCGATCCGAAGACGAATGAGATGGTGTTCGAAGAGATATACCGTTTCAAGACTCCTCTGATGATGTTAGGGGAAGGCCATTGTTATTGGGACGTTCAAAAACTATTCGAAGAGATCGTAAACGGTCTTAAAAAAGCGAAGGAAATAGGAAAGATTCCGTCGAAAATGGGGATTGATTCATTTGGGGTTGATTATGCGTTGATAGATGAAAACGACAAGCTCGTCGGCCGCGTCATTTCTTATCGCGACGACCGCACGATCAAGGCGAAAGAGAACTTCTCCTCTCCCCATTCCTTATTCATGAGGACGGGCATATACCCGCATGCGTTCAATACCATATATCAGCTATACGACGATAAGGTTTCCGGACGTTTGGCGAAAGCGAAAGAAGCCATCATGCTTCCCTCTTATCTCGTTTATTTGTTGACGGGCGTCAAGCAAAACGAAATCTCCATCCTTTCGACGTCGGGGTTACTAGATAGTCGGACCGCGAAGTTCGAGAAAGGGCTTTTGGATGAGCTTGGAATCGATGAAACTTTCTTCCCGAATCCCGTCAAAGCCGGTTCTTACGTCGGCGGATTCAAGAAGGAAATAAAAGATGAAGTCGGCTTCGATTGCGACGTTTATTGCGTTTTGGAGCATGACACCGCGAGCGCCTTCTATGGTTCCGAAACGCCAAAGGGATATGCCTAT
Organism: uncultured Staphylococcaceae bacterium; assembly: GCA_964497235.1. GTDB lineage: Bacteria > Bacillota_I > Bacilli_A > RFN20 > CAG-826 > UBA4951. The sequence goes on from CAZCCJ010000003.1 coordinate 40,727, forward strand.
CTTTCAAGCGGGACGTGGTCGCTATTCGGTGCTTTGCTAGATAGGCCGATCATTGACGAAGTCGCATATAAGGAATCTTTCTCGAATGAGTTGTCGATGCCTAACGAAGTGCGTTTCCTTTCCAACATCATGGGCATGTGGGTCGTAAATCGCCTTTTGTCGGAGATGCCTGAAGTCAAAAACGTCATCGAAGCGGTGGAACTTTCCAAAAAATCCGATTACGACGACTATTTCCCGATGTCCGACGAGAGGCTTTTCAATCCTTCCAGCATGAAGGAAGCCGTTCTTTCGCTACTAAAGGAAAAAGGAGCGAAGGAAACGAAGAACGCCGGCGATATCTTCAAAAGCGTCTATCTTTCCTTGGCTTATTCCTACAAAGACGCATTGGCTGGCTTAGAGAAGATGACTGGCGAGAAATTCAAAGGGATATCCATTTTCGGCGGCGGAGTCCAAAACCGTTTCTTAGATGATTTGGTCAAGGAAATCACCGGCAGGGATGTCTATTTAGGGCCGAGCGAAGCGACGTCGCTAGGCAATTTGCTCTTGCTTGAAAAAGGGGAATGATGAAAAGGATTGGGATTGATTTAGGCGGTTCGACGGTCAAAGGCGGAGTCCTCGAAGGAGACGATATCCTTTTGACTTCCACCCATCGCACAAGGCTCGCGAATAGTAGAGAAGAAATCCTCGACGCCGTCAATGCCACGATCATCGATTTGCTTAGAGTCTATCCCGATATCGAACGTATCGGAATCGTTTCGGCCGGCGACATCGATCACGTTAATGGCGTCTGCGTATATAGCAGCAACCTTCACGGCTGGACTGGCACCAATATAAAAGGGGCGATAGAAAGTCGTTTTCATATCGAGACATACGTCGATAACGACGCGATAGGGGCGTTACTTGGCGAAGCGCATCGTTATCCCAATCTAAAAAACATAACGATGCTCACTTTCGGAACGGGAGTGGGCGGCGCCTCCCTTATCGATGGAGTCGTCTCACGAGAGACGAAAACCAGATGGGGCGAGCGTTCGATAGATAAAAACGGCATATCCTTGCCATTTGGCGAAGTCGGTGCCGCTGAAGCGTATCTTTCGACCAGAGCGATACAAAGGTATGCTTTCGAGGAATATCGTTTCTCGCTCAAAACGCTTCAGATATTTGAGAGGATAAGACGAGGCGAGAGAAAGGCCATCGCCGCGCTTGGGGTCTATACGAAGCATTTGAACGATTTGCTGGAGCTCATCGAAAAAGAGATTTCGCCTGAGCTTATAATCTTGGGCGGTGGCTTAATGAACTCCAAGGAAGTGATGGAAAAGGGAATAAGGCTCGAGAAGGGGAAATACGCTTTCGCGCATTTTGGCAACGAAGCTGGGATCGTGGGCGCGAGTTTGCTTCCGATAAATGATTTTTATAAGGAGAAGGAATGATGGAGATAAAAGAATTCAAACGCATTCAAGCGCTACTTCCGACAGGCGTAAAGGAAGTCGAAATCAGCATGGAAAATGAGAAAATAGTCGCGATAAATGAACCAAAAATCGAAAAAACCACTGCAAAAGGCCTATATCTTGTCCCTGGATTCATCGACGAGCACATTCATGGAGCGAATGGCACGGACACGATGGACGCGACGCTCGATGCGATAGAAAACATCGCGACCTCCTTGCCGCAAGAAGGCGTCACCTCGTTTTTGGCGACCACGATGACGATGCCGATTCCGAATATCGAAAGAGCTTTGAAGAACATCAAGGAATATCGCTCGAAGAAACGTCCTGGCGCTCGAGTCGCCGGAATCCATTTGGAAGGGCCTTTCATCTCTCCTCTTCATCCTGGCGCGCAAGATCCGAAGGCGATTTTGAAGCCTGATGCAGCGCTATTCGCCAAATGGAACGAGATGTCTGGGAAGGCAATCAAAGAAGTGACGATCGCTTATGAAGAAGGCGGCGAAGAACTGCTCAAATATTGCGTCGATAACGGAATCACTTGTTCCTTAGGACATAGCGATGCCAAAGGGGAAGTCGCAAAAGAGGCTTTTTCGAAAGGCTTGAAATGCGTCACTCATCTCTATAACGCCCAAAGGGGGTTCGCCCATCGCGAAGTCGGAATCGTCGGCGAGGCGCTTATGACGGATGGCGTGCATACGGAACTCATCGCCGATTTGATTCATTCATGCCCCGATGCCGTTCATTTCGTTTTCAAGAATAAGAGGAAAGAGGACATCATCCTTATCAGCGATAGCACCGAAGGGAAGTTCTTAGCCCCTGGATTCTATGAACTGGGCGGTCAGAAAGTCAAAATATTCGACGGCGTGGCAAGACTTATGAACGACACGATCGCCGGATCGATATTGTCACTCAATAAAGCGCTTAGAAACGTCAAGCCGCTAGCGGACGGCTACTCCCTCTTAGATCTTATAAATCTCGTGTCTTTGAATCCGGCCAAGAATCTTGGCATCGATAACGAAGTCGGAAGCATAGAAGTCGGCAAACGCGCCGATTTCGCGATAATCGACGATGACTTCAACGTCTATATGACGATAGTCGGCGGGGAAGTCGTTTATCAAAAAGAAGGCTTCGTTTTATAAGCCGCAATTAAAATTGTCTTTTCGTCATGCTATCATAACCAGATATGACATCTTTTTTAGACAATCTCGCAATGTTCTCCAAAATAATCGTCAGTCGCGGCGAGGAGTATTACAAGCAAGGGAAGGTCCTTTCTTTCACAAGGGATGGAAATATCGTATCGGCCAAAGTCGAAGGGTCCGGATCCAAGACGTATGAAGTGACGCTCACATTTAAGAAAACGAACGCGATGGAACTCGCGTCTTCCTATTGCTCTTGCCCATATTACGACGATTGCAAGCACATCGTCGCCGTTTTGTTCGCCCTAGAGAAAGACAGGCTATCGGCGTCTTCGTTTAGTGGCGCATTGACGCCTGATCTCTTCATTTCGTCATTAAGGAATTACGAGGTCTCGCCATCGCGCGTCTCGTTGTCTCTTTTGATAAGGCAATTGGATTCCTTGCTTAGATTCGGCGTTTTCGAGAAGAAAAAAGAATTCTTCGTCGATTGCTATATTCGTTTGATCAAAACCATGGCGTTAAATAGCAACCGCTATTACGAGACCATAACCGCTTCGAGGCAACTCGATGACATGCTTCCTTTGGCTGGGATAGATTCTAAAGCGTTCGTGCCAATGGCCATTACTGAGGCCATCAAGAAAGATGTTTTGACGAGAAACATGCTTTTCGCCCATTTTCTTGAATCGGCTTTGCTGTATCTCGATGCGACTGATTATTTTCTTTCGGAATATGAAAAAGATGAAGCGAAGGCCTTGTCTTTGCTTGGAGCGATGAATCGTCAGATTCCGCAGTTTTTGCTTAATAGAAATGAGCGATTCATCGTCGTTTTGCTTGATAAGAAACCATCTTTGCTCCCTTCCGATTCCTTTAACGAATTCATCATGATGGATAATGTTCTCTCTAATCCTCTGTTGCTTGAGAAAACGCTCGAATATTTCGTTAGAAACGGCAAAAGGGGAGCGGCATTCTATAACGCCTTGGAAAAGTTTTTGTCGATGGGGAAGAAAGAGGAATGCCTTTCTTTTTTGGAGAAGATGCTCCTTCGTTCGGAAGATTATTCGGAAGACGCCTATTTCGTTTTCAGACATTTCTCGAAAGAAGAGGCGATAAAGGTGTATTCTTCCAATTCCTTCGTGAAATACGTGCCGATCTTCCCGTTTGTCTCCTTCATGGCCTATCCGGAGTTTGGAGAATTCAACAAAAATTCATTGCCGATGGAGCTCATCTATCGCCTTTGGGATAAACTCGATGAAGAGAAAAAACAATACGCGCTCGCGCTTGCTCATTCTTTGGTGATGAAGAAAAAACACACCGCGAAAGAAGCCGAGAATCTGATCGCCTCTCTCCTTATTCTTTCCCTTAATGGCGACAAATCGGCTTTAGGCGTCATAAACGATCCAAATAACGAATCGACTTTCCGATGTTATTCGTCCGTTATTCCCGGCGTGTCTTTGCTTTTGAAGGAAAGGCTCATGGATGAGGGGGATAGGGACTATATCGTCTATAAAGGAGATCAAGATGTTTCTTTATAGCCATTTGAAGGAAAAGCTTCTCCAAGCGGATACTTATCTCAAAGAGAACAAAACGACGAAAGCCATATACGATGAGATAAGGAAGGGGAAATATCACGTCGCCATCTCCTTTCTTAAGGAAAAGGAACTCCTTTGCTACGAGGCCTATGATTCCCTGAATCCCTTAAGATCCGATAGGCCGTATTTTGCAATCGCCATCGACATATCTGGGAAAGCTTTCTCTTATACCGAGCGTCGGGAAGATGAATATTCGTTTATTTCGTTAGAGGAAAAAGCGCTCTTCGCATTCGCAGTGCATTTGGATAAGGAACTTAGCGAGAAGGGCGAGGGGAATATAGAAAGATTCTATTCGAAGATACACACGTCATTCTCGTCTTTGCTCGGATTAGACGAGAAAGAAAAAGAAGAAAGAAAGGTGATTCGTCAGGGATTTTTGGATTTTATGTTCACGAATTCCTCCGAAAAAGAAGACGATTCTCTTTTTGTTCCGACGGAGAAGCTCTCTTTGAAGTACCACGTTTCCGACGACTATAATCCGATCGTTTCCTTTGACGTCATGATGGGGGATAAGAAGTTATTTTCCCCCAGAAGCTTGAATTCATTTTTCGGCTCTTATTCAAACCTTGAGACGTATTCGTTTAACGGCAAGAAGATGACGATGTCCCCCGAATCCTTCGATGATATATCCAGAAAAGCCATGCTCTTCCTATCGAATGCCTATTTTGCGTCAATGAGCAAATACGGATACGACGGATATCGCTCGAACGAAATAGGGATGTCCATATCCTCATTCGCCCGTTTCTTATCGCTAATCGCCGGCGAAAGCGTAACTTTCCAGGGGAAGGAATACTACGTTTCCAATGACGTCCAAAAAGCAACCGTTTCCTTAAGCGAAGACGGCTCGGTTTCTTTGTTCCCGACTCCGAAGGCGATCGAAAGGATGCTTTTCTATGCCGAAGGAACGAATTTCATCGTCTTTAACGACAATGTCGGCGTCCTTGAAAGATTCGTCTTCCAAAACGCCAAAATCGGCAAAGTATACGCTTATTTCTTGTCGAACCCCGACGCTTCGCCCAAAATGCTCGGCGATCTGCTTGTTCCTTATGTTGCCGACGCCGAGATGAAGGAGGATTCGAATAGTTTCAAGATCCAGCTTTATATCGACGTCAACGACAAAGGGGAGCTTTCCTTCAGAACCGATTATCTCGTCTTCGGCGAGGCGAAAGGGGAGAATGAGCTCAAAGACAACGCCTATTATGCGACGAAGCTTTCTCGTTATAGCAAAGAAATGATGTCGCTTAACGCTCCGACGAATGGAACGATGAAAGACGAAGGGGACATCCTTCGTTTCTTGAAAGAGGACCTTTCGCCTTTGAAGAAAGTGGCGAAGGTCTTCCTTGGAGAAAGACTAGGAAAGACGAAGGTTTCGCGAGTCGGGAGCATCGACATCCATTTGGAAAGGAACGTCGATTGGCTCTCTTTGAAGGTGAGGAGCAAAGAATTCAGTGAACTTGAACTGAATAGGATTCTAGAAGCCTATAAAGCCAAAAAGAAATTCATATTGCTCCGCGACAAGGCGATTATCCTCGATGATCCCAAATTGGCTGAGTTATCGGAGCTCGCCAAAAGCCTGAAACTAGATAACCGCCTGATAAACGACGATATACCTCTATATGAGGCGTTTAACATCAAGAGCCAAGAAGGGAGTCTCAACGTCGATTATGGTTCATTCGTCAAGAATTTCATCGATGACATCCTTTCTTTCGCCGATAAACCGATATCATTGGACGAAACTTTGGAAAAGACCCTACGCCCCTATCAGATATATGCCGTCAAGTGGCTATACACCCTTTATAAGAACAAGATGGGCGGCATTTTGGCGGATGACATGGGCCTTGGGAAGACTTTGGAAACCATTGCCTTTTTGACTTTGTCGAAGAAAGACAAACCATCATTGATCATCGCCCCCAAGAGCGTCCTTTATTCTTGGAAGGAAGAGGCGAATCGCTTCGCATCGTCCCTTCGAGTGGAGGTCATAGACGGCTCGAAAGAAGAGAGGATGGAATCGCTAGGGAAAATGAAGAAAGGTGAAGCGGACGTTTTCGTCATCTCCTACGATTCGCTTCGCAACGATTCCGAGCATTACGAGCATATCGAATTCGAATCGATAATATGCGACGAAGCGCAGACGATAAAGAACGCGGCGGCGCTTAAATCGAAGGCCATCAAGCGGCTTAAAGGATCCTTCCATCTGGCGTTAACTGGCACTCCGATAGAGAATTCCATGAGCGATTTGTGGGCTATTTTCGATTTTTTGATGCCAGGATACTTAAGGACTTTGCCGATTTTCAAAACCACTTACGTGATGGCTGGCAACCAAGAAGAGGCCCGTCGACTTTTGTCCAAACGCATTCAGCCGTTTTTGCTAAGAAGAACGAAGAATGAGGTCTTGAAGGAACTCCCTCCAAAGACGGTGGAAAGAGTGTCTATCCCAATGGATACGGAAAGCGAGACCTTCTATAAAGCGGTTCTTCAAGAAGCCAAGAAGAAGAAAAAGCAAATTCAAAATGAGCGCGATGCGAATTCGAAGAAGTTCTCGATGCTTCCGATTTTGACGAAGCTTCGCGAAATATGCGTCGATCCGTTCGCTTTCTTCGAGGGCTTCCAATCGGTGAATGCCAAGCTATCTCATGCCATCGGCTTGGTACATAACGCGATATCGAATGGGCATAAGGTTTTGGTCTTCAGCTCCTTCGTCAAGGTATTGGAACACTTTAAGTCGCTTTTGCTTGAGGTCGGAATCGATTCCTTGATGATAAGCGGGGACGTGTCGGGGAAAAAGAGAACGGAAATCGTTTCGAAATTCAATTCCGATGATAAGAGCGCAGTCATGCTTATCTCCCTTAAAGCAGGAGGCACGGGATTAAATCTCCAAGCCGCCGATATCGTCATTCACCTAGATCCTTGGTGGAATCTCGCAAGCGAGGAGCAAGCCACCGACCGAGCTTACCGCATCGGGCAAAAGAATCCTGTCACGGTCTATAAGCTATATTGCCGCAAATCGATCGAGGAGAAGGTGTTGGAACTTCAGGATTCCAAGAAAGAACTCTATGACTCGCTCGTTCATTCCTCCTCTTCTTTCTTAAGTGCTCTCACGGAAGAGGATTTGGATTTCTTACTAATGTAAGAACCCACTTTAAACTTCCGCAAACTGGTCTATACTAGCAGCGAAAGAGGTAAAGAAAATGGCAGAAGAAAATAAAGTGGTCGAAGTCGAAGCCGAAGAGAAAAAGGCCGAAGAGAAAAAGGAAGAACCGAAAAAGGAATCCTCATTCAAGAAGTTCTTCAAGAACGCGAAAGCGGCTTTCGATAGCAACGTGCTAGAGGACAAGATCAATGCGACTTTCCGTTCTAATCACGCGGAATTCGATTATTACGCATATGGCGACAATTCCCTTTTTGCCGGCGATAGGGTTTATGGAACGCTTGATGGCAACTATCTTTCCTATTTAGGAGACGACGTCGTTCCAGAGCATTCCGTCGTCATCAATTCGAAAGATCAGAAAGCTTATTACGCCACAGGCGAAGTGACCGATGCTTCCTTTGAAATCGAAGTCGATGGAAATAAATACGAAAGAAAAGGCAAGAAAATCCTTTTGAACCCAGAAGTCAAAGAAGTCAAAGTCATCAAAGCGGACAAACGCTATTTCCTATACGAAGGCGAAGATAAATAACCTTGCGATGAGGGCCTTCAAGAGTTTCCTTAGAATCTTTTCTGTAGCGGTCGTTTTGCTCGCCGGCGTTTTGGTTTTTTGCTATGTCGGGAGGGAAGTCGACTTATTGACCGTCAGATACACGATCGAGACTGATAAGTTCTCCAAAGGCCATGTCTATAAACTTGTCTCGCTTAGCGATTATCATAACCATGGATTAAGCTATCGAAACGAGACTTTGAAAGAAGCCATCAAAGCGGAGAATCCGAATTCCGTGATGATGACGGGCGATATGGTCGATAGCCATTCGACCGATGGGCACCTCAAAGAATTGGATGATTTCGTTGGTTGGATGGAGCAAGAGGATTACCCCATTTATTTCGTCAGCGGAAACCACGAGGAAGACGCACCGAGCGAGATCACTGATCAAGCCTATCAAATCTACGCCAAACATGGAGTGAAAATGCACTCCGATTTGCAAAATGGAATGACATTGGATGAATCTAATGGTGTTTTGCTGAGGCTTTTTGGATTTCGTGACCCAGGTCTTGGCGATAAAAGCGAAACCGGTTTGGAGGTTGGAAGCAATATATACGAGCAAGCCAAAGGAATGAAACTAAATCAATCCGATTTCAATCTCTTGCTGTCCCATCGCCCATCCTACTTCGAAGCCGCCAAGAAAAAGGGATTCGATCTCACTTTATCCGGCCACACTCACGCCGGGCAAGTGAATCTCTTCGGCTACCCTCTTTTGTCTGCGCCCTGGACCAAATACGAGCAAGGTAATTTCTTGGAGGATGGGAAGCGGCTCATAATCTCAAATGGTCTTGGCGAGAGCTATCAGTTCCCTTTCCGTTATCATTGCCCATACACCCTGCTTTCGATAGCCATCGTAGGAACCAAAGAATAGTCGCCACTAAGTTACATAATTTGCTAAAATAGACCATGTCTATTTTTTAGCAATGGCAAAGAAGAAGAACCAAACCAAAGAAAATCAGCCTTTCAAAGAAGAAAAGAAGAAGAGCCATTCGTCTTTGATCATGTTCATCGTGGTTTTGATTTTCACGATTGGTTCTTTGCTTTTCTCTTTCTATGGCGCAGGCGAAGGCGATATCGCATTGGGCTTCAACACCGTTTATTCGGCCGTGCTTAGCAGCGATCCGATATATTTGCTCATCATGACGGCGGTTTATTTCGTTTCCTATGTCTTCGATGGCTTGGCGATTCAAGTCTTTTGCCGTCTCTACACAAGGCACTATTACCTCCATCAAGGCTTGGCGAATTCCTTGATCGGCGGTTTTTATAACAACGTCACCCCAGGTTCAAGCGGTGGTCAATTCATGCAAGTGTACACCCTTAAGAAGCAGGGCGTCGAGGTTTCCAATGCCGCAAGCATTTTGGTCATGTGGTTCATAATCTATCAGATAGCCCTTATCGTGTTCGACGTGCTCGCTTTGACGTTCGAATGGGACACGATCATGTCTATAACCTCCTTCCAGATCCCGAACTTTTCGCTTTTCGGATGGAATGGCGAGATCCCGATGTTGCCTCTTATCATCATCGGATTCGCCTTCAACGTCGCGATTATCCTTCTTCTCTTATTGATGTCCTATTCACATCGTTTCCATAACTTCATAATGCATTACATCGTCGGTTTCTTAGGCAAGATCCATATCTTGAAGGATCCCGATAAAACCAGGGAAAACCTTCGCGTGCAGGTTGAGAATTTCAAAGTTGAGCTCAAGCGACTTCAGGCCAATATACCTGTCACCATTTTGGTGTTCGTCATTTTCATGATCGTTCTTTTCCTTCGCTTCTCCGTTCCTTATTTCGCCGGCATGGCCTTAAACGCCTATGGGGCGGAAGAAGGTTTCTCTTTCATGAGATTGACCGACGCTTGCTTCCGTAGCGCTTTCCATCAGATGGTCGCTGGGCTCGTTCCGATTCCTGGCGCCGCCGGTATCTCTGAGCTTTTATACGCCGCTATGTTCAATGATTTCTTCGTCGAGACGTATTCCGTGACTTCTAGTGGGCTCAAGATGGTAAGAACCGCTTCGGCGAATATGATGACGTCGCAGATCTTGTGGCGTTTCGCTACTTTCTATTTGCTTCTTATCGTTTCGGGGATAGTCGCTTCCTTATATCATTCAAAGCCACACGAAGCCATCAAATACGCTTCAAGGCAAACCTTCATCGATTTGCAGCTTGCGAATTTCGATACGACGAAGATGAATTTTGACACTTTGTATGAGACCAAGCAATTATCGAGAAAAACCATCAGAAGACGTTTGACGCAAGATAGCAAAAACTGGGGGCTTCTCACTGGCGACGATTACGTTGGCTTCCATTTCTCGAAGAAAGGCGAAATCGGAAAGAAGAAAAGCAAGGCGAAGAATTCGCCGAGCGTTCTTGATTAGGGGGTAAGGCATGAAAGTCGTCATATTCACTGATACATATATCCCGGAAATAAACGGCGTCGCCACCTCTTGCGCGAATTTGGCGAGGACCCTAAAAGAGCATGGGGAAGAGGTTTTGGTCGTCACAACCAACATCTATGGGAATGAATTATCGATAAAGGATGGCGTCATTCGCATTCCTGGCATCGAGCTTAAGTGGCTATACAATTATCGCCTGGCTTATATCTACAACAAAGGCGCGGCCAAGATAATCGAGGACTTTAAACCCGACATCTTCCATATCCAAGCCGATTGGGGCGTTGGCCAATTTGGCAGCATCTTGGCCAGCAAGATGAAAATGCCGACCGCATACACGTTCCATAGCGATTTAGAGGATTACACTTATTACGTGACGCATGGCCATTTCGATAGGGCGGCCAGAGGAATAATCCGCGGTTATGTCCGTTATACGGCGAATCGCATCGACGAATTCATCACGCCAAGCATCAAAACGAAGGAATATATGCGATCGATCGGCGTCGATGCCTATATAAACGTGATACCGACCGGCATCGATTTCGCCGCTTTCTCGACGAAGAACGTCGATGCGGCCAAACTAGATAAAATCAAAAAGGATTTCGATATACCAAACGATGCTTACGTCATTTTGTCGCTCGGCCGCGTGGCGAAGGAAAAGAGCATCGATGTGTGTTTAAGGGGATATGCGAATTTTTTGCGGACCAAACCCAAGAAAAAGACCCTATTTGTTATTGTGGGGGGAGGACCAGCGCTAGATGAGCTCAAAGGACTCGCCAAGGAACTCTCGATTGAAGAGAACGTTCGTTTCTTAGGGCCCGTTCCGCCTTCGAACGTACCTCTTTATTACCATCTTGGCGATTTGTTCGTATCCGCTTCGATAACGGAAACTCAGGGACTCACATTCATGGAAGCTATGGCGGCCGATGTTCCATTGCTTGCCAGATACGACGATTCATTGCTTGGCACGATCAAAGACATGGAGAACGGTTTCTTCTTCATCGATGAGAACGATTTCTCTTCGAAAGTGCAGATGATCATGGATCTATCGCAGGAAAAGAGGCTTTCCGTGATTAAGAAAGCGGAAGAAGGCTTGGGGCCCTATAGTTTGGAAAGATTCTATCAAAGCATCATGGAGGTGTATCGTCGTGCCATACGTAAAAACTGGTAAGAAGATCGAAAAAATCGAGCCTTTGAAGAACGGGAAGATAAGGCTTTCTTTCGCTAATGGCGCCATCACGATCTCGAAAGACGTTTACACAAGCCACTATCTTTATCAAGGGAAGGAGATAGAGGGGAGAGAGTACTATTCCCTTATAAAAGAAAGCGAGCTTGATTCCCTATATCAATATGCCAAACGCATAGCCGTTAAAGGCGCTTATTCGTCTTATGAAATCAAAGGGAAGCTATATAAGAAAGACGAGAAGAACTATCTTAAGGTATTCGATAGACTGGTTAGAGAAGGCTTAATCGACGATTCCGAATACGCCAAAGAATATTTCGAAGAGAAACTAAAAAGGGGCTATGGGGAAGAAAGGATAAAGAATGAATTGTCCGTTCTGAAACATGTCGACCAAAGGATAATAGATAAACTCAAAACGGATGGATTAACGCGCGTGAGTGCCGTTTCGCTTATACCACTATACGAGAAGAAATACGCTTCATTGCCCCTAGAAGCCAAGAAACAAAAAACGAAAATGGCCTTGATTCGCAGGGGTTTTTCGATTTTTGAGATAGAAATGGCGCTCCCGAAACTAAGAGTCATAAAGCTCAAAGAAGAGAAAGAGATGATCGCTAAGGACGTCTTGAAATATCATCGATTATACAAAAGGAAGTATAATGGACGAGATCTTTATATCAGGATGAGGACGGCGCTAAGCAAAAAAGGATACACGAATTCGGCGATAGAAAAAGCAATGGAGGAATATGAAGATGGATTTAATTAAGGATTTGATGGATGGCAATCAGGTTTTCTCGCAATACCTGGTTTCCTCATGCAATAAGTGCGTGAATACAAGGGGAAAGAACTACCTCAACATCACTTTGCAAGATAAGACGGGTGAGATCGCGGCCAAGAAATGGGATGTATATGAAGAAGATTATTCGATATTCTCACCAGGCAACATCGTTTCGATCCAAGGCGAAGTCCTCGCTTATAACGGCGCCCTTCAGGTGAAGATCATCTCCGGGGAGAAAGTTGACCGCGCTTATATGGATGTCTCGCGCTTCGTCCCTGAAGCGCCGGTGTCCATCGAATCGCTATCGAAGAAGCTCGATGAATACGTTTCATCGATAAAAAACCCGGATATTTCGAAGATAACCAAATATCTGATCGACAAGTTCCATAAGAGATACATCGATTATCCAGCCGCCACAAGAAATCACCATAATTTCTTGCATGGCTTGCTTTTCCATAGCATTTCGATGGCCGATGCCGCCAACGCGATGTGCCAACTATATCCTAATCTCGACCGCGATATCTTAATTGCCGGAACCTTGCTCCATGATATCGGCAAAACGATTGAAATGAGCGGCCCGGTCGCCACGACTTATACGGTCGAAGGAAAATTGCTCGGTCATATTTCGATTATGCAAGCGGAAATAAGAATGGCCGCCAAAGAGCTTGGAATGATGAATGAGGATGACGAAGAAAGCGAGATTCCGATGCTCCTCGAACATATGGTGCTTTCGCATCATGGCTGCCCTGAATATGGCTCGCCGGTTTATCCGATGACGCTTGAAGCGTATGCTTTATCGATGATCGACGATTTCGACGCCAAAATGGCTTTGATAGATAAGACTCTTGAAAACGTCGCCCCAGGGGAGATGTCTCCGAAGGTGTTCGCATTGAACGACACTTGCTTATATTCGCCTAAATATAAGAAGAAATAGGTTATTTCCCTAATTCTTTTTTGATCGAATCCGCTAACATCGGAAGGTTCATGTTTTCGGTGTTTTGTGCTGTCATCGTGATTTGGAAGCCACCTTCGCCGCCGATATAGCGGGGAATGACGTGAACGTGGAAATGCGGAACGCTTTGGCCGGCGCATTCGCCGACGTTTGTCAGTATATTGACGCCTTTGGCTCCTAAAACCGCTATTTCGGCTTGGCCGATTCTTTGAGCGACGTCGATTACTTTATGCATCGTTTCTTTCGGCGTGCTTAGGAAATCCGGATAATGCTTCTTTGGCATGACTAAGGTATGGCCTTTCGTTGTTTGCGAAATGTCCAAGATCGCAAGGACTTCATCGTCTTCATAGACTTTTGTGCCAGGTATCTCGCCATCGATGATTTTGCAGAAAACGTCTTTCATGTCTCTTTCCTCTTTTCGAATATAGTCTAGTCCTTTTCTTTCGTTTGTAGCAAAAAGAAAAAGCCAACCTTTCGGCTGGCTTATATGTCTTCCTTAATCGAAGAGATCAGGGAAGGTCGTTTTGAAGTAGTCTAGAACGTATTCGTCATGATAGATGATGGCCATCTTTTCGACGTAATAGTTCTTGGCCGCTTTAACCCAGGTGTCGCTTGAAGCTAGGCTATAAGCGATCTTTCTAGCGACGCGATAGGCCTTTTCAGCTCCGTAATAGTCGTCATTATCGGAATTGAAGGCGCTGCTCTTAACAGCTTCTTTGACTTGGACGATGGTGTAGTTGGAACCATCCTTGACGATGTATTTATGAGGATCGCTGGTTAGAGGATCTTTCGGGATGAGGTAGTAGTTGCCATTAGCGTTAGGTTTCTCGACATAGGCGTTTTTATACGTCGTAACGTTGGAAACGACTTGGTTGGCGACTTGGGTTTTGAAGATGCGGTTGCGCAAGCTTTCAGGCAAAGAGCTCAATCCGCCAGGCGTGAACCAGCCATTGGTGGTGTTGTTCTTCGCGACGAGCTCGCGGCTTTGGATCATGAACCCCGTTTCCTTGGCATAGGTGCCGCTGGAAGTAAAGCTATTCCATTGCGTTTCGAAGTTTGGATCGTAACGGTTGGAGGCATCGGCGATGACTTTGTATTTCTCGCAGATGTCGCCGAATTGCGATTCCTTGAGGTATTCATAGACGTCGTTGCCGACGGTTAACGATAACTTGGTCCAGTTCGCCGCTTTATAGATTTTTTCCGCCATTTCTTCTTCTTCGCCGTTGAATGCTTCTGCACCTTTGTAGAGTCTATCAAGGAAGGTCAAATCATATTCGTTATCCAGGCCTTTTTTGATGACTTCGGTGTCGTAGGCTTCGATTAAACGGTAGACGTTGTTATTCGAATCGGCAGGAAGAGTGATGTAATCGACTTTTCTCGCCGCCACGTTTCTGATGGTGCTCGAATAGTTCTCGTCCATCAGATATTGAGCGGTGAGCTCCTTGCGGTAGATGTCCGGCAAGAGATTGATTTCGATATAATTCTCGTAAGTCGCGAAGATGTCGTTGAAGTATTCAGCAAGCAACAATTCTTGTTGGTTGATATCATCCTCGTCCAAGCGTTTGGAACCATCGATTAATACGCCGAAGTCGTTATAGTCGTCGCCAAGCTTGTAGTAGTTCTTGACTTGGGCTTTGTAGAATTTCTCCTCGAAGAACTCATTCCTGTCTTGATAAGAGCTGTCTTTGACGTAGCCATAGAAGGATTCGTTGATACGATAAAGGAACTCTTCGTATAAGGTATTTACGCGTACGCGTGAGGCCTCGTAATCGATTGATCCATCGTCTTTTTTCGTCACTTGATAGACGGAATATTTATCGATGAAGGCGTCGATTTTTGCATTGTCGCCACTTCTGGCGACCGCTCTAAGGCCGTCATCGCCGAAGAATGGGCCATAGATGCTTTGTGAATAGATATAAAGAATGTTGTTAAGGACCTTCTCGCTATTCGTGTCGCCGCTTGAGATCAAAGCGTCGTAGATCTCTTTTTCGGTGTTGTTATAGACATCGACGGCGTTTCCGCTCGAGTCGGTGATGTTAAGAATCGAATTGTTCGTTGGAAGTTTGGCCTCGACTTTGTCGCATCCCGCCAAAAGCATTGCGCTAGTGGAAAGGACCAATACAAGGATGTTTTTAATCTTATTTCTTTGCATAGTAGCAAGCACCTCCAACATCGAATAAGGAACTATAGGCGGAAACGGTGCTATTGGCATTGCCATAAGCAACGGCGCATAACTCGGTTAAGAGAGTGCCTTTGATCGTTCCGGCCTCATAATCTCTGGCTTCGTCTTGGGCAGAGATTTGTTCGGCGTATTCTTTCCAATTGTTTTCCCAGGTTTCCCAAAGGTCGTTTTGCGTGGCATCACGCTTCGTTTTGCTATAGTTCTTCACGTTGCTTTCAAGGCTCTTGTCGGCAAAGGTGATGGAACCATTTTCGAATAAGCGTTGGAATTCATAGGTGTTGAGATCACTCAACCAACTTGTGATTGCGCTTTCGATCTTGCCACGGCGATCGGCGTATTCGCTCTGGGTGTTTTTGTTGTAGTTGACGTAGGTCGTCATATCGGTCTTTTTGTCGCCGACCATATAAGAAGGATATTTCGAATTCTTGTCGTCTGTAGCCGATGAAGGAACATAATCGGTGTAGTAGTCGCTTAAGGAAGCGCTGTTGACTTTATACGTTCCATCGGAGTTCATGACTTCGTCTTTGGTGTAGTCGACGTATTTGTTGCCGTCTTTCTTATAGCCATATTCGCTCAAAGCGCTCCTGGCCACGGTGATGAAGTGGATGCCTTGATAGCTGCTTCCGGAACCGGCGCGGACCGCTAAGACGACGTTCCCTTCGGTGTCGGTCAAGACATTATGGGCATTGGCGTCGCTTTCGGTCGGATTGATATTTTCGACGATATCGGTCGTGTCGATGCTAAAACCAGGCAAATTGCCGAGTTGAGAGCTATAGACGCCAGTAGAAAGCGATTTCTCCGTATCAGTTCCGGAGACGTTGTCGATATACCCACCAGCAACGTTATAAAGGCTGTTTAAGGAGGTCAAAGCCTTCTTGGAAGCTTCTTGCGAAGCGCTATCTAACCACGTATAGCGGAAATCGCTAGAAGTCGCTGGAATCGCATCAATATAGCCTTTCGCCGGCGTGGCGTTGGTCGGAATGACGTTAGGCGTGATCACGCAGACGTTGTGCTTATTGAAGTATTTGTTATAGACGACGTTACGAGGATAGAAAGTCTCTTGTGAGTCGCTCCAAACTGGGACGTTGTTGTCGTCTAAAGTCGTTTTGGCGGTGTCTTTAAGCGCGAGTGCGGCACCCATCGGGATTTGTCCGATGCCTTCGTCTTTGAAGAAGTCGTTGACGCTCTTCTCGCCGTTTGCCGTCGTGATGACTTGGTTATCATCAACCTCGGAAGCGCTAGTCGCATCTTGCTTTAAGCCCGGTGTCAAACGATAGGCGTCGGCTTTGCTGCTTTCGCGTTTGCTATATAAGGTCTCGAACGCGTAGGTGCCGAGTTGGAATTCATGAACGAGAGCGCTGTCGCTGCCGACTGTGTGCTTGTTCATTATTCCGTATTCGCCATAAGAAGTGTTGGACGAATCGTCGCTGTAATCGAGAGCGATCTTTCCGAATTCGCGGCGCGTATTGTCGCTTTCGAGTTTGCCGTCATCTCCGATTTTCGCTCCGGCGAGCTCCATGACGATGTTTGCGACTTTGGTCGCTTCGCCATATTCGCCGACTCCGGTGTTGTCGCCGATTTTATCTTGTGTGTAGGATTTGTCGGACGCGCTGGCCAATTTGACCAAGATATGGCGGATGTGGTACGGCATTTGGCTCTTTAGCCATCCTTCGTTGCCTCTTCCCCAGTCTTCGCTTTCCGGGAAGGATTTCTTCGTTTCGCCATTTTCAACGTATTGGCCATCTCTCATGG
Source organism: uncultured Staphylococcaceae bacterium (assembly GCA_964497235.1). Taxonomy (GTDB): domain Bacteria; phylum Bacillota_I; class Bacilli_A; order RFN20; family CAG-826; genus UBA4951. The sequence goes on from CAZCCJ010000003.1 coordinate 57,826, forward strand.
CCTCATAGCCGTTGATGTTATTGTTCCCGGTTCCGAAGTTCTGCGTCATTTGCTCGTTGAAGTCTTTCTTTTCGGCTTCATAGAGCTTCTTTTCGAAAAGTTCGTCGACGTTATCGACGCCTTCGCTGTCGAAAAGCTTCTCAAGTTCCTCGTCGTAGGTTGTGCCGTTGCTGTTGGCGTTGCTTTCCGCTGTCGATTTGATGCTTAAAACATCGCTTGAAGCGGTGGCGCGCAAACTCTTCATCTTGGCACCGCCATCACCGGCGTGGGTGTTTTCGTAAACGTCGTAATAATGTCTGACAAGAACCTCGAAGATCTTGTCGAATTGGGAGCTAAGAGAGCTACCTGCACTTTGGTAGTTGCTTAGCAAATCCTGGGCGGTGTAACTGGTGCGAACGCCAGCGGCGTCTGTGAAGGTCATGATGACCCCAGTATCGCTTTCCGTGACCCTATCGCAAGCGGATAAGGCGGCGAGGGAAGCGGCAATCGCTACAAGCCCGAGAGCACATTTTTTCACTTTCTTCATAAGTGTGGACTCGTTCCTCCTTGCACTAACAATGCCTCATTAGTCTATTCTCTATAGAGAATGGGTGCAAGAAAGAAATTTCGGCCATCGCAACATTCTTAGCGGAAATCGAGGCAATCGCGGATAATTTTTTCACTTTCGTCTAAGACGAACGGAAAATGGATTGACGTCATTTCCCTTATCATCTTGATTGATAAGAAGTGGCCTCTAGACTAGAATTAATGCGCTTTGGAGAGTTTTATGTCCGCTTTAATCATTGAAAACCTGCACGTCGAAGCCAAAGGAACGCCGATACTCAAGGGCGTCAACCTCGCGATTAACGAAGGGGAGATGCTTGCTTTGCTAGGTCCAAACGGCCATGGCAAATCGACGCTATTGGCCGCCATCATGGGGAATCCTAACTTCACGGTGACGGAAGGAAAGATAACCTTCGATGGCAAAGACGTTTTGTCGATGAGCGTCGATGAAAGATCGAAAGCGGGGCTCTTTTTGGCCATGCAATATCCGGCGGAGATCCCCGGCCTAAACAGCGCCGATTTCTATAAAGCGGCCATCAACGCCAGGAAAGAAAAGCCTTTGAGCGTTTTCGAATTCTATCGGACGCTCGAGAAGGCGTATGATGAACTCGGGATTCCTTTCGAGATGAGCAAACGCAATCTCAACGAAGGCTTCAGCGGTGGCGAGAAGAAGCGCAACGAAATCCTTCAAATGCGGCTATTGATGCCAAAGATAGCGATGCTCGACGAAATCGACAGCGGTCTAGACGTCGATGCGATGAATGTCGTCGCCAAGGCCATCGAAAAGGAAAGAGAACGCGGAACCGGCTTCTTGGTGATAAGCCATTACGCCCGTTTGTACCATATGATCAACCCCACCAGGGCGGCCGTTTTGGTCAACGGCAGAATCGTATTGGAAGGCGGACCGGAAATCATTGAGAGAATAGACAAGGAAGGATATGCCTGGCTTAAGAAGGAACACGGCGTTTCATTAGAAAAGGAATCCATGGAATTCGCTGGCGTTTCGATTGGATCATGCGCGACGAAGGTGACGGTTGGCGATGGAAAATAAGCGTAAAGAAGAATATATCGAGAATCTTCCCGCAACCTTGAATTTCGTCGTCGAGGAAGGCGATTTCTTATTGCTTGATATCGCCTCATTCTCGAAGGAAATAAGTTCGAAAATAATAATTGAAGTGAAAAAAGGTGGCCGATTTGTAGGGGCTTTTGCGGATTTTGCCGATTCCAACACCTCACTTTCGGTGACGATAAAACTGCTAGGCGAAGGCTCCTCTTGCGAATGGCACACCGCTTCGCTTAGCTCGAAAAAAGAGAAGAAGGAATACCAAATCGACGTCACCCATAAAGCAAAGGGGACGATCGCATTGGTTTCGAATTACGGCATCGCGAGGGAAGAGAGCTTTTTGAAATTCTCAGGTCTTTCCGAGATAGCAAAAGGCGCCTCCGAATCCATCACCAAGCAAGAGGCCAAAATAATTGTTTTCGATCCCAAATCTGATGGTTTGGCTTCCCCAGCCCTCAAAATAGACGATAACGACGTGCAAGCTTCTCATGCGGCAGTCGTTGGGAGACTCAACGAACAGCATCTTTTCTATTTGGAATCGCGAGGGCTTTCCTTGCCTTTGGCCAAAAGGCTTATAGCGTTAGGGTACCTCAAGCCGATTGAAGGATTTTTCGAAGATGAAAAAACGAAAGAGACGATAAACGAAGCTATCGAAAGGGGGTTTGACGATGTTCGATCCCTATGAGATAAGAAAAGATTTTCCGATGTTCAGGAATGAAATAAAGATGCAGGGCAAGCCTTTGATTTGGCTTGATAACGCATCCACGACTTTTAAACCGGATCAGGTTTTATCGGCCGTTTCCTCTTATTACACCTCATTGACCGCCAATTCCCATCGCGGCGATTACGACCTTTGCTATTACGTCGACAAAAAAATCGAAGAGGTTCGCGAAAAGGTCGGGAATTTCATCAACGCCGATCCAAGAGAGATAGTCTTCACTTCCGGAACGACGATGTCCCTTAACCTCATCGCCTTCGGATATGGTCTTAAATTCCTGAAAGAAGGAGACGAGATCCTTCTTACTGAAGCTGAGCACGCATCAAATGTTTTGCCATGGTTCAAGGTGGCGGAGATGACGAAAGCGGTCATTCATTATATCCCGCTCGATGAAAAAGGCAGATTGACCATCGAAAATCTTAGGAAGACGATAACGAAGAGGACGAAGATAGTCGCCGCTGCGATGGTGACTAACGTCTTGGCTTATGTCGCACCAGTCAAGGAAATCGCGAAGATTTGCCATGATTACGGCGCTTTGTTCGTTTTGGATGGCGCTCAGACGGTCCCGCATATGCCTCTAGACATGAAAGAACTCGATTGCGACTTCATGGCTTTTAGCGGCCATAAGATGTGCGGACCGACTGGCATCGGCTGTCTCTATGGCAAATATGATTTGCTTAAGATGATGGACCCGTTTATGACGGGCGGCGGGATGAATGCCAAATTCGATATGTGCGGCCAAGTGGGATTTCTCGAACCTCCGTTGCGCTTTGAAGCCGGAACGCAGAACATCGAAGGCATATTCGGCCTTGGTGCCGCTATCGATTATCTATCGAAGATTGGGATGGATGAGATTCACGAACATGAAAAAATGCTCAAGAAATACGCGGTGGAAGAATTGTTAAAAACTGACAACGCGATCATCTATAACCCCGATGCCGAAGGCGGAATCGTGACCTTCAATATAAAGGAGGTCTTCGCGCAAGACGCCGCGACGTTCTTAAATAGCCGCGGCATCGCCTGCCGAAGCGGTCAGCATTGCGCGAAGATACTGACGGATTTCTTGGGAACGCCCGCCACCGTTCGCGCCAGTTTCTATTTTTACACCACCAAAGAAGATATCGACGCTTTGGCTGATGCCGTCAAACATGGGAAGGAGTTTTTAGATGCCTACTTTTGAAATAACCCCGCAAATCATGCGTGAAATCATCATGGACCATTATTCCTCGCCCCGTCATAAAGGCAAGCCGGAGGATCTTTCTTCTTATGTCTATGTCCATACCGACAGCGTCAATTGCATCGATTCGTTCGATGTCTATTTGAAGTATCAAGACGGCAAAGTCGCCGATGCCAAATGGGAAGGAGTGGCTTGCACTATATCTAGTGCTTCCACCGACATCCTTTGCGATCGCTTGATTGGGATGAACGAGAAAGAAGGCTTATATTTGATTGAGCAATATTTGAACATGATTTCCGAAAAGCCATATGACGATTCGGTTTTGGATGAGGCCATCGTTTTCGTCAACACCGGCAAACAAGCCGCACGCATACACTGCGCAACCATGGGCTGGGACGCCATGAAGGAGCTTTTGCTCGAGGAGAAGAAGCATGAGCACTGATAACAAAGATGTCTCCTTCTTGGATAAGGAATACGAATACGATTTCAAAACCGAGCAAAAGAGCATCTATAGCACCGGCAAAGGCCTTAATGAAGAGGTCGTCCGCGAGATATCGAGAATCAAGGGTGAACCGGATTGGATGCTCGAATATCGCTTGAAAGCGCTCCGTTCGTTCGAGAAGATGCCGCTTCCTTCATATGGGCCAGATTTGAGTTTCCTCGATTTTTCGAGCTACACCTATTACACGAAAGTGGCTGAGAATGAGTCTCAGAATTGGGAAGAGGTGCCGCATGCCGTCAAAGAGACGTTCGCGAAACTCGGTATCCCCGAAGCGGAGCAAAAGTTCCTTTCCGGCGTCACCACCCAATACGAATCGGAGGTCGTTTACCACAACATGCTCCAAGAAGTGGAGGAGAAAGGCGTCATTTTCCTGTCGACCGACATGGGCCTAAAGCTCTTCCCGGAAATTTTCAAAAAATATTTTGGAACCGTCGTTCCTTATATGGATAACAAGTTCGCCGCCCTCAATGGCGCCGTTTGGAGCGGGGGATCCTTCATTTACGTGCCGAAAGGCGTGCATCTAGAGAAGCCGCTTCAATCGTATTTCCGAATCAACAACGAAAAGAGCGGTCAATTCGAAAGATCGCTCATCATCTGCGATGAGGGATCGTCGATAAATTACGTCGAGGGGTGCACGGCTCCGATCTATAGCAAGGAATCGCTCCATGCCGCGGTCGTCGAGATAATAGTGCTCAAAGACGCTAGATGCCGCTATACGACCGTTCAGAATTGGTCGAATAACATCGTCAATTTGGTTACTCAACGTGCGCTTGTGGAAGAAAATGGCTTGATGGAATGGGTCGATGGGAACATCGGCTCGATGAGGAATATGAAATATCCCGCTTGCATACTAAAGGGCGATGGCGCCAGGGGATCGGTCATCTCGATTGCCGTCGGAGGCAAGAATCAATTCCAAGATAACGGCGCCAGGATGATCCACATCGGGAAGAACACTTCCTCAAACATCATCTCCAAGTCGATATGCAAAAACGGCGGCGTCGCAAATTATCGGGGGACTGTCCGCGTTATGCCAAGCGCCGAAAACGCCCATGCGCATGTCGAGTGTGACACGTTGATAGTCGATGCGAAATCAAAAAGCGATACCTATCCGAAAAACGAAATCAGAAACGCTTCAAGTTTCATCGAGCATGAGGCGACGGTTTCTAAAATCAACGAGGATCAGCTCTTTTACTTGATGTCGAGGGGGCTTGATGAAGAGGAGGCCACCAATTCCATCATCATGGGATTCATCGAGCCCTTCTCAAGAGAACTTCCGATGGAATATGCGATTGAGCTCAATCGCTTGATAAAACTCGATATGTCGGATTCGATTGGATAAAGAAATGCAGGGTTTTTTCGATTTTGATGCAATAGTGGTGGGCGGAGGACACGCCGGCGTCGAAAGCGCATTCGCGTTGGCGCACCTCAAAAAGAACGTTCTTTTGATTACCCTAAACGAGAAGATGATAGCCAATACCCCATGCAACCCGCATATCGGCGGAAGCGCTAAAGGGATAGTCGTAAGGGAAATAGACGCATTAGGCGGCATGATGGGTCTTTTTGCTGACTATCATCCTTTGCAAATCAAATTCTTAAACACCAGGAAAGGCCCAGGCGTCCAGTGCCTCCGTGCGCAAGTCGATAAAAAAGGATATCCGAAACACGTTCAAGACGAGATAAAGAAAGAGAAGAGAATAACCGTCAAGGAAGCGATGGTCGTTGATTTGCTATATGACGATGAGAAAGTTTATGGCGTTAAGCTCTCTAATGGGGAAGAAATAAGGTCGAAGGCCGTCATTTTGACAACTGGCACCTATATGGAAAGCTCGATCATAAAAGGGCATGAGTCTTTCTTAGGCGGACCTGATGGAGAAAAGGCTTCCCATGGCCTTAGTGAATCGCTAGAGAAAATGGGGATTTCTTTATTCAGACTCAAAACCGGCACCCCGCCTCGCATCAAGAAAGAGACCATCGATTTTTCAAAGGCCAAATTAGAAGAGGGGATGGATGGCGAGCTTGCCTTCTCTTTCTTGACGAAGGAATTCACTCCTTTGGAGAAGCAGCTTCCTTGCTACTTGATCTATACGAGCGACGAAACAAAGAGAATTGTTCTCGAAAATCTTTCCGATAGCGCTGTCACTAATGGTTTGATCACCGCAAGCGGCCCCCGTTATTGCCCATCCATCGAATCGAAGATCCTTCGCTTCAAAGACAAAGAGAGGCACCAACTCTTTTTGGAGCCGGAAACAGAAGATGGGGATTCCATTTATCTTCAAGGCTTCAGCACCGGATTTGACCACGAGATGCAAGTCAAGCTCGTGCACACTTTGCCAGGGTTAGAGAACGCCGAGCTTCTTAAAGACGCATATCAAATAGAATACGACGCATTGTCGTCCTTCCAATTCGACGAGACGATGAGGGTGAAAAAATACAAAGGGCTATATGTGGCTGGCCAAATATGCGGCACAAGCGGCTATGAAGAGGCGGCCGCGTTAGGACTAGTGGCCGGCATCAACGCTTCGAGATATATCGATAACGCCTCGCCTTTCACCTTAAGACGCGACGAAGCCTATATCGGCGTCATGATCGACGATTTGGTTTCCAAAGGCGCCGAAGAGCCGTATCGCCTCCTTTCCTCTCGCGCCGAATATCGATTGCTATTAAGGCACGACAACGCCGATTTCCGTTTGACTCCGAAGAGCCATGAGATAGGACTCGCGAGCGAAGAAAGATATCAAAGCTTCTTGTCTAGGAAAGATAGAATCGAGAAGGCGAAAGAATACCTCTCGAAGACGAATATCTCGCCAAGAAGCGGAATCGGGGAATACCTATCGTCATTAGGCTATAGCGATCTCGAGATGGGCCATAAGGCGTTAGAGCTATTGAAAAGACCTTTCGTCGAATATGAAAAAATCGAAAAATACCTGCCAGATCTCGCTTCTTTTGATTTGAACGAGCAAGATGAATTGACGCTTGAAACGGTCATAAAATACGAAGGATACATCGCTTTGGCAAGCAAAGACGCAGCTGAAGAAAAGAAAAAAGAAGCGTTGTTGCTGCCCGATGATTTCGATTATAAAAATATGGATGGGTTGCGACTTGAAGCGCGAGAAAAACTGTCTTTGGTTCATCCTTCCTCGATTGGCCAAGCTTCGAGGATCTCCGGCGTCAATCCTACCGATATCGCCATACTTTTGTTGAATTTGAAGAAAAGGGGAGTGCTATGAACTTTGAAGAACTCGGTTTGTCAGTCAAAGGATTCATGGATCTGAATGATGAGAAAATCGCTTCCTTGAAAAGGTATCGCGAGCTCGTTTTGGAAAGCAACAAGCAATTCAACCTCACCTCTATAACCGACGAGAATGAATTCATCATAAAGCATTTCTACGATTCCTTAATTCCCTTGAAATATCTAAGCATCGAAGGAAAGGAAGTATTGGACTTCGGTTCTGGGGCCGGTTTCCCCGGCGTGCCGTTTGCGATTTCCGTTCCTAATGCCAGGTTGACTTTATTGGACGCCACGCGGAAAAAATGCCTTTTCCTGTCGTCGGTCAAAGACGAATTGAGACTCGACAATGTCGAAGTCGTCTGCGCTAGGGGAGAAAGTTTGGCGAAGAAAGAAGGATTTGACGTCGTCACCGCAAGAGCCGTCGCCTCCTTGCCGATCCTCCTCGAACTCGTTTCCCAATCCATCCGCGTTGGCGGAAGGCTTCTCGCTTTAAAAGGAGACCATGGGAAAGATGAGCTTTCGGAGAGCGAAGGCGCCATCAAAAAGCTAGGCTTCAAATTAGAGAAAGTCGAGGAATACGAACTTCCTGAAAAAATGGGCGGAAGGACGCTGATAATATTGAAAAAGGTCGCGAAAACGCCCAATAAATTCCCGCGTCTTTATGCCGATATGCTGAAGAAGCCTCTTTGAGAGGAGCTTCCATAGGTGCTACCATAATCTCCCATGAATAAAGTAATCGCCATCGCAAACCAAAAAGGCGGGGTCGGAAAGACAACGACCGCGATCAACCTCTCGAGCGCTTTGGCGAAGAACGGCTTTTCGGTGCTGCTTATCGATTTGGACTCGCAAGGTAACGCGTCAAGGGGCCTTGGCCTCGACGTGTTGTCTTTGCCTCACACCGTCTACGATGTTCTTTTGGGCGACATATCCATCGATTTGGCGATCAAAAAGACGAAAGAAGCAAATCTCGACATCTTGCCTAGCAACCTCAAATTGGCGAATCTCGACATCGCCATCCAAAACAAGGGTATAGCGAGCCCTTTTTGCTTGCTTAAGAACGCTTTGTCTGGCTTAAAGGCGGAATACGATTTCACGATAATAGATTGCCCTCCGTCTTTGGGGCTACTAAACATAAACGCGATGGCTTCCTCGAATTCGATAATCATCCCCGTTCAGTGCGAATTTTTCGCGATGGAAGGCGTGGCGGCCATCCTTTCCTCGATCAACAAAATCCAAAATGACTTCAATCCCGGATTAAAGATCGAAGGCTTTTTGCTCACGATGTATGACTCGAGAAATTCTTTGGACACGGAAATCGCTAGGCAAGTGAGAGGCCTATTCAAAGAGAATACCTTCGATTCGGTGATACCGAGGAACATATCGATACCCGAGGCCTCGATGCATGGACTCTCTGTTCTTTCTTTCCGCCCTTCGTCGATCGGTTCCGTTGCCTATATGTCATTGGCCAAGGAAATAATCAAGAATGGCAACTAAGAGGAAAGACGTCGCTTCCTTATCCGAGCTCGTATCCCGTTTTTCGAAATTCGACGTCATCGCCGAGATGGAAAAGGAATACCAATCCTTCGCCAGCAAAAACATGCCTTTGTCGCTAATCGACGATAATTCATACGTCAAACGCGTCCACTTTCCGAAAAGCAGATTGGAATCTTTGGGCAAATCGATCGGAGAGAAGGGGGTGTTCAGCCCTTTGCTAGTCCGAGAGAAGGGATCGCATTACGAATTGATATTGGGAAGAAAAAGGTATTTCGGCGCTAAAGTGGCCGGTCTTTCCTCGATCCCTGTAATCGTCTCGAATATGGGCGACGAAGAGATGCTATTGATCCTTTTGGCCGATACGCGCGATCAAAAGGAATCGAATATATTGGAAATGGCGTATATCTATAATGCATTGACGCAGAAATTCAAATATTCCCAGCAAACCCTGGCTAAAATATCGCATGAATCGAGAAGCCAAGTCACCAATACCATGCGGCTTCTTTCTCTTCCCGACCCCATCATCAAGGAAGTTTCGTTAGGGGAACTCAGCTTCGGCCACGCCAGAGCGATGCTTTCTCTTAGCCAAGAGGACATCATTTCTTTGTCTAAACGGATACACGAAGAGAATCTCTCAGTACGAGAGACGGAAAAGATCGTCAGAGCGATGGCCGGGAAAGAAGAGAAAGCCTTCTTCGACGCCAAGATCGACGGCAATAAGATAACTCTCGAATTCGTTGACGTAGACGCTGCGGAAAGTTACTTTGAGTCTCTTAAAAAGGGCCGATAAGAATATCGATTGCCTTTTCTCCTCCCCTTCATATAATAGAGGTGCTTCAGGGTGACGCGAAATACGTCGACTGGCGGTATAGCCCGCAAACGAATTAGTCGAATCGGTGAGATTCCGATGCCAACGGTATAGTCCGGATGAAAGAGGCCAATGTTTCTTTCGCCTCCTGAAGATGGAGGATTTTTTTATGGAAGAAAGAATCAGAAGATACCTCTCCTTGGCGATGTTCATCCTTCTTCTTGTCGCCTTTTTCTTCTCTTATTTCAAAGAGCGGGGGAAACGATCGTTCAATTATTCGCGCTTAATCGCGAGAGCGGCCGTCTTCGGCGCCATATCGACTATCCTTTACGTCGTTCCGGTCTTCAATCTATCCTTGCCTTTCTTTCCTTCGTTTTTATCCCTTCATTTCGATGAGATACCCGCTTTCATCGCGGGTTATGCGTATGGCCCCATCACGGCGCTTGTCGTCATTTTGATCAAGACTTTGATTAAGCTTCCGATGAGCAGCACTTTGGGCGTAGGGGAGCTAACGGATTTCATTTTGAGCTCCTCTTTCGTCTTAAGCGCGACAATTTTGTATAAGAAGAAACGCAATTTCGTTGGGGTTTTCTCCGGTTTTGGCATCTCTTTGATCATTCAAAACGTCGTCGCGTTATTGCTTAACATCTACGTCATGCTCCCCTTTTACATCGCCGTCATGGGCTATGACGAAAGCCAATTGCTTTCTTTATGCCAAATGGCCAATTCGTCGGTCCAGAACCTGGGATGGTCATACGGCCTATGCTGCGTTCTTCCGTTCAACCTTTTCAAAGATGCGTGCGTTTTGGTTTTGACTTTCTTGATTTATAAGATTCTCCATAAACCCCTTAGATGGGACAAATGAGGAAATGAAAAAGACCGCTTCTCAGCGGCCTTCTTCTTATTTCGCTATTAGTCTTCCCACTCGATGGCGGCGACTGGGCAAGAGGCGATCACATCGTTGATCGCTCCTTCGTCGGCGACTTCTCCGACGACTTCGCTCTTACCGTCATCCGTGAAGGCGAACACTTCTGGAGCACTTCCGACACAGAGACCGCATCCGATGCAGGCATCGGCGACGACTTTGACTTTTTTCATTTTTCTTCCTCCGATGAAACATGCGTATTTTAGAACGAAAACTTTTTCCTTTCAATCTTTAAGGAATATCAGCGTTAATCGATTGTTTTGTTAGTTATCGCTAACTAAGTTGATTGTCGCCTGTTTATGAAAAATATTTTAAGAAAGCAAAGATTCGAAAGAAAAAGAAAAAACGGCCGACGAATCGGCCGTTTCATGCTGCTAAATCAATAGACGATGACCGTTCCGTCTTTCTTTATCTCGACTTGGTCGCCGCTTTTGACGGTTTCGAGGAATTCGTCTCCGAGCTCGTCGATTGCGATGAGGCCACAATCGTTCCAAACGTTGCTAAGGATTATTCCGCTTGCCGCCAAAGGGTCGATGTGGTGGGAGAAGAGCCAGGCTTTCGGAGCCAAACCTCTCACGGCGACGGTCTGGATGACCATGCCGCCGGTCGTTGAGCCGATGGTTTCCGGCAAGCAAAGAATTTTGCCGGTTATGTTCTTTTTGTAGAGCTCTTTGTTGTTTTGATCGCTCACGATTATTTTTTTGCTTGTGGCGAGAAGTGCGCTCGTTTGGCAAGAAGCCAAGGTGTTGAAGCCTTCGTGGGTGACGACGGCTTCGCCTTTATAAGCCCCTTCGGACAAAACGCGTCCATGGAATTCTTTCATCTTATTTGACCTCCTTTTGCCCGGTGATAATCGATAAGACGTCTTCGTCTTTGAAGTAACGGGCTTTCGTATAGGTGCGGAACTTGTTGGAATTCGTCATAAGCGGCTTATTCGCGCATAAGGGGTTATCGGCGTACATGAGAGGGCAGATGTAGCTAAGCTTCGCGCCGGTGGATAGAAGCTTTTCGTATCTCTCCTCCTTCGCGAATTCCTTTAGGACGGCCGGGGAAGAGGTGAGAATCGTTTCCACGGCCAATTTGCTGCGGTTATTTTTCTTTAGTTCTTCGAGAATCTTATCGGTCCAGTCCTCAAGCTGCTTAAGGGTGAGATGTGGGCAGCCGATGAAGCATTTATGCGGCTTCATGTCGGATTTCTTCCACATCATCGGATAAGACGAATAGACCCTTTCGAGCTCGGCGTCGTCTATCACATATTCCTTGGCGTCCTCTTTGATGAGGGATTTACCGAGTTTTTTGGCTTCCGGGGTGATGCCGTCGATGTGATATAGACCGACAGCGCCGTTGCTCGCCGTGGCGGCTCCGAAATCCTTTAAGTAAGCGATGGTATCTTCGCTAGGAAGATCGTCGAGGTATTTGTCGAGCCCCTCGACATAAGGAACGTCGGCCATTACTTTCATGCCGATTGCGGACCCTAGGATCTGCGCTTCAGGTTTCTTCGAAGTCTTGACGATCACCTTCCACGAGGCTTTTCTCCCTTCATCGGTTATGAAGCCGAAATTCGGCGTCCTTTCCAAAATCGCGGCGAATGTATCCAAGATGCCGGAATTACGGTTGCAACGGGCTCCCAAAACGGAGTTTGCGAAGACGACGGCGCTTGATTCGCTCCAAGCGATGATATCGCCTTCCTTTGGAGTGTTTCCGACTTCCTTAAGATAGCAAGTGCAGGTGAATCCGTCTTTGTCTTGCAATCCTATTTTCCTAAGTTGTTCTTCATAATCCTTTTGCTTGCTATACATGAAGCAAGAGAAAACGAGCTTCTCGAGGGGGTTCGCTTTGACGTTTTTGTAATCTAGCGGTCGGGGATCCATCGTGAATCCCTCTTCGACTTTGCAACCCTCTTTGATAAGATCGTCCATCAATGGGTAGACGGGCTTGAGCATCGATAGTCCGAAGCTCGTGACGAAATGTCCTTTCTTATATGTGAGAGGCTTAAGGCAATCGGCCCCGAAAGCGTCCCCGTATCTCACCAAGACTTCCATCATTTTGGCGTATGTCGCGCCTTTTTTCCCTTCGAGGATGTCTTTTTCCTCGGCGGTTAATTTCATTTTAGGTTCGTACATTTTCTTTTTTTCCTATATTTTCATGGCTACTTCGTATGCGCGCCAGATGACGGAGCGAAGGTTTCCGATGCCCATGCAATCGCCGACAAGAGAGACGTTTTTGCCTTTTTCGGCGAGCGGGGATGGGATATAGCCAATCGACGTGACGACGGAATCGCAAAGGATTTTTTCTTCGCTTCCGTCTTTCTTTTTGATGACGATTCCGTCATCCGTTATCTCTTCTAGAGCCGATTCGAGGTAAACCGGGGTTTGGTGAAGGGCGAAATAATCGCGGAGGTATTGGCTATTGGCCATGCAGATGCCGGATTGCTTGACCAAGTCGTCTTTCATTTCGACGATGATTGGCTTCTTTCCGTCGAGCGATAACTCATAGGCGATTTCGCAGCCGGTTAAGCCCCCGCCGATGACGGCGACGGTCTCTCCGACTTCTTTTCCATTAAGGAAATCGCAGGCTTCGATGGCCTTTTCCGCTCCTTTGACCTTGACCAAACGCGGCCTTGATCCGGTTGCGATGACGACGTGATCGGCCATAAGGGAATCGATGTCGGTTATCTCGCTATTGAGATGGACGGGGATATTGAGCTCCTTCATTTGGAGAATGTACCAAGCAAGCAAATCGCGGAGCTTCCCTTTGAAGGAAGCGCGAGATGCGGGCACGAATACGCCACCGAGATGATCGCTCTTTTCATAGATTTCCGGCTGGTGTCCACGGAGAGCGAGCACACGCGCCGCCTCCATTCCTCCGATGCCTCCGCCGACGATGGCCACTTTCTTCGGATTCTTCGTTTTCACGATGTGATGGACTTTGGTTTGCATCGTCTCGGCATTGACGGCGCAACGGGCCATATGGAGGGAATCGCTTAGGCTTTGGTCGTTGCTCGTCCCTTTGTAATGGCACATATTGAAGCAGCCATTATGGCAGCAGATGCAGGGGCGGATTTCGTTTTCCTTCCCATCCATCAGCTTCTTTGCGTAGGCTGGATCGGCTAAGAAGGGCCTTGCGAATCCGGCGGCGTCGAGTTTTCCTTCTTCTATCGCTTTCGCGGCAACGACTGGGTCAAGCCTTCCGGCGGCGACAAGCGGCACGGAAACATAAGGCTTCAAGGCTTCAACGTCCTTAAGATTGCAATTCTCCTCCATATATATAGGAGGGTGCGCCCAATACCAGGCGTCGTAAGTTCCGTTATCGCAATTGAGCATGTCGTAGCCGGCTTCTTCGAGGTACTTGGCCGCTTTCTTGCTTTCTTCGAAGTCTCTTCCCGCTTCGACGTAATCCTCTCCTGGCAAAGCGCCGGAATTGAAACCTTTGGTCTTCGAAACGACCGAATAACGCAAGGACACTGGGAAATCTTCGCCGCATCTTTCCTTTATCGCTTTGACGATTTCGACTGGGAAGCGGTAACGATTCTCGAAGCTTCCGCCGTATTCGTCAGTTCTCTTATTGACGTATTTCAATGTGAATTGATCGAGGAGATAGCCTTCATGCACGGCATGGATTTCGACGCCATCGACGCCTGCGTCTTTGAGCAGTTTCGACGTTTTGGCGAAGGCTTCGACGAAATGCTTGATCTCTTTGATCGTCATTTCGCGCGATGGCACCTTATCGCTCCAACGGTTTGGGGAGGCGCTTGAAGAGGCGCAGATTTTGTCGAAGTTCATTATCGGCTTCGAGAGGGCGCGCAAGAAACGGTTGGTATAGAGCTTTTCCATCGCCGGGGAGATGGTGAAGGACCTCCCGAATCCGGCCGTCAGCTGTATGAACATCTTGGCGCCGTGGGAGTGGATCACCTCCATAAAGGTCTTGAGCTTCTTATACATCCCTTTCTTTTTGTAGAGCCATTGTCCAAGCATCGGGTTATAGACCGGTTGGATGCCAGGCAGAATGAGCCCGACCTCGTTTTTGGCTCTTTCGAGCAAGAATTTCGCGGCCTCCTCGTCAAAATGGTTGATTTCCATCCATCCGAATAACGAAGTCCCGCCCATTGATGTCATGACGATGCGGTTTTTGATTTCGCAATTGCCGATCTTCCATGGGGTGAATAAGGGTTTTAACGATTCATCCATAATGTTTTTCCTTTCAATATCTCTTTGATTATAAATCAAAGGATGGCATACGATAAAAAAATATCGATTTGCCGATAAAGAAGGAATGCGCAAATGATGTTTCAAGGCTCTTTTTTCTGATTATCTTTGTATAATGTTGGCGAAAAGAGGCATCTATATGAAAACAGTCGTCGTCACCGGTTCGGCTAGGGGGTTTGGTTATTGCCTTGCTAAGAAATTCAAGGAAAGCGGCTATAACGTCGTTCTTTCCGATGTGAACCAAGAAAATCTAGAAAAAGCCGTCGATTCACTTTCGAAACTCGGTCCCAAGGATACCAAAGTCATCTCAACTTTATGCGATGTCACGAAGCACGAAGAGGTGGAATCACTCTGGAATAAAGCGAAAGAAACGTTCGGAAACGTGGACATATGGATCAATAACGCCGGCGTCAACTCCCCGAACAAAGGGGTCTATGAATTCGCCGACAAAGAAATCGATTTCATCTTGAACGTCGATCTGAAAGGCACGATATACGGTTCGAAAATCGCCTTCAAAGGGATGAAAGAACAAGGCTTCGGCCAAATCTATAACGTCGAAGGCTATGGCTCAAACGACGCCATGATGACGGGCTTAACGATGTATGGGACCGCCAAAAGGGCCGTCACTTATTTCACCAAATCTTTGGCGAAGGAATCGAATGACTTGACTAATGGAGCCGTGAAAGTGTGCCTTTTGACGCCCGGCATCATGATCACGAATTTCATAACGCATGCGAATGGCGACAAAACGAAAGTGGAGCTTAGCGAGAAGACGAAGAAGGTCTATAACATCCTTGGCGATTATCCGGAGACGATCGTCGATTACGTGGTGCCGAGGATGATCAAGAACAAAAAGAACGGTTATGACGTCGTATGGCTCACCAATGCCAGAGCCTTCAGAAGGTTTTTGTTCGCCGGTTTCAATAAAAGGGATTTCTTCAAATAGAGACCACTTTCTCAAAGAAGCCCTATTCGGTTTGTTTTTGCGCGCTTCTTTCTCTTTTTAGAAACTTTCCATGAGGTTAGAATATAAGGCGTATGAAGACGAGAATGGAGAAGTGGGCCAAATACCGCGCGAAGATAAAGAACACGCCGGAAAGCAAATTCAAGAAGAAGCCTTTTTTCGTGCCCTCCTCCGAAGAAGAGGCGGCCGCGATTCTAGAGAAAAGCAACGCTTCAAGCGCCGTCACGATGAATTCCCTCCCGAAAAAGAAGCTCACGCCATATGGAGTTTATCTTTCTCATAAGAGAAATGTTTTCATAATGAAGCTAATTTTGCTATGCTTAGCAATCGTTGGGATGGTTCTCCTTTGGCTATTATGGGTTAGGAAATAGAATTATGGACAAGAATGAAGAGAAGATAATCGCCGTGGCGATCGACGGCCCGGCCGCGGCTGGCAAAAGCACCGTTGCAAAAAGAGTGGCCAAGGCTTTGGGGATGACTTACGTCGACACGGGCGCGATGTACCGCGCTTTCACGTATGCCGTGATAAAAGAGGGGCTCGATCCGAAGAATGAAGCGCAATCGTCGACTCTCATTCCTAGCATCCATATCGAGCTTGCCCCCAATGGCAAAGTCTATTGCAACGACGAAGACGTCACTGAGAAGATAAGGGAGCCTTTGGTGTCTGGAAACGTGAGTTATATCGCCGCGATGAAGCCGGTCCGCCTTAAGCTCGTCGAGCTTCAAAGGGAAATGGCGGAAAAGCAATCGGTGATAATGGACGGACGCGACATCGGCACTTATGTTTTGCCTTCCGCGGACGTGAAGATCTTCCAAGTCGCGTCAGTGAAAACGCGCGCCCTCAGACGATATGAAGAGAATCTCTCCAAGGGCATACCAACGACTTTGGAAGAGGTGGAAGAGAACGTGAAGCAGCGCGATTACATCGACTCGCATCGCGATTTCGCTCCTTTGAAACCGGCCGCTGACAGCATTCTTTTGGATACTTCCGATATGGATATCGATCAAGTGGTATCCGAGATACTTAGAATCATCAAAGAGAAAACCGGGAAGGAGATGGCCTAATGTCTTTGGGAACGGTTAGTTTAGTCGGTTCGCCTTCCTCTGGGAAAAGCACCCTTTTCAACCGCTTCGTCGGCGAAAGGAAATCAATCGTCGAGCCGACGCCAGGGGTCACTAGGGATAGGATCTATGGCAAATGCACATGGCTTACCAAAACCTTCACGGTAATCGATACGGGGGGCATCCAAGCCAAGGAAGTCCCCTTTCAGGACCTTATCAGGGCACAGGTCGATTTGGCTCTCGAAGAAAGCGATCTGATTCTTTTCGTCGTCGATGGGAAGAAAGGTCTCACGGGCGATGATCGATATATCGCCAAAATGCTTTATGGCAAAAAGAAGCCGATATACCTCGTCGTCAATAAGATAGACAACGTCGAAGAGTCGGCGAACGCGATGGAATTCTATTCCTTGGGCCTAGGCGATCCATATATCGTCAGCGGCGCCCATGGCATCGGCATCGGCGATCTTCTCGATGCGATAATCCATACGCTTCCGGAAAAAGAGATTCCGACATATGGCGATGCCATAACATTCTCTTTGATTGGCCGCCCGAATGTTGGGAAGAGCTCCTTATCCAATAAATTATTAGGAAAGGAAAGGACCTTGGTTTCGCCGATTTCCGGGACCACGAGAGACGCAATCGACACGGCTTTTGCATGGAATAATCAAAATTTCGTCTTAATCGACACGGCCGGACTTCTAAAAAGAGGAAAGATATACGAGGCGATAGACAAATATGCCGCGATGCGCGCTTTGGCGTCGATCGAACGCAGCCAGATCGTCCTTTTCTTGCTTGATGCCTCGATGCCTATTTCCGAGCAAGATAAGCACGTCGTCGGATATGCCGTCGATGAGCATAAGCCGATAATCGTCATCGTCAATAAGTGGGACCTCGCCAAAGAAAAGGGCCTAAACAAAGATGAATTCACGAAGAGCATCCGCGATCAATTCAAATTTCTGGACTACGCTCCGATTCTTTATATAAGCGCCGCAAGCGGTAGTGGCGTCGAACAAGTGCTCCCCAAGGTTTTAGCGGTCCATGAAGCGAGCCTAAGAAGAGTTCCGACGCCGTTATTGAATGAAATAATCCGCGATGCCCAGGCGATGAACCCGGCCCCCAATTTCAACCATGGGCGGCTTAAGATAATCTTTTCGAATCAAGTGTCCGTCAATCCTCCGACCTTTGTTTTCTTTTGCAATAATCCCGAGACCGCTCATTTCTCTTACACTAGGTATCTCGAGAATCGTTTGAGGGCCTCTTTTGACTTCGACGGGACTCCGATTCATATAATTTATCGCCTTAGAAAATAATCTTCATACAATCGAAACTTTACGATTATTTTGTTCGTAAAACATCGATGAAATCTATGTTTTTGCTTAAAATAATAAATTTTTTCGTGAACATTAACGCATTTTCTTCGCTGCCATCGCATCTTTTTTGCAAAATATAATCTTGTCAACTTAAAAAATAGATGCTAATTTATTGTTATCGATTTAGCTATAGGAGGAGAAACTCAAATGAATAAAGCTGAATTAATCGAAGCCGTTGCCGAAAAGGCCGAACTCCCAAAGAGAGACGCCGAAGCCGCCGTTGACGCCGTTGTCGAAGTCATCACCGCCGCCCTCGTCAAGGGTGATGCCGTGAAGATCTCTGGCTTTGGCATCTTCGAGAAGAAGCATCGCGCTGCCCGCGAAGGCACCAATCCTTCCACTCAAGAGAAGATCAACATCCCAGCCAGCACTTCCGTTTCCTTCAAAGTCTCCAAAGGACTCAAAGAGAAACTCAACTAGTTCTCGATAGCTAGAAAATGGGCTCCGCTTCGGCGGAGCTTTTTCTTTGTTGAGACACTCTAGTGGTCTTCGTGCTAAGATAAGCAGATGAAACGCTTGCAGATTTTCGATACGTTAAAAGAGATCTACGAAAAGAACGGTTTTTCTTTGTATATGGTCGGCGGAGCGACGCGCGATTATTGCCTTGGGCGCCCTTTCGACGATTTCGACTTCGTAACTGACGCTTTGCCCGTCGAAAGCCTTTCCTTTTTGAAAGACGCGAACGATTCTTTCGCAAGATATGGCACGCTTAAGGTAAGGATCGAAGGGAAGCCATGCGACGTCGCGACTCTTCGCAAGGAAGGCGATTATTTGGATCACCGCCATCCCTCAAGCATCTCTTTCGTCAAAGATCCGAAAATTGATTCCAATAGGCGCGATTTCACGGTAAACGCCCTATATTTAAATAAGGATTATGAAATCCTCGATTTCCATAATGGCCTAAAGGATCTTGACGATAAGGTGATACGATTCATCGGCGATCCTTATTTGCGGATAAAGGAAGATCCCCTTAGGATCGCTAGAGCTGAGCGCTTCGCTACGTTATTAGGCTTTGCGATCGAAGAGGAAACGCAAAAGGCGATTGACGCCTTATATCCGTTATTGAATGAGATATCGAAAGGAAAACTCGAAGAGGAAAAAAAGAAAGGATGGAGGGAAAGAAAATGAAAAATCCATATCAAAACGTCGTTCCTTTTTCTTACGTGATGCTTGAAACGTATAAGAAATTAGGGGTCACCGACGAAGAAGCCATCGTCATTTTGATGATCGATCATTTGCTGAATCAAGGGAACTCCTTCATCAATGCCGATATGCTTTCCCTCAAGATGGGGAAATCTCCCAATGAGATCAATTCGATAATGGATTCGTTATTAAAGAAGGGGTTACTCCTATACGTGATGAAGGGAAAGATGGAGACCTCACTTGCCCCTTTAAGCGAGAAATGCTATAGCCTTTTCGGCGAGATGATAGAAAGGCAGCGCTCGATGACTTTGGGCGACGAAACGGCTAACTCCTTGTCGGAAATCATTTCCTTTTTCGAAGACAAATTATCGCGAACCCTCTCGCCATTGGAAAAGGACTCCCTTTCCGAATGGCTTCATTCATCATATTCGGTCGAGGAAATAAAAAACGCCTTGCTAGACACTTTGAAGACTGGCAAAAAGACCATAAGGGCCATCGAGAAAACCCTTAAGGCGAGAAGGAAAGAAGACGATCTTCTTAAAGAAGGCGCCAGCGCCATCAACGACAATTGGGACAAAGACATCGAAGAGACGATCGCCATCACCAAGAAGATTTGGGGTGATAAATGAGGGAAAAAGAAAAGGACGTCCTCTCTTTTCTTCACACCGAGTATCCAAATGCGAAATGCTCTTTGGATTTTCATGACGATTTCGAATGCTTGATTTCCATCGTTCTTAGCGCCCAATCGACCGATTCGTCCGTTAATTTGGCGACTCCCTCTCTTTTTGAAGCCTATCCGACGCCGCATTTATTGGCTCAAGCGGATTTATTCGAAATCGAAGCGAAGATCAAAAAGATTGGGCTATATCGCTCGAAAGCCAAGCATATCAAAGCCTTGGCCGCCGTTTTGGATGAGGAATTTAATGGGAAGATTCCATATGAGCGAGATTTGTTGACGAAGCTTCCAGGCGTCGGGGAGAAGACGGCCGGGGTGTTTCTCTTAGAAAGGGCTATGATTCCTTCAATCCCCGTCGATACCCATATATCGCGCATCGCCAAGCGCTTAGGATATGTGAGAAAAAACGAAAAACCATTGCAAATCGAACGTATTTTGGAAAAGAGATTCCCTGAAAACGAATGGATATTCCTCCATCATTCCTTCATCGCCTTCGGAAGAGAGAAATGCCACGCTCAAAAACCGCTTTGCGAGGATTGCCCGCTTAAGAAATACTGCGTTTCTCAAAAGAAAACCTTATCGACGACGGGCAAATAATCGATACGCGGATTGAAGCCTTCCTTCACTTGATAGCCGTGTTTCTTTATCTCATCGAAAGGGATTGATTTCCTTGGTTTCTCGCGATAAAAAGCGCAAACGTATTCGGCGGGCAAAAGATATACTTCTGAAAAGAGGATGAGCTCGATTAGGAAGAACGCTATGCCGTCATGCCTTATCACCGATTCGAGATGCTCGACTTGTTGTTTGGCGATGTTGCCTAGTGGCAAGGCCGTTTTGGAATGGGTGCTTTTGGCCTCGAAATCGAGGTATTTGCCACGGTATATGCCATTATAGTCGGTCGTGCTTTGCGTCTCGAAATAGGCCTTCGTGATGACGGCGCCTTTCGAATAATCGACTTTGACGATGTTTATCGGCGTCGGTCTTTTATAGATGATGGCAAGATCTTTGTCTCTATATATTTTGTTTGTTTCGTTCAAATCGTCTTCGAAAGACTGGCCGCGGTTGGCTGCGCTAAGGATATGCCTTCCTTTTAGAGGGCTTTCTTTTTTCTTCTTAGCTTCCTCTCGCTTGGCTTTCGGCTTCACTCCGGGAGGGTAATGGATGTTCATTTGAACGTCTCCTTTATTGAGCTTTCCCATCTATCGACGGTCAGGTCTTTCCCTTCCGAAAGGGTCTTGAACGCCTCTTTCAAAGGGGCTGGCAATCGCTTGTTATGGGCGAGCGCCAATTCGTATTGTTTGGATAAGATGTCGGTTCTTATGAAGATCTCATTATAGAGGCGATAGAGATTATAGGCGTCCGACAAAGCGTCGTGCTCTCGCCCTTCGAATGGTATCTCAAAGATATTGAGGTAATTATGGAGCGAATAGGGGTTGCCGTTTTGGTCTTGCACGTATTGCGATAAGAATGATTGGAAATCGAAATGGAGGTCGATGATGTGCTCCGTCATCTCTGAATCAGCATCTTTGTTCATAGCGGCGCTTGAATGCATTATCACGACGTCATGCGACCCGAAAGTCACGAAGCGGGCGCTTTTCCAATATCCGCCGACGTATTGCCGGAACTCTTCGATTGCCTCTTTGAAAGGTATGCCTTCCTTTTTGAGCTTTTCCTCCGTTATTCCGGTTAGATTCACGACGATTCTGCCGATTGGGTTTCTCGCTTTGACGAAGCGACGGAACGGCGGCCCGACTTTGATCGGTTTACCCATGTCGTCAAGCAAGACGCGATAGGCGCCTATTTCTATTAATTCGTGGCTGAAAGCGGTGGCTTCCAAATCCATGAACACGAGGCAATGGGCGTTTTTGATGGCTTTTCGGATGATTTTCATCTTCCTAACCATTCTATTCTAGAATTCCTTTTTGCACTAGATGGATGAGACGCTCGTTTGACCGAAATACGCCAAAGTCGATTCTTGTATACTCCTTCGCTCTTAAATATAATTTAAGGGCGCTATGGAAAAGAAGGTTCAGCTTTCGATCGATGCCATTTACAAAGAAAAGTTCGAGAAAGACGTGAAGGGATATAACCCAGATCAAGTCGATTCTTTCTTGGACAAGGTCATTTCCGACTATGACGCTTTCGAAAGCATTATCTCCTCGAAAGACGCGCAAATCGAAGGGTATAGGAAAGAGCTCGAAGAGCTAAAGAGACTCATGGATGCTTCTTCCGGCGACCGCGAACGATTAAGACAGCTTGAGCGTGACAATTCCGTCATGCGAGAGAAACTCGATTCGATCAAGCCTGGAGACGCCCCCAATGCTGAGAATATGAAGTATCTTCAGCTCATCAACAGATACGAGACCTTTTTGCACGATGAAGGCTACGATCCCAAAACCCTCCGAAAAAGGAGTGTCTGATTCCGGCCCAGGCGACCGCTGGTTATCCAGAGGAAAGTCCATGCTCGCACATCCTGAGATGGATGTAGTGATTGCGCTAGGCCAATCAATAAGCCTAGGCACGTTGGAGTGCGTGACGGCGTGAGAGGAGTCTCTTGCAGACGATTCTCCCTAAGGTGCCACAGAGACGAGCTTGTTGGCGACAACAAGGTGAAACGCGGTAAACCCCACAAGCGAGAAACCCAAATTTGGTAGGGGAAGGAGAGGATCCGAATTCAAGGAAACTCCCCCAGGGAAACCTGAGATGAATGTTCGCCCTAGACAGAACATGGCTTATCGGGCCGGAAACTCCATTTGATTATCATTATGAAAATGAATATCCCAACAAAAATCACCTGTTCGAGAATCGCGCTGGTCGCCATTCTTTTCTTGGGCCTCATTATCTTGGATTTCATACCGGGCTTGGAGATCCCGACCTATGGACCCGTCAATTTGGTCTATCTAATCGCCTGCGTCGTTTTCATCGTCGCTTCCTTGACGGATTTCCTCGATGGCTATTTGGCTAGGAAGTGGAACCAGGTCACTGATTTAGGGAAATTCTTAGATCCCATTGCCGACAAGCTTTTGGTCAACGCTTCATTGTTATATTTGATGCTCCATCATTTTGGGCAAGAGTCGCAGCTTACGATTCCGATGTTTTGCGTGATTCTAATGATCATGCGCGATCTCATCGTGGACGCCCTTCGCTTCGTCGCCTCTAGCAAAGGCCGCGTTTTGGCCGCCAATATCTTCGGAAAGGCGAAAACGGTTTTGCAGATGGTCGCCATCCCGATGGTTTTCTTAAACGGCTGGCCATTCAGTTATTTTGATATGGGATGGGATACTAGCTATCGCATTGCGACGATATTCATCTATCTTGCGACGTTGATGTCCGTTTTATCCGGCGTTATCTACGTCGTTTCCAATAAGGATGTGCTGAAAGAGGAGAAATAATATGAATGAGAATGAGAAAGCGAGAAGGGTGATAGACGTTTTAGGCGCCAAAGGATTGACGCTTGGGTCGGTTGAATCTCTTACGGGCGGTCTTTTCGCGAGCGCCATCACGAGCGTTCCGGGCGCAAGCAAAGTCTTCAAAGGCTCGCTAGTGACGTATTGGAGCGAGGAAAAGGTCGCTTTGGCTGGGGTCAATGAGAAAACGATAAAGGACTATGGCGTCGTATCGCAAGAAGTGGCCAATGAAATGGCCAAAGGCGGAAGGAAGAAGCTTGGAGTCGATGTATGCGTTTCTTTCACTGGCAATGCCGGACCTTCTTCAGAACCTGGCTCGGCGCCAGTCGGACGCGTCAATATGGCTATAGCCACTCCTTGGGGAAGGATGCAGATCCAACAGGACTTCACGTTGATGAGAAACGAAATTCGCGAAGCCTGCGTCGACATGATCCTAGATCAGCTGATTGCCATTTTCGATGAATAAGAGAAAAAGCGAAACGTTTTTCGAAAAACATACCTATAGATGAGTGGAGGCTAAATGAAATGGCTAAAAAAATAGAAGAAGAAACGAACGAAAAAGACGAAGCGCTTGCTAGGGCGATTCGCGAAATCGAGAAGGCATATGGGAAAGGCGCCGTCATGAAGATGGGTGAGAAGCCGCATGTCGACGTCGACGTCATCCCCTCTGGCAGCTTGCTTATCGATCAGATTTTGGGCGTCGGCGGCTATCCAAAAGGAAGGATCGTCGAGATTTATGGCCCAGAAAGCTCCGGAAAGACGACTCTCGCTTTAGAAGCGGTAAGCGAAGCGCAGAAGAAAGGTGGCCGCGCCGCCTATGTCGACGCCGAACACGCGATCGACCCCGAATATGCCGAGAAGCTCGGCGTCAATATCGACGAACTTATACTCTCGCAGCCAGATAGTGGCGAGCAGGCTCTCGAAATCGTCGAAATGCTCGCCAATAGCGGAGCCATCGACATCATCATCGTCGATTCCGTCGCTGCGCTCGTCCCACAACAGGAATTGGATGGCGTCATGGGCGATAACCAAGTCGGATTACAAGCCAGGCTCATGTCGAAAGCCATGCGCAAATTGGCCGGCATACTTTCCCGCACGAATTGCTTGGTCATCTTCATCAACCAACTTCGTGAGAAAGTCGGAGTGATGTATGGCAACCCTGAGGTCACGACTGGTGGAAGGGCCCTTAAGTTCTACGCTTCGATACGTATTGATTTGCGTCGCCAAGAAGCGATTAAGCAAGGAGCGGACATCGTCGGCAACACCGTCAAAGTGAAGGTCGTCAAAAACAAGGTCGCGCCTCCATTCCGCAATTGCAGCGTCGATATGATCTATGGCCAAGGGATTTCAAGAGAGGGCGAGATAGTCGATCTCGCGGTCGCCCATTCCCTTATGAGCAAGAGCGGCAATTGGTATGAGCTTAACGGCGAGAAAATTGGGAATGGCCGCGAAGCCGTGAAAGCCTATCTAAAAGAGAATAAGGAGATCGCGGACGACCTCGAAAAGAAAATCCGCGAGGCGATGAAAACGGAAGGCGCCTCTTCCGAAGATTGATATGAATATGGCGTCGATTGAAAATTGGCGCCATTTTTCAAAAAAACATTGCAAATTGCGCGTCGATTCTTCAAAGGAAGACAAAATGAAGCGAAAAGAACTTAACATCGATTTCTCTTGCCATGTGATCTACTCGAAAAAATGCGAGTAGAGGTGAAGAAGAGCATCGCTTCGCATTATCCTTCGGAAGAAAGGAAAGTCGTTTTCGAGGCATTTCGTAGCGAAGAAAGAAAATAAAAAGGCGCTGATCGATGGCGAAAGCATCGTCGCCAAATCAGACAAGTGGTCCAATAAACTCAAATATCTAGAACTATCGCTCTATGGTGGATCTTTGCTTTTGGCCGGCGAGCATTTGATCCACGGCGAAGTGACGTTCGTCCCGCCCTTTCTCACCGCCCTTTCTTCCAAGGAAGCGACACTGAAAATGCTAATGGAAATGGGCACAGTCGGCGTCCCTATGCTATTGGCGATTGTGTCGATATGGCTAGTCGCCGTGTTTGCCGTCAGCGCATTCAGACGCAAACGCAATAAGAAAACCATCCTCGAAAATAAATAAGCGAAATGTATTTTCTTACGTCCTTGGCGGCGACTTTGATAACTGCCTTATTGTGCTTTTTGTTTAGGAAAGCCAAAAAACTCCACCTCGAAGTATTGCTTATCGCCTATGGAAGCGCGAGCGTCATGTGGCTCATCGATTGCTTTCATTCTTTGATAAAAGGCGAAGGATTCCTCTCTTTTGAAATTCCGACTGATATCTATATATCCTCATTGACCATATTTTTGGGTCTGGCTTTTTGGGCTGTCGTCGCTTTGATCATGAATCATCGAAGCAAAAGTGACTCATAATCGCCTGAATAGAAGTTCATTTCAAAATTAAGTTTTGAATGTCGATTGCCGCATTTTTTCGCAAATACGCCGAGCAGTCAAAAACTAATCTATAGCCTTATTTGTCGCCTAGGTTTAGAATAACATCGTACCAAAAGGTACTTCGTCCCATCAGTTTGGTAAAATCTGGGCTATATATATCGAATTTCTTCGCTATAAATCCGCTCATAATATATCTCTTCAGTTGGGAAAGTTCTTTTTGAATAAGGAGTAATAAAAATGCTTGATTGGTATTGGGTATTGATCGCCGCCGTTATCGCTATGGTTGCCGGTGGCGCTTTAGTTTACCTTTTCCTCCATCTCGTCGGGGGAATGAAGATGAAAACCAGCGAAAAAGCCGCTAAGCAAATCATTCACGACGCCGAAATCAAAGCGGATCGTTTGACCAAAAGCGCAGAGTTAGACGCCAAGCAAACGGCTTTCGAAATGAAACAGCAAGCGCAAAACGAAATCCGCGTCATGAAGCAAGAGGTTCAGCTTCAGCAAAACAAATTAGACGCCAGGGAAGACGCCATCGATCAAAGGGACAACGCTTTGATCAAGAAGGAAAACGCCCTTGACGCGAAAAACGATTTGCTCGATAAGAAGATCGAGGAAAACGAGAAAAAGAGCCAAGAATTGAGCGATAAAATCGACGGAATCATCTCTGAACTCGAAAAAGTGAGCGGCATGTCCGTGAAAGAGGCCCACGACGAGATCATGACCCGAGTGGAGAATAAGATGTCCAGCGAAATCGCCGCCTACATCAAAAACGCTGAGGATGAAGCGGAGGAAACGGCCGAAGCGAAGGCGAAGGACCTCCTTTCTTTGGCTTGCGACAAATACGCGCAAGAAGTGACGACTGAGCGCTCCGTCGCCGTAATCTCTCTCCCGACCGACGAATTAAAAGGCCGCATCATCGGGCGCGAAGGAAGGAACATCCGCGTTTTGGAATCCACCTTGGGAGTCGATTTGGTGATCGATGACACTCCAGAAGTCATCACCATCTCTTGCTTCGATCCAATCCGCAGGGAAGTTGCGAAACGCACTTTGGATGCCCTTGTGAAAGATGGCCGTATCCAACCCGGACGTATAGAAGAAGTGGCCAACAAATTCAGAAACGACGTCCAAGCAGATTGCACTCGTGCCGGCATCGAAGCCGCGAACCGTTTGGGCCTCGCTCACATAAACCGCGAATTGCTTAGCATTTTAGGACGTTTGAAATATCGCACTTCCTATGGCCAAAACGTTTTGCAGCATTCCATCGAAGCCGCTTATTTGACGGGAACCATGGCCGCTGAGCTTGGCTTAGATCAGAATTTGGCCCGTCGCGCCGGCCTCCTTCACGATATCGGCAAAGCCGTTGATTTCGAACAAGAGGGCAGCCACGTCCAACTTGGCGCCGAATTGGCCCGCAAATACAATGAGCCGGAAGTCGTCATCAATTCCATCGAGTCGCACCATGGCGATGTCCCAGCCAAGAGCGTCATCGCACACTTGGTGATGGCCGCCGATACCTTAAGCGCCGCGCGCCCAGGGGCTCGAAGCGAATCCTTGGAGAATTACACGAAGCGCATAACCAAACTCGAGGAAATCGCCAAAGCCTATGAAGGCGTCCAGCAAGCCTACGCCATGCAAGCGGGCCGCGAAATCCGCGTTATGGTGATTCCGGAGAAAGTAAGCGACGCCGATGCCATCAAAATGGCGCAACAGCTTCGCGAGCAGATAGAGACGACGATGACCTATCCTGGTCAAATCAAAGTTTCCGTCATTCGTGAATATCGAGCCACGGAGACCGCTAAATAATGAAAATCCTCTTCTATGGGGATATTGTCGGAAGGGTGGGCCGCAACGCGGTCCATCTTTCCTTAAATAGACTGAAGGCGGAATATGGCGTCGATTTCGTGATCGCCAATGCGGAAAACGCCTCACATGGAAGGGGCCTCACGAAGAAGAATTACCACGATTTGGTAAGCTACGGCTGCGACGCCTTGACGCTTGGCAACCATTGGGCCGACAAAGTCGAGATCGAGGATTATATCGACCATGCCGATCGGCTTATAAGGCCGCTCAATCTCGTCTCTTTCTCAAAAGGCGTCGGTTCGAAGGTTTTCATGTGCGGGGATACGCCGATCAGGGTCACGAATATCTTAGGGACCGGGTTCATGAAAGAGGAAGTGGCTTCTCCATATACGAGCTTCGCCACGTTGTTGCTCGATTCTAAGCCATGCATACATATCGTCGACTATCATGCCGAAAGCACGAGCGAGAAGATAACCTTCGCCCATTTCTTCGATGGGAAGGCGACGTTATTCGTCGGAACCCATACGCACGTCCAAACGGCGGATATGAGGATTTTGGAAAAAGGCAGCGCCTTCATGACCGATGTCGGGATGACGGGAGATCCGGATGGCGTCATCGGCTTTAGCAAAGAAAGCGTCATCGGAAAAGTCGTCATGGGCGATCATAGGCCATTCGCTTTAGACAAAGACGCCAGGATGATGGTCAATGCATTGATTGTTGAAGTGGACGAAAAATCTTATCGCGCCATTTCCTTAAAACCTTTAAACTTCATCGTGGAGGGAGAATATGAAGAAAGCCTTGATAATTGATACGCCGAAAAGCGCAACGGCCGCAAAACGCCCTCCGGTTTCGAGGGTGTTAGACGATGGGAAAATCCCTTTGAACCTCGTTTCTTTCGCCAAAGGGAAAAAGTTTTACATCAGAACTTATGGTTGCCAAGCCAATTACCGCGATGAGGAAACGATGGCCGGATATCTCTCAAAAGCCGGTTTTGAACGCACTGACGAGCCTCGTGAAGCGGATCTCGCGATCATCAACACCTGCGCCGTAAGGGAAAACGCCGAAGAGAAGATCTATGGCGAAATCGGAACCTTCAAGGCGAATAAAGAGAAAAATCCTTCCTTCATGCTCGTGCTTGCCGGCTGCGTGATGGGCGAAGAAGGCGTTGGCGAGTCCCTCTTGAAGACATATCCTTTCATCTCTTTGATAATCGGGACGCACGAAGTCAGCAAACTTCCTCTTTTATTAAGCGAATCGATTGCCCAAAAGAGATCGGTCGTCTCCTCTTCCTCTTTTTCGAGCGAAGTCGTCGAGCAAATGCCCTCTTTGCGTCTTTCCTCATTCGAAGCCTATGTGAATATCTCTTATGGCTGCGACAAATTCTGCACTTATTGCATCGTCCCATATACGAGAGGTCGCGAAAGGAGCCGCAAAAAAGAAGACGTCATCAAAGAGTGCAAAGAGCTTCTCGAAAGTGGATATAAGCAAATCACTTTGTTAGGCCAAAACGTCAATAGCTATGGTTTGGATCTCAAAGACGGAACCAATTTCGCCTCTTTATTGGAAGAGGTCGCCCTTCTTGGGATACCGCATATCAAATTCCTTACCTCTTACCCCAGCCAATTCACCGACGAGATGATCGACGTGATGGCCAAATACCCGAATATAGACCATTGGCTTCACCTCCCCGTTCAAAGCGGTTCCTCTTCTTGCTTACGCCGCATGGGCAGAAGATATACGAGAGAGGAATACCTTGACTTGGTGAAACGCATAAAGAAAAAGATTCCCGATATCGCCTTGACGACCGATATCATCGTCGGTTTCCCAGGGGAGACGGAAGAAGAGTTTGGCGACACTTTAAGTCTTATGAAGGAAGTTGGCTATTCGAGCGCATACACATTCATTTATTCGCCGCGCATCGGTACGCCAGCCGCCAAAATGGAACAAGTCCCGGCCATAGTAACCAAGGAACGCTTCGCAAGGCTAAAGGCTTTGACCGATGAGCTTACGGCCGCTTCAAGCGAGGAGATGCTAGGAAAAACCGTTTCCGTATTGGTTAGCGGACCTAGCAAAAAAGACCCCAATAAGCTAAGCGGCTATTCCGATAATGGAAAACTCATCCATTTCGACGGCCCGGCGTATTTAGCTGGATGCATCGTCAAGGTGAAGATCCTCTCTTCGAAGACGTATTCGTTGCATGGCGAGTTGGCGGAGGACCCCCTTTTGGCCAAGGCCAAGGACGCGGCATACATAATGAGCGTCGATCCTCTTCTAAGGAGATTCAAAGAATTGGGCGACGCCATATCTAAAGATAAGAAACTCAAAGATCTCGGCGAAGAATACGCCAAAACGAAGAAAGAACTCGCTCTTTCTATTGGCGAGAAAGAGAAATACGACGAAATCAAAAAGAGATTCGACGCTTTGAAGGAGAGGATAGAGGAATACCCGTCTTTGGCCAATTACGATGCGCTGAAGGAAAACGTGTCCGAGGAGCTTTCCGCCATAGCTGAGGTTTTGAAATGATCGTCGCATTGATTGGACCGACCGCCTCTGGAAAAAGCAAAATGGCCGTCGGTTTGGCCAAAAAGATAGATGGCGAGATCATTAACGGCGACGCTTTCCAGGTGTATCGAGATTTTCGTATCGCCACGGCTAGGCCTAGCGAAGAAGAGATGAATGGCGTACCCCATCATCTTTTCGGTTTTCTCCCATCGAGCGTGAATTACGACACGCATCAATATCAAAAAGACGCTAGAAGGGCCATTGCCGAGGTCATTTCTCGTGGGAAAACGCCGATAGTCGTCGGTGGCAGTGGCTTATATATAAGGAGCGCCCTTTACGATTACGACTTGGCGCTTGATACAACTGGCGTCGATATGTCACCGTACTTGAATATGGGCGATATGGAGCTACATTCGGAACTAGAGAAAATGGATCCGTTCGAAGCGAAGAAGATACCATATCAAAACCGACGTCGGGTGCTTAGGTCAATAGAGATATGCTTGGCGGCTGGGGAAAGCAAAACGTCGTTGCTTTCTAAACAAAACCATTCGCCGATATACGAAACCGCATTCTATCGCCTTTCTCCAGATAGGAAAGATCTTTTCCGAAATATAGAGCAAAGAACGGAAAAGATGTTTAGCGAGGGTATCGAAAAAGAGGTGCTTCCGAAAATCTCTGATGTAACGGAAATCAAAGGAGCATATCAAGCGATCGGCGTGAAGGAATTCTTCGCCTATCGCGATAAGAAGGCCACTTTGGATGAGACGAAGGAAGCAATAATCCTCGACACCAAACATTACGTGAAAAGGCAAGAGACGTTCTTCCGTCATCAATTCGATGCGAAGATCGTGATAGATGTCAGGGAGATAATCGATGATCTCGAAAATAGATGAGAGAACCGCCCCATTATTCGGCGAAGGCGGTTTAGAGAAATTAATCGGCAAGAAAGTCGTCGTTTTTGGCTTGGGAGGCGTCGGCGGAACGTGCTTTGAGGCACTTCTTCGCACCGGCGTATCGCCGTTATTCGGCGTTGATTTCGATATAGTGGAGGAAAGCAATCTCAATAGGCAGATATTATTCACTCAGAACGATATCGGAAGGAAAAAGAGCGAGGCCGCTTTCGAGCGGGCGAAATCAATCAGGCCGAATTCGGAAGTCACGACGCTTGATATGAAAATCGATGCATCGTCATTGGATTCCGAGACTTTCTTAGACGCCGCCATATGGATAGACGCAGTCGATGATATCCTTGCAAAAGTCGCCTTGATTTCCAAAGCGAGGGAAAAGAACATTCCTTTGATTGTGTCGCTTGGCATGGGAAATAGGCTTGATCCATCAGCCGTTTGCCAAACCAAATTAGACAAGACGAGCGGAGATCCATTGGCTAAGAAACTCCGCAAAATGCTTAGAGAAAGGGGAATACCGCTAAAAGGGGTTGAAGTGGTCTCTTCGAAAGAGCTCCCTATCGTAAGGGGAAGCAAACCGAGCTCAGCGATGATGGTTCCTTCCTCGGCTGGTCTCTCTTTG
The DNA here is from genome assembly GCA_964497235.1 of uncultured Staphylococcaceae bacterium. Classification (GTDB taxonomy): domain Bacteria; phylum Bacillota_I; class Bacilli_A; order RFN20; family CAG-826; genus UBA4951. Next base: position 89,362 of record CAZCCJ010000003.1, read on the forward strand.
GCGATGATGGCCATCAAGAAACTACTAAAATAGCCGAAAATGGAATATCCTAATATATAAAGAAGGTCGGTGATAAAACATGGAACTTTTGATTGAGAAAGTGGCTAAGGAAATAGGCATACCGGAAACGGCTTTGGAGCCGTATGGCAAAGAAATCGCGAAAATCGATCTGTCGAAGGTCTCCTTTAACAAGGCGAAAGGCAAACTCATTTTGGTGACGGCCCTCACCCCGACGAAAGCGGGCGAAGGCAAGACCACGACGGCCATCGGCCTTGAGGAAGGATTCTATAAAATCGGAAAAAAGGCGCTTCTTTGCCTAAGAGAGCCGGCGCTTGGCCCGGTTTTCGGGTTGAAGGGTGGCGCGACTGGCGCTTTAAAAGCCAGCCTTTTGCCGGAAGAAGAAATAAACCTCCATTTCACAGGCGATATCCACGCCATAACATCTTCGAACAATCTGATATCATCTTGCATCGACAATAGTCTCTATTTCGGGAATCCTCTCGGCATCGATCCAAAGAAAATCCTATGGAAGCGTGCCATCGATATGAACGACAGAAGCCTTAGGCATATCGAGGTTGGACTGGGCGGCAAAAGCGGTGGCGTCCCTCGTGAAGACGGCTTCAATATCAGCGTCGCCAGTGAATTAATGGCCATATTGTGTTTAGCTTCTTCGGAAGAGGATTTCTTAAGAAGACTAGAAAAGATCGTCGTTGCTTACACATTCGACGATAAACCGGTCACCGTTAAGGATTTGAACGTCACGCATGCGGTGATGCGGCTTATGAAAAACGCGTTCAAGCCTAATTTGGTGCGGAATAGCGAAGGGAACCCCGTCTTCGTCCATGGCGGCCCATTCGCAAACATCGCCCATGGCGCGAATAGCATCATCGCCACTAAGGCGGCCCTTCATATCGCTCCGTATGTCATTACGGAAGCCGGATTTGGAAGCGATCTTGGAGCCGAGAAGTTCCTTGATATCGTTTCTATGGAAGGCTCTTTCTCTCCGGACGCCATCGTTTTGGTAGCTTCCATCAAGGCCCTTAAGCTTCATGGCGGCGTGCCTTTCGAGAAACTTGCCGAGGAGAACGTCGAAGCTTTGCGAAACGGCTTTGAAAATCTAAAAATCCACTACGAAAACCTCATGAAATTCGGCGTCAATACGGTAGTGGCGATAAATCGCTTCGCTTCGGATACGGAAAAAGAGATCGCCGCTTTAAGCGATAAGCTGAATGAGATCGGCGCGTCTTTCGCTCTATGCGAAGGGGTGACGAAAGGCGGCGAAGGAGCCGTCGATTTGGCAAAGAAAGTCATCGAAGCCTGCGATAAGCCATCGTCTTATAAGCCACTTTATAGGAAAGAGATGCCGCTAAAAGAGAAAATCGAAACGATCGCGAAGGAGATATATCGCTCGAGCGAAGTCGTTTATAGCGATGAAGCATTAAAGAAAATGGAATTTATCGAGAAGAGCGGATACGACAAATTCTACGTTTGCATGGCTAAGACGCCGATGTCATTAAGCGATGATGCGAAGAAAGTCGGTGCGCCATTAGGGGAGCCATTCCATATCAGGGATTTCGAGATCGCCGTTGGGGCCCAATTCGTGATACCTCTTTCCGGAAGCGTTCTTAGGATGCCAGGGCTACCAGCCGTCCCAAACGCCGTCATGATGGAGAAAGAACCGTGGAAATTCTGAATTATTCCTTGTTCGATGAGGTCGAGATGAAAAAAAGCCATCCTTGCTCATCTCATTCCAAGCGTTTTCAAATCGTCCGGGTCGGCGCCGATATAAAGATAAAATGCTTAGGATGTGGGAACGTCATCATGATGGACCGCGATCATTTCAACCATTCCATCCGCAAGATAATTGCCCATCACGAAGGGCCGATCGCCTAGGCGTTTCGCGTTATGATGCGACGGTTGTGGATTAAAGATGGCGTATTTGCTACAATACCCCTTGACTATAAAGGAGAGATTCTGACGTGGACCCTGACTCGTGTTTGATTCTGCTAGATGTAGCGATAACGCAAGATAACCCCACGATTTGGGGAATGCCGAGTTGGGCCTGCTGGGTTCTGATAGCCGTTTTGCTCCTCGTGAGCGCTTTATTTAGCGCCGGCGAGAACGCTTTTTCCAATTGCAATCGATATCATTTCCAGGCTTTGGCGGACAAAGGGAGCGTCACCGCCAAATTGATATGCAGGCTGGCGGGGAATTTCGACAACACTTTGGTTTCGATTTTGGTTGGGAATAACATCGTCCAGACCATCATGTCTTATCTAAGCGCGATGCTCTTTTATGAACTTAACAAAGGGTGGGGGCTATCAAGCGGCTTCGAAGCCGTTATAGCGACCGTCGTCATGGCCGCTTTGGTGTACGTCATAAGCGACACTCTCCCGAAAATCCTTAGCAAATCCCTTCCAAATCGCATGGCCGTGATCCTCGCCTATCCTGTTTTCATCGTCTCGATACCGCTATTCCCGGTTATCTTGATATTCCGCGGAATTCTCTTTTTGGCCCACAAGATAACCAAGACGAACGATCAAAACCTCTTGTCGAAAGAAGAGCTCATCGAAAGCACTAAGCAAGCGGTGCTCGAAGAGGATGAGGATGAATCGAATCCGAAAGAAGCCGATCCGCTTTTTGAGAAAGACGAGACGGAGATCATCGACAACGTGTTCTCCTTTGACCAAGTGAAGGTGAGAAAAGTCTTCACGAAGCTCGATGACACCTTCGCTCTCGATGGAGAGAGCCTATCCATAAGCGACATAAACAAGGCCATCATGGAGAATCCCTACTCGCGCATACCGATTTATGAAGAGACGAAAAGCAACATCATCGGCGTTTTGATCACGAAAACATATTTCGAAGAGTATGCGAAGGATCCTCATTTGGATTTCCGTTCGATCATGGAGGAGCCGATCAGAATCGATGTGGACATGACCTTGAACGCCGCTTTCGAAATGCTTAATGAGGCTTCGGTGCATCTAGGAATCGTGATGGAAGAAGGGAAGGTCGTCGGCATCGTCTCGATGGAGGACATATTGGAGGAACTCGTCGACGATATCGATGAATCGCATGAGGAAAGGTTCTTCAAGAGGAAGAAAGGGGAAGCAAGATGAACGCCGCGCTCATCATCGGCTATAGCATTTCCCTCGCCCTTCTTTTGGTTTTCTCTTTCCTTTTTTCGAGCAGCGACATGGCCTACGGCTCAGTAAGCACCGTCAGATTGAAAGACGCCTTTGAGAAGAAGCCGAATAGCAAAGCCCTTAAGACCGCCAAGAATCTTTCCGACAACTACCCGAAGACGATATCGACGATTTTGCTTCTTAATGACACGGTCAATGCCGGCTTGGACGCCGTCAGCACTTTGCTAGGCGTCGCCATTTGCTTAGAAGTGTTTAACGGAGACTCGACTTATGCCGAACTATGGGGCTTCGTCGCATCGATGATATGCCTAGTCATCAAGATCACATTCGGCGAGATCATCGCTAAGAGCTTCGGCAAGATATACAACCTGAAATTGGTCACCCTGTACTCGCTGCCATTGAAGGCGCTATCGATTCTTTTGACCCCGGTGACGTTCGTTGTGAGCGGCTTCGGCGCTCTTTTATCCAAACCGATTCTCTCGAATGTGTCGGATCTTGCCATAAACGAAGACGATTTGCACGAGATGGTCGATGACATCGAAGAACAAGGCATGGTCGATGAGGAAAAGGCCGAGTTGCTCCACGAGACGATTCGCTACACCCGTACCGAAGCTTATGAGGTCATGACTCCTAGAGTTGATGTTTTTGCCCTCGATATAGACGATGACATCGAAGAGATCATGAATAATCCGGATGTCTATCACTATAGCCGCGTGCCAGTCTACAAAGACACAATCGACAATGTTATCGGGTTCATAAAAACGAGAAGCTTGATGTTAGCGAAAATGAGCGGCGCTACGCCAAAACTCGAAGATTTGCTCGAAGAGCCTTTGAGGTTCCCAAGAAGCGCCGAGGTAAACGACATCCTCAAAGTGTTCAAGAAGAACAAAAAGCATTTCGCCATCGTGATGGACGAATATGGCGGCGTTGAGGGGGTCATCACTATGGAAGACATCCTCGAAGAAATCGTCGGCGAGATATGGGACGAAAAAGACGATCCCGAGACGACATGCTTAAGGAAAAAGGACGGCAGTTTCATAATGGATGGCTCGATAACGCTAGAGGATTTCTGCAATTCCCTTGGCATCGATTTCGACGACACCGATACCGAATACGTGACAATCGGCGGATACATAATCGAATTGTTGGACGATAAATTCGCCAAAGTCGGAGATGAGGTCGATTACAAAGACTATTCGATAAAGGTTTTGGCGGTCGATAAGAACGGCGCCGTCGAAAAGATATCAGTGACGCCGAAAAAAGAAGAGTAGTTTCTGAAAGACGTAAACTAAATACTCTTTTAGGCGGTTCGTTTTTCGATATGTCCCCCTATATATAGGTGTGGTGGCTTTTGAAATCAGGAACCTTAGAAAAAGCATCAAAGAAGGCGATTGTGTGCGCACGCTTTTCGATGGAGTCACTTTGGATTTCCCTTCTAGCGGACTTTATGTGATCGAAGGCGAAAGCGGAGCAGGGAAAAGCACGTTTTTGCATATCCTCGCCTCCATGGAGAAGGCGGATTCCGGACAAGTTTTCTATAAAGGCGAGGATATCCTGAAATATAGCCAAAAGAAAGGGAGCGAATATCGAAGAGACAACATCGGATTCTTGTTTCAACATCATCATTTGGATGGTGATTTGACGGCCCTTGAGAACGTCATTGTCCCATCGCTTATCGGAGGGACGAATAAGCGAGAAGCCATCGAAACGGCGAGATCTTTTTTCGAAAAGATGTCGCTTGGCGATCTATGTGACAAGAAGACGTCATCGCTTAGCGGCGGGGAGAAGGCGAGAGTCTCCTTGCTTCGTTCATTGGCGAAGAACCCTCCAGTTCTCTTTTGCGATGAGCCAACCGGCGCGCTAGATAAAAAGAACGCCGAGTTCGTCATGCGAATTTTGAGGAAATACGCTGCCGATCATCTGGTTTTGATCGTCAGCCATGATGAAAAGACGGCGAAAAAACACGCCGATGCGGTTTTTCTTTTGTCTAAGGGCAGAATCGAACGTAGCGAAGGAAAACTTAAAGAAGATAAGGGCTTCACCCTTGAAAAAAAGAAAAACAAACCTCGTCCGTTTAATTTGCTCTCCATGCTATACAAAAGGAAATTCAAGAAGGAAATCAAAAGAAGCGTCATTTCGGTTTCAATGGGCTTGCTCATGTTTTCTTCCATCCTTCTTTTCTTCGGCTTGATCGAAGGCGGGACGAGGTTCCTAAGCGACGGGGAGGATAGGTCGCTTCTTTATCTATCGTCCAAAATAACCGCCAAGAGCAAGGTTGAAATTCAGGGGACGTCGGTCTTTTTGACGCGCTCGACGAGACCTTTAGAGAAAGATGCGAGAAAATTATTCGAAGGATTCGACAGCGTTCATATCGAGAACGATTATTCGTATTTCTTCCCGAATTCCTTGCCATTTAGGCAAAACGGCTATCTGCATGATAGCGTCTCTTTTTGCCCGATTTGGGATATATCGCTAAGAGACAGGACCCGTTCGTTTTTGCTTCAAGGCGAATACCCAAGCGGGTCTTCGTTAGATTACGTCCTCATCAATGAGGAGATGGCCAAGAAACTCGTCGATCCCTTAGGCGCCTATATCGAAACGAGCTATGAGTCTTCCTTCGAGAGCGAAGGAAAAGTCGAGAACATCTCCCTTTCCTTCAGATTCGAGGTCCTTGGGATCGTCAAAGATTTCGCTTTCTTGTCGCTTCCTCGCGTCTACTATAGCTTTCCTGCTTTTGAGGCCAAGATGAAAGAAACGGCCGTTGGGAATGGCACAGTTTACGAAGTGGTGAGAAATTCCGATTCCGATCAGGACGTAAGCGCCTTCTCGTATAACGTTTTCTTTTCCGAAAGGGATGCGAAAGGGATCAAAGAACTTTCCAAGGAAATCGAATCGAAATATGAATTAAGCAATGTTCTTTGGTCGTCGCAGGAAGGCTTTTCGTCTTTATGGAAAGCCTTGGAAATCGTCGTCATCCCCTTTTTGATCGTTGAGATCGCTTTGGCATTTTTCGCTTTGAGCGCGATAACTAGATCCTCTTTCGTCGAACAAAGGAAGTTTTTGGCGATGCTAGACGCTTTAGGGATGCCAAACGATTGGCGCTACCGCTATTTCGAAGACGTTTTGGCCGCCAATTCGTTGCTTGCCACGCTTCTTGCTTTCATTGCCTCCAAACCTCTTTCCTCGCTCTTTTCACTTTGCTTGGAAAAGAAATTTGGCTTATCGGATTTACTGGTCGTCCCGTATTCGGATTTCATGGGCGTTCCATTTTTCCTTCCTCTTTTGTTTTCGCTTCTTCTCGTTTTGCTTTTGCTTTTCGCTGGGCGAGTGCCTTTATACGTTTTGTCGAAAAAATCCTTGGCGAGGGAGCTTAAAGACGAATGACGGCGATAAAGGGCGAAAAGATAAGAAAGACGTTTGGCTCGCAGACGGTTTTCGAAGATGTTTCTTTCCTTTTTCCCAACCACGGCCTTTGTTTGCTTCTTGGCGAGAGCGGAATCGGGAAAAGCACATTATTGGATATTCTTTCCGGAATCGACGTCGATTATGGTGGAAGCGTCTCTTGCTATGGCCGCGAATATAAGAAATGCAGCGATGCCGAAAGGGGCGCTTTCCGTTACAAGAACATCGGATTTTTGCGACAGGAATTCGATTTGCTGCCCCATGAAAGCGTGCTATCGAACGCCATTTTGCCGCTTGAATGCGAGAAAGGGATATCGGAAAAAGAGAAGAAGATCAAAGCCAAGGTTTTATTGAAGGACGTTGGATTATATGCGAAAAGGAAGTCGCTTGCCTATACCTTATCGGGTGGAGAGAAGCAGAGATTGGCTTTTGTAAGATCCATCATCCACGATCCGGCGATTTTGTTATGCGATGAGCCAACGGGTGCGCTAGATAAAGAGAGCGCTTCAAGAATCGTCTCGCTATTAGAAAGGGAAGCCAAGAGCAGATTAGTCATCGTAAGCACACATGACGAAGAGGCGTTTAAGCCCGTCGCAAACGTCGTCTATCGCATCGAAAATCGAAAAATAACCTGCAAAAACCGCTTATCTTTTGATCGAAATCCGAAAAAAGAGATTCAGATCAAAAGCGGCAAAGCCGGGATCTCGTTTCGTTTTTGGATAAAACATGCGCTCAATTTGCTTAAGGCCAGGCGCTTTAGAACCTCGCTATCGATATTCTTGATGTCCTTTTCCCTTACGATGCTCGGGCTAAGCGTGTTTTTGAAAAGAGACGTTTCCGAGAAAATCGAATCCTCTCTGACGTCTTTGACGGGAGAGGGCATGGTGGTGATGTCGCTTAAAAACGATAAGAGCGCATCGTTATCCAACGTTCTATCAGCGCCAAAGAAAGAAGTTTCGCTCATCGCCTCAAAAAAAGACGATGGATCAGCCGTTTGCGCGTCATACCTATCCTCATTTGAGCAGATTTTCAAAACGACGAACGAGATGTATATCAAATACGGCACGCGCCGTTATTCATTTTCTTCACTTAGCGCTCGTAGCATCAATGATTTCTTATGTCTCGACGATTACCATGACGCCGCCGTATTCCCTTCTCGCCCGGCCATATTAGAAACGGATGACATAGTCTTAGGCCTTCCTCAAAATGCGATGCATGATTTGGCGAAAGCCTTTCAAACGGAGCGAAATTACGATGCGCTCGGCACCTTCTTGACGAAAAAGCGCCTATCGCTCGATTTGGCCGTCGAAAACGCGGATTGGGGATATTCGGATAAGCAAAGCTTCTTCATCAAAGGCATCATGGAGTTTCGTGTTCCCACGATTTTTCATTTCGAGCGGTTATGGAACGAAAAGGCTTTTGAGGAAATGATGCTTTTGCCATCAAGCGACGGGTCTTCCTTCAAAACGCCGTGGACTTTGCATAAGGTTTATGGCCTAAGCGGGATCAAAGACGAGGAGCGTTTTCTTTCGTCCTCTCGCAATGAAGACATGAGAAGATACGTTTTCGACAAAGATGCATGCCGATACGATCAAAGTCATAACGAAGGGGAGATAGGGAGGAAGGATGTCAGATATTTCCTTTTCTCGGCCAATCGTTTCGGAATAAAGGAAAGCGACGTCTCTTCTATCGCTTCTTCGAGGGAAATATCCTCTTTCTCCTTCCTTGGCGAAGGGGCGTATCGCGCCTTTGCGTCTGCCTTTTCCTATGGTTTCAAAGAGCCTTTTTTGCTTGGCAATGACATGAATGAGGTGACGCAATATGCGGACGCGTTATCGAAGGTGCCGCGAAGGATGATGGCGTCTTTTCCCGATACGCCCCTATCCTTGGCGCTTGGCAGCTATTTAAGGCCGAGGATTTCGGGTTTGACCTTCTCCAGCGATTTCTCTTCCATCATTTCTGGCTCCATTCCTAAAAGCATTGATGAAATCGTTTTGTCTAGCGCTCTTTACGATAGACTCGGCAAACCAAAGGAGGTGGCGGTGGGAGGCGTTTATGAGGTTAGCGCCGACGAGGAAAATGTCTATAGGAATTATCGTTTTGCCACGCTTAAAGTCGTTGGAGTGTCTTCCTTGAATTTTGATGTCATGGTCGGCGACTCGTATTGGCTCATAGATTTCTTCAAGGCGAGGTTAGGGATGAGTGCGTTTTCCTTGGAAGCTAGGGAATGCCTTTTTCAAATAAAGGAAGGAACCGATCCTTCAAATGTCGTCTCCGTTTTGGAGGCCAAATATCCGAATTATTCTTTCGCCGATCCTTCGAGCGCGATTTCCGAAAGCGTATCCCAAGTCATGGGCTATATTTCCGCCATTTTGCTATTCGCGTCAGTCTCTTGCGTCATCGCGGGCTTCATATTGTTGCTTTCTCTGTCGACTTTGTATGTTTCGGAAAATAAGAGCGAAGGCCGTTATTTCTATTTGCTCGGGATCGGGAAAAACGATATAGCCGATGGATATATTTCCGGCGTCGCGTTGCTTCTCACCATCGGCCTTTTGGTGTCGTTTCTCTCGTTATTTGTCGTGGAGATCCTTTTTGATGAGGCCATTTCCTCTTCTTTTGGCGTGGTTTCTTCCTTTCAAATGGATTTATTGCCGCATTTCATCGTCTTCCTCGCATACGCCATTTCCCTCTTATTCGTTTCGATTTTCGTCAAAGCGTCTCTAAGGAAGAACGACTTGGCGAAGAGAGAAAACGCATGAATTTTGCGATTATCGCTATTTTTTGTTTATACCTCTTTCAAAAGCGTGGTATATTACTCATCGGTTGTTTCGTTAAGAAAGAACTAGGAAGGTAAGGAGCATATGAAGGGAACAGTCAAAATGTTCAACAAGGAAAAAGGCTATGGCTTCATTCACGCTGAAGACAACAAAGACTACTTTTTCCATTACAGCGCTTTGATCATGGATAGCTTCAAGACTGCTGAACCTGGCGAAAACGTCGAGTTCGAAGTCGAAGAATCTGAACGTGGTCCACGTGCTAAGAACGTCAAAAAAGTTGCTTAATTAGTTGAACTAGACTGAACCTCTGCCTTACGCGGAGGTTTTTTTGTCCTTCTAGTTTGAAACGACGCTTTCTAGAGATATAATCTCTAACGGAAAAAAGAGAAGAAAGGTCATTATGGCATTAAAAGCAGGAATAGTGGGATTACCAAACGTCGGCAAATCGACGCTTTTCAACGCGATAACCAATTCGCATGTTCTGGCGGAGAATTATCCTTTCGCCACCATTAATCCCAATACCGGCGTAGTCACCGTTCCCGATGAAAGACTCGATTATTTGACCAAATATTTCGCTCCGAAGAAAAAGATCAACGCCACCTTCGAATTCTATGATATCGCCGGACTTGTCAAAGGCGCCTCGAAAGGCGAAGGGCTTGGAAATCAATTCTTAGCCGCCATCCGCGAGTGCGATGCGATAGTGGAGGTTGTGCGCTGTTTCGAAAGCGGGGCCGTGCTTCGCTATAACGACGATCCAGTCGATCCGATCAATGATATCGATGTCATAAACCTCGAACTATCGATGGCCGATTTGGATTCGGTCAACGCCAGAATCGGCAAGCAGGAAGTCAAAGCCAGAATAGCGCACGATAAGGAAGCTATGTATGAAATGCCTATCCTCACCGCTCTAAAGGAAGTTTTGGCGGAGGGAAAGCCGGCCCGTTCCGTTAAAGGGCTAAGCCAAGAGCAACTTTCGTACGCCAAGAAGAATTTCTTTTTATTGTCTTTAAAACCGATTCTTTATGTCGCCAATGTCGCCGCCGACGATTATGCGGATTTAGACAATTGCCAACACTATCGAGCCGTCAAAAACCTGGCCGAAAGCGAAGGGGCGGTCTGCATACCTTTGTCGTGCCAAATAGAATACGAGATATCACAACTAGATAGTGAACAGGACAAAAAGGATTTCCTTATGGAGATGGGGCAAAGCGAATCTGGCCTCGATAAGCTCGTCAAAGCGTCCTACAAACTCCTCAATCTCTCGACGTTCTTAACTTGCGGGAGCGATGAATGCCGCGCTTGGACGTTCCATAATGGGATGCTCGCTCCAGCCTGCGCTGGCGTCATACATAGCGATTTCGAAAAGGGCTTCATTAAAGCGGAAGTCTATTCTTTCTCGGATTTCTTTGAGATCAGCAAGTCTTTCCCGATGAAAGAAGGCGACGCTCCGATTGGGCAAAAAGTCGAAGTGGCCGTGAAAGAAGCCGGCAAAGTGAGAAGCGAAGGGAAAGAATATGCGATGAAAGACGGCGATATCGTCTTCTTCAGGTTCAACGTGAGCAAATAATGGACATTAGAATCGGATACGGCGAAGACATACATGCGCTCAAATGCGGACGTCGCCTTGTAATCGGAGGCGTCACGATTCCCTATGAAAAGGGACTCGACGGGCATAGCGACGCCGACATACTCTTCCATGCGCTTAGCGACGCCCTTCTAGGAAGCCTTGCGTTAGGCGATATTGGGAAGCTATTCCCGCCTAGCGATCCAAAGACATATGGAATCGACAGCGAAATAATACTTAGTGAATGCCATCGACTAGTCAAAGAGAAAGGCTATATGGTGGTCAATGTCGACGCCTCTATAAGCGCCGAAGAGCCACGCCTATCGCCTTATATTCAGAAAATGCGCGAAAATATCTCAAGAATCATGGATATCGACGTCTCATCGGTTTCCATTAAGGCCATGACTAACGAAGGCTTCGATGCCGTCGGAAAGAAAGAGGCGATGAAAGCCGTGGTGGCCATACTCGTCAAAAAGGAGGACAAAGAATGAATCATGAAGTGGCGTTAGCCGAAATAATCTCGAAAGCCGCAAAGAAAAATGGATATGACATTTCCCCTTCGGAAATAAGGATCGATCGTTCGAAAGACGTTTCGCATGGCGATTACGCCAGCAATTTCGCGATGAAATTTGCGAAGAAATTCAATTTGAATCCTCTTTCCTTCGCCCAAAGCGTGATTTCCTCCATCGATGATCCGTCGATTGAGAAAATCGAGATAGCCGGACCCGGATTCGTCAATTTCTTCATGAAGAAAGAGGCTTTGTCGGCCATCATCCCATTGATACTCAAAGAAGGGTCTTCCTATGGCGATGGTGAGAAAAAGAATTACAGGATAAACGTCGAATACGTAAGCGCCAACCCAACCGGCGACCTTCATTTGGGGCACACAAGGGGCGCCGCTTTAGGCGATGCGGTGGCGAATCTATATCAAAAGGCAGGCTATGACGTGACTCGTGAATATTACGTCAATGACTGCGGCAATCAAGTCGAGCATTTAGGGCGTTCGTTACGCGCCAGGTATCACGAGCTATTCGGCGAGCCTCTCGTTTTGGGCGATGACGATTATCATGGCGTCGATTTGATTGACATAGCCAAAGAGATAAAAGAACTCCATGGCGACAAATATCTCGTCGACAATGCCGAGAGCCATGATTTCTTCATTCGCTTCGGAATCGATCACGAACTTGGGAAAATAAAGAAGGACATGGCTGATTTCGGCGTCAATTTCGATAAATTCAGCTATGAGTCAGATATCCGCAAAAACGGTTCGCTAGAGAAGACGATCGAAGAACTTAAAAACGCTGGATACGTCTACGTGCAAGATGGCGCGACGTATCTAAAGACCAGTGCCTTCTTGGACGACAAAGACAGGCCAATTATCAAAAAGGACGGTTTATTCACCTATTTCATGCCGGATATTTGCTATCATTACGAAAAAATGTCGCGCGGTTATGATTTATTGGTCGATTTGCTTGGAGCCGATCACCATGGCTACGTCGCCAGGATGAAGAGCGCACTCATGATGAAAGGGTATAAGCCCGAAACCCTTCAGGCCGAAATCTATCAGATGGTCCGCGTCTATAAAGATGGGCAAGAGGTCAAAATGAGCAAGAGGACTGGGAAATCGATAACCCATCGCGAGCTTGTGGCGGAAGTCGGCAAAGACGCCGTGCGTTATTTCTTCTCGGCGCGCTCGAGCGATACGCATCTTGATTTCGACATGAACCTAGCGACGAGCAAGAGCAAAGAAAACCCCGTTTATTATGCGCAATACGCATACGCCAGATGCTCTTCCTTGCTGGCTTTGGGCGCCGATATCCCGTTAATTTATGACGGAAGCGCCTTCAAAGATGGCAAAGAAGACGATATCTTGAAGCAACTCACCGATTTTCCTAGTATGATAGAGAACGCGGCGAAAGCCAGAGCCCCTCATAAGGCCGTTGGCTATATCGATCGCTTGGCCCAGCTCATCCACGAATACTATGCATCCACCAAGATCATAGACCGTGCCGATCTGGAAAAGACCGGGAACCGCCTCTCCCTCATTAAAGCGTGCCAAATAGTCTTGAAAACCGCTTTAGCGTTAATCGGCGTATCCGCACCAGAACGGATGTAAAAAAGGAAGGAAATGAAAATGAACAACGAGAAAAGCATGTTGGAAGTCGCTTATGATGTCATCGGCGCTTCTTCGAAATCGCTGACCTTCAAGGAACTTTATGACGAAGTTGCCGCGAAGCTTGCCATGAGCGATGATGAGAAAAATGACAGGATCGGCAATTTCTACACCCAATTGACGTTAGACGGCAAGTTCGTCGTTTTGATGGATAACACTTGGGATCTCCGCGCACGTCACACTTATGAGAAAGTCCATATCGATATGAGCGAGGTCTATTCAGACGTCAACACGGCCGACGACGACCAGGAAACCAAGAAAGAAACCGACGATTACAACGCCGAAATCGAAGGCAAACCGCTCGATGACGAAGAAGGAATGCCTCTTGACGAGGAAGGCGATGAGAAAGCTCCGGAAGAAACCCTTTCTTCCTTGGGCGTTAACTAATTTGCGAATGCGTTTTTGCCTGACGCACAGCGTTTTGGATATTTGCGAAAATTGTTAAATTGACTATATCAAGAACATTTTCCAAGTGTGTATAATTATTTTCGGAAGGAGAAAAAAACATGGGTTATTGCAAGTGGATGGAAAAGAATCCGAAATGGCTTAAGATCGTTCTTTGCCTTTGGGTTCTCGATATCACATGGGCCATTTGGCGTATTGCCAAATCCATCAAAAACGGCAGCGCTATTCAATTGATCCTCGCTATTCTTTGGATCATCGCAGCTGGCACGGTTGGATGGATCCTCGACATCGTTTGCATTCTTTTATTTGATTATCCATTCTGGTTCAAATAATCGATTGAAGCGAAAATCAAGAAGCCGTCATGGCTTCTTTTTTTATGGTCTCGATGACTATTGAGGTCCAAAGGGGTATCATTTACGCATAGCGTTCAGGAGATGTTTATGTGGGAAAAAGAACTTAAGGCGATGAAGGAAGCGGCGCTACTTGCCGAAAAGGAAATCCTTCGCGTCTATCACACGAAATTCGACGTGGAAATAAAATCCGACGATTCGCCGGTGACCATCGCCGACAAGCATGCCGATAAGATAATCCGCGAATACCTTCATTCGCTTTTCCCGTCGTACGCTTTTTTGACGGAAGAGAGCAAAGACACGAAAGAAAGGCTCGATAACGACTTCGTCTTCATCGTCGATCCAGTCGACGGCACCAAGGAATTCGTGAGCAAGAACGACGAATTCACGACGAATATCGCCTTGGCGTATAAAAAGGAAATAGTGGTCGGAGTCATCAATGTGCCGATGCAAAACAAGATGGATTACGCCGTCAAGGGCGAAGGCGCCTATATGGAGAAGAAGGGAGAGAAGCCAATCCGCCTCCACGTGAGTGAGCAAATCGGGCCGAAATACGTTTGCTTGCTTTCCCGAAGCTTCTCCGTCGAGAAGGAAAAAGAGCTCATCGAGAAGCATAAGAACGAAATATCCGCCGTCCGCGTCCTAGGCGCGGCGACGAAATTCCTCGCCATAGCGGAAGGGGAAGCCCACATGTTCTACCGTTTTAGCGGCGGCACAAAGGAATGGGACGTCGCAAGCGGGGATTTAATCGTCTCCGAAGCGGGCGGCATAATGACCAAACCGAATGGCGAAAGATACGTCTATAACCGCGAAGACGTCTATAACCACGATGGTTATATCTTGCTTAACGATCCGAAGAACAACCTTCTTTGATCATTTGCCTTCGGCTGATTTATTTTCTTCTATTTTTCTATTTATATAGGCGTTCATCACGTCTTCTGGAACATTCATCGAAGCGTCGCAACGTATGACGCCTGGGACTTCTTCCATCAAAATGACCTCGACTCCGGTCGATATGTCTTGGTCCACGTAAGCGCATCCTTCGCATGCGCCGACCATTTTTATATAGACGACGCCGTCTTTGAAGCCGATAAGCTCCACGTCTCCGCCTTCTCTTTGAAGGAATGGACGGATTTTGTCCAAGACGATGTCTATTTGCTTTTCGATGTCTTCCATAACGCGAAATATTCTAGGTAGTCGCCATCTCTCTTTCAAGAAATATGATTGAAAAATCGCGATTGGATGAGGTTATTTGCCGCAAAATATTAAATGTTTATTTTTCTTTCTTTTATCTTATAATTCAAAACGTGGCCGAAAATGAGAATTTATCTAGGAAATACATGACTCTATTGGCTGCGATCTCCGAGGCTTGGAGTAAGGGCTATCAGATGACCGACGAAGGTTTGGTATCCCTTTTGCTCGCCCTAGCAGACGTTCCTAAGGAACTTAGGGGCAGTCCCGCTTACGGATATCTTAGGAGCAAAAAGCCGAAATCCATCAAAATCGCGTTATGTGTCTTGATGAGACATGGTTACCTAAATCGCGATTATGATGCCGATAACGATTGCTACTTCCTGAGGTTAAGCGAGAAAGCCCAGGCCGTTTCGCTTCCAAAACTCGCGAAAAAGGAAGTCAAGGAAAGAAATGCCGTCATATTCAGAAAGATAAAAAAGGAGAAATAACATGGCAAAAGAATTAGCAAAGTTCGAAGAATGGCCCTTCCGAGTCCCATCCTTGCCGGCCGTCAAGAAGAAGCTTGGCGAGATCGTCGAGGAGCTTAAGGGAGCCAAAAACGCATCCGAGGCGCTTGCCGCTTATAAGAAGATGAGCAAGTTAAGCGACAAAATCGCCGATGACATCACGCACATACAGGTCTTGTTTAGCCTAGAGACGACCAATCCGAAATACGAGAAGGCGATGAACAAGATCAACGAAATGCTCCCTCTTATCAACCTCGAATCGCAGGAATTCACGAAATTATTCGTTTCCTCGCCTTTCCGCAAGGAATTAGAAGAGAAACTCGGAAGCTTCCTTTTCACGATGTATGAATATTCGCTCAAAGGGTTCGATGAGAGAGTGGTGGCCGAAGCCCAGAAGGAAAATGAGCTTCAAATGAAATACGACGCCGCCATCGCTTCGATCAAAGTGCCTTTCAGAGGCGAGACATACAATCTCCCACAAATGGGCAAGTTCCTAAGCGATAAAGATAGAGAAACGAGAGAAGAAGCCGGCAAAGCCTATTACGGCTATCTCGAAACGAGGAAGGATGAGCTCGAAGGAATATATGACGAACTCGTGAAAGTCCGCGATCAAATGGCCAAGAAACTCGGCTATAAGAACTACGTTGAACTTGGCTATATTAGAATGAATCGTTTCGATTACACCCCGGAAATGGTCGCTTCATACCGCGAGCAAATCCACGATGTCGTGACGCCGCTAGTCGCCAAGATCGTCAAAGAGCAGCTCAAGAGGCTTGGCATCAAAAAGCCACATATCACCGATTTGGGAGTCCATTTCTTGGATGGTAACCCCATTCCGAAAGGAAACACGGCCGACAAAGTCGAAGCGGCCAAGAAAATGTATGATGCCTTATCGCCGGACACTTCCTATTTCTTCCGTTTCATGGACGAGCACAATCTGATGTTCTTGGAAGCCAAGCCCGGCAAGCAAAGCGGCGGATATATGACTTATTTCCCCGTCCATAAGTGCCCGATTATCTTCTCCAACTTCAATGGCACAAGTGGCGACGTCGACGTTTTGACGCACGAATTCGGTCATAGCTTCCAAGCCTATATGGCGCGTTCGATCAAAATCCCCGAATATCGCATGCCGACGATGGAAAGCTGCGAAATCGACTCGATGTCGATGGAATTCTTCGCCGAGCCTTATATGAATCTCTTCTTTGAGCGCCCAGAAAGATATCGTTATGTCCATTTGGCCGATTCGATCTCCTTCTTGCCATATGGCGTCACGGTCGATGAGTTCCAACACTGGGTATATGAGAATCCAAACGCCACTCCAAACGAAAGAGATGCCAAGTGGCACGAACTCGAAATCAAGTACACCCCGTGGAAAGTCGAGGCGGAGAAAGATTGCCCATATATGTATAGCGGGCATCGTTGGCTCACCCAAGCGCATATCTTCACGAGCCCTTTCTATTACATCGACTACACTTTGGCGCAGGTTTTGGCCTTCGAATTCTTTAACCTCGACCGCAAAGACCACGAAAAAGCGTGGAAGAAGTATTTGAAACTTTGCAAGATGGGTGGCAAATACCCATTCTGCGAACTCGTCAAGAAAGACGGCTTGAAGGTACCTTTCGAGGAAGGAGTCCTAAAAAAGACGATCTCACCCCTTAAGAAGGTTCTCTCTTCCTATAACGTCGATTGATCGAAATCCTATAGATGGTCGCTTATGCGGCCATCTTTTTAAATAAAAAAAGAACGCCTTAGCGACTAGCCATCACCTTCTCATGTAGCCCCAGTTATGAAAGGTGTAGAAGTTAAAGCGTTCTTTTGAAGCCGCGGCTTCATTATCAATCTATCATAGCGGTCGTGGTTAGTCAAATTTCGCAAAATGAAAAGACCCAGGCCGGAGCCTGGGCCCTTTTATTGACGGTTTTATTGGATGTCCGCTTTACCGACGGAGCCGAAGAGCTCCATCTTCTCTTGGACTTTGGCTTGGATGGCTAAGAAGCCCGGCTTAAGGAGCTTACGTGGATCGTATCCCTTTGAGCCGTTATCGGCAGTTGGGTTCGCCTTACCGGCCGCGCAATAATCGATCGTCGCTTGGGCGAAGACGAGTTGGCAATCGGTGTTGACGTTGATCTTGCTCATGCCATCGTGAATGGCGTGCTTGATTTGCTCGTCTGGTATGCCCGTTCCGCCATGAAGGACAAGTGGGATGCCGCCTGTCGCTTTGGAGATGTTTTCGAGCGCGTCGAAGTGAAGTCCCTTCCATCCTTCCGGATAGATGCCATGTATATTTCCGATGCCGGCGGCGAGGAAATCGACGCCAAGAGAGACGATTTTCTTGCATTCTTCTGGGTCGGCGACTTCACCATCGGCGGTGACGCCGTCTTCCGTTCCGCCGATTGCGCCGACTTCCGCCTCAATCGAGAGGCCTTTGTCATGCGCTAAAGCGACGAGTTCTTTGGTTTTGGCGATGTTTTCTTCGAGTGGGAAATGAGAGCCATCGAACATGATGGAAGTGAATCCGGCGGCGATGCAGGCTTTCGCTCCATCATAGGTGCCATGGTCGAGATGAAGGACGACTGGAACGGTTATTCCAAGCGATTCGTCCATCGCGCGGACCATCGCGGCGACGACTTTGAAGCCGCCCATGTATTTCGCAGCGCCTTCGCTGACGCCCAAAATGACCGGCGATTTGAGTTCTTGGGCCTTTAAGAGAATGGCTTTCGTCCATTCTAAGTTATTGATGTTAAATTGGCCGACCGCGTAATGATTATCATGCGCGATTTTCAACATCCTAGCAGCATTGACTAGCATTTATTCCAAACCTCCTAGTTCGGTGGCTATATTGTAGGCTTTTGCTCGCTTAAGAGAAAGCCTTTAAGTTGACCTCGCCTTCTTTTAACGCATTACCGAAATGAGGAGACGAAAAGAAAAGGCCTATTGGCGATCCCATGATTTTATATATCATGCCGTTTTGTGATAAAATGATTCGGTCAAAGAGGTATATCGATATGAAAAAGACTGCCATTTACGTCCTTTCGGGATTAGCGCTCGTCGCATCGCTTGTTTCGTGCGGCAATAACACGGTAAAAGGAGAAAAAGGCGAGGATGGGGCGCCTGGGCTAAATGGAAGCGATGGCGAAAAGGGGGCAGATGGCAATTCCATTTTGACGGGGAATGGCGTCCCTTCTTCCGATTTGGGCTCCGTCGGCGATTCGTACATCGACTTATCGAGCTATAACTATTACGTCAAAAGCGATAACGGATGGGAAATGAAAGGGAACATCAAAGGGGAAACCGGCGCATACGTCGTCGAAACGAAAATAGACGATGACGGCCATCTTAAGATCACGCTCAGCAATGGCGATGTTTATGACGCTGGGCAAGTCAAAGATACGACGAAGCATAAGGTCAATTTCATCGTCGATGGCATAGTGGCCAAGACGATCGATGTGCCAAATGGCGGCAAAATAACGAGGCCCGCCGATAGCGATTTCCCCGGTTACACGATCACATCGTGGAACGTCAACGAAGACGGCGGATACCGCTGGCTTTATAGCGTTTACACCGTCACCTCGGACATTGATTTATATGCCGTATTCGCAAAGAATTCATACACCATCACGATAAAGGAAAGCAAATTCGGGCTTGGGGACAAGTTCTACACGCTTAAATACAAAGATAAATACGATTTCAGCTCCGCTTACGCAAAAGATGGTTATTCCTTCTCGCTATTAGACGAAGAAGGGTCTACCTATCCCCTCTCAGGCGTTTATGGCGATGCCAAAGACATGGTGCTAAACGTCAAATGGGAAGGTTTGTCGCACATTTTGACGCTCGCTAGCAATGATATCAGCATGGGTAGCGGCAATATCAGCAAAGGAGTGACCCGCTATAACGAGGAAATCACGGTGACGGCTTCGCCGACTGATGGGAACGCTTTCTATGGCTGGTATAAGGGCGACGAGCTTCTCACTTACGAAAGCAAATACACTTTCACGATGCCGAACGATGATTTGACTCTGACGGCGAAGTTCGTGACCCAAGAGGAATACGACAAAATAGTCAAATTCGCGATGAGGCCTACTTTTGATGAGAACAAAGAATACATCACCTATGGTGTCTATCCGCAAAGCCACG
This sequence comes from uncultured Staphylococcaceae bacterium, assembly GCA_964497235.1. GTDB lineage: Bacteria > Bacillota_I > Bacilli_A > RFN20 > CAG-826 > UBA4951. The sequence goes on from CAZCCJ010000003.1 coordinate 109,013, forward strand.
TAAATGATAAGGAGACGCTAGAAGCGTTAAAGGGAAAAGACCTCATGATGTGGCTAGTCGAATATAACGGCGATTATTATGCGAGAGCCACGGCGGCGCCGTATAACGATGAGACGACATATACTTATAGCGATGGTTTGACGATTAAGAAAAATTCCACCGATTGGTTTAAGCTTGAGCCGATCAAATGGCGGGTGCTTGAGACGCTTAGCGATGGGACGTGCGTGCTATATTCCGATATGATTCTTGATTTGGGCCAATATTCGGATGAAACGACAAACGATTACTATAGTTCCGTTCTCCGTTCCAAGCTCAAGGGAGACTTCAAGAACATCGCTTTCAACTTCAATAGTGATTTCTTACGCAACTATGATGTCGATGTGACTCCGACTAACACCAATTCCGAAGCGAAATCCTCGAGTGACCACAAAGCCTGTAGCGACAACGTTTTTGTCTTGTCGCAAGTCGATTATAGGTTTGGCGAGACCATATCCGGGCATGAAGCGGCCGTCACTAGCGATTACGCCAGAGCGCTAGGCGCCTATACGAATAGCAGCGGCAAAGGGAATTATTGGTCCTCGACGCCACTACGCGATACAGGCGACAAGGCGTTATCAATCACCGATTCCGGAAGCCTTTCATCCGCATCGGTCAGCGATTATAAGGGGATTAGGCCTTCCATCGCGGTGAAAATCCCCGATTAAAAGATCTGCTTTATCCATAAAGAAAACGAAAAACGACGCCTTTCGAAGGGAATTTTTCGATGTTGATTATTCTAGTTCTATCGTCGCCGGCGGTTTGCTCGTGAAATCGTAGAGGACGCGGTTGACGCCTGCCACTTCATTGACGATCCTATCGCTTACGTGGGCCAAGAAGGAATAAGGGAAATCCATCGGGGAGGCGGTCATGAAATCATCGGTCGAGACGGCGCGGAGGACGATCGCATATTCATAGCTTCGATAATCGCCTTTCACCCCGACGCTTTTCATATTCGACAAAGCGGCGAAATATTGCGATGTCTTCTTGTCGAATCCGCTTCTGGCCATTTCTTCTCGATAGATGGCGTCGGCTTCTTGAACGATATGGACTTTCTCTTTTGTGACCTCGCCTATAATCCTGATTCCTAACCCAGGACCTGGGAAGGGCTGCCTATAGACCAAGGATTCTGGTAAGCCGAGCGCGAGCCCAAGCTTTCTCACCTCATCTTTGAATAAATGGTCCAATGGCTCGACGAGCCCTAAGAAATCGATGTTCTTTGGGAGACCGCCGACATTATGGTGCGATTTTATTTTCGCCGATATCCCTAGGCCCGATTCGATGCGGTCTGGATAAATGGTGCCTTGCGCCAAAAAGCAAGGTTTGGTGATTTTCTTTTCTTCTTTTTCAAATACATCGATGAAGGTTTTGCCGATGATTTTGCGTTTTTCTTCGGGTTCGGTCACGCCTTTTAGGTTGCCGAGGAATAATTCGCTGGCATCGACGGCCCTGAAATCCAAGGAGAAACGGCTCTTGTCGCCGAACACCTCTTTCACCTCTTTGGCTTCGTTTTTCCTTAATAGTCCATGATCGACGAAGACACAAATGAGACGTTCGCCGATGGCTTTGTCAAGCAGTGCAGCCGTGACCGCGCTATCGACGCCGCCCGATAAAGCGCACAAAACATAGTTGTCTTTGACTTTTTCGCGGATTGAGAGGACGCTTTCGGCGATGAAGTCCTCCATTTTCCAGGATTTCGAGCATCCGCAAATGCCATAGACGAAATTGGATAGCATTTTCTGCCCATAAACGCTATGTGCGACTTCGGGGTGAAATTGAACGGCGTATAGCTTCTTTTCCTCGTTTTCAAACGCGGCGTTTTCCGTCGTTTCGCTCGATGCCGTCTTGACGAATCCCTTCGGCAGCTTCTCGACGTGATCGCCATGTGACATGAAGACGCTATGAGATGAGGGGACCTCTTCAAATAGATGCGACTTGACTAGATTATGTATTTCGGTGGATCCGAATTCCTTTTTCTCGCACGGCGTGACTTCGCCTCCTAGTTTATAAGCCATTTCCTGAGCGCCATAGCAGATGCCCAAAATCGGTTTGCCTAGCGAAAAGATCTCTTCGTCGACGCTTGGGGCGTCTTCTTCATAGACGCTGCGAGGTCCGCCGGTGAAAATAATGCCCTTAATGCAGGGATTTTTTAATTTTTCTAGCGGCGTCGTGAATGGCCAAACCTCACTATAGACGGACAAGTCGCGAACGCGCCTTGCGATAAGCTCGTTATATTGCCCTCCGAAATCGAGGACGACGATCATTTCTTTTTCCATGGACATCTCCTAGTCGAATAATTCTAACAAATAAGTGGCGGTGATGATGAAGATAAAATAAAAGCCCCAAGCAATGCCTGGGGCTAAGCAAATTATTGTTTAAGCTGACGGAACGGTGCCTTTGATGCCGGTTGCGAACTCGGTGATATAGAGAGCGCAGAAGGCAATAGCCAAGACGGCGACTGGGATGTCTTTCTTGCCGAAGCGACCGGAAACGAGCGTGCAAAGGGTGTAGATGATGAAGCCGAAGGCGATGCCATCGCTTATCGAGGCCATGCAGATCATTGCGATGATGGTGGCAAAGCCGGAGACCGTGGCCACCCAATCGTGCCAATCGAGTTCCTTAAGGTTGGTGAACATGCAAACGCCGACATAGATCAAAGCGATATTCGGGACCTTGCCGGAGAACATGCCTAAGCCAGGATAGGCGAAGACGGAGATGCAGAAGAGAAGACCGGTGACGACGGCCGCTAAGCCGGTACGGGCGCCGGCGGCGACGCCAGAGGTGCTTTCGACGAAGGAAGTGACGGTGGTGGTTCCAAAGATTGAGCCGAGGACCGTGCCACCGGCGTCTGTGATCATGGCATTACGGTCGGAGACGGTGATGTTGCCGTCTTTGTCGACCATTCCAGCGCCGACTTCAACGCCGACCAAAGTGCCGGTGGTATCGAAGAAGTCAATGAACAAGAGAACGAATATCAAAGCATATCCTTGAGGATTGGTCAAGATATCGAAGCCATGGAAGCAAGAGCCGAGAATGGTTCCGAAATTGCCCCAGTTTCCGCTTGAGCTAAGAAGGAATTTGACGGTTATCGGATCGCCATAGACGTCCTTGACACCGGCTTCTCCAAGCGAAGCCTCGATGATTCCGAAGAGGACCATGACGATGATGACGGAGAAGCGAGAGATCCATTCGGTGACTTTGTTCTTTTTCGTTAATGCCGACAAAGCGAAGACGACGATGACGCCGATAAGAGTCAAAAGGGTCTGCGGATTGTTTAGGTATCCCATCGTGACGCCATCGCTAGAAACTGAGATGATCTGCGATGTCTTAAGGCCTAAATAAGCGATGAAGAAGCCGATGCCGGCGGAAATCGCGATCTTTAAGCTCTTCGGGATGGAACGGACGATTATGCCGCGAAGCGGCGTGCAAGAGATTATCAAGAAGAGGATGCCATCCATGAAGACGAGACACATCATTTGGGCGTAATTGAATCCCCAAGAGCCGGCCAAATAGACGGCGATCATGGAGTTGATGCCCATGCCAGATGCCAAGCCGACCGGCAGCTTGCCGAATAGACCCATGACGATGGTGGTGATGCCAGCCGATAAGGCAGTGGCGATGAAGATGCCGGCGTAAGCTTCGGCGCCAGTCAGATAAACGTCGCCGTAGATCCATACCTGGCCTGCATCGTTGAACCCTCCGAACCAGCCGGAGAGAATGCCGGAATTGACGTTAAGGATGTAGAACATCGCCAAGAACGTCACGAGACCGCCGATTAATTCCCTAGCGATCGATGAACCTCTTTCGCCAATCGCGAAAAAGCGGTCGAGCCACTTGCCAAAGCCGGTCTTTGGGGACCAACCCTTCGGCGCATTGCTCTCGTCTGCGGTTTCCACAGCGTTTGTGGTTTCAGCCATAGTCTTTCCTCCTATAAATGTTTAGACGAACAGCTCGTCGCTAGACATATATGTGAGGAGACTGGTGAAGGATAAAGGCGAAAAACGCAAAAAGGATGGCGTTCGATTTTGTCTTCGTCTTTTTCCTTTCTTTCTTGGGCTCGTAGTGTCTGACTTCATGGATCAGACGTAGAGACTGCCGGACCATATCTCTGGCATATACGACCTATCGACGTGATAAATATATTTTCTTTCCTAGCCCATTTGCATATGAAAGCGGTTTATCGATAAAAAGAGTTACGCCCCTCTTTTTCTTCGCTTCTCTTGTGTTAAAATGTAATGTTACAAAAAGCGAAAAAATAGTTTCGATGCAAGCCTCGTTTTTGCCATTTTTCGAAAGCTTTGAATTATGTCATTTCGTGACGTTATTTCTTTGCTCGTCGCCTTGGAAAATTTTTTTCGGAAAGAGAGAAAAACTTCTTTCTAAAGAAAGGGGAGCTGAAGGTCGTTTTCCTGATCCCAAAAGACGAAAAAAGTTGTTGCGGGTTCTTCGTCGCCTTGCTAAAGTTTTCTTCCGGAAAGAAAAAAATGGAACTCCGGAAAATGAACTCTCTGCGATTAAGAAAACGTAGGGAGAGTTTTTCTTTTTTTGGGGCCATCTCTTCCCATTCCATCTCATTTGAAAATTCTAAGGGCTTAGGTGACTAAGCCTTTTTTTCTAACTGAGGTGGCGCTTAAAAGGAGGGCTTAGGCATGGACCAAGCAAAGAAACTCATTCTCGATGTTGATGAGAGCCCGAAGAAGATCTCCCAGTGGATCATCTTGGCTATTCAGCACGTACTCGCGATGTTCGTCGCGTGCATTACCGTCCCACTTCTCGTTTTCTCATCCGCGACCGTTGGGAAAGATTTCGCCAATGCGGGCGCAGCCGTTCCTTATTTGAACATCAATGGCGCGAGTTTGGCGCAGACGATGATCGCCCCGACGTTAGTGGCGGCAGGCGTCGGAACCTTGATTTACATCATCCTGACCAAGATGAAGAGCCCTGTATTCTTGGCCTCGAGCTTTGCCTATATATCGCCGATGTGCGGCGCTTTAGCGCTTGGCGCCATCCCAATGATGCAGACGGCCGATGGTCTTGTCGAAGCCACGGCTGGCGCTACGGTGGTTGGCTATTATGGAAACTTATGGGCCCTTCCTATCGGCATGGCTATGGTCGGATTGGTCTATGTCATCATCGCCGTCATCATTCGCTTCGCCGGCGTCAATTGGCTTAATAAACTCCTTCCGACTGTCGTCATTGGACCGGTTATCATGGTCATTGGCCTTGGCTTAAGCGTGAGCGCCATCAATAACCTCGTCTCCGCCAGCGGAAGCGTCGAGAATGGATCGTATAACTTAGCCGCCATTTTCTCAGGTCTTGTCGGCATGGCCGTCACCGCGCTTTGTGCGCATTATGGCAAAAAGACATTGAGCCTTATCCCATTCGTCATGGGAATGCTCGGCGGTTATGTCACGGCCGCTTTATTCACGGCGATTGGCTATTATGGAGCTGGCAACGATTATTTCCACATCATTGATTTCTCACCGATCGTCAATAACTTCTCGAACATAAGCGTCCGCAGCTTCATCGATTTGCCAAGCTTCGTCTTCTTGCCAGAAAACTACGAGTCGGCAGTCGCCATCACTCCGGCCCAAATCGGAAGCATCGCTCTTCTCTTTATCCCAGTTTCCTTGGTCACCGTTTGTGAACATATCGGCGACCACAAGAACCTATCTGGGATCATCGGCCGCGATTTGCTCACCGAACCTGGACTTTCTAAGACTCTCGCGGGAGATGGCATCGCCACGGCGGTGAGCGGCATCCTTTGCGGCGCCGCCAATACGACATATGGCGAAAACGTCGCCGTCGTCGGCGTAACCAAAATCGCCAGCGTCAAAGTCATTGTCCTCGCTTGCATCATGAGCATTCTCCTCGGATTCCTTTCACCTATAATGTGTATCGTCGAAACGATTCCGACATGCGTCACCGGCGGCGTCTCGCTTCTCTTATACGGCTTCATCGCCGCAAGCGGCGTCAAGATGTTAATCAACGAGCAAATCGATATGTCGAAGACGAAGAACATCTTCGTCGCCTCGGTCATCCTGGTATCTGGAATCGGCGGCCTTGTCATCAGCTTCGTCGCCGGTGATACGACCGTCAGCATCACTTCGACCGCCGTCAGCATGATTCTTGGAATCTTGATGAACACGATGTTACGCGATCCGAAACCTGTTATCGAAAATAAGGAAGAATAAAAAATGGAAATCAAAGATTATCCGAACGTCACCCTTCTATCTCACCCTCTCATCAAGCACAAAATCTCTCATCTTAGGATGAAGGAAACGCCAACCGGCGACTTCCGCCAATTCGTCAAGGAAATCGCCATGATGGAGGGATATGAGGCCCTTCGTCATCTTGATACCGTGCCGACTTTGGTCCATACGCCGATCGAAGACAGCGTCGAGCCGATGGTGGAGGGAAGCAAACTATGCTTCGTCCCGATCCTTCGCGCCGGCATGGGGATGGTCGACGGACTTACAGCGTTAGTTCCTACTGCGCATGTCGGTCACATTGGCTTATACCGCGACGAGGTCACCCATGAACCTCATGAATACTATTGCAAACTTCCAAGCGGTCTCGAAAACATGGATGTCTATGTTCTCGATCCAATGCTCGCCACGGGCGGCAGCGCGATCGACGCCATCAAGATGCTTAAGAGCCATGGGGCAAAGAAATTGTCGTTTATCTGCATAATCGCCGCTCCAGAAGGCGTCGAAGCCTTCGTCAAAGCGAACCCAGACGTTCCTTTGTATATCGGCGCGCTCGATAGGGAACTTAATGCCAATGCCTATATTTGTCCAGGGTTAGGCGATGCCGGAGATAGGATTTTCGGCACTATCAAGTAAGAACTCTGCAGTTTTGTCTAGAAAAAGGTCCTAATGTTGGTGGCCAACAGAAGGATCTTTTTAGACTTTTTATCTTGTTTTTTCGAACCGCATTGGAGTGTTTTGGAGCAAAAACAATTTTTTGAGATTCAAAAAACGGATATCGCCGAGGATATCCGTCAAAAGAATGGCAATGCTATATAAACGTTCAGGTTTAGCGGTTCACCAGCTCATCCATATGTTTAACTTCTTCAGGGGTCGGAACGTAGATGTAGGGGTCATTACGGTGGAGTTCTCGATAATCGAGGCCGTATCCGACGACGAATTTGTTTTCGGTTAGCGTTTTCCCGACATAATCGATTTGAACTGGGACTTTTCTTGCGCAGGCTTTGTCTAGCAAAGTCGTCACGATGACTTGTTTTGGATTGTATTTCTCTTTGAAATGCTCAACCAGATATTTCATTGATAATCCGGTGTCGATGACATCCTCTACGATGACGAGGCTTCTGCCTTCGATATTGGTTGAGATGTCTTGCTTCAAAGTCACTTTGCCGGTGCTTTTGTCGCCTTCGTAGCTTGACACTTGGATGTAATCGACCAAGATGTCGATCGATAGATGCTCGATCAAGTCGATCATGAAGTTGGCTGCGCCTTTCATGACGCACACGAAGATGGGGAGTTTTTCATCGTTCTTGAGTCTTTCGCTTAAAGCGTGGCCGATGCGGGTGGTGGCTTCCACGATCTCTTCGTGGGACATGACGAGTTCTAACATTCGTTTTCTCCTGTTTTTTTGCTAGCGAATCAAATGAATATCCTAATATAGACTATTTGCAGCGGTTTTTGGAAAGAAAGCGCTATCTCAAACGAAATTCATTTTATTGTGGGTAATGTCGAAAGATGAGTAGCATAATAAAGTGATATAGAGGTTCGCCTCAAAAAGCCCAATGGAGGAAAGTAGCACAATGCTAGACAATGCGATCTTATTCTCGTTATCCGCCAACCAAGACCTCGCCGCATCAATCGCTGAGAAGCTTCATGTCAGTTTGGGACAAAGAAGCATCAAGCATTTCCCATCCGGCGAAATCATCGTCGAGCCGATAGAAACCGTCCGTGGGAAGGATGTCTTCATCATCCAATCGACTTGCCCTCCAGTTAACGACAACCTCATGGAGACTTTGATCTTCGTCGACGCTCTCCGCAGAAGCAGCGCTCGTGAAATCAATTTGATAATCCCTTATTTCGGATACGCTAGACAAGATAGGAAGGCCAAGCCAAGGCAGCCGATTACGGCTGCTTTAGTGGCTCATTTGCTTACGACAGCAGGGGTCGACCGCGTCGTGACCGTTAATTTGCATGCCGCGCAGATACAAGGCTTCTTCTCTTGCTTGGTTGATGATCTGACGGCCGTGCCTCTCTTAGGCAGGGCTTTGATCGCCGATTGCGAAGATCTCTCGAACGTCGTTGTCGTCTCACCTGATCACGGTGGCGTTACCCGTGCTCGTTTATTGGCCGAGCAAATGGATGCTCCGCTAGCGATCATCGATAAGCGCCGTAATTCGAAGCTCGAGCCGGAAGCCATGAACATCATCGGCGAGGTCAAAGGCAAGGAATGCGTTATGGTCGATGACATGATTGACACCGGGAAGAGCGCGGTCATCGGCGCGAATGCGCTTCTTGCGGCCGGCGCAAAGAACGTGAAAATCGCCGCGACGCACGCCGTCTTCAGCGATCCGTGCTACGATTTGCTTTCCAAAGGGCCATTCGAAGAGATCATCGTCACCGATTCGATTCCTCTCTCTGAGCGCTTCGCAAAGCTCAAATCCGTCCGCGTCGTCCATTTGGCGAGCATGCTCGCGGAATGCATCGACCGCATCGTGACCAATAATCCGTTATCGGCCGTTTACGCCGCGTACGCATCTAATGAGGATTTCAAAAAGAACGGCGATTGACGCCGTTTTTTCTTAATGGAGGAGCAAAAATGAAATTGGACAACATTCAAGTCGGACTCACGTATGACGATATCCTTCTGATACCGCAACGCTCAAGCGCTTTGCCAAGCGAAGTTTCGCTAAAGACTTTCTTGACGCCGACCATTCAACTAAACATCCCTATTGTCAGCGCAGCTATGGATACGGTCACCGAAGCGCCGATGGCCATCGCCCTTGCCAGAGAAGGCGGCATTGGCATGATTCATAAGAACATGTCGATAGAGGAGCAAAAGAAAAACGTTGAGCTCGTCAAGAGGAATGAATCCGGAATGGTCATCGATCCCATTACCCTTCGCCCCGATCAGACTTTGGCGGAAGCGGAAGCTCTTTTGCACCATTATTCGATTTCCGGTCTCCCTGTAGTCGATAACAACATGAAGCTTATTGGCATTTTGACCAATAGGGACATCCGTTATCTCAAAGCCGATGACACTCCGGTCAAAAACATCATGACAAAAGACCATTTGGTGACTGGGAAAGAAGGCATCACCCTCGACGAAGCACAGGAAATCCTTTGGAAAAACCGCATCGAAAAGCTTCCGATCGTCGACGATAACGGCGTTCTCGTCGGTTTGATAACCTCCAAGGACATAGACAAAAAGAAGGATTATCCGCAAGCGGCGAAGGATTCGAAAGGCCGTTTGCTTTGTGGCGCCGCCGTTGGCGTTGGGGCCAACACCATGGAACGTGTCAAAGCTCTATATGAAGCCGATGTCGACGTCTTGACGATCGATAGCGCACACGGCCATAGCGCGAATATCTTACGCGTCGTGAGAGAAATTCACGCCGCTTATCCGTCTTTGCCTCTTATCGCCGGAAATATCGTGACTAAAGAAGCGGCCAAGGACTTAATCGAAGCCGGCGCTTCTTGCGTCAAAGTCGGGATTGGCCCTGGCTCAATATGCACGACCCGCGTCGTAAGCGGTGTTGGCATGCCTCAAGCTTCGGCCGTTGATGAGGTGAGCTCCTATTGCCGCGACAAAGGCGTCTGCGTTATCGCCGATGGTGGCATCAAATATAGCGGCGATATTGTCAAAGCCTTGGCAATCGGCGCCGATAGCGTCATGCTTGGATCTTTGCTTGCCGGCACCGTCGAGTCTCCGGGAGAGGAAATCATATATCAAGGCCGCCGCTTCAAGTCATATGTCGGAATGGGCAGCTTAGCTGCAATGAAGAGAGGCAGCGCCGATCGCTATTTCCAAAAGGCTGACACGAGCCCTCGCAAGCTCGTCCCTGAAGGAATCGAGGGAAGGGTTGCCTTCAAAGGGCCCCTTAGCGATACGATCTATCAACTTTGCGGTGGCATAAGAAGCGGCATGGGCTATTGCGGAGCCATCGATTTGGCTGCCTTAAGAGAAAATGCCCATTTCGTGAGAATCACCAACGCCGGTCTTCGCGAGAGTCATCCTCATGACGTCAATATCACAGTCGAAGCGCCGAATTATTCTAAGCAAGGCGAATAAAAAACGAAAAAACATCGCAAAACCCCTTTCGATTGCGTTCGATAAGGGGTTTTCTTTTGATTTTTCGAAAACGACTTGTTAGAACGAAAAACGACGGCAAAACATCGTGATTTTCGTATTTTTCAAAACGTGTAAAAAGAGTTTGACGGCTTATAAGGCGGATGGTATATTTATTGTCGCACGTTTAGGCGTCATCTCTAGCGGATGCTTAGCTCAGCGGGAGAGCATCGCCCTTACAAGGCGGGGGTCACAGGTTCGAAACCTGTAGCATCCACCACCTTAGCGTGTTCGATAAAACTGTGGGCGAATAGCGAAGTGGCCAAACGCGGCTGACTGTAAATCAGCTCCTTCGGGTTCGGTGGTTCAAATCCATCTTCGCCCACCACGTCGATTGGGGTGTAGCCAAGCGGTAAGGCAACAGACTTTGACTCTGTCATGCACTGGTCCGATCCCAGTCACCCCAGCCAGTATCCTCCGTTAGCTCAGTGGTAGAGCACTTGACTTTTAATCAAGGGGTCGACGGTTCAAGCCCGTCACGGGGGACCATTCTATTGGGCCCGGGTGGCGAAATGGTAGACGCAAAGGACTTAAAATCCTTCGGGCGAATAACCCATACCGGTTCGAGTCCGGTCCCGGGCACCAAAAAATGTTCATTGGATGTGATGCGAATCACATCTTTTCTTTTATTTTCGATTCGGAAGCGAATTTGTGGTAAGTCAACTTGCCTATTTTCGTGTCGATTAAAAGCGACTTGCCATCCATCGTTTTCAAAACATACATCAGAGTTCGCTTGGAGACGCCGCTTTCGGCGATTATTTCCTTGTTTGATATTCCAAAATCAGAAAATAGCGTTGCTTCCTTAATCAACTCGTAAACTTTCTTTTCTGATTTCGTCATGATAGATGAGTCGTTTAGAGGCATTTTTGTTTTTTTGTCGGTGAATTCGTCGATCATTTTGCCGATTTGTTCGATCAATATCTCCATCATCGTTTCAAAATAGGAGTTTAAGCATCCGAATTCGTATTGATCGTCGGCTAGCTTGAACGCTTTGTAATATTTGCTTTTTTCTTTTTCGAACGAAGATGATATGGCGAAAGAGAAAAGGCTGTTCGTCTCGAGATATAAGCCGTTGGAAAGAAGGAATCGTCCGAATCTGCCGTTCCCGTCATAGAAAGGATGCACATTTTCAAAGATGAAGTGGCAAAGCAGCATTTTTAAAAACACTTCATTTTTCGAATTGTACAATTTCAAGAATTCGTCCATGGCCCGATTGATGTTTTCTTCTCCGCTCAAGCCGATATGATCCGTTTTTAACCCATCGGTGATATAAACATTCCCTTTTCTGAAATAGAGGCCATCCGGCAAATCGTTTTTGTCTAGGCCGTCTTTTAGGATTTCATCATAAAGTTCTCGCAATTTTTTACATGAAGTTATTTTCTCTCCCTTAGAAAGCGTCATCCGCTTATAGGCGTTAGCGATGGAGATGATTTTTTTGTCGCTAGAAGATGCTGCATTGTTTATTACCGAGAAAATGTCGTGTTTGGTTGAATTTATGTTTTCGATTTTATTGGTTGAGACGATCTCGTCTATCAAGAAAGACTGGATGATTTGTTTCCTTGAAAAACTCGTAAATGAATTCATTAAAACGTCGAAATCGTGCAGTTTGTCACGCAGTTTCAATATCAATTCCATGCATTCCGGCGATTGGTTGAAGAAATATCTATCGCCGAGAATCTTTATTGTATTGTCTGAACGCTTTAAATCGCTCAAATACGATTCGAAGTCTTTTTTGTTCATTTTGAAGTAATTCGATCTGATGCTCATATTTTTGCACCTCTAACGTCATATTATTGCCTTGAGGTGCAATTTTCAATGATTTTTGCACCTCTGGAATCGTATATCGATCTAAAATAAAGATCGAAATCTGACGTCAAAAAGAAAACGGCAACGATTGCGTTGCCGTAATGAAACCCATATGTGTAGGGTTTGACTTAGAATCCCGGTTTCCCAAGGAGATGGAACATGTTCTTTTTATAGACTTCGACGCCGGGCTGATTGAATGGATTCACCTCATTAAGGTAAGCGCTCATCGCACATGCCCTTTCGAAGAAATAGAAGATGTATCCTAGGTTGAACGGATTCATTCCTTCGCATTCCAAAACGATGTTATCGACTTTGGCGACTTCGCTATGAGCGGACAATGTGCCTTCCATGGCTTTGTCTTGGATGTATCCTAAGTCTTTCCCTTCAAGATAGTTTAGGCCGTCGAGGTTTTCCTCATCATGCGGCACTTTGACGGAATCGCGGTGATTCATCATGCGAAGCGTCGTTTCGAAGAATATCGGGCTTCCTTCTTGGACGAATTGGCCCAAGGAATGGAGATCGGTTGTGAAAGTCACACTGTCGGGGAGAAGGGATTTGCCTTCTTTTCCTTCGCTTTCGCCGAATAGCTGTTTGAACCATTCGCCGAGTTGGACGAATGAAGGGACGTAAGTCACGAACATCTCGACCGATTTTTTGTGTTTCTTCCACATTTCGTGGCGAAGGACGGCATATTTATAGGCTTCATTTTCGAGTAGGTTTGGATTGGATGTGTCTTCTCTAGCCTTGGCGCTTCCTTTTAGGATCTCTTCCGGATCGATGCCGGCGCAGGCGATGGGGAAGAGCCCGACCGCGGTTTGAACGCTATAACGCCCGCCGATGTCGTCAGGCAAGACGAAACGGACATAGCCTTCTTTCTTGGCTAAGGTCAACAAAGCGCCTTTGGAAGCGTCGGTGGTGGCGAAGATGGCTTTTCTCGCCATATCGACGCCATCGCGTTTTTCGATCATTTCCTTTAATAGCCTAAAAGCGACGCTCGTTTCGGTGGTGGTGCCGCTTTTGGAGATGACGTTGATGGCGAATTTCTTGTCTTTCAGATATTCGAGGACGTTTTTGACGTAGGTTGGATCGAATGTCTGGCCCATATAGATGATTTCCGGTTTGTGGTTATTGAGTGTGCCGTTTATCGCTTCGATCGCCGCTCTGGCGCCTAAGTAGCTGCCTCCGATTCCGCAAACGACCAAAACGTCGAAGTTGTCGCGGACGTATTTGGCGCTTTTTTTGATGAGCTCCAATTCGTTCTTATCGTAATCGATGGGATGGTCGACCCAGCCTAGGAAATCATTTCCGGCTCCGCTTTTCTCCTTTATCGCCTTGTCGATTTCGGCGACTCTCTCCTTATATTCGTTCCAATCGATCGGATGCACCAAATGTTCGACGTTAGTTTTGATTATCATGATTTGTTTCCTTTCCTCGATTCTCACTCTCTATCCATTCCGGTAGCTTCTTTGCAAGTGCCTCAAAGGATATGCGACTGGGATCGATTCTTTTTCTATGGAGCGATTCTTTCTTTTCTTGAACGCTCATTTTCTTTAGCGAGACGCGTAAGGAGGCTCCTTCTTCGCTAAGCTCCACGACTTTCACCTTGTAGATGTTCCCGACTTTGACGAAGGAGGTGAAGTTTCTTATGTAGGAATTGGAAATCTCGCTGATATGGAGCAAGCCGGTTTTTCCTTCGTCGAAAAGCATGATCGCGTAGCTTGGGTATACTCGCACGACCGTCCCTTCCAATATGTCTCCGACCTTAATTTCCTTCATCGTTATTGATCCAATCCGATAAATCTTCTTTCGAAGTGATTTTGACGTTCTTTTTATCGCCTTCCATTATATATAATGAGCCTTTGAAAGTCATTTCGAATATCGAACCGTCGTCGGTGAAATCCTTTAACGATGACCGCTCGACGTTATTGAAAGCGGCCAGCAGTTTATCTCCAGCGAACGCTTGAGGGGTCTGCACCCTATAGACGTTTTCGCGCTTCAAATAGACGACGCCGTTTTCGTTTTTGGAAACCAAGGAATCGACGCTCTTGATGACTGGTATCGCCGATCCATGCTCTTTGGCCGATTCGACGGCGTTTTTGACCAATTCTTTTGTTATATAAGGCCTATCGGCGTCATGAATCAAAACGATCGATGGGGTTTTTGCAATGGTTTTTTCGATTTTTAATAGGGAATTGTAGACGCTTTCCTCTCGATTGTCCCCGCCTTTGACTAAGTCATATTCGAAAGGCTCGGCAACGTGTTTCTTTATTAATTCGTCGACTTTCTTTTTGTCTTTCTCTCTTATTGCGAACACAAAGCGATCGAAAAGATTCGTCGATTTGATTTTTAGAAACGTTTCGATGAATAGGGGCACGCCTTTATTTGATATGGCATATTGTTTTGGGAGACTGATATCGGCCCTGGAGCCGCTTCCGGCCAAAAGGAGAATCGCGATGTTCATATGCTTCTCCTTTCCTTTTGGTATTCTATAACGAAAAGCGGCGATAGATTAAACGAAGATGATGAAATGAGCGTTTGGAAACGTTTATTTGCCGTTTTCCCTTTGTGAGAGGGATTCGTTGATGGCGACGCCTTGAACGATGAGTTGCATTATCTTCTCAAGCTCCGACCCTTCTCGGTAATCGGCCCTGGCGGTGTAATTGACGCGGCCGTCTTCGTATAGTTCCTGGACTTTTTCTCTATTGCCCCTTGGGTAAACCGCTATCGATTTGCCGCCGCTGTTTTTGACGACGACCATCGATGGGATATCAGTCATTCCATCGCCTATATAGACGATGTTGTTATAGGGAACCCTTCTTTCCGGGCGTTTCTCATTTACCCCAACGTCATCGGTGGCGTCGTAAACGCCTTTGGAGATGCGATAGAAATATTGTGTCTTCTGAGTGAAATTGATGACTAATTTTGGCCATAATGGCAATTTCGTAACGGGATCGAAATAGAATTCGCAGCCATAAACCATTTTGAATTCCTTGTATATCGGGCATCCGGCGACGATCTCGTGGTTGCCAGAGCTCACCAAGTAATGTTCGACTTTGACGCCATGATTCTTTCCATATTCGTTGATTCTCGAGAACCAATCCAAAACGCCAGGGAAGAAACGGATTTCCTTACCCATTTCTTTGAGGTATTCGCTGGTCATTTTGATGCCTTTCTCTTCGCAGGATTTCATCATGACGTATAGGTATGATAGGGTACGTTCCATTCCAGTTTTCGCGGAGAATTCGCTCGTCTTCGCCCAGAATTCTTCCGGCGTCATTCCTAAAGAGGGGATGAACGAAAAGTTCTGCATGTCGCTAGTGGCTAACGTGCTATCGAAATCGTAGAGAATTGCTAAAATTGGTTTTTTCATGGTTTTATCGCCGTTCTCACGGCCATTAAGTATAAAACAACTTGGGGAATAAAGCAAAAACCGCAAAAAACGATGTATTTACGTCTCCTTATAATCGTCAGAAAGATGTTTGTTTTCTCTTTTTCCTTCGTTCGCATTAGAATTATGTGCGAAATGGGACCGTTAGAGATTTTCTTGCTTATCTTAGCCATAGCCTTCGTGGCTTATCTCGCGTTTTTCGTTTACGTCTTCGTGAGCCTTCTTTCCTTCCGAGGGAAGCTCAATCATAGGCTGACCGCTTTCAGCGTGCTCTTGAAGGAAAAGAAAGACGTCCTTTCGTCCTTGTATTCTGAACTCGATGCCAAAAATATAGAGATGGATTCCGCCACAAAGGCGTCTTGCGCCAAAATGTGCTGGTTGAGAATCGATGCCCTTAAGGAAAACGAAATCAAACCGATTCTCCTTACGGTCTCTGATCTACAAAAAAGACTCACTCTGTTAGTTAGCCAAAACGAAAGTCTCAAGGATGATCAGGATATTAAGAGATTCCTGAGCACCCTTTTGGATATCGATAGCAATTACCGGAAAATCGTCGCCGTCTACAATTCCGAAATAATCGGATATGAGTATTGGCGGAAAATGTGGCTATATCGCCCATTTTTATATTTATTTGGGTTTCGAGAAAGAACGCGTCTTAATTAGAAATAGAGTTCGTAATCCACTAAACCGTCATAGAAATCTTTCTCATGGCTCACGATGATGACGCAGCCAGGGTATTTTTCGATGGCTTGGAACAATGAGTCCTTGGCTTTTTGATCTAGGTGGTTGGTCGGCTCGTCGAGAACCAAGAAATTGCTTTTCTTTAATGACATCAAAGCGAACCTCGCTTTGGTGACCTCGCCACCCGAAAGCTCGCTCATCGGCCGCATCGCAAGCTCTTTTTTTACTCCGGTCGACCCCAAGGCCGTCCTTATCTCCGTGTTCGTTTTTTCGGGATAAAAGGACGAAAGGAATTTGAACGGCGAAAGCGATAAATCGATTTTCTCGTCTTGGCTGTAATAGTTGACGTTTATCCCGTCTAACCAGGAAAAAGAGCCTGATATTGCGGGGATATCGCCCAAAATTGTTTTTAAAAAAGTGGTTTTGCCAACGCCGTTTTGGCCTAATATCGCAATTTTTTCGCCTTCCTTCAAAACGAAGCTTATCGGAGAAAGCAAAGGCTTTTTATAACCGATGACGAGCTCTTCTATTTGCAAAGGCTTTTGTCCAACCGGATGGGTATAGGGAAAAGAGAAATTGATTTTCCCTTCGCCCTTCATCGGCGCATCCATTCTTTCGAGATGTGAGAGCCTCGCACGATGGCTTTTGGCCGCTTTGGCGCTGGTGGCTCTGACGATATGGGCGGCGATGAATTGCTCTTCTTTCTTGATGTAGCGTTGTTGTGCCTCGTAGTTCTTCTCGTATTGCTCCTTATCGAGCGCATGTTGCGCTTCATAATGCTCATAATCGCCTTTATAACGAGTTATCGTCCCATTTTCCAAAACGAAGACGACGTCGGCGATCTTCTTTAGGAACGCTTGGTCGTGGCTCACCACCAAAAACGCATTCTCATATTTGCTTAGGTAATTGGCCAGCCATTCGACTTGCGAGGCGTCTAGGAAGTTCGTCGGCTCATCCATTATCAAGACGTTTTTGTTTTCAAGAAGCATTTTTACTAAATACGCTTTCTCGCGCTGACCCGAGCTTAGAGCGTGCAGCGGCATTTCCATATGCTCTTTGTCTAAACCGATTCCATCGGTCAAACGTCCGACTTTCTCTTCGAGCGCATAGAACCCTTTTTGATCGAGTTCCATCTGAATCCGTTCGGCTTTTGCAATGTATTTTTCGAAATTTTCGAAGTCATTCGCAGATTCTTCATACAGTTTTTGCATGGCTTTTTCTTTGTCGTACAGATCTTTGTAGACGCCATAGAGGTATTCGCTTAAAGACATATCCTTATCGATCTTTAGCTGTTGATCGAGGTAGGAAAAGGTCACGCCGTTTGTCCAATTCACTTTGCCTTTGTCTGGCAAAATATCGCCAACCAAAATATTGAGCAGTGTCGTCTTTCCCGTTCCGTTCGCGCCGACTAAAACGGCGTGCTCGCCGGGGTTTATCTTCATCGACGCTTTGCGATAAAGCTCTTTGTCGCTGTAGTTGAATTCTATGTCGATGCATTCGAAGAGGGCCATGCGCTAGAGTTTATCACAAAGAAGGCGAAAAATATCGAAGATACGAAAAAAGCGAGCTTTCGCTCGCCGATTTCCATTTGGTGCGGGAAACCAGAATCGAACTGGCATGGGTTGCCCCATACGCCCCTCAAA
>CAZCCJ010000004.1:0-92815 GCA_964497235.1 uncultured Staphylococcaceae bacterium
TCTAGTAATATATGCTTCCGCCCGGCGCGAGTCAACAACTTTCTAAAGTTTTTTCACGAGGATGGGCGGATGGGCGGAAAACATCGATGAAAACGATTGCTTTTTACATAAATTTTGCGTGCGCACGTGCACACTTTTGATTAATTAAGTGTTTGTGCTTTTTGCAGTGAGCTGTGACAATTCCATGCCTATATGTATATGACAGGAAACGATTGCGGACGGGATTTTATGGCATCTGTTCTTTATCCGTCCGCAGATTCAAAGCTTAAAAACTCGCCTCGGATAATCGTGGTTAAGGATCAAAAAAACGTTCATACATCGTAATCGTCACCGGATGGATCGTTGATGTCGTAAGGGAAAGAGGGCTTTATCTCATAGCGAAGGCCTGCGTCATTTAAAGCGCGAGCAAAGCGCTTTATCCTCATGGCTTTGTCGGCTATTAGCAGGTTCCCCGGTTCCGCAGACAAGGCTTTCTTCGCTGCCAAATAATTGGACCCAATGATTTGCGGGACGACTTTAAGGGCTTCCCTGCTGGCGTTTTGGGGCCCGTCTAGGTAAATCCCATGCTCTTTCTCGTCCTCGACTATCTCAGGCGAGACGGTCGTAACAACATTCCAGCCGCACTTTGGGCAAACAATCATTAGTTCGTAATCATTCTCACAACATTCATTTCGGTTCCACATTTATCACATTTCATTTTTTATTATCCTTCAGAAAAACTTCGTATTTTTCTAAATCATTTGAATAAGCTCTTCAATCGAGCTTATTTTGCGATTCAACGGCTCATTTCCCGCTAGAGCTCATTTTCCATCAGATTTTCTGGCGAACAGCCAAGCGCCTTTGCAAGGCGACAGACAGTTTCAACGCTCGCTTTGTTGATATTCTTATTGCGCTGCTCATACATTTGGATGGAGCGAAGGGTAACGCCAGATAATTTTGCAAGTTCCGCCTGTGAACAGCCATAAGCACTGCGCATACGCTTCAAATTGGTGTCCGGAAAGCATTCATGCATCCGCTTATTCGCGATATCGACGAATTTCGTGATAGGCGCCTCATGAAGCGGGTTATACATTTTCTTTAAATCTTCAAAGGAAAGAGCTTTGAAAATCTCGCCGTATCTTCTATCGTTCCACCATTGGTAATAAGCAAGAACCCAGCCTATCCAATATTCTTCGGAGCGCGTGAAGCGATTCTTAGGCTCTTCGTTTATTTCTTTGCCCGTCGTTTCCGAAATGATGTCTAAGGCAACTTCAACGCCGCTCTTCCCCAATAAAATTGCAGGGTCCCCCTTTTCGAGACGAGAACATATTGTGCTCGCTAAAAACATCTTAACGAAGTCCCTTCCCGGGATAAAACAAACATTGACCGCGTAGTCAAAAGCCTCTCCCATAATTGCTTGCGCCCTATTCAGGTATATTTCTTGGTATGCGTGGATCATCGTTTTTAATGTCTCCCCTTATGATGTCTTGGATATAAAGGCCATCATTCTCTTCTTCCAACATTTTGAGATAAAGACGGTTCGCTTCATCGTTGCGCGCCTTACGAAGGGCATAAAACTCTTCCTTTTCCGCAACATCGAACCCCTCAAAATGAATTTCAGAAAACGCGAATTTGGATTTTAGAACAATCTGCTCACCGAGTTTTCCGAGTTGCATGGCTTTTGCCAGCTGTTCTACGGTGATGCCATTATTCAAGAACGACTCGGCATAATCAAAGTACGAATCATCAGCGCGGTATCCCTTAATCAAATCATAGGCATTCACATTGATTCCAAAATTCTCAATCAAATACTTCCTAGCCCGCATCGCTACTGGGCTTTTGATGGAGAACGGACGATGTTCGACTAAAACAGCAATCCAGTTGAGAATCGTATAATCAGGGCCATTGAGATTCAGAACGGCCATGTATTCGGCATCAAGCGTGTAGCGATTGCAAAAGCCATTGCGTAAAGACGAAACTGCCCATTCCTTTGCGAGTTTTTCGTTTTCAGCGCAATAAAAGCCAAGGCCGAAATCGTTGTTTTTCTTTCCAAGGCCGAAAGTCGGCGTCTCAACAATTCTTTCCGAACCGTGATACAAAGTTAAGATTTTGCCCATTTCAGAACCTCCGAATTATCATATATATTGTATCACCAAAGTGATATATAATCAAATAATCCAAAAGCAGACCGGAGCAGCAGCGTTCCGTGAATGCAGAAAACAGCAATAAAGTGACCACCACTAACAATTCCTTGATTTCAATGACGTGAACAATACGACTCGAACCCGCGCTGAAACATTCAGTAGATCCCCAAACAAAAAGGCTCCTATCGACCGATAGGAGCAATCCAATGTTTGTTTATCGACTACTTCCTCGATTTCGAAGCCAAAATCAAAAATAAAATCTTGATGAATATGGCGATGAAATCGGTGTAGAGCGTGAAAGCGCAGAATAAAGCAAGATTGTTGTTTCCCTGCCCTTTCTCAGCGATTTTTCCAATCCTATTGGCTTCTATCGCAACCATAATCAAGCAATAAAGGATAATGGCGACGCTGATTCCGACGTTAAGCCAGGAGAAGGCGGCCGGATTTATAAGATAGAAGATAAACCAGAAAGCGGACACCATGACGATGCAAAGAAGCAAAGCGATGGCGACGAACACAAGAGGCGAGAGATCCGTCTTCGCGAAATAGCCAATCAAAAACATCACGCCGAACGCTAAAGCGGTTAATCCGAACGCTTCGCCGATGGTTCCAAAGTCGATGCCGGCCAAAAGGATGACGGAGAAGGTGATGCCCATGCATATCGCATAGACGATAAAGCCAACCCACGGCGCTTTGCCGGTCTTTAGGCTATATATATTGTTAATAAGGATAACGATATAGCTCAAAATCGCTGAGCCGATGACCATAGCTAAGAGGATCGTCGCTCCGGTTTCGCTAATTTCCCCATTCGTCACGTAATTAGCGGCGATGAACCACGAAAAGCCAAAACTCACAATCGCCGTGAGCAATAGGCCGATGAACATGTATCCGAATACGGCGCCTAAGAATTTCGACGTTATTTTGGCGACTATTCCAGAGCCGCCATTCATCTTGTTGTTTTCAACTTGTTCCATTTCTTTCTCCTCGCGAAGCAATGATAGTTCATATTTCGAGAAAGGAAAACCGCCTTCTTTCGAAGACGGCTCCTTAAATGATATTTGAATGCGTTAAGCGAGCATTCCTTCGATCAATCCGCGATAGCTCTTCGGATCAAGCGAAGCTCCGCCGACTAATGCGCCGTCGATATCTGGTTCGCTCATATAGGAAGCGACGTTCTCGGGCTTGACGCTGCCGCCATAAAGGATACGAATCTCATCAGCCGCCTCTCCAAACATCTCTTTGAGGAGATTGCGGATAGAGAGAATCGTCTCTTCGGCGATTTCTTTGGATGCGCTTTTGCCAGTTCCTATCGCCCAAATCGGCTCATAGGCAATGACGACCTTTTTGGCCTCTTCGGCACTTAGATCAGCCAAGCCTTTTTTGATTTGCTCGCCGACAAAGGAATTGGTTTCGCCTTTTTCGAAGGTCTCAAGCGATTCGCCGCAGCAATACACTGGGGTCATGCCATTGGCCAACAAAGCTTTGATCTTGAGATTGCAGGCTTCCGAAGTCTCGCCGTTATATGCGCGGCGCTCGGAATGGCCTAGGATAACCCAGTCGATTCCGATTTCCTTGAGCATCGGAATGGATATCTCGCCAGTATAAGCGCCATGATCGTGCTCATTGACGTTTTGCGCGGCGACGATGCACTTCGAATCGATGTTGCTCTTGACGGCGTCTAAGCAAACGAAGGTCGGGGCAACGCCGACATCGATGCCGTTTTTGACGGCGAATTCGATCATTTCAGTGGCTCCAACGGCGAAGGCTTTGGCCTCGCTTGGAGTCTTGTTCATCTTCCAGTTGCCAAGAAGTAATTTCTTACGCATAAATAGCCTTTCTAGCGAAGGACGTCGACGCCTGGGAGGTGTCCGTCATTCTCTATCATTTCCAATGAAGCGCCACCGCCCGTGGAAACGTGGCTGAAGTCTTTCTTATAGCCAAATTGCTTGACGGCCGAAGCGCTGTCTCCGCCGCCGCAGACCGTGAAGGCCTTGCCTTTAAGCTCGGCGATCGCCTTGCAGATCGCGATGGTGCCGTTTTGGAAGTCCTTTTGTTCGAAGACTCCGACTGGGCCATTCCAGAAAACCATCTTCGCTTTGCTGATGATTTCGGTGAAATTGGCGATTGTTTCTGGTCCGATGTCGCATCCTTCGAATTCGGGTGGAATATGTCCGCCTTTCTCGATGGTTGTTGGAACGACCATGATTTTGCGGTCGGCTTTTTCCTCAAAGCTATCGGTGACAACGGCGTCTGTCGCAAGGATAAGGCGGCCTTCCGCTTCCCCAATGCACTTACGAGCATATTCGAGTTGATCGAGTTCAACCGGCGATTTGCCGACTTCCATGCCCATGGCTTTCTTGAAGGTATAGGTCATGGCGCCGCCGATGATGACATAGTCGCATTTCTTAAGAAGCGAATCGATGACTTTGATCTTGTCGCTCACTTTGAATCCGCCGAGGATCGCGACATATGGACGATCGGAATCGGAAACTTCGACGCAACGGCTGAGGTTCTCGACTTCCTTTAACATCAAATAGCCAAGGGCGACCGGTTTGCCTTCCCCTTTGAGGATGCTTGGAACGCCGACAGTCGAGGCGTGGGCCCTATGGGCGGAGCCGAAGGCGTCCATCACGAAGACATCGGCCAAAGAGGCCCATTCCTTCGCGAGTTCCGGATCATTCTTTTCCTCGCCCTTCTCATAACGGGTGTTTTGAACCAAGAGGATATCGCCATCATTTAAAGCGTTGACGGCGTCTTTGAGGGCCTCGCCACGCGTGGCAGCGCAGAAAGAGACGTGATATTTGGTGAGTTCTTGGAGGGCTTTGGCGACTGGAGCCATATCATTGGCTTTCTTCATCGCTTCGATCTTGGCTGGATCAGGTTCCTTCCATTTGATCTTTCCAAGGTGGCTCATCAAAATGACGTGAGCGCCTTTGGAAGCGAGCTCTTCGATGGTCGGAAGAGCGGCTTGAATACGATTGGTGTCGCGGATGACTCCATCCTTTTGTGGGACGTTGAAGTCGACGCGGACATAGACCTTCTTTCCTTTGAGGTCTTTCAGATCTTTGACAGTAAGCATGTTTTACTTCTCCTTGCGGGGCTATTATACGCCAAAAAAACAAGAAAAAACGAATATGGAAAATAATACCGATATATCGTTAGATATAAATCACTCAACGCTTTCGAATAGTTTGAACGCTGCCATGATCGTATCGTCCATGTCGTAATAACGGTAATCGGCCAAACGACCACCGAAATAGACGTTTTCTACCTTTTTCTTCTCTTCTTCGTATAAAGCGAACGTGGCTTTGTTCTTCTCGTCGTTCACGGCGTAATAAGGCTCGTTTCCCCTCTTCCATTCGCTTGAATACTCATAGGAGACGACGGTTTTCGGGCTGCTGACGTCGAATTCGAAATGCTTATGTTCGATCGAACGGGTATATGGGACGTCTTTGTCGGTGTAATTGACCACCGCCACGCCTTGATGGTTGGTTTCGTCATAGATTTTGTTCTCGAAACGGACGCTTCGATATTCGAGATAGCCGTGCTTGTAGCAAAAGAAAGCGTCCAATGCGCCGGTGTAGATGATTTTCTCAGCCAAAGAATCGAGCTCCGTTCTGTTAGATAGATAATCGCAATCCGTTTCGACTTCGCATCCTTCTAACATCTTTTCGATGATCTTCGTGTACCCTCCGACTGGGATTCCTTGGTATCTATCGTTGAAATAATTGTTGTCGTAGGTGAAACGAACCGGCAAGCGTTTGATGATGAAAGAAGGGAGCTCTTTGCAACTTCTCCCCCATTGCTTTTCCGTATATCCCTCGACCAATTTATGATAAATGGTCTTTCCGACGAGGCTTATGGCCTGCTCTTCCAAATTACGCGGCGCGTCTATATGGCATTCCGCCTTCTCTTCTTCGATTTTTCGTTTGGCTTCTTCTGGCGTAAAGACATCCGGCCAAAGTTTGGAGAAGGTATTCATGTTGAACGGAAGGTTATAGCATTCGTCATGGTACCTTGCGATTGGGGAATTGACGTAATTGTTGAATTCAGCGAAGGAAGTGATGAAATCCCAAATCTTCTTGTCGCTCGTGTGGAAAATGTGCGCGCCGTACTTATGGACGTTAATGCCTTCTATCTTTTCCGTGTATATATTTCCGCCGATATGGCTTCTTTTCTCAACGACGAGAACTTTTTTCCCTTTTTTGCATAACAAATAAGCCATCGTCGCCCCGAAGAGGCCGCTTCCGACAATCAAATAATCGTATTTCTTCATTTTTCTTTCCTCAAACAACCATATTTTAGCAATTTTTGGACGTTCGATTATAGAAGATACGTCATCAACCTTTATAATACATACGAGAAAAGGCAAAAGGAGACATTATGTGGCATGAATATTTATATCGCGTTCTGAGCATCATGAATTATGTGGTGCTTATCGCCATCGGGATACCTTTGGTGATTCAGATCGCGTACATTCTTTTCTTCTTCGTCAAAAAGAAAACCTTCCCGAAGACCGACAAGAAAGGGCGCATCGCTTATTTGATCCCGGCCCATAACGAAGAAGACGTCGTCGCCGGTTCGATAACGGCGTTGCTAGAAAAGCAAAATTACCCAAAAGAACTATATGACGTCTTCTTAGTCGCCCATAATTGCACTGACCACACCGCCGAATACGCCGAAAAAGCAGGCGCGAAAGTATTGATTTTAAACGACCCAGACCCAAATCACCGCAAAGCGTTATATCCATTGAGATACGGAATCGATGAGATAATATCCGGCAAATATGGTGATTACGACATGGTGATTCACGTCGATGCTGATAACCATTTCAACGATGATTTCTCGGAAAGGATGAACGAAGCCTTCCAATCCGGCGTCGATTTGGCGAGGCCATACGAAGGAGCGTCAAACGGAGTTCAGAACTTCTTCACCAAAGCCTGCGCGATGTTCTATGTCATGGAATCGCGTTATGGAAGTCGCGTCCGCGAGCGCCTTAATCTCGGTGCCCACGTCAATGGCAGCGGAGCCATGATGAGCGTCAAGATGCTAAAAGCCACGGGCGGCTACGATTGCCAAGGAATATCAGACGACACCGAATATTATTTCAATCGTTTGCTTGACGGCTATAAAGGGCATTACGTCGAAGACGCCATCGTATATGAAGATATGCCGTCTTCCTTCAAGGACACCTATAACCGCAACAAGCGCATCGGAAGCGGGAATAACTTCCTCTTCCGCACCAAACTTCCTAAGCTCTTGAAACGTTTCTTCAAAACCGGCGAGCTTTCTTGCCTTGAAGTCTTCATGACCTATGTTCTTTTGGTTTTGACGGTGCCTCTATCGATATGGCTGCCAATCTATTACGTCTATCATTTCGCCTATTTGGGATGTGCCGCCTATGGGGTGTTTGAATTATCGTTATTCGACACAAGCTTCTACATGACACATCTATGGACGAATATTTGGGTAATATTAGGAGTCGTCCTCGGACTTTTCTTCATCTTTGGATATCTGCAGGCTTTCGTCTTGGCGATGACCGAATACAAGAAACTAGGCGCCAAATCCCGCAAAGAGTATTTGCCAGTCGTTCCTCTCTTCCCCTTCTTCTTGCTCCTTTATTCAGTCACCATTTGCATCGGCATGATCTCTAAACCAAAGAAATGGGATGCCGTGAAGAGAAACGTGCAAAACAACAATCCGAATCAATAGTCAAAAGCCCTAGCGAAAGGAATGCGCCTTCGAAAGGAGGCGCTTTTTTAATGCGGTGAATCTACTCATTTAAACTATCTTCTCAAAGAAAGCACACAGTGAAAAGCGGCAACGCTTATAATGCGCATAAACCATAAACGAATTTTTGACGCGAGATAATCGCTTCGTCTTTTCATGACGATTGCTTTCTCTTAAGAGCTTTTTGATTCGTTTGAAGCAATATCTTCTCGTTCTTCAAGTGTTTCATCTTATCCACCGGCGTTCGTTGCACACAAAAAGCGCCCTACCACCTCATCGAACGTTATTTCGATGCTTGGAAAGGACGCTTTAGAAGAACGTTTTAGCTTATCCTAAGCCAATTATTTGGCTAAGATCTTGCCATAGAGCCCAGCAAGGCGGACATATTGGCAGGTGAAGCTATATTCGTTATCGTACCAGCTGAAGACTTTGACCCATTGGGTGCCATCTGGCATCGTGCGGACCATCGTTTGGGTGGCATCGAAGATCGAGCCTTCGGTGCGGCCAAGGATGTCGCTCGAGACGATTTCGTCTTCGGTGTATCCGAGAACGCCATTGAGACGGCCAAGCGAGGCCTCTTTCATAGCGGCGTTGATCTCTTCGGCGGTCGTTTCTTTCTCGAGTTGGAGCGAGAGGTCGACGAGCGATCCATCGGTCACTGGGACGCGGATGGCGGTTCCGTCGAGTTTGCCCTTGAGCTCAGGAATGACGGCTCCGATGGCTTTTGCGGCACCGGTGCTAGTTGGAACGATGTTCGCGGCAGCAGCGCGGCCTCTGCGGAGATTGCCTTTGGCAAGGTCAAGGATCGTTTGGTCATTCGTATAAGCGTGAACGGTAGTCATATAGCCGCCCTTGACGCCGAATTTGTCCATAAGGACGCTCATGACTGGAGCTAAGCAGTTGGTCGTGCAGCTGGCACCGGAGATGATTGTTTGATCGGCGGTGAGTTTGTCGGTGTTGACGCCATAGACATAGGTTGGGATGTCTTTGCTCGAAGATGGGGCGCTGATGATGACGCCTTTGGCACCGTTGTTCAAATGAACTTGGCCGTCTTCTTTGGTCTTCAAGCGGCCAGTGCACTCTAAGACGACATCGACTCCGTATTCTCCCCACTTAAGGTCGTGTGGGTCTTTCTTTCCCAAAACTGGGATCTTCTTGCCTTTGAAGACGATGGCATTCTCGATGATGTTGCCGGCATCGTCTTTCGTGACAATGGCGCTGATCTCATTCGGCATCCAGGTTCTGTGGGTGGTGTCGTACTTGAGCAAATACGCCAAGGTCTTGGCATCGACTAAATCGTTGATGGCAACGACTTCGAAATCGCCGCTTTCATAAGCGCGGCGGAATGCGAGACGGCCGATACGGCCGAATCCATTAATAGCTAGTTTAATTGACATGTGAAGCTGATTCCTCCTAATTAAACCGAAGACATTATACAAGCCTTTTTCTCTTTGCGAGAGGAAAAACCGCTTTATCGAAATAAACTTTCGGCGTCTTGGGCTTTTCTATTAGAAAAAGAATGGATTGCAAGCCTGGAAAATAACAAAAAGAAGCATTTCGAATTGCCTATGAAACGATGAAAAGGTCGGCCAATTGAACCTTTAATGCTTCAGCGATTCTTCGAAGAACCAAGACGCTCGGATTCCTTCTTCCTCTTTCCAAATCGGATAAATAGGTTTTGGAAACCTCAGCGAGGTAGGATAAAGTGAGTTGCGATATCTTCTTTTTCTTCCTTAAATAAACGATCCTGGCCCCAAGATCGATCAGGGTTTTCGAATCATTTGCCGTTCTTGTCATACTTGATTGCCCTTTCGTATTCTTGCTTCAGGTAACGAAAAAGATGATTGACGTTGGATTTGCTGACGGTGGTGTTAAGTTCTTCCGACAAAAGCTTCGATAGCTCGCCCAGGCTGGCGTCGGGATGCGACAATCTTATCTCCATCAGGGCCCTTAGCTTTGGGTTGTCGATTCCCTTCCACCCGACTTTAGACACGAAGTAATTGATCTCCTCGACTTGTTTTTCCCCGCTTTTTTGGCTTTTCCTGTAATTGGCGCCATCAAGGTTGGCGAGGCGATTGCCGATGCTTGCAAAATCCCTTGATACCCTGGCATCTTCAAAGGCCAAGCAATTCTCCTTGGCCCCAAGAAGCACCAAAAAATCGCTTATCTCATCGCCTCTTTTTATATAAATGACCTGTTTGTTGCGGCGTAACACCTTCTTGGCATGAAAAGGATGGGCGGGGTTCTTTTGGATAAGCTTAAGCAAGAAGGCGGCGAACGCCTCTTCTTTGCAAGAAATCTCCAAATGATAGGATGAAGATTGAGGATTGTTGACCGAGCCGCCGGCCAAAAACGCGCCCGCGAAGAAAGAAGAGACTTGGGGAGCGTTTTTAAGGACTCCAGAAGGCTCTTTTGGGACGAAGAAATCGATTTCCAAATCGTTCAATATGTCGTCTGCGCCCTCATCTAGGATTACGTGGTAGACAATCCTTTTGAGGAATCCGGCGCTTCTTGTGTAAGAAAATCTGGCTTTCACGCCATATAAGTCGCTCATATACCCATAAACGACTTTGGCGATTGCGCTATTTTCGCTCGACACCTCAAGCCCATCGCCTTCCGAACCGAGTCGAAGATACCCATTCATCCTTATGAACGCGGACAAAAAGGCGCGCTTTTCCTCATCTTCGCGAGGAGCCCTGGCGCTTTCCTCTTTGACAAGTTCCGCAAAAGAGACGACCGAACGCATCTTATTTCCTCTTCCTTAGATAGGTGATAATGCCGCTAGACGCCACTGCGCCATCCGCTAAAGCGGTCACCACTTGCCTCAATTTCTTCTCTACGATGTCTCCGGCGGCGAATAACCCTGGCACACTCGTCTCCATCGAATCGTTGACTAGCAAAAAGCCCTTCTTCGTTTTCGGCGAGAGATAGCGCATGAAAAACAAATCGGTGGATTCGCCAGACAAGGGGAAAACGGCGGCGATTTGCATCGTTTTTTCGTTTTCTTTTTCCTTATAAGCGATTGATTCGACGTATTTCGACTGAGAATCGCCGATGATTTTGGTTATTTTCGCATTCGGATGCATAACGACGTTGTTTTTCTCTTTTAGTGAGGCATCATCCGTATAGAAAGAGACACCAGGATAAAAAACATGAAGCTCTTTGGCCAAAGAAGAAAGATACAAAGCCTCTTCGAACGCTTTCTCGCCTTCCCCTTCTAATGCGATCGTCTGGTTTCTAAAGAAAGGGCCATCGCACGTCGCGCAATAGCTTACTCCTTTGCCGATATAGTCTTTCTCGCCTGGAATCTTAGGCGAATTGCTTAAGCCAGTCGCCAAAAGAACGGTTTTGGAAATCACTTCTTTGTCATTATACGAAACGATAAAGTCTTCCCCGTCTTTCTTAATCGACGAAACGTCGCCATAAGAAGGCGACACTTCCAAAGGAGACATAAGGGTTTGTGAAAGGGAGAATCCGCTTTGAGGGGCGAAACCTGGACAATTGGCGATCTCATGGATGTTTATGAGTTTTCCCCCAGGAGCGCCCTTCTCAAGCCATAGGAAATTGATTTTCGCCCTTTTCAAATACGTTATCGCACCAATCCCAGCTGGGCCGGAGCCAATAACAACCGTGTCGAATCTCTCCATCTTATAGCCTCCTAAGCAAATCGGCGGGTTTACGGAAGACGTCTTTTTCTTCGACGCCTTCGATCCTCGGTCTTAAGCACCACGAGGCCAAGAAGAAGGAAACTCCGGCATTTTTGGCCGCCAATAAGTCATATTCAGTGTCGCCGATATAGACGGCCTCTTCCTTGTTTGTCACCTTCAAAACGGACAAAGCCTTATCTATGCCTTCCGGGTCGGGCTTATTCTTCGTCACGTCGTCCCCTCCTATCGTGACGTCAAAGAGTCTGTCAAGCGAACAAAGCTCCAAGGAATATAAAGCGAAATCCTTTGCTTTATTGGTCACAACGCCAAGCTTATATCCCTTTCTTTTGAGCTCTTCCAACGTCTCTCGCATGCCATCGAAGGATATCACGAGATCGTCGTAATATCGTTTCACCCTTTGACGGTAAAAAGAGAGAACCTCATTCGGATTGAGCTTGGGGAACGCTTTTTTGAAGGAAACGTCTAACGGCGGTCCGCTAAAAGAGACAACGTCGGCCAAATGGGGTTTATATCCAGGTTTGTATTTCTTATACAGGTCACGCCAAATCTCAACGACCATGAGGTCGCTATCGATAATCGTGCCATCCATGTCGAAGAGAACGGCTTTAAGCATGTTTCTCCTCGATCTTTTCTTTCGACGCCGCTTCCCTTTGCGCATTCTTCTTATCGATCCATGAGGAAATGAATGGCAACACCGTCATCAAAGTGGCCAATATCGCAAACAAGGCGATTAAGACGAAACCATAGGAAAGATTGACGTAGCTATCGCCGATATCGCCCAAATCGGCACTTGATTTGCCGACGAAGAAGAATATGCCAGCCACTAGCGATAATCCGGACCCAACGAGGCCGGCAATCCAATCTTTCTCTTTCTTTAGAAGTTTCAATATAAGCCACGCCGCAAAGGCCATGAAGGCGAGGAACAAAACAATGTAGGAAGCCAAATAGAATGGGCTTTTGCCGAAGATTATCGAAAAGCCGCCAAACACGTCACGACTTCCGGTGCCGTCCTTATTCGCTGAAACGTTTAACGACGGGAGGAAAGGAAAAAAGAAGCAAGGAAGAAGCAAGGACATACCGATAATCGGGAAATGCATGGTTTTTTTGTCTTTTTTAAGTTTGTCGCTAAGATGGAAGGCGACGATCAAACCGATGCCGATCAAAATATAGGCGATTGAATTGCAGATGCTCCAAGCGTTGTCGGTACCCATATTGAAATCGGCGTTCCGCATCGGCTCCATGATAATTCTCACAACGCCATACCAAAGGAAATAGCAACCGCATAAATCACCTGGCGAAGTGTATTTCTTTAGACCCTTGCCAACGCCATAAGCGATAAGGAAATAACCGACGACGTTTAAAACCGCTTCGACTAAGAACAAAGGAACGTTGATGCTGCTCCCCGAAAGAGCGGCTCCCCCATTTTGATATCCCATGTTGGTCACGATCCAACTCGGCAAGAAACCCCAATCGCTGGCAAGCGCCTCCTTGCCATAGACTTCCAAATTGAAGAAATTGCCGAAACGCCCCATCGCCTGGGCGAGCAAAACCGTCGGAACGATGGCATCGATCGCGAAACGCATGTCGACGAATTTCTTGGTTTTTCTAAGGAACAAATATCCGACTAACACCCCAGCGGCCGCGCCGCCGAGTATCGTCAAGCCGCCATTCCATATCTCAAAGGGCTTAGTCCAGCTCTCTCCAGCGAATTCCCTTTCCCAATTGCCGACCACGTACCAAACCCTCGCGCCGATGATGCCAGCTGGAAAAGCGACAAGAACCAATGTATCCAAAATCCCGTGTTTATGGTATTTCTGATAAAAACGATGGTCGCTCACCCAATAAGAAATGGCGACGCCAAAGAGAATCACCAAGGCATAGAAAGCAATATGCAAGCCACCGCTTGTGCTATCGCCAGGTCTAGTGAAATGGAAGCCATTCCCATCGATCGAAAAGCCGTTATAGAGCGGATAAATAAGATACGGAGAAAGACCCTCCATCCAGATTATGAACGAGAAGAAGGCGAAAGGTATCGAGCCATATAGCATGAATTTCGAGATTTTGACCGCTTTCGGATCAAAATTCGTTTTGTAAAAACGGAGGGCAAAGCCACTCCATAATGAAGCCGTTGAGAAGCCGAATATAAAACCCCCAATGATACCTAATGCCAAAGACGATGCGTAATTTACGGTCTTCCCGGTATATGGCCCTTGCGTCCATTCGCTTTTGCTAGCCCATGAAGGATCAGCCAAGAATATCGCCAATACCGTTAAAGCCGTTCCTGCTCCGATAGCGGCGAACAAAAGAACCCAAATGATCGATTCCTTTTTCTCAAAATCCTTTTTCGAAATGGCCTTTATGAAGGAACGCAAACGAAAAATCAAATACGCGGTTCCGCCAACAAGAAGAAGCAAACCGAATACCAAACATAGAATACTTTCCGTGCTCATAGATATCTCCTCGTTTATTTTACCTTATTTCGCATGAGTATAGGCTTTAGGAATTGCCCAGTATAGCTCTCTTTTACGTTTGCCACTTCCTCTGGCGTGCCAACGGCGACCACCTGTCCGCCTTTATCGCCGCCTTCAGGGCCCAAATCGATGATGTAATCGGCGACTTTGATGACATCGAGATTATGCTCGATGACTATGACTGTGTCGCCATGATCGACAAGGCTTTGCAAAACGGCGATGAGTTTCTTTATGTCGTCGCTATGTAACCCCGTCGTCGGTTCATCGAGTATATAGACGGTCTTCCCCGTCGGCCTCTTTTGTAACTCATAGGCGAGTTTGATGCGTTGCGCTTCGCCGCCTGATAATGTCGTCGCCGGCTGGCCTAATTTCAAATAGCCTAAGCCGACATCGCACAAGGTTTTGATTTTACGGGCGATTTGCGGGCGATTTTCGAAGAAATGGAGAGCTTCTTCGATTCTCATATCCAACACGTCGTAGATATTCTTCCCTTTGTAATAGCAAGCGAGGGTCTCTTGGTTATATCGCATCCCCTCGCATTCGTCGCACTTGACATAAACGTCCGGCAAGAAATTCATCGGAACGACAACGACCCCCGCTCCTTGGCATTTCTCGCATCTGCCGCCAGGAACGTTGAAAGAGAATCTGCCTTTGTCGAAGCCTTTAGCCCTTGCCTCGGGCGTTTCGGCGAATAAAGCGCGTATGTCGTCGAATACCTTCGTATAAGTGGCTGGATTGCTTCTTGGAGTCCTACCTATCGGCTCTTGGGTCACGTTTACAAGCTTATCGACGCACTGAAGGCCGGACACGCTTTGATAGGAACCGGGATAGGCTTCGGTTTTGTTGACCTTTTCCTGAAGGATCTTCGAAAGGGTCTCATTGATCAAAGAGCTCTTCCCGCTTCCGGATACGCCAGTCACAAGCGTCAACGTGCCAAGCGGTATCTTGATATCCACATTCTTTAAGTTATGGCAAGAAGCGCCTTTCAAAACGATGCTTTTCCCATTCCCTTTGCGGCGTTTTGCGGGTATTTCGATGCATTTCTTCCCAGAAAGATATTCGCCGGTTATGCTTCTTTCTTCCTTTTCGATGTCTTCGACGCTCCCTTTTGCGACTATCTCGCCGCCATGGACGCCGGCCCCAGGACCGATATCGACGATATAATCGGCCGCGCGCATCGTGTCTTCGTCATGTTCGACGACGATAAGCGTGTTCCCTAAATCTCGCATCTCTTTCATCGTTTTGATGAGTTTTTCATTGTCTCTTTGGTGAAGTCCGATCGAAGGTTCGTCCAAAACGTATAAAACTCCTGATAATCTCGATCCTATTTGGGTAGCTAGCCTTATCCTTTGCGCTTCGCCGCCAGACAAAGACATCGCCAAGCGGTCAAGCGTCAAATAATCCAATCCGACATCGCAAAGGAATTTGGCTCGGTTTTCGATCTCAACCAACACCATTTTCGCGATTTCTAATTCATTTGGCGTCAAAACATCCCTCGTGGAATCGATGTATTTAAGCAATTTCTCAATCGTTAGCTGCGTGACTTCATGAATATTAAGTCCGTTGACACGCACAGAAAGGGCTTCTTCGTTCAATCTTGCGCCATGGCAAGAAGAGCAAACGGAATCCCGCATGAAGGATTCGTAAAACGGCAGCATCCATTTGCTCGTCGTTTCCGAATAACGGCGTTCGATCATCGTTTTGACGCCTTCGATCGGCCCATGTTTATGCGTCACATTGCCATTGACCGAAGTCAACGTACGCTCAATCGGCCGATCGGATCCATAGAGGATTATGTGTTTTTGCTTGTCTGTCAGATTTTTCCAAGGAACGTCGAGAGGGATCTTATAGGTGTCTAAAAGCACGCAGAATTCCTGCCATTCCAAGTTGGCCGTGCCGACCATGTTCTTATAGAACCTCACCGCTCCCTGTTTGATGCTCTTATTGGGATCGGGAACCAAAAGGTCCTCCGCCACTTCACGCGATATGCCAAGCCCTTTGCAAGTCGGGCAATAGCCCATCGGGGCGTTGAAAGAAAAAAGACGCGGCTCAAGTTTTGGAACGCTGAAACCGCACTCAGGGCAGGTGTGGTTGCTCGAAAGAAGCCTCTCTTGATCGTTTGAATAGACGATAAGATACCCTTTGCCCCAATCGAGCGCGAGCTCAACGTCCTCTGCGACTCGCCCTCTTATTCCTTCTTTGATCACCAAACGGTCAATGACGATGTCGATATCGTGTCTCTTGTTTTTGTCTAATTCTTCGACCTCTTCCAATAACGAAAACTCGCCATCTATGCGAACGCGGGCGAAACCAGCCGTTTTAATTTTGTCTAACGTCGCCTTATGAGTGCCCTTTTCATGTGAGACAACAGGCGCCAGAATCTGTATTTTGCTGCCGTTTTCATATTGAAGTATCGTCTCCACCATCGAAGAAGGCGAGACGGCGACGATTGGAATGTTATGATGCGGACAATATGGAACGCCTATGCGGCCAAAAAGAAGTCGAAGAAAATCATATATCTCGGTGACCGTCCCAACCGTGGAACGGGGATTATGGGACGTCGTCTTCTGATCTATTGATATGGCCGGCGAAAGACCCTCTATCGAATCTACGTCCGGTTTATCGACGCCGCCTAAGAATTGCCTGGCATATGGCGAAAGGGATTCTACGTATCTCCTTTGTCCTTCGGCGTAGATAGTATCGAACGCCAAAGTGGATTTGCCACTGCCACTAAGCCCCGTGAAAACCGTTAACGTCCCCTTAGGTATAGCGATATCGATGTTTTTGAGGTTATTCTCCCTTGCGCCTTTAACGATGATGTATTTTCTTGAGTCCATAATAACTCGGTTATTATAGCTAGCATTCGGATGGAAGGCACGCAAATAGACTTGGGCTAGAAAAAAGAAGGAATGCGTTTATAATAATCACGCTCGGGACGTAGCACAGCTTGGTAGTGCACTACCTTGGGGTGGTAGGGGTCATGGGTTCAAATCCCACCGTTCCGACCATTCGAGTTCAGGATGGCCTTAAAATGGCCATCTTTTTTTGTTGCCCTTTTTGTTGGAACAATCAAAGAATTGCCTTCATACAGAATCAAAAAAGCCAATTTTCCAGGGGAAGAAAATTGGCTTGGATACCATAGACCGGTAATAAAAAAATTAAGAAAGGAGGTATAGGCCTATGGCGACGGTTGAAAATGAGGACGGGATTTCGCATTTTCGAACCATCTAAAATAATACATTCCCAAGCAAAAAGAGGAAGAGGACATTTTTAGGCTCAATCGTTTTTCGAAAGAAGGAGGATGAGCTGCATCTTCTCCTCTTGCGACAAATACGGCTTAGCCGAGGAGAGTTCGGTCTTTATCTTTTCGAATGCTGAATCGCCACTATAAGTCGGAAGAAGAGATTCAATGCTGGTATCGAGCGCTTTGGCGATGCGTTCCAAAATATCAGTTCGAGGAAGCCGATATCCGCTTAGATAATGTGAAAGTTGTCCTTCCGTGAGGCCGGCCAATTTCGAAAATTCTTTCTGCGTATACCCCTTCTCTTTGATTTTCGCCTTCAATTTGCTATGAAAATCGTTGCCCATATCCATATTCTATAAGAAAAAAGGCCACTTAGTATCATCTAAGCGGCCTTTATAGTCAAAAGTATTACAAACCGAATTTCTTGATGGCGTTCCAGCGATCCTTCGCATAGCTTTCGCACTTGCTAAGAAGTTCTTCGGCATGCGCTGGATTGGTGACTGGAAGTTGCGAGAAACGAGTTTCGTGCATCAAGAAGTCACGGAACTTGGAATAATCCGGCTCCTTCATATCGATAGTTAGGCCAGGTTTGCCTTCCTTGACGAGCCTTGGGTCGTAACGGAAGGTTTGGAAGTAACCGCATTCGACAGCCATCTTCTCTTCTTGGATGCTATTCACCAAGCCGCCTTTGATATGTTGCTCGGCACATGGGCAATAGCAGATGACGAGCGATGGACCATTATAGCTTTCGGCTTCCTTGAGGGCTTTGATCGCGGCCATCGGGTTGGATCCGAGAGCGATTTGAGCGACATAGACGTGGCCATAGCTCATCGCCATCAAGGCGAGGTTCTTTTTGGCCTCTTTCTTGCCGCTGGCCGTGAATTTGTTGATTGAGCCGGTTTGCGAGGACTTAGAAGCCTGGCCGCCGGTGTTGCTATAGACTTCGGTGTCGAGGACCAAGACGTTGACGTCGGCTTCGTTAGCCAAGACGTGATCGAGTCCACCGTATCCGATATCGTAGCTCCATCCGTCTCCGCCGATGATCCAAACGGACTTCTCGACGAGGTCTCTTTCGTATTTCTTAAGTTCCTTGACGGCGTCATCCTTCGAAGCGTCCACTTTGGCGACGAGTTCTTTGACAAGGGCTCTTTCTTCTTGACGGTTCTTGCTTGAGATGGCTTCCAAATACTTAGCAGCCACTTCTTTCAAGTCGTCTT
Source organism: uncultured Staphylococcaceae bacterium (assembly GCA_964497235.1). Classification (GTDB taxonomy): domain Bacteria; phylum Bacillota_I; class Bacilli_A; order RFN20; family CAG-826; genus UBA4951. The sequence goes on from CAZCCJ010000004.1 coordinate 18,454, forward strand.
CAGCGCTTTCGCTAGAGACGGCCGCTTTAAGGATACGGACGATTTGCGACATCTTGTAGTCGTTGGCGATTCTCATGCCGAAGCCATATTCGGCGTTGTCTTCGAATAAGCTATTGGCCCAAGCGACACCCTCGCCATTCTCGTCTTTGACGAATGGGGTAAGCGGCGTGCTGCCGCAATAGATCGAAGAGCATCCGGTAGCATTGGCGATTAAGAGATCGTGACCGAATAGCTGGCTAAGCAAGCGATAGTACGGAGCTTCACCGCATCCGGCGCAAGCGCCAGAAACTTCCATATAAGGACGCAAGAATCCAACGCCTTTTACGGTCGAAGTCGGGAAGACCTCTCCCTTCGAAGAGCAGTTGTAATAGAGATAATCGGCCGCGATTTGCTCGGCGAATTGCCCTTTGGCTTCGACCATCTTGAGTGCCAAGTGGTCGTTGCCCATTCTCTTGGCGGTTTGGTTGGCCATACACTCAGAGACGCAAAGTCCGCATCCGACGCAGTTTTGCGTGGCGACGGAAATACGATACATAAGGCCTTTTGCGGTTGGCGAGCCGATGGCAGGCTTAACTGAATCTTTGATGATTTGCGGCGCTTTCGCCATCTCGCCTTCATTGATCAAATACGGACGGATGGTGGCGTGCGGACAAACGAAGGCGCATTGGTTGCATTCGATGCAATATTGCGGATTCCATAATGGCACACGGTCGGCGATCGCGCGTTTTTGACGGAAGGTGATGTTCTCATTCATCGTTCCATCGAGAAGTTCGTGCTTCATGAATTCGCTGGTCGGAAGCTCATCGCCGTCCAAACGATCGATGGCAGAGACGTATTCATCGTAATAAGTGTCACCGGAATCGTTATCGAAGACCTTTTTGGCATCGAGTTTGATCCATTCCGGGTCGATGGCGATTTCACGAAGTCCTTTTGGACCGGCGTCGATCGCGTCCCAGTTATTCTGAACGATGTCCATGCCTTTCTTGGCATAGCTCTTCTCGGCGAATTTCTTCATCCATTTCTCAGCCTCTTCATAAGGCATGATTTTCGGTGAAAGCTTGAAGAAAGCGGCTTGTAACGTCGTGTTGGTGTGACGTCCCATATGGCATTCTTCGGCAAGCTTATTGGCGTCGATGACGTAGAATTTGGCGTGTTTCTCGGCCAAAAGGTGCTTCATACGATCCGGCATGCTCTTGATGAGAGTGGCGTCGTCCATATCGGTGTTAAGCAAGAACGTTCCGCCGTCTTTGAGATTCGAGATCATGTCGAACTTGAAGATATAAGTATCTAGCGAGCAAGAGATGAAATCGGCATTCTTGACATAATATTCGCTATGAATCGGCTCTTTTCCGAAACGAAGGTGGCTACGCGTCGTGCCTCCCGCTTTACGGGAATCGTATTGGAAATAGGCTTGAGCGTATTGATGGGTCGCATCGCCAATGATCTTAACTGAGCTCTTATTGGCGCTCACCGTGCCGTCGCTTCCTAATCCATAGAATAAGCAGGCGGTGCAATTTTGATCGATCTTGAACGATTCATCGGTCGGGATCGATAACTTCGTGACATCGTCTTTGATGCCGACGGTGAAACCGTTCCAATTCTTCTCGGCATTAAGGAAATCAAAAACCGATTTGACGTCCTTAGGCTGGGTGTCTTTGCTCGATAAGCCATATCGTCCGCCAATCAACGTATCGAGTTTGCGGTCGCTATTGGCAAAGGCGCTCACGACATCGAGATACAAAGGCTCCCCTGCCGCGCCATTTTCCTTCGTGCGATCCATGACGGCGATCTTTTTGACGCTCGCTGGAATGACGGAAAGAAGATGCTTTGGGCTCCATGGGCGATAAAGATGGACTTTCACAACGCCGACGTGCTCGCCCGCTTTATTCAAAGCGTCGACGACTTCAGAAGCGGTCTCGGTAACGCTACCCATCGCGATGATGACGCGATCGGCATTTGGATCTCCATAATAGACGAATGGAGCGTATTGACGGCCGGTGAGCCTCGAAGCTTCGGCCAAATATTTCTCCGCCACTGGGACGATATCGTTCCAATGGGTGTTTTGGGCCTCACGGGCTTGGAAGTAAATATCGTCATTTTCGGCTCCGCCACGTGTAACTGGATGAGTGTGTGGGTTCAAAGCGCGAGCGCGGAAAGCCTCGACTTTGTCCATCGGGAGCAACTTCTTCCATTCTTCCGCATCGACGAATTCGACGTTCTGAACTTCGTGCGATGTACGGAAACCGTCAAAGAAATGAACGACTGGCGTCGAGGCGTCAATCGCCAATAAATGGGCGACTGGAGCCAAATCAGCGATTTCTTGAACGCTGCCGCTGCAAAGCATCGTGGCGCCGGTTTGACGGATGGCATAGATATCGGCTTGATCGCCGAAGATCGATAAGGCACGGGTCGCTAAGCTTCTTGCGGAAACATGCAAAACGGCCGGCAAAAGCTCTCCGCACCACTTGTAGATGTTCGGAATCATGAGCAACAAGCCTTGCGAAGCTGTGTATGTGGTCGATAACGCGCCGCCTTGCAAAGCGCCGTGAACGGCGCCGGAAGCACCGGCTTCGGATTGCATTTCGACGACTTTGACGGGTGAGCCAAAGAAGTTCTTCTCGCCTTTGGAGGCAAGAACATCGACATACTCCGCCATCGGGGAGCTTGGGGTGATCGGATAGATGGCTGCTACTTCGGTGAAGTAATAGCTTTCCATCGCGGCGGCGGTGTTTCCGTCGACCGAATGGAACGTCTTTTTAATCTCAGGCATTAAAAAATCTCCTTATATGCGATAAGTATAGTCTTGGGCGCATGATTTACAAAGCGTTTTCCAAAATAAGCCCCCTAATGGGGGCTCTTTCGAAATGTAAGTAAGTTTAGACTAACTATCTTGCTTTCCGTCTTTTAACCACGGCTATCGCGATTGCGCCAAAGGCCGAAGCGAGTATGGCGATAGACGAAATGAGGACAATCAATGAATTGTCTACGCCCTTCTTGACGCTCCCTTTCAAATCCGTTTGGGATCTCGTGCTGTCGAAGTGATACAAGAAATCACCACCGCTTGAATTGAGCAAATCGCAGTATTTCAGGCAAATGTACTCATATAGGCTGATGCAGTTAGCTATATCAGAGACGCTATGGGAATCAGTTGCTTCAACTAGGATCGTCAAAGCGTCATCAGAAAGTTTCTTCGATAAATCAGACATTTCCTTCCAAGAAGCCAATAACGAATCCGATGGCGTGTTTGTCGCTTGTTGCGAAGAAGTGCAATTCGCTCCTACTTTCGAATTGAACGCGCTAGCGAACTTGGTTGCTTCCGTCGTTGGGTCGATCTCTTCCTCTTCTAAGGCATAAAGATAAAGCTTCCCCGAACTGCTGCTCCCGCCGAAAGTTTTGTATTTTGTAGCGAACGTCAAATACACATTGAGCGAGGATTTGAAAGTCACGGCGCCGTCGCTATCAAAGGTGAGCGTCCAATCGGTAACGCCTTCCGGAACGGTTTGGGAACCGGATTTATTTTCAAATGCGATGCTATAGTGGGTTCCGCTGACATATGACTTCAAATGACCGGCCGTGTCCTCTTCGAACATATAAGAATCGCCACTACTAGTAACTGTGAATAAGGTAGCTTCCGTATCAGTCTCGATACTCGAAGAAATGCCGGTAGATGAAATATTCGTGGATTTCAAATACCAGGGGGTGCTGTTGCTATTAATCTCATTGGTCAAAGCGTACACGTTGTTCGAATTGACGCCTACGATAGCGAGTTTCTGCCCTGAAACGATTTCCGAAGCGGAAGTTATTTGGGTGTAGGTATACGCTTTCGAGGCGCTAGAAGAAGACGACGAACTAGACGATGGGCTTGAAGATGAGCTGGAATCGGATGAGCTGGACGAAGAAGAATCACCCGAAGAACTTCCGTCGCCCCAAATATTATTCGCCAAATATGGATAATCGATGAAAGGATTCCTGGCGCCGTATTTTTGGGCCGTCAGATTATTTCTATACATCTCATCGGCATCTGGCGCATAGCTCATATTCCATTCGAGCAATTGCGACTTGATGCCCATCGTGTTTTTGCTGGTCGCGTCGCCAGAATTCTCGCTTAAACTCAAAGTTGAGTTATATTGCATCGCGGCATAGAGGATGCAACGGGCGGCAGCGCCTCTGAATTGAGTATCGTATTGTCCCGGATCCCAAGTGCTAGACGTCGTTCCATAAAATTTATTTCCTCGCGACGAATTAATCGACACGGAAGTGGGCATTATAACGAACGGATTAGCGCCTGGACCACTTTCGCCAGCGCCACGGCTATTCGGCCAAGTATGCTCGCGATTCCACGTTTTAGCGGCATCCCATGAGCTTGTGAGCTGACTTCTATCATAAAATCCGACCATGCCGGATTGCCCATTTGCAAACTTGCATATGGCGGGCAATCCCGTTTTCAATCCGTCATAAGACGAACTTGTATATTTATTGTTCGTCAAAGTGGCCAAATTGCTTAACAAGGTGCTCCCAGTCGCAGTGATGTCGCATCCATCATAGTAGTCGCCTTGGAAGTCGGTATAAGTCCAAGGCTTGGATGTCGTGGCGGTGAAGAAACGCGAATCGACCGCGGAAGCAGTCGCCGCTTGGACTATGTATCCATCCTTTATTGCGGCGATCGAAGTAGATACGCCGACCCCCATAATCGATAAGGAGGCCAGGAGCAAGAAGGCCTTTTTAATGCGTTTTCTCATCATAAGCGGTCTCCTTTCGCCAAAAAGCACCACAACTCGTAAATGTTAATACATTCCGAGCTGTCTTTCTTCTTATTTCTTCTTTTTGGCGGCCTTTGAGCGTTTTTTCACTTCTTTTTTAACAAGAACTTCCAAGATATGCAAATCGTGATCATCCAAGGAAGCGCACGGAGAGAGGAGCCCACCCGGACCCGCTAATTTGCGATAAATGAAATCGGCGTAATCCTTGTATTCATCTAATTCCTTTTTCTTGGCGATTTGGCGAATCGGCTTTGGATTTGCAAGCTTTTTCTCATTTTCCTCATTCAAATACGCATCTATTTGCGGATATAGGTCATGCATATTGATCGATGGATCCATGAGGATCATCGGAGCGAAGAAAACCAAATCGTCCGCCAAGACGTCGCTATAGACGCCAATGCCTTTAGATAGCATATCCAATGAGATGAATTTCTTATTCGTATGCTTTCGCAAAAAAGCGCGCGTTCTAGTCAAACGATAGGTATTTGGTTTGTTTTCCATGACTTAATTGTAACGATAGAATGCGAAAAATAAAGATATATGTGTCGGCAAACAAAAAGCCTTGGCAAGCCAAGGCGATCTTTCGAGTGGTGATCCCTGAGGGACTCGAACCCGCGACCCGCTGATTAAGAGTCAGCTGCTCTACCAACTGAGCTAAGGGACCAATGCGTCAAGAAAACGCTTGAACATTATAGCAAGCATCTAAGCGTGTGCAAGAAAAAAAGAACGGAATTCGCCTAAAATCACAAGATTCAAAGTCGTTCTTTAAGCGATTTCATCGCCATAAAAAGCTTCGATTTTCCCTAATTCATAATTACGTTTCCATCGAATGGATTACGGCAAAATCAGCAAAATGGCAAACTGGTTGCTCAATTTCATATAAAAGAAATATCGGCTATGACAAAAACGCCGCCGTTTTACCGGCTGGCGCTTCTGATTCCATGTTTCGCTTGTTTTCGTTTCTTTCGCGAAGGCTATTTTTCGTCTTCTTCTTTAGACAAGTTGACTTCTTTATAACCACTATTGGCCTTTAAGGTATCGAGCTCGGCCCCTTTCTTCTCTTCGAACTCATCGAAGGAAGTGATAGATCTCGCCTCTTCCCTGTTCTTCATGATGGTGTCGAGATCGAGAACTCTCTCCTGCGCTTTGATAGCGGCTTCCATCGCATAATCGATTTCTTCTTTTTCTTCGCTTTCTTTCTCTTCCGGATGCTCTTCCAGATATTCCTCTTTGGCGGCGATATCCTTGAAATAATGTGATTTCTTCCCGTCCACCACTTGCGTTTTGACTATGTGGTCATGGATGGCCATGCCGCTCTTGGAAAAGCCGAGGGACAGCGCGTCGACCAAGAATAGGACAAAGAACGCGATAATGGCTATTTGATATGGAACAAACAACAACGAAAGCAATATGGCGATGATCAAAGGACGCAAAATCCTCTTTATCCAATTCATCGCAAAGCCATCGGCGCTGATAACGTGGAGATTGAAGATGAGCTTGCCAATCGTCTTTCCTTTCGGCACGCAAACTGGAATGACGAAGAAGAACACGAATATCGAAGGTATGAACGCCGCCACTTGCGCGACCGCTTGAGCGGGCGTAATTATCGCGTTCATCTTCGAACAATAGGTTTGAACGCTGTTGCTGCCGCCTCCCAAAGCGTCTTGGATGGCATCATAGTATTTTCCGACGGCCGCGCTATCGGTGGCGTTAGAATCATAGAAGAAATTTCGGAGGTTCTTGATGGTTTCCATATCGCCCTCAGCCACTTTCTTTTGGTATTCCTCTTTCAAAACCGGCTTCGCAAGCGGATCGACGGCATCTTTCGCCTCATTCAAGGCCAAGCAAAAATAAGTGTTGTTTTGGCTGCTTCTGCTTGCTTCATCGACTTTGGTGAGATCATCCAAAGCTGGAAGACCGAAAATCGTCTGATTGAAATATCTCTTATAGTCATCGACCGAAGAGAAGGCCTTTCCATCGGAATCCTTCAAAACGACGAAATCCGATCCCTCTTCTAAAGCGGTCGGCAATTTGACGGTGTAATAGTCATATACCATATCATAGTAAGCCTGATACGCCGTTTTGCCATCAGGAGCATCGACGAATTTCGTGGCGTCGTCATCGTCTGACGCTTTATACATATAGAATCCGACGCTGTTTTTGTTATAAGAGCCATCATCGTTTTTCTCGACTTTGATAAGTCCCGTCTCATCATAATACTTAGCGAGTTTTTGTTCGGCGTCTTTGCCTCCGATGGAATCGAATAAATAGGTTGATGTCACGAATAAATAAAGCACAAAGCCTATTCCTATAGCCAAAATGGCATCGATTGCGAAGGCGATGAATCGCTTCCAATATGAAGCATTGGTGATTTGATTGTTATTTTCCATGGAATTAAATATAACGGCTTTTATGAAAATTTCATTATTATTCGAAAATATGTCGATGAAAACTACATTTTGATATAGAAAAAGCCCTCCGTCTGGAGGGCTTAAGCGTTACCTAAGCGAGATTAGTGAAGAATCTCGGTGACGGTTCCGGAACCGACGGTCTTGCCGCCTTCACGGATGGAGAACTTGGTGCCAGCTTCAAGAGCAACTGGGTGGATAAGTTCGACGGTGAAGGTCGTGTGGTCGCCAGGCATGACCATTTGGACATCGGCTGGAAGGGTGATCGAACCAGTGATGTCGGTGGTACGGAAGAAGAATTGCGGACGATAGCCGTTAAGGAAGGCAGTGTGACGTCCACCTTCGTCTTTCGTCAAAACGTAGACGGTCGCGGTGAATTTGTCGTGTGGGACGATCGAGCCAGGTTTGGCAAGGACTTGTCCACGTTCGACTTGGTCGTGGGTGATACCACGGAGAAGGACACCGACGTTGTCTCCGCTTTCGGCGAAGTCAAGGGTCTTACGGAACATCTCAAGACCGGTGATAACCGATTTTTGAGTTGGACGGATGCCAACGATTTCGACTTCGTCGTTCATATTGGCACGGCCACGTTCGACACGGCCGGTGACGACGGTGCCACGGCCAGAGATGGTCATGACGTCTTCGATCGGCATCAAGAATGGCTTGTCATCGGAACGGACTGGATCCGGGATATAGGTATCGAGAGCGTTCAAGAGTTCAAGGATTGGTTTGGCATCGGCGTCTTTGCTCGAAGCGACTTTGGTCGCGGCGAGAGCGCTGCCACGGATGACTGGGAGTTCGTCGCCAGGGAATCCGTATTTGGTGAGAAGGTCACGGACGTCCATCTCAACGATGTCGATGAGTTCTGGATCGTCGACCATATCAGCCTTGTTAAGGAAGACGATGATCGAAGGAACGCCGACTTGACGAGCAAGAAGGACGTGTTCACGAGTCTGAGGCATAACGCCGTCGGTGGCTGCGACAACAAGGATAGCGGCATCCATTTGGGCGGCGCCGGTGATCATGTTCTTGATGTAGTCAGCGTGCCCTGGGCAGTCGACGTGGGCATAGTGACGATGAGCGGTCTCATACTCTTCGTGAGCAGAGTTGATGGTGATGCCACGAGCACGCTCTTCTGGAGTGCTGTCGATGCCGGAATAGCCGACGTCTTTCGCATTTCCTTCAGCTCCGTTGGTCTCTTTGCCAACTAAGCTGAGAACGTGACAGATAGCAGCGGTAAGAGTGGTCTTACCATGGTCGATGTGGCCGATGGTGCCAACGTTAACGTGGACACGGTCACGATTGAATTTCTCTTTTGCCATTTTTTAATTCCTCCAAGAATGGTTTTACTAGAAAGTTCGCGTAGTAATGATAGAGCAGTTCTTCGAAGTTCGCAACACTTACCTAAGGTAACTAGTGCGCGTGACTGTTCTTGATGATGTTGTCCTGGATGTAGCGCGGGCATTCTCCATAATGATCGAAGCTCATCATGAAGTTTCCACGGCCTTGCGTCAAGGAACGTAGGTCTGTAACGTAACCGAACATCTCGGCGAGCGGAACGAAGCATTCGAGCTCTTTGGCGTTGCCACGCTGAGATTCGGTGTTGATGTTGCCACGACGGCGGGAAACGTCGCCGATGACATCGCCATAATATTGCTCCGGAACGGTGATGACCACTTTCATGATCGGTTCGAGGATGACTGGGTCACACTTCGCTCCAGCCGCTTTTAACGCCATTGAAGCAGCGATCTTATAAGCGGCTTCGCTGGAGTCGACATCGTGATAGGATCCATCGAATAGGGTCGCTTTAATGTCGATTATCGGATAGCCGGCGACGATGCCGCGGTTAAGAGCCTCTTCCAAACCTTGTTGAGTCGGTTTGATGAACTCTTTCGGAACGGCGCCGCCGACGATGGCGTCGACGAATTCGAAGCCTTTTCCAGGATTCGGTTCGAAGCGGATCCAAACGTCGCCATATTGACCGTGACCACCGCTTTGCTTGACGTAACGCCCTTGGGCTTCGCCAGTTTTGCGGATGGTTTCACGATAGTTGACTTGCGGTTTGCCGACATTGACGTCGACCGAGAATTCACGGCGCATACGTTCGATGAGAACTTCGAGTTGAAGCTCGCCGACACCGCCGATGATCGTCTGGCCGGTTTCATTATCGGTATGGACGCGGAAGGTTGGATCTTCTTCCGCAAGTTTTTGGAGAGCGACCGACATCTTCTCTTGGTCAGCTTTGGTCTTTGGCTCAACGGCCTCTTCCAAGACTGGCTCAGGGAATTCGAGTCTCTCGAGAACGACTTGGCTATCGGCATCGCATAAGGTATCGCCGGTCGTGGTGTTCTTCAAACCGACGACGGCGCCGATTTCGCCAGCGTGCAAGCACGGGACTTCTTGACGATGGTTGGCATGCATCAAGACGAGACGCGCGATACGTTCTTGCGTGCCACGGCTGCTGTTATAAACGTAGGTTCCGCTCTTAAGAACGCCTTGGTAGACGCGGACATAGGCCAAACGGCCGATGAATGGGTCAGTGGCGATCTTGAAGGCCAACCCGACGAATGGAGCGTCGTCAGTGGTTTTGCAAGTATACGGCTCGCCTTTGAGTTCGCCCGGTTCCCCAGGGATATCAAGAGGCGATGGCAAATAGTCGATAACGGCATCGAGAAGCAATTGAACGCCTTTGTTTTTGAAGGCGGTTCCGCAGAAGACCGGGAAGAATTTTCCGGTGATCGTCGCTTTGCGGGCGACCTCTTTCACTTTTTCGATGCTTGGTTCGTTGCCATCGAGGATGTCGAGCATAAGCTCATCATCGTAATTGGCAAGAGCTTCGAGAAGCTTTTCATGATAGGCTTGCGCCTTGTCCTTAAGCTCTTCTGGAATCGGCCCTTCGGTTGGAGGGACGTCCTTATCTTGGGTATAGGTCCAAGCAACCATGCGGACAAGGTCGATGACGCCGATGAATCCGCTTTCCTTGCCGATTGGGTATTGGAAGGCAGCATAGCTCACGCCAAGACGTTCTTTAAGTGAATCTAAGCACATGAAGAAGTCAGCGCCGATGGCGTCCATCTTATTGCAGAAGACAATACGAGGAACGTTGTATTTATCGGCTTGGCGCCAAACGGTTTCCGTCTGTGGCTCAACGCCGTTTTTGGAGTCGAGAACGGTGACGGCACCGTCTAAGACACGGAGAGAGCGTTCGACTTCAACAGTGAAGTCGACGTGCCCTGGAGTGTCGATGATGTTGACACGATAGTTTTTCCAGAAGGCCGTGGTAGCGCTGGCGGTGATGGTAACGCCGCGTTCCTGCTCCTCGACCATCCAGTCCATAACGGCGGTTCCTTCATGGACTTCGCCGATTTTGTGGGTACGTCCCGTGTAATAAAGGATACGCTCAGTCGTCGTCGTTTTACCGGCGTCGATGTGAGCCATGATACCAATGTTGCGGGTATGAGGGAGATCGTAGTTATCGGTCTCCGTGATCATGTTTTCGTCGTTGGCCATTGTCTTCTCCTTTGATTACCAGCGGTAATGGGCATAAGCCTTGTTGGCTTCGGCCATCTTATGGACGTCTTCCTTCTTCTTGACGGCGGCACCGCTGCCATTGGCGGCATCGATGATTTCGCCGGCGAGTTTTTGCTCCATGGTCTTTTCGCCACGGAGTCTCGAATAGTTGACGAGCCAACGGAGTCCGAGGGTTTGCTTTCTCTCTGGGCTCACTTCCACTGGAACCTGATAGTTGGCGGCGCCGATGCGGCGGACCTTAAGCTCGACTTCCGGCATGATGTTCGCGATTGCGGTCGCGAAGACGTCCATAGCGGGCTTTTGGGTCTTCTCTTCGATGATCTTGAAGCTGTTGTAGATGATCCTTTGGGAAGTTCCACGCTTGCCATCGTACATAACACGGTTGATCAAACGTGTAACGAGCTTCGAGTTGTAAATTGGATCGGGAAGGACATCCCGCTTTTCGATTTTTCCTTTGCGTGACATGTTTTCTTTCCTTTCCTAATCATTTGGCCGGGGCCGGTTTCTTAGTGCCATACTGGCTACGGCCTTGGCGGCGGGCTTCGATGCCCGCGCAGTCTAAGCAGCCACGGATGATGTGATAACGTACGCCAGGTAAATCCTTGACACGTCCACCACGAATCATGACGGTGCTGTGTTCTTGAAGGTTGTGACCTTCGCCGCCGATATAGGCGGTAACTTCATACCCATTGGAAAGACGGACACGGGCGTATTTTCTTAAGGCCGAGTTCGGTTTCTTCGGGGTCATGGTGCCAACACGGGTGCAAACTCCGCGTTTTTGAGCACTTGGTTGATCTTTCGCCACTTTGACAAGTGAATTCCAACGCTTTCCAAGAGCCGGTGTCTTCGACTTCTTGACGATGGATTTTCTGCCAGAGCGAACGAGTTGGTTAATCGTTGGCATTTCCAATTCTCCTTTGTTCTTTTGATGACCACTGCTCCCAGTGTGTCACAATGCCGTCGCTAGGGCGATGCCCTCGCGTTCGTGCAAGATGATAAAACAACGAAAAAAGCGTGTCAACAACGAATTTATTCGATTTTTGACACGCTGGAACAAGTGGACATTAATCCATCTCGTTTTGAAAGATTTGCGGCTTAAAAATTAGTCAGCGGAATCAATCAAAAGCAAAACACCGGAGATGACGTCGACGAATAACAAGGTGCAGATTGAGAATCCGACGCTTAATTTGGTGTTGTTCTTATAGGCTTTATAGCATTTGACGGTCATTGGGATGCACCAAATAAGAGGAATCAATAAGCATCCCATAACTATGGTCGATAGAAGCATGAGCACAAAAGCGGCTAATTTCATTGTTTTTCTCCTTTTATCAATAAGTTAAGCCCCTACCTTTCGATAGGGGCATTTTCGATTAGCGATCGATTATTTCCTGGCGGTCATGCGCTTCGATATATTGCGCTTTGACCTCTTGCATATGATCCAAGACATCGAAGTAGCTGAGTCTTTCCTTCTCCTCCTCTTCGCTAAGGAGTCCGGTTCCAGCAGGAATGAGTTTGCCAGTGATGACATTCTCTTTAAGACCGTGGAGCGGATCTTTCTTGGCTTTGATGGCGGCATCGGTAAGGACGCGAGTCGTTTCTTGGAAGGAAGCGGCGCTAAGGAAGCTTTCCGTCTCAAGAGCGGCTTTGGTGATGCCAAGAACAAGCGGCTGCCCGGCGGCTGGACGTTTGCCAGCGATGAGCGCGGCTTTGTTAGTCTCCTTGAAACGGTCGATGTCAACGCGGGTTCCAGGAAGCAAGTTCGTATCTCCGCCATCGATGATGACCATCTTGCGGAGCATTTGACGAATGATGACTTCAAGGTGTTTGTCGCTGATATCGATACCCTGAGCGGCATATGGCTTTCTGATTTCCTTGATCATATAGACTTCGACTTTCTCGACGTCGCTGACTTCAAGGAGTTTCTTCGGATCGACGGCGCCTTCGGTGATCTTGGCGCCAGCTTCGACGTGGTCGCCTTTCTTCACACGCAAACGGACGCCAAATCCAGTCGTGTAGTTCTTGATTTCCGGCGTATCGCTTTCGGCGGTCTTATCGCTCGAAGATTTGATGGTGACGACATAACGGCCATCGCCATCGTCTTTGATGGCTTCGACAGTGCCGTCGATTTCGCTGATAAGGGCTTCGCCTTTCGGGTTACGAGCCTCAACGAGCTCTTGAACACGCGGAAGACCCTGAGTGATGTCGGAAGTCGCCATACCACCGGTGTGGAAGACACGCATCGTTAGCTGCGTGCCAGGTTCGCCGATTGACTGAGCGGCCATGATGCCGACGGCTTCGCCAAGCTCGACAAGGTGTCCGGTAGCCATGTTGAGACCATAGCAGTGTTGGCAAACGCCATTCTTCGTGTCGCAGGTGAAGAGGGAGCGGATCTCGACTTCTTTGATTCCGGCGGCCACGATTTTCTTGGCGTCTTCGAGTTTGATTAGGCTATTGCCTTTGACGATGACTTCGCCCGTCGAAGGATTGACGATATCGTGCATCGAGAAACGGCCGACCAAACGGTCTTCGAGTTTGACGATGACGACGTTTCTCGCCGTATCGACGATTTCACGGACTTTGAAGCCGTGGTCGCAATGGCAATCCTCTTCGCGGACGATGACGTCTTGGGCGACGTCGACGAGACGACGGGTAAGGTAGCCAGAGTCGGCGGTCTTTAAAGCGGTATCGGCACCACCCTTACGGGAACCGTGGGTGTTATGGAAGTATTCGGCAATGGTTAAGCCAGTGCGGTAATCGGAAGTGATAGGCATTTCGTAGACATAGTCTTTATGCGCGCTTCCACGAGCGGCGGCGACAAGGCCTTTCATACCCTCAAGCTGGTTGAAGTTATCGACGGAGCCACGGGATCCAGAGTCAAGCATGATAATGACAGGATTCTGTTTCTCTTCCGGCTTCTTGATGGCCGCTTCGACGAGGGCGCGGACTTTGCCAGTGCACTCTTGCCAGAGTTTGACGACGATTTCGTGTCTTTCGTTCTCTGAGAGCAAGCCTTTGTGGTTGGCCAAGAAGTTGATGTGCTCGACTTTCTTGCGATAAGCGGCGACAAGTTCCTCTTTACCATCGACTGGCTTGATGTCGCTGATGGCGACGGTGACGGAGCTCTTGGTGCTGTATTCGAAGCCTTGGTCCTTGATTTTGTCGAGAACCGCGGAAGTCTTCGATGGATATGGCTCAAGCAATAGTTGCTTGATCTCGTTCATTATCTCTTCCGGCGTCTTGCCTTCATCGCTCTCTTTGAGGATATCGTCCGCGCGAGCGAGGATGTAATGGTGCTTGGAGGAATTGACGAGCCTCGACTCATCTTCGTCTTTCAAGCCGTCATCGATGATCTCGCGGATCTTCTTGATGGCGCTTTCAGGATCTTTGACATCACTCTTGTTATAGTCGTCGCTTACATCTTGGATGGCGGCGATTGAGCTATCCTCATTCATATCGTATTTATGGAAGATGAGGTCGATCAATTTGCCAAGGTCCTTCTTCTTGATTGGATTATGGGGAGCTTGTTCGCTGATCCACTCAGGGATGTTGGTTCCCATTGGGACGAACCAGCTCTTGATTTCTTCCAAAGAAGCGCCAGGTTTGTCGTTGATGTAGTTGAAATCGTCTGGGAAGATTTCGTTGAAGATGATCTTTCCGACGGTCGTTATGAGATAACGGTTGTGGCAATCGTATGGCAAGCCATAGTCACGGATGTTGTCCGGATCGGTGACTGGAGCGAATTTCTTATGGATTTTGGAAGCGGGGATGGCGATGCGGTTATGGAGGGAAACGATGCCGGATTCATAGGCATCCTTCACTTCGTTGACGCTCGCGAAAACCTTGCCTTCCATCGCGGCGAAATGCTCATTTAGCTCAGCATGTTTGTCGTTCGCCTCTTTCTCGGCTGGATCCGTGATTTTGACGGAACGGAGTTTGGCGGCGCGGAGCAAGAAGTCCTCTTTCGTTTCCTCTTCCGTCAAATAGTAGTTGCCAAGAATCATGTCCTGAGAAGGAACGACGATTGGTTTGCCATCTTTCGGGCCGAGGATGTTATTGCTGGCCAACATGAGGTTAAGGGCCTCTTCTTGGGCCGCTTTGCCTAAAGGAACGTGGACAGCCATCTGGTCGCCATCGAAGTCGGCGTTGAAGCCAGGGCAAACAAGTGGATGCAAACGTATTGCGTGTCCATCGACCAAAACCGGTTGGAACGCTTGGATACCAAGACGGTGAAGGGTTGGAGCGCGGTTAAGGAGCACTGGGTGCTGCGAAATGATTTCTTCGGCGATGTCGAAGACGATCGAGTCGTAACGGTCGATGATCTTGTCCGCTTGCTTATGGGCGTTGACATAGCCGCGCTTGATCAAAATCGCGGCGATGAATGGACGGAGCAATTGGATGGCCATCTCACGTGGGAGACCGCATTGATACATGCGTAGCGACGGTCCGACAGCAATGACGGAACGTCCGCTATAATCGACACGTTTTCCCAAAAGGTTCTGACGGAAACGCCCTTGTTTGCCTTTTAAGCCGGAGCTCAAGGATTTGAGCGGGCGGCCGCTGGGACCGGTGACTGGTTTGTTACGGCGACCATTATCGATTAAAGCGTCCACCGCTTCTTGAAGCATACGTTTCTCATTCATGAGGATGACGTATGGAGCGTTCATGTCGATGAGCTTCTTCAAACGGGTGTTACGGCTGATGACGCGGCGATATAAATCATTCAAATCGCTGGCGGCAAAACGTCCGCCATCGAGTTGAAGCATTGGGCGTAAATCCGGTGGAATGACGGGGATGACGTCAAGAACCATCCATTCCGGCTTTTGTTTCGAATCGCGGAAAGCTTGGATGACTTCGAGGCGTTTCGTCTCTTTCATGCGGCGTTGGCCTTTGAATTCGTGCATGCCATTGCTTATGCGTTCGAACTCGGCATCGAGGTCGACTTCGTGGAGCAAGCGTTTAATCGCCGCCGCACCTTCGCCGAATTCGGCGCCGGTGTATTTGGAAATGAATGCGCTATTGGCGAAGAAATCGAACGTCTCGGTGGCGTTTTGCATCTTTTCGATGAGCTCTTCCGCCTTCAAATAGTCGGCGCTTCCTTCCGGAATCGACATTTTGAAGTCGTTGATGGCGTTGACGAACTCGACGCGAGCCGTCTTCTCATCAAGGAACTCTTTGTATTTCAAAACGTTGCTGGAACCTGGGTTCAAGACCACGTGGGCAGCAAAATAGACGATTTCCTCAAGCTGTTTCGGAGACATATCGAGGACTAAGCCCATGCGCGATGGGATGCCCTTGAGATACCAAATATGGGAGCAAGGCGAAACGAGTTCGATGTGACCGAACCTTTCGCGTCTCCACTCTTTGGAGATGACTTCGACGCCGCACTTTTCGCAAGTGATGCCTTGATAACGGATTTTCTTATATTTTCCGCAATGGCATTCGTAGTCCTTAGCCGGACCGAAGATCTTTTCACAGAAGAGACCTCCCATTTCCGGTTTTTGGGAACGATAGTTGATGGTTTCGGATTTCGTCACTTCGCCATGGGACCAGCTACGAATCGTATCCGGGGAGGCAAGGCCGACTTGCATCGCGGCCAAATTATTGATATCAAACATTCTCTTTTTCCTCCTTTATTAGTCGAGATCGCCACTGCTTGGGCCATTCCCGATTGAGAGGCCTTCTTCAGCCGCTTGCTCGGAAGCCATATCGGTGGAGACTTCTTCAACGTCCGCTTTCTCTTCCTCGCGAGGCGAAGTGAGATTACGGATTGCGCTATTGACTTTGCGCTCTTCGATGAGGGCCTCTTTCGCAAGGGTGTCCATATCGATGGTTTCGCCTTCGTTATCATACAAAGCGACGTTCATGCCGAGGCCTTTGAGTTCTTTGGTGAAGACTTTGAAGGCTTCAGGCATTCCCGGTTTCGGGCTTTCATGCCCTTTGATGATGGCTTCATATGTCTTACGGCGTCCGACGCGGTCGTCGCTCTTGACCGTCATCATCTCTTGGAGAACATGGGCTGCGCCATAGGCTTCAAGGGCCCAGACTTCCATTTCGCCGAAACGCTGACCGCCGTTTTGGGCTTTGCCACCCAACGGCTGTTGCGTGACGAGCGAATATGGGCCAGTAGCACGGGCATGGAGCTTATCGTCGACCATGTGGACGAGTTTAATCATGTATTGGACGCCAACCGAAATACGTTCTGGGAAGCGTTCGCCGGTTTGGCCATCGTAAAGGATGGTCTTGCCATCGCTCGCGATGCCGGCTTTGGCCATGAGATCATGGATTTCTTTGTCGCTAACGCCATCGAATACCGGGGTCGCGACGCGCAATCCGAGTTTACGGCAGGCTAAGCCAAGGTGGATTTCGAGAATCTGACCGATGTTCATACGGGAAGGAACGCCCATTGGCGAAAGCATGACGTCGAGCGGTGTTCCATCTGGCAAGAATGGCATATCCTCGATCGGAAGGATCTTGGAGATGACGCCCTTATTACCATGGCGTCCGGACATCTTGTCGCCTTCGGACACCTTTCTCTTCTGAACGATATAGACACGGACTTTCTTCATGACGCCTGGAGAAAGCGGATCTTTGTTTTTGCGGCTGTATTGCTTGACTTTCAAGACAATGCCGGCGCCGCCATGCGGGACGCGCAAAGAGCTGTCTTTGCCATCCTTCGTCTTCTCGGCGAAAATGGCGGCAAGAAGTTTTTCTTCCGGTGTTGGCTCGGTTTGTCCTTTCGGGGTGACTTTCCCGACAAGGATATCGCCTTCTTTGACTTCCGCGCCGGCGACGATGATGCCATCTTCGTCAAGATTGGCTTTGGCATCTTCGCTGACGTTTGGAACGTCGCGGGTGATCTCTTCGGGTCCGAGCTTCGTTTCACGGCACTCGAGGTCATACGCTTCGATATGGATGGAAGTGTAGATATCTTCCTTGACCATTCTTTCGGACATGATGACCGCGTCTTCGTAGTTATAACCATGCCACGTCATATAAGCGACGAGCATGTTCTGCCCTAAGGCGAGCTCGCCATTCTTCATGGCTGGGCCATCGGCGATGATCATGCCTTCTTTGATTTCGTCGCCGACATGGACGATCGGAGTCTGATTTATGCAGGTTCCTTGGTTGGAACGGTCGAATTTTTGCAAGCGGTACACTCTTTCCTTGTCCGCTTCTTTGACTTTGATGGTTGCGCTATCCATATAGGAAACGACGCCATCGGCGACGGCCACCACTGCCAAGCCGCTATCATGAGCGACTTTTTGCTCCATGCCGGTTCCGACATAAGCGAGAGATGGACGGAGAAGAGGAAGAGCTTGACGTTGCATGTTCGAACCCATCAAAGCACGCGTGGCATCGTCGTTCTCAAGGAACGGAATGCAAGCGGCCGCAACGGAGACGATTTCTTTCGGAGAGACGTCGACATAGGAAATTTGGTCGACAGTCACAATGCCAGTATCGTCGTCGTGACGGGCGATGACTTCCTCATCGAGGAATTCCTTGACGACTTCTTTGTGACCGTCCGAGAAAGTCACTTCCTCTGGCGCGCTCAAGCGAACGTTGGCTTGGGCGATGTAATGGTCACGTTCGTCGTCGGCGCTCAAATATTCGGCGCGGTCAGAAACGTAATAATGCATTTTGCCGTCTTTATCGCATTCTTTGATGACGATGCGGTAAGGAGCTTGCAAGAAGCCATAACGATTGATTTTGGCGTATGTGCTCAAATTGTTGATAAGACCGATGTTTTGACCTTCTGGAGTCTCGATAGGGCAAATACGTCCGTAATGGGTATAGTGAACGTCACGAACCTCCATGGATGCGCGATCACGTGTCAAGCCGCCAGGGCCTAAAGCGCTGATACGGCGCTTGTTGGCGAGCTCAGCCAAAGGATTGGTCTGATCCATGAATTGCGAAAGCTGGCTCGAAGCGAAGAATTCGCGAATGCTTGAGGTCAATGGGCGAATATTGATCAAAGATTGCGGTTTGGCGGAAGTCAAATCCGGGGTGACCGACATCTTTTGCTGAACGGCCTTGCTCATCTTCGTTAGGCCGATGCGGAATTGCGTTTGGAGAAGCTCTCCGACGCAACGGACGCGACGGTTTCCGAGGTGGTCAATATCATCGGTAGTTCCGATGCCGTCTTGGATATTGCAGAAATAGCTGAAGCAAGCGATCATGTCGCTGATGGTGACGCGAGAAACTTCTTTACCACCTTGCACGGCGCCGAGATTGATGTCGGTGCCAACGATTTTGACGACTTTATCGCCTTCCCTATCGTGGGCGAAAACCTTAACGACGTTGACGATGCTGTGATCGTCTAAGCGCTCATTGACGCGGATTTTCTTGGAATGCGCGCCACGCTCGAAGAATTCGGCGTCGCGGAGTTCGTTCACATCGCTCTTGGTCATGACGTGGCCACGGATAAATGGCTCGCCATCGCTATTCACGAAAGTGTTGCCGTCGGCGTCGATGAGGCTTTCGGCCAAGACCCTGCCGACCAAGCGTTCGTAAGCACTCAATTTTTGGGTGTATTTGAAACGACCGGCGCGGCCAAGGTCGTAACGTTTGTCGTCAAAGAATTTCTGAATGATGAATTTCTCGACGCCATCGCGGGTGATAGGCTCGCCAGGTTTTAGCTTCTTGAATATGTCAATGAGGGCGAAATTGCCGTTCGTGTTGGCAGCGTCTTTGGCGATTGTGGCCTTCATTCCGTCGCTATCGCCGAACAAATCGATGATATCGTGCCAATTGCCGTTCCCATCGTTCTTATCCATGCCCAAAGCTTTGAACAAAACGACGGCTGGCATTTTGCGTTGCCTGTCGATGCGGACATACATCGCGCCATGGCTGTCGGTTTCGAACTGAAGCCACGTGCCGCGCGTCGGAATGATTTCGCCAGTATACATATGAACGCCGAGTTTGGTGTCAAACGACTCGCCAAAATAAGCACCCGGGGAACGAACGATCTGAGAAACGATGACACGCTCTGCGCCATTGACGATGAAGGTTCCGCTATCAGTCATCATCGGGATATCACCCATGAAGACTTCGTTGGCTTCCTTGATTTCTCCGGTCGCTTTGTCGCTAAGGCGGAGGGTGACGCGTAACTTGCTTGAATAAGTTAGGTCATTTTCTTTGCATTCGAGAGGTCCGTATTCCGGTTTGTCGAAACGGCAATCGACATAATCGATGAAGACGTTTTCGGCATAGTTGGAAATCGGGAAAACCTCTTTGAAAACCTCGTCGATTCCTTTTTCCAAAAACCACTTGAAAGAATCCGTCTGAATCTCGACGAGATATGGGAGCGGAGTATGCCCGCTGATCTTCGAGAAGTCGATGCGGTCGTTTTGGAGCAAGGGGTAATCCTTGTAAGTTTTGTTGTTTGCTTTCGGCATTTTTGAACTCCTTATTTAATTGCTTGGATAACCAGATAGCCTTTTTTCTTAGCGAGGACATCCACCTTACTATATAAAGAGGATATATACGCGAGCGCGCTATAGGCGCCTTGCTTGACGCGGATGACGATGATGAGTTTCCCCTTCTCCTTCAAATGGGACAAGGCGCCCTCATAAATCGCATACGTCACTTTCTTCCCGGCGCGGATAGGCGGATTTGAGACTATCGTGTCAAAAGTCGAATCGATGCTGTGGTAAACGTCGCTATGGAAGATCTCGACTTGGTCGCCAACGCCAAGGATGGAGGCGTTTTTCTTGGCAAGTTCGAGAGCGCGGTCGTTCACGTCGACTAACGTAAGGGAACGATCGGGGGAATGAAGAGCGAGGATTAGTCCGATTGGGCCCACTCCGCATCCCATATCCAATATTGAGGTTCCAAGATTGGCTTGGGCGATGGTTTCAAGCAATAAACGCGTACCATCGTCTAAGCCATCTTTCGAGAAAACCCCGCGGTCGCTTTGGAGGCAATATTCTTTTCCCAATAATGAGAAACGAATGCTGATGTCCTTATGAGACAATCCTTCCACGTTATCGAAGTATTGGCCCATTCTTATCCCTCCATAAGCGCCAAAACCCTACCCACAGACGACGAATCCATGGGCAGGGTTAAAGCTACAAAGTTGAAACTATTTGATTTCGACTTCGCAACCAGTGTCGGTGAGAGTCTTCTTGTAGGCTTCCGCTTCGACTGGGCTGATCTTCTCTTTGATAGCAACTGGGGCTTGGTCGACGAGTTTCTTGGCATCCATAAGTCCAAGTCCGGTGATGGTTTGGACGGCTTTGATGACAGCGACTTTGCCGGCAGTTCCAAGGCCTTTGAGGAAGAGGGAGACTTCGCTCGGTCCCTTCTTCGCTGGTCCTTCTTCTTCAGCTGGAGCAGCGGCCGCGACTGGGGCGGCGGCGGTGACACCGAATTCCTTTTCGACGTCCTTGACGAGAGCAGAGAGCTCGAGGGCGGTCATTTGTTTGAGGGTGTCAATGATTTGTTCATTGGTTAACTTTTCAGCCATTGTTTTATCCTCCTAGAGATTAATTGGCTGCCGGGGCAGCTGCCTCCGGCGCATCTTTTTCGGCAATCGACTTGACGGCGCGGGCAAAGCCAGCGACGGGTTCGTTGAGAACCATGCAGAACATCGAGAGCAATTGCTCCTTGGTTGGGAGCTTCGCGACTTCTTTAAGTCCGGCTGCGTCAACAACCGTCCCTTCGACGAGTCCGCCTTTGAGGACTAAGGCCTCATGATAACGGCTGAACTTGTAGAGAATCTTCGCACCCGAAGAGGTGTCTTCGGAGAAGATGAAGGCATTAGGTCCTTCGAGATAAGCATCGAGACCTTCGATGCCGTTATCCTTGAGGGCGCGGCGTACCATGGTGTTTTTGTAAACGCCCATAGTGCCTTTCCCTTCGGCTAGGGTACGGCGAAGTTCGGTCATTTCAGCCACCGTCAAGCCTTGATAGCCGACGATCGCGAGAGCCTTGCTGCCCTTTAAGCTTTCAGAAATTTCCTTGACGGCGTCTTTCTTAGCTTGAAGTGCTTTTTCGTTCATCGTGTGTTCCTCCTTTCTTTTTTTGTCGACAATATGTGAAGCTTGGTATAACTAGCGAGAATTGTGAATGTGACCTCAGCAACGTGAATTATTAAGGCACTTGCCCGTTGCTATCTTAGGTATAACAAGCAATTCACTCAATTTTTGCTTCCTTAGTTGCGGGAAGCGAAGCCTAGCTTAATGCCAGGGCCCATCGTGGTATGGACGACGGCGGTAAGGATGTAGTTGCCTTTGACGCTCGATGGGCGCGATTTGACAATGGCATCGCAAACGGTTTGAAGGTTATCGACGATCGCTTGGTCATCGAAGGAGACGCGAGCGATGCTGATGTTGAGGTTGCCGTCCTTATCGACACGGTAGCTGATCTTGCCTTTTTTGATTTCGGTGATCGCTTGGCCGATGGCCATGGTGACGGTTCCGGTCTTGGGGTTTGGCATCAAGCCTTTCGGACCGAGAACGCGGCCCATTTTTCCGAGTTCGCCCATCATATCCGGGGTGGCGACGATGATATCGAATCCAAACCAGTTCTCGACTTGGATCTTCTCAAGCATGTCTTTGGCACCGACGAAGTCAGCACCCGCCGCTTTCGCCTCTTCTTGTTTGCCAGAGGTAAGGGCAAGGATCTTTTTGGTTTTGCCGTTGCCATGAGGAAGCACGAGGGTTCCGCGGATCAATTGATCGGCGAGGGTCGGATTGACGTTGAGACGGAAACTCACATCAATCGTCGCATCGAATTTGGTCGTATTGGTTTTCTTTAAGAGGGCTGCAGCCTCTTCGAAGCTGTATTCCTTGTTCGGGTCGATGAGCTTGGAGGCTTCGACGTATTTCTTTCCTTTTTTCATCGTTTGTCTCCTTATTTCTCGACGGTGATGCCCATCTGACGAGCGCTGCCGGCCACGATTCTCTTGGCGGCTTCGATGTCATTGGCGTTGAGATCAGGCATCTTGTATTTGGCGATCTCTTCGCATTGAGCGTCGGTGATGTGCCCGACGATCTTCTTTTGGTCTCCGGAACCTTTGGTGAGTCCGGCCGCTTTGAGGATTAAGCCGCTCACTGGAGAGGTCTTGATCTCGAAGCTGTAGGATTTGTCTTCATAAGCAGTGATGATGACAGGGACTACTTGCCCTTTGCGGTCTGCCGTCTTCGCGTTGAAGTCGGTGCAGAACTTGTTCATGACGACGCCTGCGCTAGCAAGCTTCGGTCCTGGATGGGCGTCTCCGCCTGGGAGCTCCATCTTAAGGACTTTGACGATTTTCTTTGCCATGTTGTCCTCCTTTGACAATATGCAGTGGGTTTAACGAGCCTTCGTCAAGGCTCTACCACGCAACACGCATTTTCACGTGCGGGAGTAAGTATACGCGTATGCACGCAATAGAGCAAGCATTTTTTATCTCGTTTCGAGAATAATCGTCGAAAAATCTCAAAATCCCCGCAAAACCCCAATCAAAAAATAAAAAACCCACCTCAAGTGGGCTTGGCTCGCATAAAATCTATCTCCTTTTGCCCTTTATCTTCGAATAAAGCAACGAAACAGAGAAGACTATCAACACGGCAGTCAACCCAGTATCGGCCAACACCGCAACAATCATCGGAAGCTCGCTTCCGTTAGCGATATACGGCATTATTATCGCCAAAATAGCGATTAAGAATTTTACACTCAAAGCGATCACGACATCGAGAATTGCGCGCCTCATTGTCTTTTTGGCGATCTCCACCGCCGTAACCACTTTCGAAGGATCGTCATTCATAATAACGACGTCTGCGTTTTCGATGGCCAAGTCGCTACCGCCACCACCCATTGCGATCCCGACATCCGCCAAGGCGATTGACGGAGCATCGTTGATGCCATCGCCCATGTAGGCGACCGCTTTAGAGGAAGAGTCGATTCGCTCTTTGAGCAATTCAGTCTTTTCGTTCGGCAAGAGCTCATAACGATATTCAGAAATACCGAGTTCCTTCGCCATTAGAGAGGCCCCTTCTTTCTTATCGCCAGTTAGCATTAAAGTTTCTATTCCTTCATTTGAAAGATCGGAAACCATCTTTTTGCTCTCTTCGCGGGCAACGTCATTTAGCAGCGCATATCCAGCGTATTCGCCGTCTATCGCCAAGTATACGACGGTTCCTATTTCGTTCGTCTCTTCGAGAGCGATGCCGTTTTCCTTAAGTAATTTCGCGTTCCCCGCCAAAACGACCTTCCCATCGTATGTCGCTTTAATCCCATGACCCGCAAGTTCCTCGTAAGAAGTCACTTTTTTTGAGATATCGTCGATATTATCGGAACCGATTATCGCCTTGGCGATCGGATGATTGCTTCTAGATTCGGCCGCTTGCAAATAGGCTTTAAAAGAGTCGGTGGACATATTTTTCGGCGCTAGCTTCGTGACCGTAAAACGCCCATAAGTCAAAGTGCCGGTTTTGTCGGTCACTAAGAGACCGAGTTCATTGAGTTTGTCGAAATATGATGCGCCTTTCACGATGATCCCGTTTTTTGAGGCTAAGCCGATGCCGGCGAAATAACTTAGAGGCACGCTCACAACCACGGCGCAAGGGCAAGAAATCACCAATAAAGAAACCGCCGTATAAATCCAATGCGACCAGACGGACGGATTGTCATAACCGATGCATAATGGCGGAATTATCGTCAATAAAAACGCAATGGAAACGACGATCGGAGTGTAGATTTTCGCGAATTTCGTGATGAATTTATCGGCTTTCGATTTATTGGCTTCCGATTCCTCGACGAGCCTAATGATATGGCTTACGGTACTGTCCTCAAACGACTTGCCAACCTTAACTGTGAGCAAGCCGTTTTTAAGGATGGTTCCACTATTCACGAAGTCGCCCTTCTTCTTTGAAACGGGCACGAATTCGCCAGTAAGGCTAGACATATCTAACGCCCCTTCCCCATCGATTATCTCTCCATCAGCCGGAACGATTTCCCCGACTTTGACAAGGATTTCATCGCCGATTTTTAGATTTTTCGGATCCACCGTCTTTAAAGATCCATCAATCAACAGATTAGCCGTTTTGGCTCTTAGCCCAATCGCATCCGATATGGCTTTATGCGACCGTTCTGAAGCGAAATCCTCAAACATCTCGCCAAGTTGATAAAGCAAAACGATCATGACGGCTTCGAAGAATTCGTTGGATCCGAAAAAGCGAAGCGAAAAAGCGCCGACGCTTGCGATGAACATCAGCATGTTCTCATCAAAAGGATTCTTCTCTTTTATCGCGTTTTCAAAGCCTTCGACGATTATGTCGTAACCGCTTATAAGCCAGGCGGCGAGCATGATGGCGAAATTTATCCAAAGGCCGCTGCCTTCGATAATGTTCGCATCGCCCCATTCCTCAGAGAAAAGGAACAACCCAAGCAAAGACAAAACCAAGCTCAAAGCCAAGCGCAAAACGGTTATGATAACGTGCTTTTTGTCTTCGTTTTCTACTTTCTCCCCTTCTTTCAATCCTTCCGTATGTTCATGGCCGGAGTGACATTCGTGGCAATGGCATCCCATAACTATTCCCCCTTCTCCAAAACGTGGTCATGAACGACTTCCAACAATTTTGTGACATGCTCATCGGCTAGGCGGTAATAGACTTTATGTCCGTCTTTCCTCGTTTCGACAAGATGGTTTTTCCTAAGGATCTTTAGTTGGTGCGATATCAGCGACTGCGAGGCCCCCACTTCATCCATGATTTCGGTTACGTTCTTCTCTTCTTCGTTGATCGCGTAAAGAATCTTGAGGCGCGTGAAATCGCTTGCGACGTTCAGTAATTCCTCCATTTTCTCTAATGTTTTCTCATTCGGTAGCTCGCTCATATATGAATATCCTTTCATATTTACGAGCATAGAATATACATAGCGAAATTGAAAATCAAGATAAATATGAATTTTTGTTCATATATCGCTTTAAAGAGAAATCACCAGGAAAAGTATGTTTTTGTCCGAGACTTATAATGACAGGAACAAAGCCAACGCAGCCGATGAAGAAGAACTAGCAGCATCAGGAATGCTATCGATTAACCCAAGGATTAATCCGACTACGACGAGGCCGATATAACCAGCGATAACGCCTATTATCGAGATGATTATGCCAGCGATCGCCAATCCAATTCCACGATGAGTCACGCAAGCCAAAACCAAGGCGACTACGCCAAGAACGACGCCGACGGCAGCGATCCAAACTCCAGAGTACGTGAGGTATTTGATGAATCCGAAAACCCCTCCGACGATGCCAAGTATAATCGAGACGATGCCAAATCCTTTTGCCATGTTTCTTCTCCTTATATGACGAATATGTCACAAATCTCCATTATTCTAATTGCTTAACGAGCCATTTTTCAAGAATCCGAAATGCAAACAAAAAGGAGCGGTTTCCCGCTCCAAAACAATCGATACGAATTAGATCTTCTCGATTTCGGAGAAGTCGACGTCGACTGGGGTGCTGCGGCCGAAGAAGACCGTGTCGACGCGGCAGGCGCCCGTTGCGCGATCGATTGAAAGGATCGTTCCTTCCGTCCCTTCGAGAGGGCCACTGATGACCTTAACTTTGTCTCCAACGCCATAACGATCGTACATAGCGCTGTCGATCATGCCCATTCTCTTAAGAACCGGTTCGATTTCTTTGCGGCTCACAGGAGTCGGCTTTTGGCCGCCGCCGCTGGAACCGGCGATACCGGTGACGCCTGGGGTATTACGAACGATGTACCACGAATCGTCGGCCATGATCATCTCAACGAAAATATAGCCTGGATACAGGTTTCTCTTCTTCATTTTGCCGGTGGCGATGCCGTCTTTTAGGACAGGCTCCTCGACTTCGGCGACGATAACGCGGAAGATCTTCTCTCCCATGTTCATCGTCTCGATACGCTTCTTCAGATTCTCAGCCGTTTTGGCTTCGTGCATCGAATAAGTCGTAACGATGTACCATTTCTTCTCACTTAATTGCGGCGTTTCCATGATTACATTCCTCCAAATGCGTCTTTTAGCTGCGAAATAATGCTGCTGGCCGTCAAGTCCTCTAACATCAAGAAGACAGCTGCGAAAACGGAAATGCAGATGACGACGGCGATGGCCGGCCAAAGCTTATCGCGGGAAGGCCAACGCACGCGCTTCCCCTCTTTGACCACTTCCTTCATGTACTTGTGTGGATTCATGAGGCTCCTTTCTATTTGCTCTCCCTGTGGATCGTATGGCATCCACATTTCGGGCAATATTTTTTGATTTCAAAACGAGTGGGGTCATCCGACTTTTTGGTCGTTTGATAATTCCTCGACAAGCATACGGAGCAAATTAAAAATTTCTTTTCCCTACCCATCTTTATCCTTTCAGCGTGTCAATGATAGGACTCTAAAAGAGTCGTGTCAAGAAAAGTATTTTCTTCTCTCCTCTTCGTTCCCGTTCGACATAAGAAACAGCTTCGCCTATACTTAAGTCAAACAAAAGCCAAGCGGCTAAAAGGAGTCAAAGAATGGCAAAGAAAGATAGATTCAAGAAAATATATTCGCAAGGCGTATTCGCGAATTCCAGCATCTTCGTCGACACTGAAACCGGCGTCAATTATCTCTTCCACACCGATGGATGGGGATGCGGACTGACGGTACTTATGGATAAAGACGGGAAACCGGTCGTCACCCCTATCGAAAAAGAATAAGCCCCCTCGATCGATTATTTATAAGACGTAACCTTGAAGGGGAAATTTATCGCGTTGTATGCGCTATTTTTCGCTATCTCGTTATATTCGGCACCCATTGGGCAGATAAGATTGAAAGGCCTTGGATCGGCGTCAAATAGCGACGAAACGAGAACGATGCCGGCGATATAGCGACCCAAATCGTATGAAAGATGAAATTTATCGCGAGTGATCGCATCATCCGAGCAAACTAATCTCGCATTTTGGATCGCGGTTCCGACCGGAATGATTTTATAGAATCCTTTGCCCATGATTTTCTCATGAACCGTTTCGATGATGGCGTCATACATCTTCATTTGATCATTCTCGTATTTCCCAAAATCCCAATGCGTGCTGTCGACGGCATAAGCCCAAGTCATGTGCCATATGAAACGGACGTTTTTATTGGTCGCTTTCGCTTTGACGTAAGCCATCAAATCGTCTAACGGCTCATAAGAAGAAGGGATGCCGCTATAACCGCTCACCTGCTGGAAAGAGATATAGTCCCAATCATCCAAAAGAATACCATCGTCAAGCGTTTTTCCTTGATTATGTTTCCACTCGCCGTTTTCGTATATTTGCATGTCATAAGCGCCTTCGTTCGTTTGGGAATTATGCAAATGCATCTCCAAACTGCAGCCACCGATATACATATTGCAAAGTTTCAGAGAAAAACCCATGTCTTGGGCGATTTTGCACGCATGATAAGATGTATCCTCCGAAAAGCTATTTCCAATCATCAGCAATTTTATTTCTTTCATTTTTTCCCTCCGGGATTTTCTTATAGAAAGATAGCGCCCACGAAGGAAATAGACAAGACGAACGGATAAGAAAATCAAAAAGGAATATTAGCGGGCAAAAATACACCATATATGTACTTTCGTGCTTATTTGGTAAATGAAATTAGCACAAAAGCCCAAAAAAGGCGGGTTGAGAAAGCCCGCCTCCGTTTTAAAACGTTTTGTTTGGAAGATTAGGCAACGAGTTGCTTAACCATGGAAATGAAGCCGGAGTAAAGCTTTTTGCATTGTCGCACGCTTCGATCCATGAGCTTGGCGATGGAACGGAAGCTATAACCGTAAATCTTTAGTCTCGCCACATCCACCGCATGCTGATTTATGCCATGGGTTCCAGCGTTTCGCTCCATGCATTCGTCGAAATAATCGACGTATTGCATCGGATTCTCATTTGGCGCCGCTATGACGTCCGACAAAGTGAAAGTGTCATCCGAACGGTCGAAAGTGCTTTCCATATCGAGAGAAAGAACGGCGCCGCGTTCGAAAAGCTTCGTGTTTTGCGCCTCGGAAATAAGCTCGTGACGCAAGCAAGTGAGAAAATAAGTTGAGAATTTCGCCGCTTGTCCGACTTCATAACGGTCGGTCGCACGGAGAAAAGTGGTAAAGAAGATGTGATTGATGTCCCAACTATCGAAAAGGGAGGCCAACGGAGCGGAAGCTTGTTTCGCAAGATAATGCTTGCGGTCGAAGTAACGCTTCGTCAAAGCAAGATGGGCAGACACGTTGCCGCGTCTTGATAGCATTAAAAGATTCTCATCCGATTCCTCGGAATAAGCAGATATTTTTGTTTCCATTTTTTTGTTATTTTGTCCGTGAAGAAATAATGTTCGCCAATAAAACCCCGGTGGCTACGGACGCATTGAGGCAATTGACATGCCCATGCATTGGAATCTTGACGATGAAATCGCTATGCTCGAGAACGAGGCGGCTGATTCCGCTTCCTTCGTTTCCGACCACTAGTCCAATCGGGCATTTGTAATCGACGTCAAGGTAAGAGGAAGCGCCCTGATCCGCGCTGGAGACGATCCAAAAGCCTGCTTTCTGGAGTTTTTCGATAGCTTGGGTTAGGTTCGGCACGGCAGCGACTTTAACGTGATAGACGGCACCGGTCGAGACTTTCGCGACCGTCCCGTTTAGCGGCACTTCACCACGTTTTTTGACAATGACGCCATCGACCCCAAACGCGTCTGCGCTCCTTAATATCGCTCCAAGGTTCTGTGGGTCCTCTATCCCATCCAGAATCAAAATCGTCGGATAAGGCTTATCCTTCGATGATGCCACAAGATCGTCAACGGAATAGAGACGAATTTTATCGATAGTCGCTATGTAGCCTTGATGATTGGAATTAGAAGCAAGCCGATCAAGCTCTTTGTCTGGAAGAATCTTGACGGGAACTTTCCGATCCTGGGCCAATAGGACAATATCGCTATGCGAATGGCGAGAGGGCACATACAACGTTTTCGCTTGATTTGCCTCAAGCGCTGCCCTGACTGCGTTTTTCCCAAATACCTGTATAGACATAATATTAAAACAATTTATTTCAAAATACTATATTTTCTAGTTTTTTCCGCTCATCGTTAAAATAATTTCCTTTGTATGAGCTCTTCGCGGATCTGATCGCTTAGCGTGAAATCCTTATTGGCTTTCGCCTCATCATATTTGGAAAGAAGTTTTTTGTCTTCGCCACTTAAGACGACTTTCCCAAACGATAGACCAAGAATCGATAATTCCTTATAGAATGGCGCAAACACAGCCAAAAGCTCTTCCGCAGTCGCATCGCGCTTACGCAAAACGGCATTGACCTTCTTTTGGTCGTCGTATAGGCGCATCAACGCGTTTGGAGTGTTCAAATCGTCGGCCAAGGCCAACATGAATTCCTCATTCGCCTTTGCATCGACATATGGATCGACGCCTTTTCTTAGAAGAGCGATGGCAGCCTTCCTAACGGTCGTTTCGAGTTGTTCTTTCTTGACGTTAGCTTCATGGATCGTTTCCTCGCTAAAGGACACCGGCGAGCGGTAATAAGAGGCCAAGGTCATCAAACGGAAGGACAATCCTCCATATTTCTCGACGACGTCCTTCATCAAAACGACGTTGCCTAGCGACTTCGACATCTTCTCGTTGTTGATGTTGATGAAGCCATTATGCATCCAGAAATGAGCGAGTTTGTTGCCATTATGCCCAACCGATTGAGCAATCTCATTCTCGTGGTGAGGGAACTTCAAATCGAATCCGCCGCCATGTATGTCGATGTAGCCATTTTGCTCCTTGAAGATGCTATCGATCATGACGCAGCATTCCGTATGCCAGCCCGGACGGCCTTCGCCCCACGGGCTTTTCCATTTGATTCCTTCGTCCGTCTCTTTCCATAAAGCGAAATCAAGCGGATCTTCTTTCTTTTCCCCAACGGCGATGCGAGCCCCGCTTTCGAGTGATTCTATGGAATTTCCGCTCAAAGACCCGTAATCGGGGATTTTCCTAACGCGGAGATATACGTCGCCTCCGTTTTGATAGGCGAAGCCTTTCTCAACCAAAACCGAGATATAGTCGATTATCTGATTCATATATTCGGTCGGACGCGGCGTAATGTTTGGCTGGTCGGAGCCGATTTCCGTGACCAAACGACGATATTCAGAAATAACGCTGTCTGTAAGTTCTTTTTCGCTGATGCCAAGTTCTTTCGCCCTTTTTATGATTTTGTCGTCGACGTCAGTGTAGTTGCTGACGAAAGTGACTTCATACCCTTCTTCAGTTAGAAACCTGCGCAAGACGTCGAAAACGACGACCGGACGAAAATTGCCGATATGGGGATCGTTATAAACGGTCGGGCCGCAGCAATAAATGCTCACTTTGCCAGGAACTAAAGGATTAAAAACTTCCACCTTGGAAGTCATCGAATTAAAAAAATGAATCTCGTGTGACATACCTACATTATAGTATATGCGGCGAAAAAATGTTGAAAGGCGGCAAGAAATCGTTATAAGCAATTTTTAGTCGTCTTCGTCTTCTAAAGTAGGCGTTTTATCGGGATTTTCGATAAGATATACATTCAAAAAAGTCAAAACGAAGAACACGATCGACGCCGCGAATGAAGCAATCGTCCAAAACAAAGAACGATAAGCTATGCCCGCTTTGTTTTCATAAGAGATGATTATCGCGATAATGCCGGAAAGCAAAATAAGCGCTTCGGCGAAAGACATTATAAGAACGATTTTGTTTTTCTTTTTCTCATCGAAGTTTTTCAAAAGGAATGGGGAAGTAAGGACGAAGAAAACGGCGATGGCCATCGCCAATGCGACGAATAAGAAAATAAAGCAATAATGAGACAATGGCATTTCCATCGTCAAATAGACGCATAGCGGAAACAAAATGGAAATGAAACCGGATAAAACAAAAGGCGCAGTTTCAAAAAAAGAAGCGAGTTTTGCATCGCTTTCGCGATTTTCATCGTGTTTGTTGTATCTTAGCAAGCGGTCTATAAGGCCAAATAGCCACAAAACGGCAATCAAAACAGCGGCAATATAGCGTGAGAGCCTAATGGCCGTAATCGTCTCGTTATAGGCCTTTAGATAGGAATAGAAGCCAACCAAAACGGAAACGCCTTCCAATAACGAAGGAATAAGCATCAAAATCCTTTTGTTTTTGTTCTCCTCGCTTATTGAAAAATGGAAAACGAAATCCGAAAAGACGGAAAGAACGATGAGGGCGAAAAAGACAATGGTGTTGACCAAATAATCGTTGCCATCGCTCTTCATCATATAATCGCTTTGGTTATAGCAAAGAAGAAAAAGCAAGCTCAAAGCCAATAAGCAAAAAGAAGTCCTCAGAAATGATGGGAATATCTTTTCTTTCCGTCTTTCTTCCTTTTTCAAAAAGCTCATAATTTCAATATTCTTTCGAAATCTGCCGGTTTCTCGAAAACGATGTCGGCGCTTCCTTTCAAAAAGTCATCGTAGATTCCATACCCCCATAAGCATAAGCCAAAACGAAGCGAAGCGTTTTGAGCGGTTTGAAGATCCGTAACGCTGTCACCAACGAAAAAAGTTTCCTCTTTCTTTAATGAATGGCTTTTGACGAAATAATCAACGATATATGGATTGGGCTTGGGTTTCTCCCCCACTCTCAACCCTCTTACTTCCTCGAACCTTACCGATGGCAAAGCGTTTTTCGTTATGGTCACGGCCAAATCATCCGGCTTGTTCGTGCAAACGAATAGGGAAATGCCAAGATTTTTCAATTTTCGTAGCGTCTCTTCCATCCCATCAAACGGAACGGTATGCCGATTTTGATATTCTTTGTATCGCGGCATGTATTCTTTCTTGAGTCTCAAGAAGTTAGCGGCGGTATCCAAATCCTTGAGCGCTTTGTGCATCAAAACGTCAGCGCCGTTACCAATAAGAAAACGGCACTCTTCCTTAGAATACCGATAAGGGATATCGCTAGCCTTAAGCGCATCGTTGATGGCTAGGCCGATGTCCGTTATGGTATCTAGCAAAGTGCCGTCCAAATCGAATATCAGATTCTTGATCATGCGCACATTTTAGCGCATAAGCAAGGCTTTATCATTATTTCAGATTGGGATATTTTTCGCGGCTTGCGTTATAGCTCGTATGAAGCAAATGCTCCGCCTTCTCGCCGCCAACTTCGCCCAAATAGTCCTTATATAGTTTTATGACGTCAGGATTGTTGTGCGATTGACGCAATGGGGCGTTCTTATCGATGTCATAGAGTATCTTGGCGCGTTTTTCGCGATAAGTATCCAAGATATCCGCCTTCTCGTGATCCAAGAGGCTTGGTTTGACGAATGGTTGTCCACCACCGTTGATGCATCCGCCTGGGCAGCCCATTATCTCAATGAATGCGTAAGGCGATTTGCCGGCTTTTACCTCATCAAGCAACGGTTTGGCGTTTTTTGTGCCGCTTGCGACGGCAACGCGAATCGTTTGGCCATTGATCTCGATGCTGGCCTCTTTGACGCCTTCTAAGCCGCGCACGGCTTCGAAATCGACTTTCTCATATTCTTTGCCGGTCAATGAATGGTAAGCGGTCCTTAAAGCGGCTTCCATAACGCCGCCAGTGACGCCGAATATAACGGCGGCGCCGGTGTATTCGCCCAAGAGATCGTTATCCCAATTCTCATCAGTCGGAAGTTCATCCCACATGATGCCGCTGCGCTTGATCAAGACCGCCAATTCGCGAGTCGTCAAAACGCAATCGACATCCGGCACTCCGTTAACGGAATTGGCTGGACGGACCTTCTCGCCTTTTTTGGCTGTGCAAGGCATGATTGAGACGACATAGATGTCTTCAGGCTTAAGGCCATGGGCTTTGGCGAAATAGCTCTTGGTGATGGCGCCTTGCATCTCGTGTGGAGACTTGCAAGTGCTGACGTTCGGAATGAGTTCCGGATAGAAATATTCAAGGTAGTTGATCCATCCTGGCGAGCAAGATGTAATCTGCGGAAGAGGTCCTTCATTTTTCGAAATTCTCCGCAAAAGCTCGGCGGATTCTTCGACGATCGTCAAATCGGCGCCGAAATTGACGTCGAATACGCGATCGAATCCAAGCCTATGCAAAGCGGCGATGATCTTCTTCTCGCCGTTTTCCTCGCCGATTTTGTGTCCGAATTCCTCGGAAATTGCGGCGCGCACGGCTGGTGCGACTTGAGCGACGATGTATTTGCCGGCCGCTTTAGCCTTGTCGATCTCCTCGATTTCACGTTTCTCGCTTAAGGCGCCGGTCGGGCAAACGTTGATGCATTGCCCGCATTGGATGCATGGGCTTGTAGCAAAGCTACCATTGCTAACCGGTCCAACATGGGTATTGAAACCACGACCGATGAATCCTAAAACGCCGATTCCCGTCGCTTCAAGGCAACGGTTTATGCAACGTCCGCACAAAATGCATTTGGAAGTGTCGCGAATGATGCCAGGCGATTGCGCATCGATGGTAGATGGTGTCTTGGAACCGCTATATTTGGCGGCATCGACGCCCACGCGTTTGCTTACGGCGAGCAATTCGCATTCGCCGTTTTTCACGCAGGCTTGGCAGTTGAATGAATGGTTGGATAGTAACAATTCTACCGATGTCCTTCTGGCTTTGACGGCTTTGGGGCTAGAGATAAGAATCTCGAAGCCTTTCTCTTCCGGGCATTCGGAGACAGGATAGGTGCAGCTGGCGAATAGCCTTGGGCCGCGAGGGCTCTTGATTTCCACCAAGCAAACGCGGCAGGAACCGAAGCTGTTTTGTCCTTTCTTCCAATTGCACAAAGTCGGGATGCGGTATCCGCAAGCGCGGGCCGCCTCTAGTACCGTCAAGGAGGAGTCGACTTCGTAGCTCTTTCCTTCGATTTTTACTTTCATGGTTGCCATCTTCTCTCTCCTTATATTTTCTCAATGGCGTGGAAGAAACATCCAGCCATACAGGCTCCGCACTTGATGCACTTCGTCTCATCGATCACATAAGCGGTCTTGCCTGGGACGCCGGAAATGCATCCGACGGGGCAATTACGAGCGCATTTGGAGCACTTCTTGCACTTCTCTGGGATGATATGGTAACGGATCAAGCGTTTGCAAACGTGCGCCGGGCAGGTCTTGTCCTCGACGTGGGCGCGGTATTCTTCCGGGAATTTCTTCATCGTCGATAGAATCGGGTTGGCGGCCGTTTGCCCTAAAGCGCACAAACTTCCGTTTTTGATGACTTCCGCGAGAGATTTCATATCTTCAAGCGTTTGTGGCGTTCCTTTGCCTTGGGTGATGCTTGAAAGCATTTCGTATAGACGCTTCGTGCCGATGCGGCAAGGAGTGCATTTGCCGCAGCTTTCGCTGCAGATGAAGTCCATATAGAATTGCGCGACATCGACCATGCAGTTATCCTCGTCCATGACGATTGCACCGCCCGATCCCATCATCGATCCGCGTTCCGTCAAGGTCTCGTAATCGATTGGGGTGTCGAGGTCTTCTTCGGTCAAGCAGCCTCCGCTTGGGCCACCCGTTTGGATGGCTTTGAATTTCTTGCCATTCGGGATGCCTCCGCCGATGTCGTAAATCAACGTTCTAAGCGTCGTTCCCATCGGGACTTCGACCAAGCCGACGTTGTTGATTTTGCCACCTAGGGCAAAAACCTTCGTTCCTTTGCTTCCAGCCGTTCCGACTTTGGCGAATTCTTCGGCGCCGATGCGGATGATATAAGGAACCTGAGCTAGCGTTTCAACGTTATTGACGCAAGTTGGCTTTCCATATAAGCCGCTTACGGCTGGGAAAGGCGGACGAGGACGGGGCATGCCTCTCTTTCCTTCGATTGAGGCAAGCAATGCCGTTTCTTCGCCGCAGACGAATGCGCCAGCCCCTTCCCTGAGATGGACTTTGAAAGAGAAATCGGTTCCAAGGATGTGATCCCCTAATAACCCAACTTCTTCCATCTCGGCGATGGCTTTCTTCAAACGTCCAACGGCCACAGGATACTCGGCGCGGACATAGAAATATCCTTCGTTTGCGCCGAACGCATAGCCGGCGATCATCATGCCTTCGATGACTTCGAATGGATTTCCTTCCAAAATCGAACGGTCCATGAAAGCGCCAGGATCGCCTTCGTCGCCGTTACAGACTATGTATTTCGTATCGGATTTCACATTGGCGGCGAATTGCCATTTTCTTCCGGTTGGGAAGCCCGCGCCGCCGCGTCCGCGAAGTCCGCTCTTGAGAATCTCGTCGATAACGTCTTGCGGCTTCATTTCCGTCAAAACCTTAGCCAAGGCTTTGAAACCATCATAGCCAAACGATTCATCGATGTTTTCCGGATCGATGATGCTGCAACCGTGGAGGGATATGCGAAGCTGTTTCTTATAGAAGTTGATGTCTTCTTGACGGGCGACCTTCTCATGAGTGACAGGATCGACGTAAAGAAGATCTTCGCAGATTTTGCCGCCTAATATGTCAACTTCGAATATCTTTTTGATATCGGCTAGTTTGACCAAGCGATAAAGGGTCTCTTCTGGGTAGATCTTGACGAACGGTCCTTGCGAGCAGAAACCGAAGCAGCCAACGTGGTTGACGCTTACGGAATCCTCGAGGTTATGTTCTTTGATTTCCTTTTCGATCTCTTTTACAAGCTCATCGCTGCCATTGGCTAAGCAGCCGGTGCCACCGCAGACGGCGATGACGCGTTTGCCATCATTGCCAGAAAGCTTCTTTTGAAATTTGTCGCTATCGATCGCGATGCGCGAAAGAAGCGACTCGACGTTCGCTATCTTTTCCATATTAGATAAGTCCCTCCCCTTGACGGTAGCTATTTAGGATGCCTTCGACTTGATCTGGTTTGACTTGGCCATAGACCTTGCCGTTTATCGACATGGCCGGTGCCAAAGCGCATGCCCCGATGCAACGAAGCGCCTCGATGGTGAATAGGCCATCAGACGTCGTTTCACCAGGTTTGATCTTCAATATATCTTCGACCTTGTCGAGTACCGACTGCGCGTTTTTAACGTAGCAAGCGGTCCCCAAGCAAACGCCGATGACGTATTTGCCTTTCGGGTTGAGCGAGAAGAAGTTGTAGAAAGTCACGACGCCATAGACTTCGCTGAATGGGACTCCCAATTTTTCAGCCACGAGTTCTTGGACATCAAGCGGAATATAGCCGTATTTCTTTTGGATCGCCTCAAGAATCATCATCAAAGGACTCGATTCGCCTTTGTATTCGTCTATTAAGGCAAGAATATCGGCTTTCGCCTCAGGTTTAATGGGCATATGCACCCTCCTATTATTTAATCTTTAGAATTGTAATATCATTTCTTTTCTTTGAGAACTTTCTTTTTCGGTAAAACAGTAAAAAAATATCTTTTGGAACTAAAAAAGCGACTAATCATCTAGACAAATCGATGGTTAGCCGCCATTAACCGTTTTTTTCTTTACTTTACGCCGGCGTTTTCTTTGTATTTATTCTTCGCTAGTTCCAAACGATCGATCATCGAAGCCGGCATCGCGAATTGCTCAGCCAAAATCTTGATGATTTCGACGTCAAGCGGTTTCCATAGAGACGGTTTTGGGAAGGAAACGCCATTGCATAAGGAAACGTAAATCTGATTGTTCATGAGACGATAATAGAACTGCCCTTTGCCGCCGTTCATCTTCTCGAGTTCTAGTATCTTTTCCTGGACCTGCGGGGTCAATATATAGAAGACGAACTGATCGTCCGACGAATAAACGGCGAACTTCTTGTTGAATTCCAAGAACTCCGTCTCGATTTTCTCTAACCCTTTGTCTTTCGGCGTGCTTAAGAAGGTTTTTTCGACGATCATCAGATCCTTCTCGAAATTTCTCTCGAAGAAGAAACGGAACATCCTGCCGCTTGCATAGCTGACATAAGAAACCGTGACGTTTCCCTTTGAATCGCGATGCTCTTCCCTTCTTTGGAGATCGAAATCGGCGTATTCGAAGGAAATGCCGTTATAAGCGGCCGAAACGTAATTGGATCCGATATAGCGATCAGGCTTGGCGTAGAAGCCAGGTCTAAGTATTTGCTCTAATGGAAGACAACCTTTGCTATTTCTCTTGATGTCGGTGTATAAAGCGTTCTCCACCGCCTCTTGAACGCTCGAAAGAACGGACTTCTGATATTTCTTTTTGTTATTCGCAGCGAGAAAAAGAATGACGATACCGGCGACGATAAGAAGCAAAGCGACGACGATTAGCGCCAAAGCGAGATTCGGGGAGCTCTCCATCAAATCGAAAACGGCGATGAGAACGCCGGCTACGATGCCGGCGACGAGGAAAGGGATTCCCAAAGCAAGGAAGATTCCCTGTTTCTTCTTCGCTTTCAAGCGATTCGCCTCGCTATGGGTGGCGATGCTCTCAAAAACTTTTAATTCCATATTGGCACCTCAAAAATGAAAAAGGGCCGCAGAACGCGGCCCAATCGATCTTAGAAACTGATTTCTACGTCTTTGCGCTTGGCCGCTTCGGCTTCGAAGAAGTCGCGATGAGTCAAATGGAGATGATTGGCGACGATGCTCTTCGGGAAGACGACGATGTCTTGATTATAAATCGAGACATTGCTGTTATAGACGCGGCGAGATGCTTGAAGCTGCTCCTCGACTTCGGTAATTTGGGTCTGAAGTTGGGTGAAGTTGGCGTTCGCTTTGATTTCCGGATATTTCTCGGCGACGATGTTGATGCTATCGAAGGCTTTGGTCATCGAAGAAGCGAATTCTGATTTCTCTTTCATCGAAGCGTCGCTCGCTGGGCGGCGCATCGAGATGACGTTGGTCAAGGTTTCTTGCTCATGCTTTGCAACGCCCTTAACGACGGCGACGGCTTTCGTGAGCAAGTCGAAGCGCTTCGTTAAAGCGACATCGATTCCAGATGCGCTTTCATCGCACTTGACGACTTCTCTCTTGAGCTTATTGCCAGTGGAAATCCACCAGCCGACTAGCGAGATAATGATGATCACGACAACCGCTGCAATGGCGATGCCGATAATCGCACCGAGGCCAAGCCCGGTTCCTTCTAAAGTTTTGATATTCATTGTTTTTGCCTCTCTTGAATATGATAAATAATTTTCGAGAAAATTGCCATATTAGGCAAAAAGGCCTCCTCGATGAGAGGGGCCTTGATTGATTTAAGCTTAGTCAACCCACTTGACGAGTTCGACTTCGGCGTTGTCGCCTTTGCGGGCGCCAAGCTTGAGGACGGTCGTATAGCCGCCTTGGCGATCTTTGAACTTCGGGCCGATCTCGTTAAAGAGTTTAGCGAGGGCTTCGACGCCTTTTTCATCGACGATGCCATGACGGACGACGCGAGCGGCTTGACGACGGCTGGCTAAGTCGCCGGCTTTCGCGTAAGTGACCATCTTCGCGGCCAAGGTGACGAGTTCTTGGGTAACACCCGAGGTGACTTTCACTTGCCCATGAACGATGAGCTCGCTTACGACGTTGCGAAGCATGCTGTAGTTCTTCGAAGCGGTATAACCGGTCTTGAATCTGACGCCTGCTTTGCCGTGGACGTTCTTTCTTCCTGTTGCTGCCATAGTTTATTCTCCTACGTAATCGCGGAAATGAAGCCCACAAGCTGCAAGCTTCTCTTTCACTTCTTTGAGCGACTTCTTGCCGAGATTGCGGACCTTCATCATCTCGTCTTCGCTCTTTTGAGTGAGTTCCATGACGGTGCTGATTCCGGCGCGCTTCAAGCAATTGTTGCTGCGGACGCTGAGATCGAGTTCTTCGATCATCATCTCCTGATATTTGTTGTCTTCTTGCTTCTGATCGTCTTTGATGGTCTTGTAGTTCTTAACGACGCTATCAAGTTCCGTGAATTTGTTCAAATGAGTGACAAGAAGCTCAGCTGCCATCGCCACGGCTTCGTCCGGTTTGACGGAACCATTGGTGGTGACTTCCAAGGTTAATTTGTCGAATTTGGAATCGTGTTCGACGCGGGTCGGCTCGACGCTATAAGCGACTTTGGTGACCGGCGAGAAATTGCTATCGGTTGGGATAACGCTCACGACTTCGATTTTGCGTTCGGCTTTGTTGCCTTCGCTCGTGACATATCCGCGTCCAGTTCTGACGTAGATTGTCATTTGAAGATGGCCATCTTGATTGAGGTGAGCAATCTCCAAATCTTTGTTGACGACGCTAACGAGAGCCGGAGTTTCAAGATCGCTGGCTTTCAAGACGCCAGGGCCTTGGAAATCGACTGTAAGCGTTTTGACGTCGCCCACGGAGCTATCGACCTTAAGGACCAAATCCTTCAGGTTGAGGATAATGGCGGTGACGTCTTCTTCAACGCCTGGGATGGCGCTGAATTCATGGCGAACGCCTTCGATATGGACGGCGAAGACGCTGGCACCTGGAAGGGCGCTAAGCAAGACGCGACGTAAAGCGTTACCGATCGTAAGGCCAAAACCACGTTCGAGCGGTTCGATGACGAAACGGGCGTAATGCTCTTCTTCGTCATTCGCATCGACGGTGATGTTGAATGGTTGGAAGGGGTTTGGAAGGCGGATCTCTTCCGCTTTGACTTCGTTATTAATTGCCATGTGTGATGATCCTCCTATGATCAATTGTTGAAACTAGCCTCTTGGGCGTTTCGGCGGACGGCAGCCGTTATGTGGAATCGGCGTTGTGTCGGTGATCGATAGGACTTGAAGTCCGACATTGGCGAGGGCACGGACGGCGCTTTCGCGACCTGGGCCTGGGCCTTTGACATCGACGTCGACTTGACGGAGCCCTTGATCATAGGCGGATTTACCAGCCGCTTCAGAAGCGAGCTGAGCCGCAAATGGGGTTGATTTCTTGGCACCTTTGTAACCGAGGGCACCGGCGCTGCTCCAGGCGATGACATTGCCTTGTTGGTCGGTGATGGTAACGATGGTGTTATTAAACGAGCTATGAATGTGAGCGACGCCGTGAGTGAAATTGCGCTTGATTTTCTTCTTGCGCGCACTGGTCGCTTTTTTGCCTTTAGCGGCAGTCTTCGTATCAGCCATTGTGAATTAGCCTCCTTTTCTCTAGCCTTTGGTGGCTTCTTTCTTGTTGGCGATGGTCTTACGCTTGCCTTTGCGGGTACGAGCGTTGGTCTTGGTGCGTTGTCCACGTACCGGAAGGCCTCTCTTGTGACGGATGCCTCTATAGCAGCCGATTTCCGTAAGACGCTTGATGTTCATCGCGATTTCACGACGAAGGTCGCCTTCAGTCTTGTACTTGGCGACTTCAGCGCGCAAAGCGACGAGTT
This sequence comes from uncultured Staphylococcaceae bacterium, assembly GCA_964497235.1. Taxonomy (GTDB): domain Bacteria; phylum Bacillota_I; class Bacilli_A; order RFN20; family CAG-826; genus UBA4951. The sequence goes on from CAZCCJ010000004.1 coordinate 59,344, forward strand.
GATCATCGGTCAAATTCTTGACGCGGATGTCTTCGCTCACGCCAGCGGCTGCGCAAATTTTCTTAGCGGTCGTATCGCCGATACCATAAATGTAGGTAAGGGAGATGACGACGCGTTTTTCGGATGGGATATCCACCCCTGCTAAACGTGCCATATTCTTCTTTTCTCCTTAATTAACCTTGTCTCTGCTTATGCTTCGGATTGGAGCAAATGCACATAACGACGCCATGGCGGCGGATGATTTTGCACTTATCGCAGATAGGTTTGACGCTTGGTCTGACTTTCATAACGTTTTTCCTCTCTTTTTCGGAACCGTATGTTCCTAGTTCTTGTAACGGAAGGTGATACGCCCGCGTGTTAAATCGTAAGGCGAGAATTGGACAGTGACTCGATCGCCGGGGAGAATGCGGATGTAATGCATCCGGATTTTGCCCGAAACGCAGGCTAGAACCACTGCTCCATTTGCTAGTTTGACCTTAAACATGGCGTTGGGTAGGTTCTCCAACACCGTGGCCTCAACTTCAATGCAATCTTCTTTACTCAAAGAATGTCCTCCTCGTCTAGTGACTTTTGGTTAACAGCTCATAGCCGTCATCAGTCACCAACACCGTGTTTTCGTAATGGGCGCTTGGCAAGCCGTCTTTGCTTACGGCCGTCCATCCATCTTTAAGAATCCGCAATTTGTTCTTCCCCATCATAACCATTGGTTCGATGGCGATAGTCATTCCAGATCTTAAGACGGGCCCAGTCCCCTCTACCCCATAACATGGGATATAAGGATCTTCATGCATCTCGCGCCCGATGCCATGCCCCGTATAATCTCGCGGGACCGAATATCCGTTTGCTTCGGCCGTCGCTTGAATCGCGTGCTCGACATCGCCTAGATAGGCGCCGTCACGAACTTTCGACACTGCATTCCAGAAGCATTCCTCAGTGACTCTTATGAGTTTGAGTCGGTCTTCCTTGCAGATCCCCACAGGATAGGTCCTGCAGGCATCGCCGTGATAGCCATTCAATTTGACGACCACGTCGAGGGAAATGATGTCCCCATCGGTAAGGATGCGCTTATCGGATGGGATCCCGTGGACTAGCACCTCATTGACGGAGGTGCAAATCGCCCCTGGGAATCCGCCATACCCTTTGCTAGCGGCCTCCCCACCTTCGTCGGTTATGACTTTCTCAGCCATTTCCGAGAGATAGAGGGTGCTCACGCCAGGTTTGACGAGGGGGCCCACGACATCGAAGACCTTAGCTGTCAGAGCGCCGGCCTTCCGCATGAGCTCGATCTCGCGCGGAGACTTGATGATGATCATTTATTGGCCTCTAAAAGAGCGGTTAGGTCTTTTTTGAGGTCACCGGCTTCGATGGAACCATCGAATTCGGAGAGAAGCCCTTTCGCCTTGTAATAATCAAGGAGAGGAGCTGTGCTCTTATAGTAATTGGCAAGTCGGACTTTGAAGCTTTCTTCATTGTCGTCCTTGCGTTGGATGAGAGAGGAGCCGCAAACGTCGCAGACCCCATCCTTCTTCGGCTTCATGCTGTTGACGTTATAGCTTGCACCGCATTTCGGGCAAACGCGACGTCCAGCAATCCTTTCGATCAATAACGCATCAGGCGCGGCGATATTGACGACGAGATTGACCTCGCGGCCGATTTCCTTAGAAAGGTTGTCCCAGGCTTCAGCTTGGGGAATTGTTCTTGGGAAACCGTCGAGAAGGTAACCGTTCGCGCAATCAGGGCGAGACAATCTCTCCTTGACGAGCGCGCAGGTAAGTTCGTCGCTTACGAGGTCGCCACGGTTGATGACGTCTTTGATGGTGTTGCCAAGCTCCGACCCGCTCGACATAGCTTCTCTAAACATGTCGCCAGTCGAGATATGCGGGATAGCGAAGTCCTTGGCTATCCATTGGGCATGGGTGCCTTTGCCGGCACCCGGAGGACCCATTAGAATTATGTTAAGCATATTACGCCGTCTCCTTTATCTGATCGAAGGACTTGCCAGCGAGCAAGCCATCGATTTGCGCGTTGATTTCAAGCGCGACGCCGACGATGATGATTAACCCTGTGCCGCCGATGGCAAGCGAGGAATCATTCCCGAAGGCGTTAGCCCAAACTAGAACGATTGGAAGCGCGGCGATTAGCGATAAGGCGATGGCACCGATGAAGGTGACGCGGTTAAGCACTTTCGTCACATAGCGTTCCGTCTCTTTTCCCGGGCGGATGCCTGGGATATAAGAGCCGTTCTTTTGGAAGTTATCGGCGAGCTGCTCTGGATCGATCTGCATTTGAGCATAGAAGAAGCAGAAGGCGATGATGAGGGCCAAATAGATGAATAGGCCCCAATTCATCTTCCAATGCGTTCCATCGAACCAAGGCATCAAGAAGGTGTCGTTGTAATTGAATATCTTCAACCATTCGGCGTTGGCGGCATCGCTCGAGATGAAACTCGCGATGATGCTTGGAGCGCTTAAGATGCTTGAAGCGAAGATGACTGGGATAACGCCGGCGCTGTTGATCTTGATTGGCAAGAAGCTAGCACGGGCCATGGAAGCATTGCTGCCGCCTTTCCCTGCGTGTTGTACCGGTATCTTACGTTTGGATAATTCAACGAAGACGACGAAGGCGGTGATAAGAACCATCGCCAAGATGTATAACGCGAATTGGAAGGCACCTTGGATCATTTCGCTCGAACCCCTGGTCACGTTCAACGTGATCCATTTGTTCCAAGCGGTCGTGATCTGCGTCGGAAGGCTGCGAACGCAACCGGCGAAGATGATGACGGAGATACCGTTTCCAATGCCTTTCTCGGTGATTTGGTCGCCTAGCCACATCGTAAGCATGGCGCCGGCGAGAAGAATCGTGACGATATAGGCATACGTCCAGAAATTATCGGCCATTGAAAGAGAGATATAGCTTTGGTTTTGCATCGTTTTGATGATGCCATAACCTTGGACTGCACCAAGAAGAAGGGTGAGATAGCGGGTCGCCATCTCTTTCTTCTTACGGCCATATTCGCCCTGCTTGCTGAGCTCGGTGAGCGCAGGAAGCACGTCTTTCGACAACAATTGGATAATAATCTGCGAAGTAATATAAGGTGAGACGCCAAGGGCGAAGATACTGAAGTTCGAGAGAGCGCCACCGCCAAGCAAATCCATGATAGCGAGGGAATTCCCGCTGTTCATGATGTTGGTTAGCTCTTCGCTGACTTGGACTCCAGGTACCGTAATGGCCGCCCCGATCCGGATGACGAAGAGAATCATGACCGTGAAGAAAATACGGTTAACGATTTCTTTGTTTTTGAAGATCGAGACGAATTTTTTCATTACTTAAGGACCTCAGTGACGCCGCCTTTCTCTTCGATCGCCGCTTTCGCGGAAGCGGAGAAGGCGTTGGCTTTGACGGTAAGCTTTTTGGTGAGCTTGCCATTACCAAGGATTTTAACCCCTGGAGCGTTCTTTTTCACTAATCCCTTTTCGATAAGGGTGTTGGTGTCAACGACGGCACCGTCTTCAAAGGCCTCTAAGGAAGCCAATTTGACGATGGCGAATTCGACGCGGGCGTTGTTCTTGAAACCATATTTCGGAAGACGTCTTGCGAGAGGCATTTGGCCGCCTTCGAAGCCGTGTTTCTTGGTATGGGAGTGAGCGCCTTGGCCTTTTTGGCCTCTGCCAGCGGTCTTGCCGTTGCCAGATCCTAAGCCTTGGCCTTTGCGGAAGTGCTTCTTTTTGGAGCCTTCGACGACGACGATGGTATTAAGATTGGTAGCCATGATTAGTTAGCCTCCTTCTTTTCGGACGCCTCTTTGGCTTTCGGGGCAGGTTTGACTTCCTCTGGGGTCTTTAAGCCACGGAGAACCATAACCTTGCCGTATTCCTTGAGGCTCGATAGAGCGGCGTGGGTCGCGTTGATGACGTTGACGGCAGTGCGCGAACCATAAACCTTGGAATAAACGTTCTTGATGCCGGCGAGCTCGAGAATGGCACGGACGGCGCCACCGGCGACGATACCAGTGCCTTGCGGAGCTGGTTTCAAGAAGACGGTGGTCGAGGTGAAGTGGCCTTCGACTTGATGGGCGATCGTTCCACCCTTTGCGATATGGATGGAATGAAGGTCTTTCTTAGCGGCCGTCAAGGATTTCTTGATGGCATCGGGCACTTCGCCCGATTTACGCATGGCGAACCCATATTGTCCTTTGCCATCGCCAACGACGACGAGGGCAGCGAAACGCATGTGTTTGCCACCTTTTTCAACGCGGGTGACCTTGTTGATGTTAACGACACGATCTTGGAAATCGTCGGCTTCGCGACGGAATCCGCCACGTCCACCGCGTCTTTCGCCTGGGCGTCCTTTGCGGTCGCCGTATTTGCGGGACCCTGGACGTTCGGCATAGCGAGAACCATGAGGCTCATAACCGGGGTTGCCGGTCGCTTTCTTTTCCGTGGGTTGATTATTGGCGGCATTAACCGCAACTTCTTTATTTTCTTCCATGGGGTTCTCCTTAGAAAACTAAGCCTCCTTTGCGAGCGCCATCCGCCAAAGCGGCGACGCGGCCGTGGTATTGATAACCACCGCGATCGAAGACGACTTCGCTGATGCCGGCTTTCTTGGCTTTTTCAGCCAAGGCTTCACCGACTTTGGCAGCAGCTTCGATGTTGCCGCCATTTTTGAGCTTAAGCTGAACGCTCGAAGCGGACACTAAGGTATTGCCCTTAGTATCGTCGATGATCTGGGCTTCGATGTGCTTATTGCTACGGAAGACGACCAAACGTGGACGGAGGGCTGTCCCCAAGACTTTGTTGCGGACTCTCGCGTGACGACGGTCACGAACGAGGCGACGAGACTCTTTTTGAATCATATCTTAAGCTCTCCTTATTTCTTGCCGGAACCCGCTGAAGCGCGTTTGCCGACTTTCTTGATGAGGAATTGTCCAACATAGTGGACACCCTTTTGGCCGTAGACATCCGGACGATGCTTGTCATAGATATACGCGGCGGTTTGTCCGACGTCATGTTTATCGCAGCCGCTGACTGTGATATGGGTTTCGTCTGGGCAAGTGATCTTCGTGTATTTGCCGACCGGCTCAACAACGACTTCGTGGCTATAGCCAAGGAACATCGTGACGGCCGTGCCTTTGATGCTGGCGCGATAACCGGTACCATTGATTTCGAGTTCTTTCTTCCAACCTTTGGTGACGCCGATGACGGCATTGTTGATATTCGCGGCGGTTGTGCCGTGGTTTTCGCTTCCTTGACGGGACTTGCCCGCTTCCTCGACTGCTCCGGCAACTGGAGTGACGTGGAGGTGACCGTCTTTCTCAGAGACGCTGACGTCCGAAGGAATATGGACGCTTACTTCGCCTAAGGGACCTTTGACGATCATGACGCCATTATCGATTGAATAAGTGACGCCTTCTGGAAGAGATATGGGTTTAAATCCAATTCGAGACATTTTTCTCTTCTCCTTTTTTTACCAAACGTAGCAGATGACTTCGCCGCCGATGCCAGCCTTGCGGGCTTCGCTATCGGTCAAGAGGCCTTTGCTTGTGCTTATGATGGCAATGCCAAGACCTTTGAGCACGCGTGGGAGCTTTTGGCATTCCACGGTGACACGGAGGCCCGGCTTGCTGATGCGCTTGAGGCCGGAGATGACGCGTTCGCCGTCTGGGCCGTATTTAAGCGCGACGTTGAGGGTTTTGCCAGCGCCGCTTCCTTCGGCTGAGAAGTCGAGGATATATCCTTCTTTCTTAAGGATTTTGGCGATGGCAGCCTTCATTTTGCTATAAGGCATGGAGACTTGCTCATAACGGAGGGCATTCGCGTTGCGGATGCGGGTGAGCATATCGGCGATAGGATCGATATTCATTTTCTTTTTCTCCTTTCCTTATTACCAAGAGGCTTTCTTCATGCCTGGGATTTCGCCTTTGTAGGCCATTTCGCGAAGGCAGATGCGGCAGAGACCGAATTTACGGAGGACGCCGTGAGGACGGCCGCAACGTTGGCAGCGCGTATAAGCGCGGGTGCTGAATTTTTGCGGGCGGCTTGCTTTGATTATCAAACTTTTCTTAGCCATTCTTCTTACCTCCTGAAGGGCATTCCCATCAATGTGAGAAGCTCAAGGCATTCTTCGTCGGTATTGGCGGTCGTGACGATGACGACGTCCATGCCGCGGATCTTCGAGATCTTATCGTAGTCGATTTCCGGGAAGATCAATTGCTCTTTGACGCCCAAGGTGTAGTTGCCATGGCCGTCGAAGGCGTTTTTGGAAACGCCGCGGAAGTCACGGACGCGTGGGAGGGCGATGCTGACGAGTTTATCGTAGAACTCATACATGCGGGTGCCACGGAGAGTGACTTTGCAACCAATGGCCTGTCCTTCACGAAGTTTGAAGGTCGCGATGGATTTCTTGGCCTTGGTCACGACTGGATGCTGGCCGGTGATGGTAGCGAGTTCATTCACGCTATCCTCAAGGGCTTTGGCGTTTTGAGTGGCATCACCAACACCGATGTTGATGACGATCTTCTCGAAGCGAGGCGCTTGCATCGGAGTGGTGTATCCGAACTTCTTGACGAGAGCTGGGATGACCTCTTCCTTATATTTCTTCGCAAGGCGATTCGCGTAGACTTTTTCTTTTTTGACTTCCGCTTTGACTTCGGCCTTTGGCTCAGCCTTGGCGACTGGCTTGGCGGCCTTTGGAGCGGCGGTCTTCTTGCTCGAGGCAGCTTTCGGGGCGGCCTTGGCAGTAGCTTTCTTAGTTTCAGCCATTTTCTATTCCTCCCTTATTTCTTCTCGAGTGATTCGCCGGATTTCCCAACGCGAATCTTCTTTCCGTCGACCACTTTGTGATGGACACGGGTGGCCTTTTTGGTTTTCGGATCGATTAGCGCGACCTTGGAGGCATCGATTGGGACATAGATATCGAGAATCGAACCTTCTGGGGTAGCTTGTGTCGGCTTCTTATGCTTCTTATGGACATTGACGCCCTCAACAACGACTTTGTTGAGCTTCGGATAGACGCGTTGAACGAGCCCTTCCTTGCCTTTATCGTCGCCTGAGAGGACGATCACCTTATCACCTTTTTTGATATTCATAGTGATCTTTCTCCTTATAGAACTTCCATGGCCAAAGAAATGATTTTCATATAGCCTTTGTCGCGGAGCTCACGGGCAACCGGTCCGAAGACACGGGTTCCGAGTGGGTTTCCATCTCCATCAACGAGGACAACGGCGTTGTCATCGAAGCTGATTGACGAGCCGTCTTTGCGGATGACAGGGCGCTTGACTCTGACGATGACGCCTTTGACGACTTGTCCTTTTTTGATTTTGCCATTTGGCGTGGCCGCTTTGACGGCGCACATGACGATGTCACCGAGGGTGGAGACTTTCTTGCGGTCGCCGCCGAATTGGCGGAAGACTCTGACAAGACGGGCACCGCTGTTATCGGCAACAACGAGGTTTGTTTCGTTTTGTACCATAGGTCCTACTCCTTAGAGGCCGCTTCGTCTTCTTTGGCGGAGACGATTTCGGCACTGCCTTCTTGCGCTTCGAGAGTGGCTTCCACTTCCTCAGCTTTCTTCTCGGCGATGGCTTTCTTGTCGATGCTAACTAAGCGCCAACGCTTGAGTTTGCTGATCGGACGGCAAGACATGATGGAAACGGTGTCGCCAAGTTTGGCTTCGTTGTTCTCATCGTGGGCGTAATATTTCTTGCTATAGCCAACACGTTTCGCATAAAGGGGATCGTTTCTTTTGGTCGAGACGGTGACGATGATGGTTTTATTCATCTTCGTTCCAGTCACGATTCCCTGGAATGTAGGTCTTGTATTGCGTTCCATTTTTGATCTCCTTTCTCCTATTTGGCGGCTCCGACGTTGATTTGGAGCTCACGCTCACGCTTCACCGTCTCGGCTTTGGCAATATCCTTGCGAACATAGGTGATTTCGTCAGGATGTTCGAGGGCTCCTACCGCTCTTTTGCGGGAGAGCTCGAATTTGCGTTGACGGAGAGCGGCGAGCTTCTCGTCAAGTTCTTTCGGGGTCAATGCCCTGAATTCTTTGATATCCATAGGTTCTATTCCCCTTTCTTATCAGCATCGGCTGGGGTGTCGTTGCCGGTATCAGACACGGTTTCGACGACCTTCGCGTCTTCTTCTTCGATGGCTTCGAGGCTGGAAGCGTGTTGCGCTTCCATCTTGAGCTTCTCGTCTTCGGTCAAGGCTTTGGTGCGCTTGACGACTTTGGTGAGGATCGGAAGCTTGAATCCGGCTTGATGGAGAGCGTGTATCGCAACTTTCTCATCGATGCCGCCGATCTCGAAGATCACACGGCCTTTCTTGACGACGGCGACCCATCCTTCCGGTGAGCCTTTGCCGCTTCCCATACGAACCTCAGCCGGCTTTTTGGTTTTGGCTAAGTGCGGGAAGATGCGGATCCAGATTTTGCCTAAGCGGTCGGTGTAACGAGCCAAGACAATACGGGCGCTTTCGATTTGGTGGTCATTGATGTAACCGCCTTCGAGGGCAACCAAGCCATATTCTCCGAAGTCAACGTTGTTTCCTTTGGTGGCCTTTCCCTCATACTTGAGTCCATGCGGACGGCGATACTTAACGCGTTTTGGTTGCAGCATTGTTTGCGCCTCCTTGTGCTTTTTCGGAAGTCTTTGCGGCTTCTTGCTTTTCTTTATGAGCACCGCGGCAGCACCAGACTTTGATGCCGATGCGGCCATAGCTCGTGGCGGCGGCTACCGATGCGAAGTCGATATCGGCGCGGAGCGTCTCTAGTGGTACGACACCCTCTTTGTAGCCTTCGCGACGGGCGATTTCAGCTCCGCCGAGACGTCCTTGGCATTGCGTACGGCAGCCGAGGGCTCCCGCTTTACGCATACGTTGGATGGCTTTCTTTTGGGTGGTTCTGAAGCTTTGGCGATTCTCAAGCTCGGAAGCAATCCATTTGGCGATGAGCGTCGCGTCGACGTCAGGGTTCTTGGCTTCGAGAACATCGATGCGGACTTCGCCCGACTTGATGATCTTCTTGAGGCCTTTGTTGATCTCGGCGATCTTGGCGCCATCTTGTCCGATCACGACGCCTGGGCGGGCAACATAAGCCTTGATATGGACTTTGTTGTCTTTGTCGCTCTTGGTTCTCGCGATGTCGATATGGCTGACCATTGCCTCTTTGAGGGCTGGCTCGAGATAGTTGCGGATGGCGATGTCTTCGCCTAAGAAAGTAGCGTAGTCTTTTTTGGAAGCAAACCAATTGGCTTCCCAGCCGCGGTTGATACCGATACGGAGACCGACGGCGTTAACTTTTTGACCCATTGTTTGTCCTCCTACTTCCTTTCCTTGACGGTCACGCTGATGTTGGCCGTTCTCTTGACGATCGACGATGAGCTTCCTTTGGCTCTCGGTATGAAGCGTTTCATACGGATGCCGTCGCTTGCTTGAATCATCGCGACGTAGAGTTTGGAAGCATCCATCCCGAAGTTGTTGGTCGCGTTGGCGGCCGCGCTCTTGATGAGCTTAGCGACTGGCTCGCTGGCTGCGCGATTGACGTTCTTGAGGATCGCTAGAGCCTCATCGACGTCTTTTCCGCGGACGATATCGAGGACCAAACGGACTTTGCGCGGGGTGACGCGCACATCTTTTGCGAAGGCATGCGCTTCGGTGACAGCCGGTTTCTCCGCTTTCGGAGCTTCCTTGGCTTTCTTCTCCTTGACCGCTTTCTTTTCGGCCTTCGGAGCTTCTTTCGTCACTTCGGCTTCTTTCTTTTCGACTTTGGCTTTGGTGGCTTTCTTCTCCGCTTTCGGAGCTGCTTCCTTCTTAGGAGCGGCTTCCTTCTTCACGGTTTTCTTTTTAGTTTCTGCCATGATTGCTCTCCTTATTTCTTACCGGCCGCAGCTTGATCGCCAAGATTGTTGCCGTGGTGACCGGTGAAAGTGCGGGTTGGGGCGAATTCGCCGAGCTTATGACCAACCATGTCTTCAGTGACATAGACGGTGATATGCTCTTTGCCGTTATAAACGGCGAACGTCTGCTCAACGAAGGCAGGATAGATGGTCGAGCGACGAGACCAGGTCTTGATGACCTCTTTCTTTCCTGATTTTTGGAGGGCTTCGACCTTCTTAAGAAGGTATTCATCAACGAACGGCCCTTTTTTGGAAGAACGTGACATTGTTCGATCTCCTTTCCTTACTTATCATTCTTACGACGCATTATTAAGCGCGTAGAATTCTTCTTCATGCGGCGGGTCTTGACGCCCATCGCTTTCTTGCCCCAAGGCGTGCGTGGAGCATCGCGTCCGACAGGGCACTTACCTTCACCACCACCGTGAGGGTGATCGCAAGGGTTCATGACGAAGCCACGGACTGTTGGACGAACGCCGAGATGGCGTGTTTTTCCGGCTTTGCCGAGATTGACGAGGTTCCAATCCTCATTGCCGACTTGACCGATGGTCGCGCGGCAGACGGAGAGGACTTTGCGGACTTCGCTGGAGGCCAAGCGGAGAATCGTGTAAGCGCCATCCGAACCAAGCACCTGAGCGCTTGTTCCGGCGGCACGGCACATTTGTCCGCCTTTTCCCGGTTGAAGCTCAACGTTATGAACGAAGGTTCCATCTGGGATGTTGGAGAGAGGGCAGCTGTTGCCGATTTTGATATCGGTGACCTTGCCGCTGATGATCTTGTCTCCGACGTTAAGGTCTTTCGGACGGATGATGTAGCGCTTCTCGCCGTCGGCATAAGCCAACAACGCGATGAAGGCGGTACGATTCGGATCGTATTCGATGGCCTTCACGGTCGCTGGGATGTCATCCTTGTTGCGACGGAAGTCGATGATACGATAACGGTTTTTGTTGCCACCGCCGATGTGACGGCAGGTGATGACTCCTTGATTGTTACGCCCGCCGGTGTGTTTCTTCGGGGCGAGCAACGATTTTTCAGGAGTGGCTTTGGTGATTTCCGCATAGGAGAGCGTTTGCATTTGGCGGCGGCTCTTCGTATACGGCTTGTAGGTTTTGATTGCCATTTCTTTTCTCCTATAGTGGATGCTTTATAAGCGAGTGCTTATGAGTGTTTCCTTACTCCTTGAAGAGGTCGATTGCGCTGTCTTTTGCGACGGCGATGACCGCTTTCTTGAAGCCACTCACGTGGCCTTTGTAACGTCCGCCGCGAGATTTGCTCTTCGGGAGGACATTGACTACCTTGATGTCGGTGACGGCAACTTGGAAGAGGCGTTGGAAGCTCTCTTTGATTTCCGTCTTGTTGGCATTGGCGGCGACCTTCATCGTAACCTTATTATTATTTTGAAGGAGGGCCATGCTCTTCTCGGTGATGAGAGGTTCGAGGATGACTTCGTAGTCATGCTTGGTCGGCTTGGCGAAGGTTTTCGCTTTCGCTTCCACGACTTCGGCTTTCTCGGCTTCTTTCTTGGCGGCCTTCTTAGCCTTCGGCGCCTTCTTTTCTTCGGCGACCGCTTCTTTGATTTCTTCTGCCATTATTTGAGGCCTCCTTCAAGGGCTTTGATGTCATCTTTGCTGATGACGATGAAGTTGTTATCGAGGACATCGTAGACACTCACGTTATTGACGGCGTGGACGGTGACCTTATCAATGTTTCTCGCGCTCTTGATGAGATTCGCATCATTGCCGACGACAAGGATTTTGCCAGCGGCTTTGATGGCGCCGAGATCAATGGCGAACGCCTTGGTGCTGACTTTCTCGATTGCGAGGCTATCGACGACGATGATGCCGTCTTTAGCTTTTTGCGAGAGAACGGTTTTGAGGGCTAAGGCGTGGGCTTTCTTGTTTTGGCTCACCTTATAGCTTTGGTTGCCATCTGGTCCGAAGACCTTGCCACCGCCGACCCAGATAGGACTACGGGAGCTTCCCGCACGGGCGCGCCCAGTTCCTTTTTGTCTCCATGGCTTTTTGCCACCGCCGCTCACTTCATGACGTTTCTTCGTTTTCGCCGTGGCTTGACGGAGGTTCGATAGATAAGTGACAACGGCATCATGGACGACTTGTTCATTAGCTTCGGTGATTCCGAAGACGGAAGCATCTAATTCGACGTCTCCGACTTTTTCGCCAGCGAGATTAACGACCGGCAGAACGATGTTTTTATCAGCCATTGTTATTCTCCTTTCTTGGCGATGTGCAGAGGCTTAACCTCTGGCTTGCCGAATTGGGCTTTGATTGCGCTGCGGATCATGACGATTCCCTTCTTCGTTCCAGGGACGCCACCTTTAATAAGGATATAGCCTTTTTCCGCATTCGATTCGATAACGGTTAGGTTAAGGATCGTGGATTGTTCTGGTCCCCAATGACCAGACATGGTCTTGCCTGGGATAACGCGGTTGTTATCACGGCCGTTGTTGGCAAGAGAGCCGATTTGACGATGGTAACCAGATCCATGGGCTTTCGGACCGATGTGATTGTGATATCTCTTGATGGTACCGGTGTAGCCGTGGCCTTTGGTCGTGCCGATGACGTCGACGACATCGCCTGCTTGGAACATGTCGCACGTAAGGGTGTCGCCCACGTTCTTGCCATAGATTTCGTCTCCTTTGAGCTCATAGAGATGGGCTTTCGGAGCGACGCCAGCTTTTTGGAACCTGGCGAGTTCGCATTTGTTTAAGCGGGATTCCTTGATGTCTTCATAACCGATTTGAAGGGCTTCATAGCCGTCCTTGTCCATGGTTTTCTTTTGGATGACGGTGTTTGGAAGGACCTCGATGACGGTAACCGGGTACATCGTGCCGTCAGCGGCGAAGACTTCAGTCATGCCCATTTTTCTTCCGATGATGGATTTCATGATGGATTCTCCTTATTACTTCGTGGTGACATCGATTTCTACGCCACTTGGAAGGTCAAGCTTGCGAATGGCTTCGACCGTCTCCTTCGTCGGGTTGGTGATGTCAAGCAATCTCTTGTGCGTGCGAATTTCGAATTGTTCGCGGCTGTCCTTGTACTTGAAGGTGGCGCGCAAGATCGTATAAACCTGTTTCTCGGTTGGGAGAGGGACAGGGCCAATGACGCCAGCATTGGTCTTTTTGGCTACGTCAATGATCTTTTCGACGGTGAGGTCGAGGATCTTATGGTCGTAGGCCTGCAAACGAATACGCAGGACTTGTTGTTTCGCCATGAATTTTCCTCCTTTAGATTTCTTCAGGCTGCATGGGGCGAGCTCTGTGCGAGTTCCCTGACTAAGCCAGGATGCATAGCAACGCTTCTCGGCGTGTCAGCAACATCGCACTTCCACACTTGCGCCAGCGTTTGAAAATATACCCCCATGCGCGAGGCTCGTCAACACTTTTTTGAGACAAAAATTTCGATGGGATGTGGCATTTTTGAAAAAAGTAGCATTTAGCGCATTTTTTGCGTTTTTCGATGTGAAAAAATACGAAAACTTTGTGCATCGTGCACAAAAAATGCTTTATTTTTCTATCGATTTTTCGCCTTCCGAAAGGCCTTTTTCGGATGCTTTTTTGACTCTTTCTAGCATCTCTCTATAGCTATAGACGCAACCGCAGTAATTCTGATTGTAGAGACCGTATTTCAATCGTATTTCCCTGCCCTTTAAAGCGCCGTCTTTCTTCTTGAAGTCGCTATAGAAATAACGGCAATCGGGATGTTTTTTCTCTAACTTCTCCCCTATTTGGTTTAGGATTTGGCTGTTCTTTTGCCTCGATATCGTCATCACCGTCGTAAAGAAGTCGAAATGGTTCTTTTCGGCGTAATCGTAAGCTTCGGACATCCTTTTTTCATAACAAAACAAACAACGGGGCCCACCCTCTTTGCTTTCGCTATAACGCGATAGCTCGGAATTGTATTCATCGTTATCGTATTCGGGAACGATCAATTTGACGTCATAGCCATAATCGCGTTTTAGATCGCCAAGAAGCTCCTTTAACGTGTCTAATCTCTTATCGAATTCAGAAGTCGGATATATGTTGCTGTTGTTGTAATAGATCGTCACATCGAAATTCGGGCACAGATAGGTAAGAGGGAAACAAGAGCAAGGGCCGCAGCAGACATGCATCAGCAAAGTCGGTTTCTTTTCTTTGAAAATGGGTTCGGAAAGTATCTCCTCTCCCTTATCGAAATAATTTATCTTCAGTCCATTATTCGTCATTGGCTTTGGAATAATCGTATTTCCCATAAATGAACATCGCATCGCCGAAAGAGAAGAAACGATACCTTTCCTTGACGGCTTCTTCATAGCACGACAACGTGAATTTCCTGCCCATGAACGCCGACACAAGCTCCACTAAAGTGCTTTTAGGCAAATGGAAATTGGTAATGATGGCATCGACCGCTTGATAACGATATCCGGGCTCGATAAAAAGCCTCGTGGCCTCATGGACTGCTTTAAAAGAGCCGTATTTGGCATAAACGCTCTCGAGGGTTCTGACGGAAGTCGTCCCAATCGCGATGATCCTTCTTTCTTCTTTTTTTGCCAAGTTCAGTCTATCCGCCGTTTCTTGGCTCATCTCATACGTTTCCGAATGCATGACGTGATCTTTCGTATCCTGCACTTTGACGGGACGGAAGGTGCCTAAACCGATGTTAAGCGTCACATCAAGCACTTCTGCGCCTTTCTTTTTTATCTCCTCGAATAATTCTTCCGTGAAATGGAAACCGGCCGTCGGAGCGGCGGCGCTGCCTGGAATTTTGGCGTAAACCGTCTGATATTCGTCGTTATTCGAGCATTGCTTCTTGATATAAGGTGGCAAAGGCATCTTGCCTAGTGATTCAAGCACTTCCAAGAAAATCCCCTCATATGAGAAGCGCATGTCGCGAAGCCCTTCGTCTTTGACCTTGACGCATGTGGCGATAAGCCGGCCATCGCCGAAAGAACAATGGATTCCCTCTTTCACGCTACGGGCGTTTCCGACCAAGCACTCCCAAGTGTCTTTATCCAATTGTTTGAGAAGCAATAGCTCTACGGCCCCTCCCGTCTCCACTTTTTTGCCAATGAGCCTCGCCGGTATAACTTTCGTGTTGTTGCGAACCAAAACGTCGCCAGGATGGATGTAATCGATGATGTCATGGAAAAGATGGGTTTCCCTTGTTTTATGCTCCCTATCGACCACCATCAATTTGCACTCATCCCTCTTTTCCATCGGCGATTGGGCGATGAGTTCTTCTGGCAAATAATAATCAAAAAGCGAAATATCCACGTTAAAACCCCCTCGAATCTCCGTATTTCTCCAAGATTTCCTTTTCGTACTCCAAGAAACGATCCTCTTGGATGGCTTTCCTTGCACCTTCGACGACTTTGATTAAGAAACGGATGTTATGAAGGCTATTGAGGCGTTTTCCGAATTCCTCGTCAACACGATTGAGGTGATGAAGGTAGGCTTTCGAATAGTTCTTGCAGGTATAGCAATCGCACTCCGGATCAAGCGGCGAGAAATCGTCGCGATATTCCGCTTTCTTGATGTTGATGCGCCCAGAGCTCGTCATTAAAGCGCCGTGCCTCGCGATCCTCGTCGGAAGCACGCAGTCAAACATGTCTATTCCTCTCTCTATGCCGCCCAATATGTAATCGAGCGAGCCAACGCCCATCAAATAACGGGGCTTATCTAATGGCAAATACGGAATCGCGTCGTCGATCATTTGGAAGCAGATTTCTTTCGGTTCGCCAATCGAGGTCCCGCCTATTGAATAGCCTGGGAAATCCATTTTGGCGAGTTCGGTTGCGCTAAGCTTCCTTAAATCCTTGAATGCGCCGCCTTGGACGATTCCAAATAACGCCTGATCATCCCTTTTATGGGCTTCGAGGCCTCTTTTCGCCCACCTAAGGGTTCTCTCGGTGCTCTTCTTCGCATATTCGTATTCGGCGGGATAAGGGATGCATTCATCGAATGACATGATGATGTCGGCACCTAGCGCTTCTTCGATGCCTATTACCTTTTCGGGCGTCAAAAACTCTTTGCTCCCATCCAAATAATTCTTAAACGCAACGCCCTCTTCGGTGATTTTTCTTGTTTTCGCCAAACTAAAGACCTGGAAGCCGCCGCTGTCGGTTAAGATCGGGCCATCGTAATTCATGAAACGATGGAGCCCTCCCGCTTTCGAGACGATATCCTCACCCGGTCTAAGGTGAAGATGGTATGTATTGGCCAAAATGACGCCAGACCCCAAGGACTTAACTTCCTCGGGGCTAAGAGTCTTGACCGTCGCGTTGGTTCCAACCGGCATAAACATCGGAACTTCGACATCGCCATGCCATGTATGAAGAACGCCATAACGGGCTCCGCTATTGGGATCGACGTGCTTTATTTCCAAATAGAACTTCTTGTCCATAATCAACGATTTTACCCCTTAATGACACTTCAATAAAGAATGGAGACATGAGCATTCGGCTCTAAGAGCCTCCTAAAACCAGCATTCCGATATACGAGCATCCACAAAATGTAGCCAATGACCATAACGACGAGTTCCCCTCCCGCCACCGATAATGCATTCTGCCAATATTCTGGGAAAGATGGATATATCCAAGTTAGCTCAGCCCCAACTATAAGCCCATTGAAAACGACTGGCCACAACGCGGAGACAAAAAGCCTCGGGGAAAGAAACGCCATGAATATGCAACTTATCAATGTCGCCGATGTGCCAATAAGCATATCCCAAGGGGAAAAGCTGAAAGCGTTCGACACCAAGCATCCAATGGTCAGCCCAATGATTAAATCTTTTCGCCAAAAACACAAAAGGATCAAGATTTCACTAAATCTAAACTGGACGGGCCCGAAGCTTATGGGCTGCAAAACGAGAGTCAAAACGCAATATAAG
The DNA here is from genome assembly GCA_964497235.1 of uncultured Staphylococcaceae bacterium. Taxonomy (GTDB): domain Bacteria; phylum Bacillota_I; class Bacilli_A; order RFN20; family CAG-826; genus UBA4951. Next base: position 76,125 of record CAZCCJ010000004.1, read on the forward strand.
GCGGCGATTATGGCGTTGAAAGCCAAGGATCTAATCGCTTTATGCAGTGTATCTTTCGGCTTTTTCGGAGTTTTTTCTTCTTTTTCGTCTATGGCCATAAGAGGCCTCCTTGTTTTTTATACGTGGTTCAGAGGAAGAACACGTTGGTAATGAAAGATAATATACAAAGGGGCAAAAGGAAAGAGAAACCATCCAAAAGGATCAAGTTTCTCATGGCGACAAACTTTGAAAGCGCTTAATTGACAGGTTTTTTCTTTTTCATTAAAAAAGAACTAAACAAGAAGCGCTCATCTCGGTAAGATAAGAGGCGATGAAGACATTTATCCTTCTAAGCGCCATTCCCGGAAGCGGAAAGAGCACCTGGGCAAAAAAATACCAAGAACTCCATCCAAACACTCATATCGTATCAAGCGACGAGATACGCGTGGCCCTTTGGGGAAAACCAAATGATTTCCGCGACGAGAAGAAAGTCTGGGATACATTCTTAGAGACGATCAACGATTACGCCGCAAAGGAAGAACAGGTTACCGTCATCGCCGATGCGACTAACCTCCAAAACAAATATCGCGAGATGTATTTCAAAGCGACCCCTTGTTTCGATCGCCATATATTGGTGCTTTTCAAGATTCCTTTCGAAGTCTGCCAAATGCAAAACAAAATGAGGGCGAAAGAGCGCATCGTTCCAGAAGCGGCGATGGAGAAGCTCAAAGCCGAATACGAAGACCCAAGCGACGAGATAATCGCGATGTACGACGAATTCATCGAGATACACGATTTCATGAGCGATAAGGCGAAAAAAATCGAAAAATCGCTTTAAAACCCATTCGAATCGCAATAAAAAGCATTTTTAAAAAGGAGAAAAGAAAATGATCAAGAAATTATTTAGGTTCATCTTTGGCGTCCTCGCTTTAGCTGGAGCGGGACTGGCCATCTACATGATGATGAATCCTTTGCTCACTTCGACATTCGAAAAATCGGGGATCGGAACCTCCTACACCCTTTTCGTAAGCGGCTTCGTTTTGGCCTTTGGCGGCAAGGCGACCGCTGAATATAGGATTTTAAGTGGAGACATAAACAAAGTCGAAGACGCCGGCACCATCGAAGCCCATACGGCTGCCCTTATCTTATTTATTATATTAGTGGTCGCTGCAACGTTATCGTTAGCGCTTTTCCTCTTCTCTTTCGCCAAAGGCGCCAAAGGCGTCAAACGTGGCTTAGGATTCCTTTGCTTCTTGGCATTCATAGGCGCCGCCGTCCTCTTCTTTCTAAGCAAACAACTATATGTAGACATCGCCGAATTCACGATTCTAGGCAACACCATCGATTTCAGCGAAAACCTAACGCTCGCCAATGGAGCGATAATCGGTGGAGTTTCAAGCGCCGTAGCCGGCGTGACGATCGCGATTTCTTCCTTAATGTCAGACTAAGAAGCGATTTCTTACAGATAGAAAAAACCGCCGTCGGCATAGTGTCGATGGCGGTTATTTTAATTATTTCGTAATGATTTTCTTTTCGCGAGAAGCGTTCCAAATCAAGTAGCAAGCGGCGGCGAGCATCGCAGCCCCCACCACAATGCACATAATCGGGAAGCCATAGCCGAATTTGGTTTGTTCAGTGACGAAGCCTTGAATCGGCGAGCCAATCAAATTGAAATGGACTGGCTTATCGTAATAAACCATATCGAGGGCACCGTAAACGACTAGTCCTGCGCCAAGGCCGAAAGAAGCACCGGAAGTGAGGTATCCAGCCAAAGACGATTTGCCTTTCTTGATCGCTATTGCAGCTAACAAGCTAAGCACGAAAGCGATGACATTTTGGCAAAGTAAGGTAAGAAGCATGTAAACGGTCGGCATCTTCGCGGAATATGTTTCATTTATCGTCAAGACAAGCCCAAGGCCGACTTCGATGATCATGAAACCCGTGAAGACGACAGCCCCCATTAGCAAAAAGCCAATCAATTGCTTTTGGTCTTTCGCATCATATAGCTTAACCATAGGAATGTTGGTGGCGATGAGCATCAAGATAGCGAAGATAAGAGCCATTACAACGGCGAAAGCCATGTTGGTGCCATTGGCGGTGACGTCGAACAAAAGGACGCCATGGAGCAATAAGGCAAGGCTGATGATCCAGCCTTCGACGATGAAGACCGTCAAGCTCTTAACGACCGGGGTATCATCGTTTGGACGAGATAAGCCAAGCCAAGCTTGATAGGCGCCATAACCGCTTAAAACGAAATAAGTGAAGCCGATGACAGCGAATTCCAGATAAAGGAAATACGGGGCATCGAATAGCGATTCCCTCCATTCCATGACTCCGGATGTGAAGAATTGAGGAACGACAAACGCTCCAAAATACATTCCTAAAGCGCCAAAAGCCAAGAAAATGATGGTATGGAATAGGAAGCTTAGGACTCTTGATGTGCTCTGATATTTCATATTAGCAACCCTTTCTAACAATGCGGCCATAACAACGAAAAACCGACATAGCCCCACTATTTAAGTCTATCTTAAATAGATAGTCAATTCATAAAATTAAACGGAGCGAAAGAATGCGAAATCTATTTTCCTTTTTCATCGAATCGAAAATAAGTCTCAGAATATAAACACGCTTCGCTTCATGGTTAGAACCAAAAACAACTACGGAAGTTATTTTCCCAATATCTTAAGCGCGATCGCCACGCCATCGGCGGCTGACGTCGTTATCCCGCCAGCATACGAAGCCCCTTCGCCTATCGGATATAAACCACGAATGCTGCTCATGCCATTTTCATCCCTAGGTATTCTGGCAGGCGAAGAACTTCTTGTCTCAATACCAGTCAAAATCGCATCGTTAAAACGATAAAACGATTGAGTTTTGCGGAGATTTTCAATTCCTTCTCGCAATGAATCGATAGCAAAAGGCGGCAAACATTCATCAAAAGAAGAGAAATAAACGCCCGGTTTGTATGACGGGGAGAGAACGCCAAACGACTCGCTTCGAACGTCTCTTAAGAAGTCGCCTAAACGTGAAGCTGGAGCGAAATAAGGCTTGTCTTTTCGATACGCCTTCGCCTCGTAGAATTCGCGGTAACGATATCCGTCCAAAGGATCGCCTTTAAAGTAATCGTCCACTTTCAAGTTCACCAATATGGCTGCATTGCCATTCGTTAGATCCCTCGCCCGTTTGCTCATGCCATTGGTAACGATCGTCCCTTCTTCGCTAGAGGAATTGACCACTTCCCCTCCTGGGCACATGCAAAAAGAATAAACAGAACGGCCATTACGTAGATGAGTCACGGATTTAAACGACGACGGCGGCAAAGCGGCTTTCCCATAAAATTCATGATAGTTCGCGCGGTCTATGCTCTCTTGCGGGAACTCTATCCTTAGCCCAATCGAGAAATCTTTTGGGATGAATTTGAGGCCTTTGCGTTCTAGCATCAACGCGGTATCGAAAGGACTATGCCCATAGGCCAATAAGCACGCTTCAGTGAAAAGGGAATGCCGGCTATGCATCTCATCCTCATAATAGATCTCCAAACCGTTGTTTTTCTCTTCGATGTCGACAAATTTCGATGAAAACAGGATGTCCGCTCCCAAAGATAACAACTCATCGCGGAATGAACGCATGACGCCCGGCAACAAATCGCTCCCTATATGAGGATTCGCATCGATCAAAATGTCCTTCGGAGCGCCATGTTTGACGAATTCTTCCAGCACGAAACGTATATAAGGGCTTTTGACACCAGTATGGAGCTTTCCATCGCTAAACGTCCCCGCCCCGCCTTCGCCATAACAGACGTTGCTTTCTGGATTCAATATCCCTTTCGTCTTCAATAGCCCTATGTCATAAGCCCTATCATCGACGTTTTTGCCACGTTCCAAGATTATCGGTTTGTTGCCGGATCTAGCCAAGACGAGCGAGGCCAATAATCCACTAGGGCCTAATCCGATAACAATCGGGCGGTATCCAAGTTTTTTGGAAGGAATCAAGACGGGCTCAATTGGCAAATAAGCCGCTATATCCTTGCCGGCAATCTCTTTTTGCGTATCGACTATTGCGCGATATACGAAATTGCCTTCCTCACGCCTAGCGTCGATTGAGCGGCGATAGATTTCATACGAAAACGATTTCGGCGATAAGCCTATTTTCCTGGCTATGGCATCCGTTAGATCATCTTCCGAAAGACGTAACGGAAGCTTGATATTTGAAACGATGTATCTCATAAGGAATCCGCGATTCTAAGTGCATTCAGCAAATCGAATAGGAGATTATATCCGCCGCATTCACCATCGATATTGAGGATTTCGCCAGCGAAATACACGGATTTTTCGATTTTCGATTCGAATGTCGATTCAATTTGATCAAGTTCCAAGCCGCCGACGCTGACTTGCGAAAAAAGAAACGGATAGTTTTCCTTATAGCAATAATCCAATCCCTTCATGGTCTTCGCTAGGAGTGATATCCACTCGATTCCTTGCGTGCGTTTGGCTCTATCTATGACATGATTAGCCAAGGGGTGAGGCAAAAGGGAATCCAAAAAGAAACGAGGCGATGCTTTCTCTATGTTCTTTATCTCACGACATAGTTCCTCATGCGTTTTACCAGGAAATAAATCGATGAATATCGTTACATCCTTTAGTTTCTTTCTGGCTATTGCGCTTGAAGCGTTCATGATGACGATGCCGGAAAGCCCATCGTCCTTATAAAGGATTTCGCCCTGCTCTAAGAAAAACGATTCGCCTCCTGAGAACAACGAGACATTCGCCATATGCCTAATGCCGGATAATTCCTTCATCTTTTGGTCAACTACCCTAATCGGGCATAAACCGGGCCTAAAGGAATCGAAGCGATAATGGTGTTTCTCAAGCACCGAAACGAAGTTGCCATCGCTTCCAAGGTTGTTTCCGCTTTTCGCGCCTGGGGCGATAATCAACGCATCGTAAGGGCCATATTCGCCATCGGAAGCCAAAAAGAAATATCCAGACCCCCTCTTTTCATAATCCTTTATCGCCGTCGCTCTATGAAGATCGATTCCAAGAGAGACCGCAATGTCTAACAAATAAGAAGCGAACTGGTTGGCGTTATCCGAAGTAGGGTAATACCCCTGGCCCTCTTTCTTATTCACCGAGACGCCCATTTCGTAAAAGGACTCAATTCTTTTCGACAAAGGATAAGAAGAAAGGAGCCCTTCCATGAATTTCGGATCATTATAGGCAAATGGATCGTCTTCGTTCGGCATTATGTTTGCGTGCCCATTGCCCGTCGCCCTTAGTTTCTTGGCCATCTTCTCTTCTTTGTCGAATATATCAATCGCATAAGAAGGATGGCGTTTCTTTATCAATATAGCGGCATATAGGGACGATGGCCCGCTACCTAGGATTCCTATCTTCATAGGAACTATTGTAATTTGTTTCCTTCATTCAAAAAAGCCTACACTTCCGATTATGGACAAACGAAAAAAGCGCGGATTCGCTCCGCGCCTATCGATGGACTTTGAGAATTATTTCTTAGTGGGATGCTCTCTTTCGTAAGCTTCGAGCTCTTCCCTTATCATGCGTTTGGCGTCTTCCGCGTGCGTCCTTTTATATGGTTTGCCCATCAAGGATTCCATTTCCTCATGAAGGATTTTCATGAAGGACTCTCTGGTTGTGTAATGCGGCCCTTCCACTTTGGCGGGTTTCTCTTCGTCCGAAGCGGTGACGACCAAAGGCTCTTCGGGAGCGGGTTCCAAAGCGTACGTGGTCTTTTCTTCTTTCTTCGGTTCTTTGAAGATGATGAGCTTTCTCGTCAAGTAGTTATAGAACATCGTGACGATGGTCTTTATCGCGAAGATAATGCAGAAGATCCAGAAGGCTTTGCCCCCCTCTTCGAAAAGCGTCGCCAGACTCACTTTCGTGAAATCATACGTGAATTGGATATCGGTGATGGTGAGGTTACAGACAAAGACGCCAAGTTCTTGAATGCCTAGGCCAATGAGCCAGCCTCCAGCCCCTAAACCGATATAGGCGAAGAAGGCCTTCGCTGATTTGGTGTTGATCTTCTTATCGACGTTCTGATAGACCCATAGGCGAGAGAAGAAGAAATTGACGACGCTTGAAACGATGAAGGCAATCGTCACGCTTAAACCCCATGAGAGATATTCTCCCCAATCCCCTTGTTCGATTAACGAAGTGAAAGCCCACTTCATCAAAGCGAACTGTGCGAAGAAATCTATGAGAGTGCATAGGATTCCGACGACGATAAAACGAAGGATCTCAAGTCCTCTGCTCTTTTTTCTTTTTTCCTTTTTGGCGAGTTCTTCTTCTTCGATTGCTTTCGCCGCTTCGGCCAAGGATGCCGGAGATGAGTACATCTCTTCTTTGTCTTTGTTGTTTTTCATACGCAAATTGTAATCTTCCTTTCTATATCTTCATATAAAAATTTTGTTTTTGCAAAAAGCCATCAAATATCGTCTATTTCCTTCAAATAATCATCCACCGAGGCATCGCTTGGCATTCGCCAATCGCCACGGGGAGAGATGGCGACCGTTCCGACTTTCGGACCGTCTGGCAAACATGAGCGTTTGAACTGGTTCCTCCAGAAGCGGCGGTAAAACGAGGAAAGCCATCCTTTTAGTTGTTCTTTGCTATATTTTTCCCCATAAGCCATATCCAAAAGCATGAAGATCTTCTTCGGACGGAATTCGTAACGCAAGAAATAATAGATGATGAAATCGACGACTTCGTATGGCCCGACGATATCTTCGGTTTGCTGTTTTATCACCCCACTCGAATCAGGCGGCAATAGCTCAGGGCTGATTGGTGTATTTATGATGTCTAGTAACGATGGCGAGGCCTCTGGGTGAATTCTTGCGTATCCTTCGCATAAATAGCGAACCAAAGTCTTAGGAATCGAAGCGTTCACCCCATACATCGACATATGATCGCCCGAATACGTGGTCCAGCCCAAACATAGCTCGCTTAAATCGCCAGTTCCTATCATGAGCGATCCCTCGTCATTGGCGATATCCATGAGGACTTGCGTCCTTTCCCTCGCCTGAGCATTCTCGTAAGTGACGTTCCTGTTATTCGGATCGTGCCCTATATCCTCGAAATGCCTTAGGAGCGATTCTTTGAGGTTTATCTCTTGGAAGGTCACGCCGAGTTCATTAGAAAGTAACAAGGCGTTGTCATGGGTCCTCGTTGAAGTTCCAAAGGCCGGGAGGGTAACCGCTTTAATGCCTTTGCGGTCATAACCCAAGAAGTCAAAAGCCTCAACCGCGACAAGTAATGCCAAAGTGGAATCAAGACCTCCCGATAAACCGACCAACACCTTCTTTTGACCAACGGTCTCAAGTCTCTTGATCAAGCCCATGGCCTGGATCTTAAGTATCGTCTCTACCCTTTCTTCGTCAAATACGCCGCCATGCGGCACAAACGGCAATGGATTGTATCTTCTAAGCACTTTCTCAGGTTTCTCGATCGGCAAAGAGAAACCTATCGTCTGATATGAATCGTCTTGGATATTGGGATATGTCGTCATTCTGATTCTTTCGGCCAAAATCTTTTCGACATCGATATCGCATGTTGCGCTTTCCATTGCGAAAAGCTTGGATTCTGCAAGGATTTTGCCATTTTCCGCAATGATATTGTGGCTCGAATAAACCAAATCCGTGGTGCTTTCGCTTGTGGCGGCGTCGCTATATGCGTAAGCGGCGAACAGCCTGCCGCTTGTCATCGAAACCAAATCGCGGCGGTATTTCGCTTTGCCCACCACTTCATTCGAGCCACTTAGATTGAGGATCAGCGTGGCGCCTCTAGACGCCAAAGAGGTCGACGGCGTGTCTGGCACCCATAAGTCTTCGCAAATCTCAATTCCGATATTAAGAGACACGTAATCCTCATCCCGAAAGAGAATCTTGTTGCCGAACGGAACTTCTTTCCCCATCAACGAAATTGTGGTGTTTTCGCCAATCCATGAAGCGAAATGCCTAGCTTCATAGAATTCCGAATAATTGGGGATGTTCTTCTTGGCGACAACGCCTAACACTTCCCCCTTATGGCACACGACAGCGGCATTGTAGATCTTGTTGCCTTTTCTTATTGGTGCGCCAAAGGCGAACAATACCTCACAATCGGACGTTTCGTTGGCTATCGTTTCAATCGCCGAGAGCGAATTTTTAAGCAATGCGTCGTTTCTGAACAAATCCGAGCAGGTATAGCCGGTTAGGCAAAGTTCGGGAAGAACCAAAATATGAACTTTGTCGTTTCTCGCTTTCTTGACGATGTTGATTATGCTTTCGGCGTTTTTGCTGACATTAGAGATAGAGATAGGCACGCTTTCGGAACGGACGCGCACATAGCCATAAGGATCGGATTGCTCCTTGTTTGGGGAGAAACGATTGGATTTTGGCGATGATATTTCGTTATTCGTCCTTAATCTGATGGCATTTGGCCCGCTCTTGACCAAATCCTCGTACACTTCCGGCGAAAGGATGACGAGGTCGCTATATCCATTCTTGGTGATATGGAGCACGCCGTCATTTTCTTTTAGATCCTTCTCGAGCTTCGCCGTGTCTCGAAGGGATGTGATCGGTTGAATTTTTGACATGGCGGAATTCTACCATAATTATGTCGTAAGTTAAATCTTCCTTAGATGTTATAATCATCCGCATGAAAAAAGGGCTTTGCTTGTTGAACGCATTCATTCAGACTGATGGACCTACCCACTTTTACGAAAGAATGAAGGAAGAATTATCCAGATTAGATGTTTCGCTGGATCTAAAAACAAACGCAGAAATACTTTCATATATAGATAGTGACGGTTCAATCGTCTCCAACGAAAAACCATATGATTTCGTGCTTTACCTCGACAAGGATCTATACGTTTCCTTCTTATTGGAGAAACTCGGGTACAAACTCTTCAATTCAGCTAACGCAATCCGCTTGTGCGACGACAAGATGCTGACCCATATGGCGCTCGCCAATCATGGCATAAAAATGCCAAAAACCATAAGCGCCCCGCTCAATTACAGCGAATCGATATCGCTGGAGTTCATAAATAACGTCGAGAAAGAACTAGTTTATCCATTGGTTGCCAAGGATAATTTCGGTAGCTTAGGAAAGAACGTTTTCTTGATCAAAAACCACGAGGAACTGCTCGATTTCGAAAAAAACCATTATCAAAACCCCCGCCTCTACCAAGAATTCATATCCTCCAGTTACGGATTCGATTACCGAGTGATAGTCATCGGAGGAAGGATGGTCGCCGCCATGAAGAGAGTCAACAAAGAAGATTGGCGAAGCAATATAGCGCAACATGGCAAAGGCGAAAAAGTCGTTCTTAGCAAGGAATATCAAGAAACAGCCGAAAAAGCGGCCGCCATCTTAGGACTTGATTATTGCGGAATCGATTTACTTTCGGGGAAAAAAGGTGAACCGATTCTTTGCGAAGTGAATAGCAACGCTTTCTTAGGTGGCATCGAACAAGTAAGCGGCGTCAACGTCGCCAAAGAATACGCAAAAGAGATTATAGAAAAATTGGTGTAAATTCATATCGATTCATTAAATGCCAGAGCAATATTACGATAAGCATTTATCGAATCTTTTTATAAAAATGCACCAATGTGTTTTTGGTTTTTCTTTTCAACCAATTGCCGCAAAAGCAAAAAAAGACCGCGGCTCATACCACGGTCCTAATTTCTAAGTTATTGGGGACGGAATTACTCTGCTTTTTTGTCTTCTTTGGCAGCGTTGGCCGTTTTCATCTCAGCAAGGATTTGCGTGAGCAAGTCAGTCTCGGTCGGCGCTGGAGCGGCTGGAGCGGCAGCGACTGGTCTCTCTTCTGGATGTTTCAAGTAGTACTCTTCTTTCATCTTGTCGTTGAACTCTTGGCGTTTCTTAGCGCTCCATTGAGCGATCTTCACGATGGTGAATAAGGTCAGAGCGATGATCAAGAACGAAATGACGGCATTGATGAGCGTTCCCCAATCGATGACGGCAGACATATTGTAGGTATAGGTCGTGCCATGAAGGGTGTATTTACCAAGAATCGTGGTTTTCACGCTTTCGATAAGGTTTGGGTTAGCGGCAATCGTATCCGCATCATATGTGGCAACGGCCTCTTTTTCAGCGAGAGCTTGGAGTTTCGACGCATCGAAGAACTGTCCAAGTCCGTTCGTAGGATCCATGCCACTTTGTGCGGAGTTGGCGGCTGGCAAAACCGTGACCAACCCTTTTAAGCCTCCCGGGACTCCCCAAGTGCAAACGCTTAGCAAGATGTTGGTGAATGCGGTGACGATCGCGCTGAACGCGCTGCCCATGATGACGCCAACGGCCATATCAAGGACGTTTCCTTTAGATATGAATTTCTTGAACTCGTTCCAGAGATTCTTACCTTTGGCCTTCTTTACGGCCTTCTTTTCTTCTTTTGTGCTCATGTGTTACTAATAACCTCCATTTAAAGCAAGGATAATAATAAACTTTGCTAATTCCAGTTCAAGGCAAAATGAAAAATCTGGCATCACGAAAGAATAAACGAAGTCGATTGGCCATCGTCAATCTATTCTCGCTATCCCTTTCCAAAATCGTGTAAATAACTGAAAAAAGCGGTTCTTAAGCAACCGAATCATTCGAATCAATGCGACTTTGATACATTGTTTCGTGATTTTTTCACATTTTTTAGAAAATCAATTCCTCTTACATGAAAACTTTATCAAAATTCGGATACCGATAAAATTTATCGATATTTTATAATCGAGCATTCATCATAATTTAATTAGATTTTTTATACAGTGTATCAAACTTGTATTTTACTCTATTGACAGAGTTTGATTGGAATTATCTAGGTATCAAAAAATATGGGTTCAAACGCACTTTTTATAATTTTGTGAAAATTTTGTAAAACGTTTCATTCATTTTCTTTCAATGCTTGCCAAAGCATTTCAATTGAAATATCCTTGCGCACATTTTAGATTATTCGAGCAAGGGCGAAAACGAAAAAAACGAAGCCTGCGTTAAGGTGTGTTTTTTTATCCCCCTTATTAAAGAAGAGGAAAGACTATGATTAAGGTCAAGAAAAGAGACGGTTCGATTGTTGAATTCGATTTGATGAAGATCCAAAACGCCATTGAGAAAGCTTTTTTGGCTGAGCATAAAGCAATCACCAAGGATATGCTTGAAATCCTTTCGCTCCGCGTGACGGCGGACTTCAACCGCAAAATCGTCAAAGACGTCGTTGCGGTCGAAGATATCCAAGATTCTGTTGAAATCGTTTTGATCCAAGCCGGCTACGTCGATGTCGCGCGTAGTTATATGGATTATCGCAAAAAGCATGCAGATCTAAGGGATATTCGCAAAACTGAGCTCAATTATGCCTCGGTTGTCGATAATTACCTAAAGGTCAACGACTGGCGCGTTAAGGAAAATAGCACCGTCACCTATTCGGTCGGCGGCTTGATTCTTTCCAACAGCGGAGCCGTCACCGCCAACTATTGGTTGAGCCAAATCTACGACAAGGAAATCGGCGATGCGCACCGCAATGCCGATATCCATATCCATGACTTGAGCATGCTCACCGGCTATTGCGCAGGCTGGTCGCTTAAACAGCTTATCCAACAAGGCTTAGGCGGAGTTCCAGGGAAAATCACTTCCTCCCCTGCCAAACACTTGATGACCTTAAGCAACCAAATGGTCAATTTCTTGGGCATCATGCAAAACGAATGGGCTGGCGCGCAAGCCTTCTCTTCCTTCGATACATATTTGGCGCCATTCGTCAAAGTCGACAATTTAAGCTATAAACAAGTCAAACAAGCCGTCCAATCCTTCATCTTCGGCGTCAACACCCCATCGCGTTGGGGGACCCAAGCGCCATTCACGAACATCACTTTGGACTGGACCGTTCCAGAAGACCTTAAGAATCTACCTGCCATCGTCGGCGGAAAAGAAATGGACTTCACCTATGGCGATTGCAAAAAGGAAATGGACATGGTGAACCGCGCCTTCATAGAGGTGATGATCGAAGGCGATGCCAATGGACGTGGCTTCCAATACCCGATTCCAACCTATTCCATCACCAAAGATTTCGATTGGAGCGACACCGAAAACAACAAGCTCCTCTTCACGATGACCGCCAAATATGGCACCCCATATTTCAGCAACTACATCAATAGCGACATGAAGCCAAGCGATGTCCGCTCGATGTGCTGCCGACTTCGCTTAGATCTTCGCGAACTCCGCAAAAAGAGCGGCGGATTCTTCGGAAGTGGGGAAAGCACGGGCTCTATCGGCGTCGTTACGATCAATATGCCACGCATCGCCTATTTGTCCACCGACAAGAACGACTTCTATTCCCGTTTGGATCATATGATGGACATCGCCGCGAGATCTCTCGATGTCAAGCGCAAAACCATCACAAAGCTCCTTGAAGCGGGCCTATATCCATACACAAAGCACTATCTCGGCACTTTCTCCAACCATTTCAGCACCATCGGCTTAGTCGGCATGAACGAAGCCTGCCTCAATGCCCGTTGGATCAAAGAGGATCTTACGCATGAAGAGGCGCAGAACTTCACCATCGAAGTCCTCAACCATATGCGTACCCGCTTAAGCGACTATCAAGAAAGATACGGCGATCTCTTCAATCTTGAAGCGACGCCAGCCGAAAGCACCGCTTTCAGACTCGCCAAACACGATAGAGAAAGATATCCGGACATCATCACGGCCGGCGAACCGGGCGAAGTTCCTTATTACACGAATAGCTCGCATCTCCCAGTCGGATATACGAACGATATATTCTCTGCTTTGGACATCGAGGATAAATTCCAAACGCTATACACCTCTGGAACCGTCTTCCACGCCTTCTTGGGCCAACGCCTCCCGAATTGGGAAAGCTGCATGAAACTCGTTCGCAAGATTGCCGAGAATTATAAGCTCCCGTACTATACGATGAGCCCAACATATTCCATTTGCCGCGAGCACGGATATCTCGCCGGCGAAGTCTGGAAGTGCCCGCATTGCGGTAAGGAGACGGAAGTCTATAGCCGTATCACCGGATACTATCGCCCAGTCAAGAATTGGAACGATGGGAAGCTCCAGGAATTCAAAGATCGCAAGACCTATGACGTCGAGCATATGAACGGCGAGGAACCGCATGACCATTGCGATTGCGGCGAAACACACGAAGAAAAGACGGCGGCTCCGAAAGTCACCGAAAACCTCCTCTTCACTTCTCCGACTTGCCCGAACTGCAAGATGGCGAAAGCGATGCTCGATAAAGCTGGAATCACCTATAAGAACGTCGATGCCATAGAAAACAAAGACATGACTTTGGCCTATGGAGTGGCCAAGGCCCCAACGCTCCTTGTTCCTAATGGCGATAGCTACGATGTCTATGAGGACGCTTCTCATATCCGTGGCTATATCCTCGACGTGATGAAAGGGAATTAAGACAATGACCGATATATTGATTATCGGCGGAGGGGCCGCGGCGATGACCGCGGCTCTTTACGCTTCCCGCGGTGGGCATAGCGTCACCCTTATCGAAAGAAGCGCCACCGGAGGGCAAATAGCAGACTCTCCGAAAGTGGAGAATTTTCCAGGAATCCCCAGCATTTCCGGCCTCGATTTGGCTTCGAAGATGTTTGATCAAATCGTCGAAAAGGGAGTCGATTGCGAAATGGACGAAATCCATTCCCTAGAAAAAACAGAAAATGGATTCATTGCTAAAGGCGATTTCGGAGACTATGAAGGAAAATGCGCGATCCTTGCAACGGGAGTCACGCATCGCCATCTCGGAATAGAAGGCGAGGAGAAATACCTCGGTAAAGGGGTAAGCTATTGCGCCGTATGCGACGGTCCTTTCTACACGGGCAAAAGAACGATGGTCATAGGCGACGCCAATAGCGCGCTTCAATACGCATTGATGCTCGCCAAGACATCGACGCACGTCGACGTCGTGACCCTCTTCGATCATTTCTTCGCCGATGAGGCGCTTGTGTCAGCGCTTAAGAAACTAGATAACGTCACCATCACGCACAACATGAACTCCGTCAAATTCTATGGGGACGCGAATCTGAAAGGCGTTTTGTTCAAAGACCGGATAACAGGAGAGGAGAAAGCCATCGAAACCGATGGGTGTTTCGTCGCGATCGGGCAGGTTCCCGATAGCGATCGTTTCTCGTCGCTCATCGAGCTCGAAAAAGGCTTCATCCTAACCGATGAGTCGATGTGCACCAAAACTCCTGGTCTCTTCGCAGCCGGTGATTGCCGAAAGAAGAAAATCAGGCAGTTGACTACCGCGTGTAACGATGGGGCGATCGCCGCCTTAAGCGCGAGCGCTTATTTGTCTTCTCAGATATCGTAGCCGCGCAAAGCCACGCATTTGACGTATCTTTCCATTATGGCCTTGGCTTCCAAGGCCTTTTCTTTCGTCAAGGGATGAAGACCATGGGCGATGCAGTTCTCGCTATCGATATAACGCTGAATGAAATACTTATCAGCCCCTTTTATGATTTTTCCGATCTCTTCGAAATCCTTGTTCGTATGGTATTCGGCGATGCTCGTGGTCCTGAATTCATATCCGATCCCAGATTCCATAAGTATCTTTATCGATGAGGCTATGGCATCGAAGGATATCGAAGGCATTCCTGCCGTTACGATGTATTTTTGCGGCGAATTCTTGATATCCATCGCCACATAGTCGACTAATTTCTTCTCGATCAGCTCTTTCAAAACATTAGGCCTAGAGCCATTGCTATCGAGTTTGACTTCATATCCCAGGCTTTTTATATCTCGAAGCTTATCTTCCAAATCCGGCATCATCGTCGGCTCGCCACCACTTACGCAGACGGCGTCAATGACGCCCTTCCTCTTTTTGAGGTATTCCATGATCTCTTGCCAAGATATCTTCGGCGCTTTAGCGGGTTCCAACACCAACGACGAATTATGGCAAAAAGGGCAACGGAAATCGCATCCGGCCATGAATAATGTGGTGACTATATGGTCGTCATAGTCTAGTAACGACAGTTTTTCCCAACCTGAAAAATCCATATGAAAATTATACATTTATTTTGCCTTCAGTACTCCAATACAAACCATTATATAAAAAGAATTTTCGTCTTATGAAAAGGATCTCTTCTTTTGAAAAATCGATATGGTTAAATTCATTCGATAACGTCTATGTTTTTTCTCATGAACGCGAAAGCTCCTAATGCCATAATCGATAATTTTGTGTAATTTTCCAACCGCAAAAATGGCTGTTTTGTGTAATTTTCCAACCTTAATTTCTAAAGCAAAACCGCCAAAAAATCGCTAAAGCCTTAACGACTTATCTTCGCCGACCGCTATAACGTCCTTGAACTCATGTTTGGTGCCGTCTTCTTCAAGAACGTATCCATTGAGTTTTCCAAATGTCACGAAATACTCTATCTTCGCTATAAACGCATTCGCCCTGTTTGCATACGTAGACGTTATCTCGTAATACAAGTCAACCATCCCGTGTTCATCGGTTATATGCCACACAAGGCCTTTCTCTTTTTTGTCATGAAATCTTCCGGTCTTAATCGACTTGACAAAACTCACTGGTGGCAACAGAGACGTTCTCCCTTCTAACCAAATGAGATTTTCATTATATTCCTCTGGATTCGTCGATTGGTTCTCAGTCAAATTAAAAGCGATATACCTGCCATTCTCATCCTTCCCCATATAGGTTATCCAATCATAATGGCTGATATACGGATAATAGGCGCGATGATCGTCGATTATCGCCGTCGATTTATCGTCTAATTCATAATGATTGCCGTCTATTCCTATATGGCCATCCGCTTTAAAGAAGGCTTTTTCGGTTACCAATGGACGGTTGTCTCCGAAAGGAATGCTTACGTTGGAAGGCAAGGAGATGGAAGATAGATGGAAGTCATACGATATGGAATGCTTTTTGCTTTTGTGATGTCCTCGAATATGAGCCTCGCCTTTTTCGAAATGATTAATAAATTCGAGAGCGCTTATCGAAGTCTCACCTCTAGTTATGGCCCCATTAAGCAAATTCGGCGCGATCTGCACGTTTTTTCTGGCTGTTATAGTCGATAGGTCAAGCGTCTCGTTGCTCTCCTCCAAATAGACGACATCGAAATCGACCCCGAATAATCCCATATCGCTTATGCCGGCGACAAGATATCCGCCAGGGAACCTAACCTCCGTCGCTTCCCATAACGTGAGCCTCATCTTCTTAAGGAAGTCGGGGGCCGCCGTAGGCTTCTTGCAATTCAATATATTGAGAATCTCGAACTCCTTATCGAAAGTGCCGAAATGCGCCACTCCTTCCTCCACTATTCGCTTAGGCGTAGAGACGCTACGGCGTTTTGACGAAATGAAAGACGAATAATCGATCTTGTCCATAAGATGCCTCTTCTTTCGTTGGCAATAGTTTAATCGATTTCATCATGTACTAGCAACGTAAACGACAGATGACAATTGTTTCTTTTGCTAGTTACCAGTCAATGTGAAACATCAAATATAGTTCGTATCCCACTCCCCACAACAATATGCGACGATGCGAACTCTGCGTTTTCACCAACATGAGTTCGTTGCAAATTGCTCTCACCAAAACGCGACCAGCAGTCAAAGAGTCATTTTAATTGACCACTTCCCGCATTGAGCTTGTTTTGCCCAACGCTCGGCGAGCGCATCAAATTGAAGTCAGGAGGAACCCGGCAAATCTTTATTCACGGTTTT
>CAZCCJ010000005.1:0-87658 GCA_964497235.1 uncultured Staphylococcaceae bacterium
CAATCGCATCGTCAAATGGGCTCAAACAATGAGCCTTTTTTGTTTTTATGGAATTGTCGTTACCTAGCCTTTAAGCCGATTCGTTTGGCGTGAATATTGGCTAATTGGGTTATTTGTTCGCTTACAAATGCAAGTTATCTTTAAAACAAATTTATTCTTAAACAAATGATTGATTAAAACATTCTTCCGACTTTTCCTTTTCTTTGAATTTTCGATTCGGCTTCAAGCGTTTTGAATATCGCGGTGTCGCAAACGAAATGACTGCGTCTGGGAATGTTACGCAAACAAAAAAACGTTTGTTATTGCGCTATAATCAGCCTTCGAATTGAATCAAATGTCAAATGGCGTTTGACCACTCAGGTCCTTCTTTTCTTTATTGTTAATACGCAAAGGAAGGAAAAGGAAAACGAACCGTTCCGATCTCTTTGAGTTAAAAAACCAATATGGCATTTCTTCTTATGAGAAAATCTACCCATTGCTATTAAACGAATGGAAAGGCGAGCATGGGGATATCGAAGCCAAGTTCGATCGACGCGTCGAAGAACTAAGGGAAGAGATAAAAGATAAGTTATCTTCGGAGGCCATGGAGAAACCTGTCAAAAAGGCAAAAGCAAAGAAGAAAGCCAAAAGATAGTCTTCGATGCGATGTATAGATATTTGGAGCCGAAGATACCGACGATGAGATGGATCGCCAAGCATAAGTGGTTCGTGCCGCTTCTAAAGAGGATGATGCCGAGGAAATTCAAAAGGACGTGCGGATATGGTTGGAGGATAGCCTATCCCGACGCTTCGAAAAATAAGTTCTCGATGGTGACCCATTCATGTATTTTCGAAGATATCTTTAAGAAATATGGCATGCCCGAGATGGCCAAAGGCTTTTGCAAGGTGGATAACTTGATGTACGATGCGTTACCGAAAACGAGGTTCTCTTATACGGAAAGGATAGGAGAAGGCGGCAAGGTCTTCGATTACGTTTTCGAATGCTTCGAAAATTAATTTTTAGCGGATTTTATCGCGATTTCTTTCCTTTGAATCTGACTTCTGATAGGACAAAAAATTCAAAACACCGAATTGTTAATGTTCAAAACTCCGAATTGTTAATGTTCAAAACTCCGAATTGCGAATGTTCAAAACACCGATTAAGATATAAATGCTAAAAAAGACGATTGCGTTTTGGAGAATATCATGGAGAAATACATCAACAGGCTCATCGAAAGAGAGATGACGAAGAAGTTGCACAGTTCTGGATGCGTTCTGGTGAAAGGACCGAAATTTTCCGGGAAAAGCACCATGTGCCAGCGTTTTTCATCTTCCGTTACGGCGTTAAAAACGAAAAATCAAATCGCATTGATCGAATCTGATCCGGTATTGGCTTTAAAAGGTGAAAAGCCGCATTTGATTGACGAATGGCAAAAGGTTCCTGAGGTGTGGAATCTCATAAGGGACGATTTGGATAAGGAATACATCTTCGGGAAATTCATTTTGACAGGAAGCACGACTCCAGCCGATCCGAAAAAGATATACCATTCAGGCGCCGGAAGGATTTCGTCGCTAGTGATGAGGCCGATGTCACTATATGAATCTGGTGAATCGGATGGCCGTTTTTCTTTGAAAGACATCTTTTCCGATGGGTTCGATAAAAGCAAATCCGTGATGCCTTATTCCGACGATTTTTCCTTGTCCGATGTCGCTTATCTCATCTGCCGCGGCGGTTGGCCGATATCCGTTTTAAGCGATGAGGAATACGCGATAGATGTGACGAAAAACTATTACGACGGCCTTTTCGCGAATGAGAATGAAAGCGACGAATTCGCCGAATTCATCGCCAACAAAGACATAGAACTCCTTAAGGCGATCTTAAAAAGCTATGCTAGGAATGTATCGACGCAAGTGAAGAACTCCGCGGTGATAGGGGATGTTTTGAAATCTGAAGTACGTAGAACTCTGGATGAAGACACGTTCAAAAAATACAAAAACATCTTGGAAAATCTCTTCGTCATTTTTGAGATGCCGTCGTGGAATTTGAATCTAAGATCATCGGTTTCAGTGAGGGTCGCGCCGACATATCACTTTTTCGATACTTCGATTGCGACCGCCGCTCTTGGGATTACCCCATCTGATTTGCTTAGCGACTTGAATTCGTTCGGCTTTTTCTTCGAAGACATGGCCATTAGGGATTTATCCGTCTATTGCAGTCCTTTGGGCGCTGCTCTCAAACATTATCGAGATAGCGTGGGCCGAGAAGTCGATGCCATATTGGAGATGCCAAATGGCGAATATATGGCCATTGAAGTGAAAATATATAGCGAAAGCAACATTAAAAGTGGCGTTTCCTCCTTGTTGTCGTTCCAATCATCGATCATTAAAGACGGCCGAAAGCCGCCCAAGAGAATGATGATACTTACAAGTCATGGACCCTCATATGTGACGGAGGAAGGCGTTTACGTCATCTCCATCAACCATTTGAAGGATTGATGAAATCGGCCTTATTCCGCGCTTGCGAACTGAGAGTTATAAAGCTCGGCATAGAAGCCGTTTGCTTCTAATAGCGATTCGTGGGTTCCGCTTTCGACGATGTTGCCTTCCTTTAAGACGAGTATCAAATCGGCGTTCTTTATCGTGCTCAAACGGTGGGCGATGATAAAGGATGTGCGGCCTTTGGTGAGTTCATCCATGGCTTTTTGGATGACGATCTCGGTGCGGGTATCGACGCTTGAAGTGGCTTCGTCAAGTATCAACATCGGGGCGTTTTGGATCATGGCTCTCGTGATGGTTAGCAATTGCTTTTGGCCGGAGCTTATCTCGAGATGGTTATCCAAAACCGTGTGATAGCCGTGCGGCAAGGCTTTGATGAAATGGTCGACGCCGCAGATCTTGGCGTCTCCTTTCATCGTCGCGTCATCGATTTCCGGGTTATTGAATTTGAGGTTCTCGCGAATCGTGCCATCGAATAGCCAAGTGTCTTGAAGGACCATCCCGAATAGCGAATGCACGTTCTCGCGCGTTAGTTCCCTCGTGTCGATTCCGTCTATCGTTATCGAGCCATCCCATATCTCGTAGAAGCGCATCAATAAATTAACCAGCGTCGTTTTGCCTGCGCCAGTAGGGCCAACAATCGCTACTTTCTGGCCCGGTTTCACCTTGGCGCTAAAATCCTTGATGATCGGTTTGCCTATGTCATAGCCGAAAACGACGTGATCGAAGACGATTTCGCCTTTCACATCCTTAGGATCGATCTTTTTCGTTATGTTAGATTCATCCGAGACCTCTTCTTCCTCTAAGAAGGCGAAGACGCGCGTTGCGGCCGCCGCGCTTTGCTGGAAGTAGGGGAAGTCTTGAGCTAAGTTCGTTAAAGGGGAGCTGAATAGGCGAATATAGATCATGAAGGTGGTGATGATTGCGATGCTCGCGGATCCTTCGTTTACCAATAAAGCACCGACGACGCAGACGGCGACGTATCCGAAATTGCCGATGAAATTCATCAAAGGCATCGTGAGGTTGCCGAAGAATTGCGATTTCCAGTTCATTTCGCAAAGCTTCGAATTGAGCTCTTCGAAATCCTTTTCGTTCGTTTTCACCGCGTTATTGGATCTTACGATGCTATGGGCGCCATAGATCTCTTCGATATGGCCGTTTACCTTGGCGACCGCTTTCTGTTGGGCGGTGAAGAAGCGCTGGCTCTTCATAAGTATCGCCATTCCTAGCACCCCGCCGATAAGCGTCGCTCCAATAGCCGTAAGGGCCATCCGCCATTCGCTGACGAACATCATGATGGTGACGCCGATCAATTGGACGCCGCTTGAGACGAAGGAGGCAATGCTATAGGAGAGGGCTTGACTGATCAAATCCGTGTCGTTGGTGATCAAAGACATGATGTCGCCCGCTTCTTTTCCTTCGATCGTCTTTAGGGGGACGCGGTTTATTTTCTCGTTGATGTCTTTTCTGAGCTTCTCGCCGACGACGTTAGAGACGATGGTCATGATGAAGGATTGGACGTAGCTAAAGACGATGCTGAGGGAATAGAAGAGGATGAGCAAAAGGCAGATGCTCCCGATTCTTTCTAAATCTATTGATCCGGTGCCGTATATTTCGGCGGTGACGCCTTCTTGTAGCAAGTCGGTTATCTCGCCGAAGTAACTAGGGCCTAAGATAATCAAAACGGATCCGGCCACGGCGAAAAGGACGGCGATGATGATGGATGGGAAGAAGGGTTTGCCATATCCCAGTAATTTCTTGAAGCCGCCAAAGGATTCCTTGAAGGTGAGCTTCTTTTTCTTATCGAATGCCATTTCCTCGTTCATTTCGCTAACTCCTCTTGGCTGAGCTGGCTCTCGGCTATTTCCTTATATAGAGGGCAGCTCGCTAATAGTTCCTCGTGTTTTCCAAGCCCGACGACCTTCCCTTCGTCCAAAACCAGTATCTGATCGGCTTCCTTTATCGAGCCGATGCGTTGGGCGACTATTATCTTCGTCGTTTCCGGATATTCGTCGTGGAGCGCTTTCCTCACTTCGAAGTCGGTCTTGAAGTCGAGTGCGCTTAGGCTATCGTCCAAAACCAATATTTCCGGGTTTCTCGCTAGGGCTCTGGCGATGCTTAGACGTTGCTTTTGCCCGCCTGAGACGTTCTTTCCGCATTGCTCTATCTTGCTATTTAGTCCTTCCTCTTTTTTATTTATGAATTCCTCGCTATGAGAGATGCGGATGGCTTTTTCCAATGATTCCTTGCTGTACCCTTCACTTTCCCCATAAAGGATGTTATTCGCGATTGAGCCACTAAAAAGAGTGGCTTTTTGCGGGACTAATGCGATTTTGTTGTATAAAGCGTCGAACGTGTATTCTTTTAACGAAACGCCGTCGATCGATACTTCTCCGCTTTTTGGATCATAGAATCTCATGGCCATTTTGACCAATGTGCTTTTACCGCTTCCCGTTGGGCCGATTATCGCTAGCGTCTCGCCTTTTTTCAAACTGAACGAAATGTCGCTAAGGACGTCTTCTTGCACCGTCTTATCCTCGTTATCGTATCCGAAGCTCACATGTTCGAAAACGATTTCCCCGGTCCTTTCGGTCTTCTCGTCGAACTTGCCTTCTTTGATGCTATATTCGCTCGAAAGGACTTCCGAGACGCGTTTGGCGGCCACGAAGCCACGAGGGGACATGATAAGGAAGAAGACCATCGATAGGAATCCCATGATGACCATCGTGCTATAGCTAGAGAAGACGATCATATTGGAAAAGGTCGTGAGCTTCTCTGGGGCTTCGTTTGCGGCGTGGATGCTATAGGCGCCAATCCAATATATGGCGACGGGGAGTCCACTCATGATGGCTGTCATGACGGGCGAAAGAACGCTCATCAAGATGCCTGTGAAGTTATTCGTCTTGGTGAGGTCTTTGTTGGCTTTGTCGAACTTTTTGGCTTGGTAATCCTCGGCGTTGAAGGCCTTGATGACGCGAAGACCTTGGATATCTTCGCGCGACATTGCGTTGATGCTGTCGATTTGGTTTTGGATGCGCTTGAATTTCGGTATGGCGAGAGAGCCGATTATGGCGATGGTGACGATCAAAAAGGCGACGGCAACGCCAACGGCGATCGTCCATTCGTCATTCCCTTTTCCGAGTATTTTGAAAATCGACCAGATGGCGAGAATCGGTGATTTAAAGGTGAGAGACATCGCCATCGTGAGCAAATTGGTGATCTGGGTGATGTCATTGGTGGTCCTGGTGATCAAGGAAGGAATGCTATAGGCTTCGATATCGTGCTCCGACATCTTTTGGACTTTCGAATAGAGAAGGCTACGGAGTTTTTTGGAGAAATTGGCGCTTATCCTCGCACTGATGAAATAGACGATGGCCATGTCAAGACACGTCGCCACGGCGCAAAGGAGCATATAGCCGCCATCAACAAGGATTGAATTGATATTTGCATCGGTCGAGAGAAGGGAATTCGACATCGAGCCCATGTAGTCAGGAATCAAGAGCTCTAGATATACGCTCAAAACGACGAGCCCTAAGGCTATCACTATGCCGATCCAATCTTTTAAGCTCAGATGTTTCAACAATTTGAACATAGTTCGTCTCCTAACTAACAATGCGAGATTTTATGGATTTTGATATTTTTGTCAAGCCTTATTTATGGGCGGTGAAATCTTAAGATTTCGTATCCCCTGAAAGCGTATAATGTGGCCGAGGAAATAGACATGGAAAATAAGACCATATTGGTGAAGATGGCGGTGATGGGCATGAGGTGCTCGATGTGCGAAGCGCACGTCAACGACGCCATAAGGAAAGTCGACGGCGTGCTTAAGGTTAAAGCTAGCGCTTCCAAAGGTGAAGCTCGCATTTTGGTGAAAGAAGGCACGGATTTAGAGAAAATAAGGGATTCTGTAGCGAAAGAAGGCTATGGAGTCGGCGAGATAACTAGCGAGCCATATACGAAAAAAGGCTTTTTCTCTCGCCTTTTCTTTTGACCTAGCATGGTTCTAAAGAAGGGATGAATGGTCGAGCGCGAGATATGTTATTTTGTTCATGTTTTTGCCTATAGGTGCAATAAAGGGGCGCATCAAGCGACGCGCCCTTGGAGGAAAACCGAGAGGGATTTGCTAGGATTTTTGCTTTTCCTCTGCCTTTTTTTGTTTCTTGAGCTCTTTGGCCTTTTGCTTATGGTAAGCCTTTACCAATGATTTTCCGATGTGCTTATAGCCGCAACCCTCGTTGATCGACGGCTTCCCTTTGAAGCGCCTATATATCTCAATCGAGAAATACGACACGACGATAAGGGAGGCGACAACGATGGTTGAGATCTCTAGAGGCCCCATGGTGAATTACTTCGCCGAAGCCTCTTTTTTGGCTTTCGCTTTCGAGTAGAAGAAGACGAGAACGAGAAGGGCGGTGGCGACTGGCACGATGATGGCAATCGTCCAAGCCCAATCGATCATCACATAGAATGCGGCGGCGGTTAGATAGCTAACGGCAAGCCAGAAGAGGATCGTGCCCCAGAAGGCTTTCTTGGAACCGAGTTCTCCTTTCGCAGTGGCGACCGAAGCGAAGCAAGGAATCGTCAAGACGTTGAAGATGATGAAGGAGATCATGCTGCCATTGGTCCAAGTGGTGGAGTTCATGATGGCGGTTATCGCCTCCGCACCTTCTTCGATTGCCTCTCCGCCGGTGATGATTCCGCCGAGAGATCCAAGGGTTCCGATGACGTTTTCTTTGGCGATTAAGCCGTTGATCGCGGCCACGCTATAAGCCCAGCCGTTTGCTCCGGCTTGGACGCCCCAGCCAAGAGGGGTGAAGATAGGCTGGATGATTTTGCCGATGCAAGCCAAGATGCTGTTGGATTCAAGGGCTTGCAAACTCGCATAGCCGATTTTATTGATTTCTGCCAAACCTTCGGCGGTTTCGTCGCTGTAATTCGGGATGAATTGCCAAGAAGCGGTAAAGTTGGAGAAGACCCAAACCAAGATCGTGGTGACTAAGATTATGGTGAAGGCTTTCTTCAAGAAGTGCTTGGCTTTGTCCCAGATATGGATGCCTAAAGCGCGTGGTTGCGGCAAGTGGTAGCTTGGAAGCTCCATCACGAATGGGGCGACTTCTTCGCGTTGGGTGGTGTGGTTCATGACGATGACCATCAAGATAGCCATCGCAACTCCAAGGATATACATGGCGAAGGTGAGGAGTCCGGCATTGATTCCCGCGGCCGTGGCCAAGGCGCCGGCGACGGCGACGAGGATCGGGAGTTTCGCGGAGCAGGCGAAGAACGGAATGACGCGAATCGTCTTCGTGCGTTCCTTCTCGCTAGTCAAGGTGCGGGTGTTGATCATGGCTGGAACGCCGCATCCAAAGCCCATTATCATCGGCAAGAATGCGCGTCCGGAAACGCCGAAGCGGCGGAATAATCTGTCCAAAACGAAGGCGACGCGGGCCATATAGCCGCTGTCTTCGAGGATGCTGAAGAAGAAGAATAAGAGAAGGATCTGAGGCAAGAAGCCGACGACTGCGAATAAACCGCCGAGGACGCCTTCGCAAATGAAGCCATTGACCCAACTATCGGCCGGAATCAAGTTGCTGATCCAAGTTTGGAAGGTGCCAGTCAAGGAATTAAGGAAGTTCGCAAGCACCGTGCCTAAGCTATTCCAGCCATCGGCGGTATAGAAGAGCTCGGCGAACATATGGTATGACTCTTCGTCTTCCGGATGCCATTTCCATTGGATGAGGCCTTCATAGCCTTCCCCGAAATCGACGCCCATGGCGTGGAGATAGAGGACGTCGCTATTGAAGACGATTTGGAAGATGAGGTAGAAAAGAACGATGAGAATCGGGAAGGCGAGCCAACGGTTGGTGAGGATCCTATCGATTTTATCGGATAGCGACAGCTTCTTTTTCTCTTGCGTCGGGGCGCCCTTTTTGGCTGAGGCCAGTTCCTTGGTTATATAGGAATAGCGGTAATCCGCGCTCTTGGCTTCGAAATCGACGTCTTCTTTGACCAAAGAACGGGCTTTTTCCGCGAATGCGGAGTTCTTTTGAAGTTCCACTTCGTCATTTTCGAGAGCCTTGACGGCGTGGAAGAGGGGGTTATCGATCTTGGCGTCGCTATAGATTTTGGTGGCTTCGTTGATCGTCTCTTCTAGTTCTTTGGCTTCCCAAACGACTCTCCCTTTGCGAGAATGGGTGGCGGTTGCGATGGCGATGGACATCAAATCGTCGAGACCTTGTTGTTTGAGTGCGCTAACAGCGATGACTGGAACGCCGAGTTTTTTAGACAAGGCCTTCACATCGATCGATTGACCTTGCGCCTCAAGGGCGTCAGTCATGTTTAACGCGATGACGACGGGGGTATCCATCTCAAGGATCTGAGTCGTCATGAAGAGATTTCGTTCGAGGTTAGTCGCGTCGATGACGTTGATGACGCAATCGGGCTTGGATTCGAGGATGTAGTCGCGGGAGATAACCTCTTCTGGCGAATATGGGGATAAGCTATAGATGCCAGGAAGGTCGGTGATCACGCAATCGCCGAGTTTCTTATTCTTATATGTGCCTTCGCGTTTTTCAACGGTGACGCCTGGCCAGTTGCCGACATAGGCGGTGCTCCCAGTCAAGCTATTGAAGAGGGTGGTCTTGCCGCAGTTAGGGTTACCGGCGAGGGCAAAGTTCATTTTCTTTTCGCTCATTGCTAGTCTCCTTCGTTTAAGTCGGTGACTTTCATCATGACGTATGAGGCTTCGTTTTTCCTTAATGTGAGTTCATACCCGCGTAACGTCACTTCGGTAGGATCGCCTAGTGGAGCGCGTTTTCTGACGAATACTTCGCATCCTGGCGTAAGTCCCATGTCGAAGAGCCTACGACGTATTCTTCCTTCTCCATAGACTCCGATGATGGAGCCAGTGGCACCGACTGGAAGGTCTTCCAAAGTCGTTTCATCGCCGACTTTGAGAGACGTTTGTTTTTTAAGTTCCTTTTCCATATATAAGAGAACTCCTTTTCTTAGCATGCGACAAAGATTCTTGAAGCGATGTCATGGTCCAAAGCGAGTCGCGATTCTTTCACTTTGACGATGACTCCGCTCGATTGGAGGGATAGTAACGTGAGTTCGCTTTCCCTAACGATCCCAAGGCTCGCCAAATGAGATCTCATCTTTTCGTCGCCGGTGACCCTGGTGACTTTAAGCGTGGCGTTCGTTGGAGCGATAAGTAGTGGCATAATTTTTTCCTCAGTTAGAATTCACTAACAGCCGTATTATGAGACTATGGAAACAAAATGCAAGAGAAAAGTTAAATATGACTAACATTAATGTGTGAATCTTGACAAAATGACATTCGGAAACAATAATTTTCCAAAAGGTGAAGCTTATGGAAAAAACACACGAATCGGCTGAGGATTATTTGGAAAGAATATTGATGCTCGAGGAGAAGGGGGTGAAGGAGATTCACGCCGTCGATCTCGCTTCCTCTTTCGGCTATAGCAAAGCGAGCATTTCCGTCGCCTTGAAGAAACTTGAGAACAATGGCTATGTGGCTTTAGGCCCCCGTCAGCAGCTATATTTGACGCCTTCCGGCTATTCCCTCGCCAAAAAGGTCTATGAAAGGCACCGCGTCATCACCTCTTTATTGGCTAAGCTTGGAGTGAACGAAGAAGTCGCGATGAGAGACGCTTGCAAAATCGAGCATGATCTCAGCGATGAGACCTTCGATGCCTTGAAAAACGCCTTGGAAAAGATTACAAATTCGAAAAATTAAGCGTCTTTCCTATCTTTGTTTTGATTCCTATTTAACTTCCCATAAAAAGTCCTAACATATTTAGGTATTAAGCAAGCCTTAATACGCATTTATCCTCGGAGGGGATTTTTATGGCGTCTTTGGCAATCGAAGGAATGCAATGGGGCGATGAAGGAAAAGGCAAGATAACCGATTATTTCGCATCGAAATGCGATATCGTCGTCCGTTCTCAAGGCGGAAACAACGCCGGGCATAGCGTGGTTCATGGCGATAAGAGGTACGCTTTAAGACTGCTTCCAAGCGGCATCCTCCATCCGAACGTCACCAACGTCATCGCCGACGGCGTCGTCGTGAATCCTGAAGCGTTATTGGAAGAGATCGCTTCGCTAAAAGAAAACGGGGTATCTTCCTTTAATCTTTTGTTAAGCGACAGGGCGACCCTTTTGCTTCCGTATCATATCGCCCTCGACAAAGCGCGCGAATCGTTGCTTGCCAAAGACAAGATCGGCACGACTGGAAGAGGAATCGGACCATGTTATGAGGACAAAGCGTCCAGAAATGCCCTGATGGTCGGCGATTTGCTTCATCCTGCATATCTAAAAGAGAGGCTCTCTAGAGCGTTGCTCATAAGGAACAAGGAACTATCGGCCTATGGAGTCGCTCCTTTCGACGTCGATGAGATGTTCGTGAAGCTCATTGGCTATGCCGAGAAGCTAAGGCCGTATATAACCGATACCGGACTCTACCTCCATAACTCCATAAAAGAAGGCAAGAAAGTATTGTTCGAAGGGGCGCAAGGGGCGATGCTATCGTTAAATAACGGCACTTATCCTTTCGTCACAAGCTCTTCCCCGTTAGTGACGGCGATACCTGCCAACACCTCCTTGCCGCTAGATTCGGTGAATGATGTGCTAGGCATTTTCAAAGCCTATACGACCCGCGTCGGAAGCGGCCCATTCCCAAGTGAGATAATGGATGAGGAACTTGCGAACAAAATTCGCGTGAGGGGTCATGAATTTGGAACCGTCACCGGTAGGCCTAGGCGCGTTGGCTGGCTCGATATCCCTCTTCTTCGCTATGTCGCTAGGATAAGCGGCATCAAGCATGCGGCCATAATGCTTCTAGATGTGCTTGATTCGGTCGATACCATCAAAGTGGTCGTCGAATACCGCTTGAATGGCGAAAGAATCGATACATTCCCAGCTTCTTTGGCGGATGTCGGCAATCTTGAATGCGTTTACGAGTCTTTCCCAAGTTGGAAGGAAGACATATCGAGAGCCAAGACGTACGAGGAACTTCCTATAGAAGCCAAGAACTATATCGATTCGCTTGAAAAACTAATCGGCATCGATATCGATTTGATATCGGTAGGGCCAGAAGAGCATCAGACGATAAAAAGAAGGGAGATATTCCAATGATTGACCGATATACCCCAAAGAAGATGACGGCGATTTTTAGCGACGAATCCCGCTTCCAAGCGTATTTGGACGTTGAAATCGCCGTTTTGGAAGGACAAGCGAAAATAGGCGTCGTCCCCGCCAAAGACGTCGAGAAAGTCAAAGCGAAAGCGAAAATTAACCTCAAGAGGATCGCTGAACTAGAAGCTGTCACGAAGCATGACGTCGTCGCTTTCACCCGCTCGATAGATGAAGAGCTCGGCGAGGAAAAACGTTTCGTCCATTATGGTCTAACATCTACCGATGTCGTCGATACGGCGTTAGCCACCCTTTATAAAAGAGCCAACGATCTGATCGCTGACGATTTTGATGAATTGCTTGGCGTCATCAAGGAAATCGCCATCCGTTACAAAAACCAAAAAGCCATCGCAAGAACCCATGGCATGCATGCGGAAGTGACTTCTTTCGGCCTTCGCTTCGCCGGATATTATGACGAAGGAAAGAGGGTGCTCGAATCTTTTACGAAAGCAAGGAGACTCATCGAATGCGCGAAGATATCCGGAGCGGTCGGCAATTTCGCGAATATCGATCCGAGCGTCCAAGACTACGTGGCCGATAAATTCGGCTTGGAAAGCGCCCCTTTCTCTAGCCAAGTGCTCTCTCGCGACCGCCATGAGCATTACGCAGCATCGTTGACGATAGCCGCTTCGCTAATCGAGAAGATGGCGACGGAGATAAGGAATCTTTCAAGAAGCGAGATAGGGGAAGTCGAGGAAGGTTTCTCTAATGGCCAAAAGGGAAGCAGCGCGATGCCTCAGAAACGCAATCCCATAAGTTCGGAGAATTTGACTGGATGTGCTAGGATGATTCGAGGTTATTTGTTACCTATTTTAGAGGATAACGCCCTTTATCACGAAAGAGACATCTCCCATTCCAGCGTTGAGCGAGTGGCTCTTATCGACATGATTACTTTATTCGATTACATGTTAGTCAGAATGGCCAAGGTTTTGCGTAACCTTTCCTTTTTCCCGAAAAACATGGAAAGGAATATCGCTTTGACGCATGGTGCGATCTATTCGCAAAAGGCGATGAACGTCCTTATAGCGAAGGGGATGTCGAGAGAGAGCGCCTATGACCTCATTCAACCGTTAGCGATGAAGAGCCTCCAAGAAGGCGTTTCCTTCGAAAAATTATTAAACGGTTCAAAAGAGGCAATGGTCACTCTTTCGAAAGAGGATTTGAATACGATATTCGATGACAAAAACGCATTCAAGAATGTTGACTATATCTATAAGAAAATCGGTATTGAATAAATTCTGGTGAATTCGAATAATATCGATTTTGACACGTATTTTTTAAATATTTAATGCCAAAAATCGGTCGATTCATGTTTTTTC
The DNA here is from genome assembly GCA_964497235.1 of uncultured Staphylococcaceae bacterium. Taxonomy (GTDB): domain Bacteria; phylum Bacillota_I; class Bacilli_A; order RFN20; family CAG-826; genus UBA4951. The sequence goes on from CAZCCJ010000005.1 coordinate 13,005, forward strand.
GATATCCGATAATATGAAACAAAACAATATAAGATTGAACCAATGTCTCATACGCGTGTAAACGTTTTTGAATTTAGAATGTAAACGCTTACATGCAAAGGAGTTTCTTTATGAAGAAGAACAGAAAACTTTTGTTGGCTAGCAGCGTGGCTCTTTCGGGCCTCTTAGTCGCCGGCGTCGTATCAGCCAGCGTTAAGGGGAACATTGGCCTTTTGGGCGCGGACGATTATTCGAGTGTAAAATCGATCGCGATCACCTTCACAGCTGAAGATTTCGCCAGCGGCGTAACGACAATCACCAAAAACGGCAATCCATTTAACGTCGTCGGCGACGTCTCCGTCAAAGATGGCGTCATAACGTTCGCCAAAGATGCCGGTCTAACTAGAACCGTGACCGATGGAACGGCATCGGGTATCTACGTCGGTGCCAGCTTGTTCTATGAAATGAGCATCACTGGTTTGACGGTCGATACCCCAAGCCAATCCGTCAATCATGCTGGCAAAACTCGCACATGGTATAACGTCATCAACGATAGAGGAAGTGGCGATGGCCGTGGACTATATTCCTCAAGCGCTGAGGCTGATGCAGTCGGCTATCACGATATCTCACACACTTGGAGTAATGACCGTGACGATAACGACCCAAGCGCATTCTGGATTGAAACGTCAAAACCGGATTTGGTCGCCACGGGCGGTGCTTTCTCGTTTAAGACCCTAACGCTTAAATATGAATGCGTGCGTAGCGATAAAACCTATCAAAAGATCATGTTCAACAACTCCCGCAACGAATTCAAGTTTGTGGGCAAAAACGGCGACGCCATCGCTCCGATCGCGGCTGTCGGCGAAACTCTTGAGTTTAAGCTGGACGTCGATCCTTCTTACGCCAAGAGATACGATATCGCCGTCACTTATTCGAACTTCCGCGATTCCACGACCGCTAAAACGACTTTGACGCCGAATTCTGATGGCGTGTATTCGCTCGTTCTCTCTAATTCCTATGTCGAAGGGAACACTTCGGATTATACGTATTTATATGCGACCCCGACTGCGAAAGCCTCGACCGCCATTTCCTCGGCTGCCGAATTCGCTGCCATGGAAGAGGATGGCATTTATCATTTGACGGCGGACATTGATTTAGGTGACAATGCTCCGTTGGAATCTTTCTCAGGCGTATTGGATGGCAGTGGGCATCGTATTTATAGCGGAAAACGCAGGACAGGCGGCCCGGCTTGTGGTTTATTCAAAGAACTAAAGGGCCTTGTCCGTAACGTCGTCACGGATTTCAATATCGACTATTATGGCTATATCGGCGGTGGAATCTGCGGAACTTTGGATGGCGGTATTATCGAAGACGTGACCGCACATACGATTTTCCGTTGGAAGATAGATGGCCAATGCGGAGGCATCGCAGCCACCGCGACAAATGGCGCGTTGATTAGAAATTCGACCGTCTATTTCTTGAGCAAAGCGATGGACAAATCCGTCGAAGAGCCGATTGGCACTGTCGTTGGCAACCTCGGCGAGAACTGCGTTGTGGATAATGTGAAAGTCAAGATTCCAGCCGCATTCGACGCTTCCAAACTTGAAGTTGTTCGTTCTTCCGAAAACAAAGGAACAGTCACGAATTGCTCAATCGTCAATTATCAAGAGAAGGCGCTTGACGACGCTCTTTATGAGGGCGGCGAAGAGACGACGGAAACATATAATGGCATGCCATTGAGAAAGAAAACTTTCACTGCCGTCAATGATGGAACCGAATTCCTTAATAGCACGTATGATCTTAATCAAATCAAAACGGCTTCTTTCTTCTTGAAGATCACCGAACTAAAAGCAGGAGGTTCAGCTGATTCGTTAGCGGATCTCGACTCGTTTGCAATAACCGGCGGCTCTAACTACATCCATCGTTCGACGGAAGGTCGCGAAGCGTGGAATTACGTCGAGATCAGGAAGATCGCCGACAATGAATTCACGGTTTACACGGTTATGTTGACGCCTAATACGACTTATTTTTCGGCAGCCGAATTCGCTGATAGAACAGGAGACGCGGGTGGCAACCTTCTTAGTTCTTTCACCGGAATCTACAGTTGGAAAGGCGTCAATACCATGACGATTTACTCAACTCCGTTATACGTAGAAAAATAAAGCAATCCCCATCAAAAACTAAAAAAGCCGTGCAAAACACGGCTTTTTTTGGTGCGATTGAATTAATAAGTAGACCTTTTCCTATAAGCTCCGGGCGTCATTCCAAATTCTTTTTTGAAGTCGGCGTTAAACTGAGAAAGGTTGGAAAAGCCGACTTTCGAGGCGATTTCGCTTATTGAGATGCCACTATTGATGAGCAAGCTTGATGCATACCTCAATTTGGTCTTAATAAGAAAATCGTGCGGAGTCATATCGAAATTCTTTTTGAACAAACGGTTAAGCTGAACCCTGGAGTAGTTGAGTTTTTCACATAGATCGGAAACGGAGAACAAAAGGAAAGAGGGGTCTAGCGACAATTCGTTGACCGTTCGTTCAAAAGAAGAACGGTTAGGTGGCATTTTTATCATATTCAAATACAGACGTTGGATGGCAAGCAACGCCGCCGCACAGGCGATTTCATTCGTTTCAAGAGCCGTCGAAGAGCGGGTGTTCGCGCAATGTATGATCGAGGAGATGTCGAGGACAAATTGCTCGCTCACCTTGTAGCAATGTTCTCCTTCGATTAGCTTTTCTTTCAGATTCGGGGATATGGCATTCAATATCGGCAAAAGCGCGCTTTCTCTGGCCGTTATGTTGATGTAGCGGGGGTTCGCCTCGCCTATTTTATGAAGGGAATGAACGTCTTTTGTCGTCGCATAGAACAAAGTGTTTTTAGGACAGATATACTTCTTGCCATTCAATCTATTTTCCAACGTTCCGTCCGTGACTATCGTGAATTCCCAGAAATCCAAATGCTCATGGAGCCTAGGATAATCGAAGGTGTTGATATGGAAACCGAAAGAAATAAGATCCTCCTCATCGATTTCGGAATCCGGTATCCCTTGCTTCAAACAAAGATGCTCTAACGTTTCCATCTATATCAAGATAAAACATTCAATGGAACAAAACAATATAGTCATGGTCAAAAGCGTGCTTTCCATGAAAGGGGTTTCAAAACACAATTACGATGTATCAAAATGAGATAGTGGCAATTAGGCCAAAATGTTTTGGAGGCAATGATGATGAAATTGAAGAAATATGCCGATAATCCGATACTTTCGCCCAACCCAGACCTCGATTGGGAAAGTTTTTGCGTTCTTAACCCGGCCGTCATATTCGATAAGGAAAAAGAAAAATTCGTGATGTTATATCGCGCAGCCGGCAGTGAAACAAAACACATAATCCGTTTAGGACTAGCCACAAGCAAGGACGGAATTCATTTCGAACGTGAGAGCGATAAACCCATTTTTGACGTTGACCCTAACGACGCCGATGGCGGTTGCATCGAGGATCCAAGGCTCATCGAAATGGATGGCTATTATTATTTGACGTACGCTTCGAAGCCATTTTACGTCGGCCGTTATTGGCTAGACAGAAAGGAGCGATGGGACGCTTCTTTGGGCTGCCCATATCCCGAAGGCCCTAGCGAGCCGAAATTCATAAGGGAAAGGCATACGACTACATATTTGGCTTACACCAAGGATTTCAAGAATTACAAGCGCTTGGGCCGCATCACAGATTCCCGTTATGACAATCGCGATTGCGTTTTGTTCCCTGAGAAAGTAAATGGGAAGTTCGTCAAGATCGACCGTCCATACCGCGATGGACCGAATCCATCGATGTGGATCACCTATAGCGACGACATGCTTGAGTGGGGTGAACCGACCCTTTTATACAAGGTCGGCGGAGAAAGATGGGAAAGCGAGCGCATCGGCGCCGGCTGTCCTCCGTTAAAGACCGACGAAGGCTGGTTGCTCTTATACCATGGAGTTTCTTTGGAAGACCATAAATATCGTATAGGATTCATGCTTTTGGATGGCAATGATCCGATGAAAATCCTTGCGAAAACCAAGGATTTCGTGATGGAACCGGAATTTGAATACGAATCAAGCGAAATGTATCCCGGCTGCGTTTTCCCGACGGGTTGGGTCAATAAAGATGGCGTTTTGTATATATATTATGGTTGTGGCGATAAACACATATCGCTAGCCACTTCGAGCGTCGAGGAGATTCTCGAAGAACTTCATAAACCCGAAAACAAATACAACAAATAGGAAGGAGCATCGAAATGAGAAAAAAGATAATTCCATTATTGGTTCTGGTCCCCGCTTCATTAGCTGTCGCCGCCTCTTCTTTCTCCTCCTTGGAAGTGGCTGCGGAAGCTTCAACGAAGGACTTGTTTGATTATTCGACGAAACTCCTTAAGACCAAAGAGGGATATGTCGATCCATCGACCGGCAAAAAGGGCCTACTCATGTATGGATACGAGAAAGGCATGTCGGCAACCTTCAAAACCCCATTCGACGGCATCTTCACATCAGAGATAATCGCCATCAAGGAAAACGGCAACCCATCGGTTGGGAACTACACTTTGACGTTTACCGACGTCGAGACCTCGAAATCGTTCAAACTAGGCGTCTATGGCTATAGCGACTATAGTTACGCTTATATCGAAGTCGACGGCGAGAAAGCTGGAATCTTTTATTATCATACCGACTGGAGCAATACCGACGCCGCGATTTGCTACACCGCCGGTTATAATGCCTCCAATATCTACACAAAAATCGCGGGTCAGGATCTTAAGATGCAATTCGACCCATCGACGATGGCCGTGAAAGCGGTCACGCCCGATGGCGCGTATCATGATGTTTGGAATTTCTCGTCAATCTATAACGATGGAAAGAGATTGGAAAACGACTTGGGGAATTTCGCCAGTTATACCGTCACTTTAACCTTTGAAAGCATCACGAATTACACATTGTCTCCTCTTTTGGTGACGAATTTCGGCGGATATTCGTTCGAAGAGCCGTTATCGGATGTCAAATCGAGCATCAGAGCCTCCTTCAAATCCAAAGCGGTCGCTTTGCACGAATATACGCTTCCGACGCCGATAGCGTCCAACCCGATCAAAGGGGTTCTCGATGATTCGAAGATGTCCGTCAAAGTCTATGACGCCGATAAAAATTTAGTGGCCGAAGCGCTCAAATTCACGCCAGCGAAGGCCGGCGATTACTTCGTCGTCTATCAATATAGCGACGATACCGAGACCATCTCCCGCATATTCAAACTTCCGGTTCTTGAATCATCCTCCGTCGACTACAGTTTCAGTTTCGATGAGACGTATTCCCTAGATATAAGCAATACCTATGGACTGCATAAGGAAGTTTATCTTCCGAAATCGAAGATAAAGAGCAACCTCTCGCTTGCGTCATCGCCTGAAGAAGCGGTGATTCGCATCAAGAAAGACGGCGTGGCATTACCAGATTACAATGGCGTGCGCGGCGGATTTTCCTATAGCTTCGATCAATATGGCGAATATGAGATAAGCTACGAATCGTCGAACAACGACGGCGTGAAAGATTCGAGAATCGTCAAAATCGAAAAAGAAGTGGCGTCGCTCGTGACAGATAATTCGACATCGCATAAGAAAGGCGATTCTTTTGCCTTGAAAGATGGCAAAGTGTATCAAAACGACAAGGAATACGTCGCTACTCCAACTCTTTATTACCCATCTGGCAAATCGGCCGCCGGTGATGTGACTCTAAGCGAAAGCGGCAAATATTCCATCCAATACGAATATGAAATAGACGGAGCAAAGAAATATCTATCGGAAACATTCTATATCTATGATGAGAAGGCTTCTTTATTCGAAAGCGAAGGGGCAAGCGGAGTGAGCTACGAAACCTACGCCTATGACAATCGCTATAAAGGAGTGAAGCTTTCTTTGGCGGATAACTCGAAAGTCGTCTATAAGAAAACGATAGATCTTAACGACAACAGATTCGATGAGACATTGGATGACTTAAGTCAAAATACGAAGTTATTGGAACTACGTTACGCCGCCCATGGCGTCGGAAGCGTCGACGCAGAGACCGTTTACGTCACTTTGACAGACGCCGACAACAAAGACAATTACGTCATGATTCGTATGAAATACTTGGCTTATATGCCACGTTTCACGAGAATTCGCGCCAAAGCGGTCGGTCAAGGCTGGGTCGGATATTATTATGACTTTGATACCGGTGATTTAGGACAAGTGGACAACGCCCAAGTCCATGAAGATGGCGGATTCATAGCCGATTTCGATATGTCCGGCATGGCAAATGGCAGAAGCACCGACGAGACGTCGCTTCAATTATATTTTGATAATGACACAGGCCGTTTATACTCGAGGCCATGGCAATTATACGGAACGGCTGATGGCTATAAGGACAACCGCGTTTCCTGGCTCGTCCGCGATTTCTCGACGAGCGATTCGATCCTTTCCGGCGGCGATACGGCCTGGACGGGATTCGGAAGCGGCAAGGTCGAGCTCGCAATCCACGCGACCAGCATTTCCTCGACGGCCGATTACTACGTGACGGAAATCGACGGAGAGAAACTCGATAACGAGTACATCGCCGATGAGCAAGGGCCTGCGATAAACGTTTCCGATGACGAGCTTCCGAAAGGCGAGGTCGGCAAACTATACCGCTATCCATCTTTTGATGTGAGCGACTCTTCCGGCGTCGCTTCTAAAAAGACGCTTGTATACCTTGGCAACACCTTAGTGGCCGATGGAGGGGAAGGATTCACGCCGACAAGCAGCGGCACCTATCGGCTTCTTATGACCGCCAGCGACTATTTCGGCAATCAATCCTCGGTCGAGAAGAAGATCGAAGTGCTTTCCTATAGCGATCCTCTTTCGATAACGTTAGATGGAGAAGTGCCGTCGAGCGCGACTTTGGGAAGCTATATAACCCTTCCTAAATTCTTGGTTAGCGGTGGCGTTGGAGGATATACGACATCCATCTCCGTCACGAGCGGAAACAAAGAAGTGGAAATCGAGAACAACCGCATCTACATCGATCGTTTGACCGATTACATTGTCCGCTTCATCGCGACCGATTACGTTGGGAATACTACGAAAATCATTCGTAAAATACAGGGCATAACCGCTCTTGATACACCGGTTTTCGAAGAGTCCGACTTGGATTTGCCGTTAAGTCTCTTTGAAGGCGATAGCTATGATCTCACGCGTTTCGTGGCTCCTTATTTCACTAGCGAAGGCGTGATGAGCGAAGTCTCTCCGAAAGTGACGGTGACTGATGGAAACGGAACGAAAATCCTGTCGTTTGGCGAAGAATACATTCCAGTTTCCTCTGATAGCGTCAAATCGGCGACGATAGAACTTCTTTTCGAGAAAGACGGCCATGAGAAGAAGATAAGCAAAGAGATTCCGATCGTTAAGCCGCAAAACGGGAAATTAGGCTTCATGGCCGCTTATTTCGCCGGCGAGAGTTGCTCAATAGAAGCCACTGACGATGGCGTTGAAGCGACGGCTACGGCGAAAGGAATGCGTTTTGACTTCGCCCGTTCTTTGTTTGGAAAGAAATTCAACATAACGTGGGATGCTTCGAAAGTAAGCGACCACACTTTGACATTGCGCGATTCAATAGATTCTAGCGAGGCGATCGAACTCCATTTCCACCGCGAAGGAACGAAGCTATATCTATCGGTCAATGGTGCGAACGACATACGTTTCTATGAAGACGGCGATAACATCATCGGCTTGACGTATAAAGAGTCGGACAAAGGAATATATGATTCGAGGGGCAACCTTGTGGCGAGCGTTTTAAACAATGCCGATGGCTCCTCTTTCAACGGTTTTTCCTCAGAATTGCTTCGTTTTGAGTTCGAAAGCGAGGAAGAGAATTCTTCGATAACCGTCAAGAACATCGACAATCAGATCATCAACAACATCAAAGCGGACCGCATTGGACCGGCCGTTTATTCGACTGGATCATTATCGGGTCGTTATAAAGCGGGCTCAATGATCGCCATCCCGAAAGTGATTGGATACGATGTGCTCGGAAACGTCGCCAGCGCTGAGGTAAGCGTCTCTTGCGATGGGGCGGTGCTAAAGAAGGGGACGCCAGAGGAAGTCGGAGATAGCTTCACTCCAACTGAAATCGGCTCATACCGAATAACCTATACATTCAAAGACGAGAAGAACAACCGCTCGACTTATTCCTATTATTTCTCCGTCTATGACGACGTGTCGCCGACATTGACGTTATCATCTCCGATGCCGAAAGAAGCGAAGGTCGGAGAAAAAGTGGTTCTCCCGGCTTACGTCATTAACGATCAGGATTCTTCAAGCGTCGTCGCCAACATCTATTGCATCGATGCCGATGGCGAGGTGAATAACATCACCGACAGCGCTTCTTTCGTGGCGAGCAAACGAGGCATCTACACAATCAATTATTATCTCATTGATCAAAACGGCAACACTGGCTTCTATAGCTATGAAATCGTCGTGAAATAGGAGGAAAAAAGATGAAAAAAATCACTAAAAGCGCATTATTCGCTTCGACGGTCTTCCTCTTCGCTTTGTCTTCTTGTAGTCCTGACGTGAAAGATAGCTCTTCCTCAAGCATCGATACGGATTCATCCTCTAGCCGCGCCGAGCCGACTGGCAAATATATCGTGACCAACGGCACGTCGAGCTATACGATCGTCATCTCAGAAGACGCCGACGCCAATGTCTCGTTCGCCGCGAGCGAGTTACAGAGTTTCTTGAAGGCTTCGACGGACGCCCTCCTTCCCATCGTTTCCGATTCATCGCTTTCTAGCGTTGACGGCTACTATATTTCTTTGGGCTCGACGAAGATATTCGATCATTACGAGATCACGATACCGGAGAGCTTAGGAAGAACTGGATACGTGATGAAAAGAATGGACGACACCCTTTTGATCAACGCGATAGACGGCGCTGGCGTCTATAGTGCGGTCTACGACATGCTTTCCGATGCCATAAACCTAGAGATCTATTCGCACGACGAATACACATACGACACAAAGACGGAAGTGGAGCTATTGGACTACAACGTCGAGTTCGAGCCGCTCATGGACATGAGAAGGCTTATTCTCAAAAACGTTTCATCGTCCACTCTCTATAGGAGGAGGTTAAGGCTCTATTCGGATCTGCAAAAGGGCAAATGGGCCGCTTTCGCGCATACGACGATAACCAAATATCTTCCGTATAACACCTATGGAACGGCACATAAAGATTGGTATAACGCGGGCGGAACGCAGGTTTGCTATAGCAATCCCGAGGTTCTTAACGCCATAGCCGATGCCATGAAGACTTGCATCCTCGATAACCCTGAGGCCATCTGGATTCAAATGGGACATGAGGATAACCTCGATATGTGCACTTGCGACAATTGCATCGCGGAGCGCGAACTCTATGGCGGATATGGCGGACAAGAGCTCGAATTCACGAATAAATTAGAGGAAATCCTCGATCCGTGGCTTGCCAAAGTGGCTCCGGAAAGAAGCATGAAATACGTCTTCTTTGCCTATCAAACGAGTCAAGAACCGCCGGCAAAGTGGGATGAGGCAACACAAAAATACGTGCCGGTCTCTTCGAAATTCCGCGTCAATGATAATGTCATGGTCATGTATTGCCCGATCGACGCCGATTTCTCGAAGAAGATGAGCGATCCGAAGAACGCCACCCAATACAATCAACTCACCGGTTGGGGCGATATTTTCGATAGCGTCGGAAAACATGGTGAGATTTTCGTTTGGACATATTCGCTAAGCGCATTGGCTTCGATGGTTCCGCTAAATAACTTCGGCGTCTATGAAGAACATTACGCGTTCTTCTCGAAAGTCGGCGTCAAGCAGATCATAGATCAGAGCTATTCGGATACCGGAACGCCATCGTTAGAAGCGCTAAAGGCCTACACGCAAGCGAGGCTCATGTATACGCAGAAGGAATCCTATCAGGAACTCGCGACGAAATTCATGAACCAATATTACGGCGAAGCGAGGGAGGCGATGAAGAAGTATTACAACCTCCTTCGTTCGCACTATAAATACCTCGAAGAAACGAAAGGGCTTGGAGCATACGTCAAAAGCGACCTTTATCAATCGAGCTATTGGAGTTATGAGATCCTAAATAAATTCTTCTCCTTGATGGAAGAAGGAATAGAGGCGATTTCCGTCATCAAAGAAAGCAATCCGAATAGATACAAGAAACTATACGATCGCCTTCGCACGGAAGAATGCTTCCCGATTTATATGATCCTCCGCTTCTACATGAGCGAGCTTTCTCCAAACGAGAAGAAAGAATATTGGAATATCTTCAGCGAATATTCGACGAAAGGCGATATGATCGGATCTGCGGAAAGCACATTCGATATGAGCGAGCAAATCGAAACTTGGAGGACCTCGATTTTCGGGGAATGACCTATGAAAAAAATCCTAGTCTTAGCATGCGCAGCGTTGCTATTAGCTTCTTGCGGAATGTCCGATGGGGCTGATTCAAACGGAAAGGGCAGCGATTCGCCCTCTTCTAGCTCGGTCGTTAGCGACGCTTTCTCATTTGTCGAAAAAGCGATAACGTTGCCGGAAGACACGACAGCGAAAGTCATATTCGAGAGCTCAAGCAAACCGACTTTCGTCTCAAGCGATTCCTCGGTCGCCGAACTTTCGTCTGATGGCACTCTCATCGCCAAAAGCGTAGGCACAACCTCGATCACCGGAACCGTCGGGAAGGCTTCCGACGTTCTTTCCGTGACCGTGACCTCCGAAGCGGATTCCTCGACTACATCCATCCTTTTATCTAAATCGTCATGCGTCCTTTCGCTCGATGGTGAAGTGACGTATCAAATCTCTGCCAAGGTCATCAAAGACGGCGTGGAAGTGCAAAATCCCGCGATTTCTTTCTCTTCCGCCGACTCTCTTCTGGCGACCGTCTCTTCTTCTGGATTGGTGACGGCGTTAAAGGAAGGCGAAACGGATATCGAGGTCTCTTATGGAAAACTCACCGCCTCCTTTAAGACGGATATCTACACCAAGGCCATCAAAACGACGGACGATTGGCTGTCGATGATCGCCGTAAACAACGTCCATGGCGATCGTTATTATTTGGCCAATGATTTGGATTTCTCGGGGATCTCCTATGTCGGATATATCGACATCGGCACGAAGGCCGATAGCGATAGGGGATTCGGCGGCGAAGTCAACGGCTTCGGGCATTCCCTTTCAAATATCACCATGGGCACGAATATCAGCTATAACCAATCTTTATTCGGCTCGATATGCGGGGCGACGATAAGGAACATCGCCTTCGAAAACGTCGTTTTCACGCAAAGCGAGTCTGCCGCGAGATTGAATGGACTCGCCGGATATTCGTACGTTTATGAATACGATGTCGGCGGTAGCAAACTCGCGAAATTCAATGAGATATCCAACGTCTATATGGAACTCGTTTTCCCTAGCGTGGATGTCGAGAAGACCGGACTATTCGGAAATGGGTACGCTTATAACATCGACAACCTCTTCTTGGTGATGAAGAACAGCGATGGGAGCGACTTAAATCCCGAGAAATGCGCTTTGTTGAATGCCTTCCAATACTATTGGTGGGGAAATTCAAACATCGCTTCCTCCGTTCTCTATTGTCCAAATTCCATCGGGTATATTTCGGGGAACGGCGAACTCGATTCGTTGAAATACGGCACGCTCCAAACGAATAACGCCTATATCGCCTCCAGCGAGATGGACGCAATCTATGGCGCGGCGAATTATCTCGATTCCGATGTTTGGGATATCCATATGACTTCATTTCCGACTTTGAAAACGAGCGATTGAAAGGAGAAAAGAAATGAAAAAGCCATTATTGCTCTTGCTTAGCGCCACTTTCTTGACCGCATTCCTCTCTTCATGCATATCGGCCACGACATACGACGTCACTTTCAAAAATGGTGAAGGATACACGATCGTAGGAAATGCTAAAGCGACGGAAGGAGAAAACTATTCTTTTACGGTTTCTCTTAGCGAAGGCTACGAAGCCACCTCGTCTTTCCTCGTTCAGGCAAATGGGGAAACGGTCAATTTGAGCGGGAACAAATACGTCGTTTCCAACGTGACGAAAAATATTGAAATAACCGTTTCAGGCGTTGATAAAATCACCTATAACATTAGTTTCGTTGAAGCCAAGGGAATCAAGTTCGAAGGTGAGAAAACGGTCAAATACGGCGAAACGTATTCATTTAAGGCGAACGTTTCGGAGGGATATGATGATTCTTCCATTTCGATTTTCTACAAGATGGGAGATGCGTCGACGGTCTCGCTCACGCCGGAAATCGGCGGGCTTTATGGCATATCGAACGTCAAAGGCAACCTAATGATTTCGGCGAATGATTTGAATCTCGAAAGCTATGACGTGACGGCTCCTGAAGATAGCGATAAGTACCAATTTTCCGGCCCCGCCAAAGTCGAATATGGTAGCGACTATCGCTTCAGCGTGACGGCGAAAGAGGGGTATGAGTTCTCTAGCATCATCGCCTACGAAGACGAAAAGAACATCTTAACGGCAGAAAGCCTAGGGGATGACCAATATAAATTCTCGAGCGTCAAAGGATCACTTAGAATCGTCGTTCAAGGAGTGGGCGTCAAGAATTTCGTCGTCAATAAAGACTTCGATTCATCGCATTACACGTTCAAAGGAGCCGATAAAGCCGTTTATGGTGAGGATTACGTCTTCGAACTCTCATTAAAGGGTGGATATTCGAAAGGAAGCAATTACAACTTCTTGGTGAATGATGCCGATCCAATCGAGCTTTCAAGCGGCAAATACGTCATCCATGACGTCAAATCAACGCCGCATATCGAGGCTTTTGGGGAAGAGATCATTCTTTTGAACGTCTCTTTCTCTTGCAACATGTCTTCGGCTCTTAAAAACGCTGAAGACAAAGTGCCTTATTTCCAAAACGAATATCGTTTCAATGTCGAGCTCGATGATAAATATAGCAACTCAAGTGATTCGATGCTCGTCTATTCGTTGATCGATGGCGTCAAAACGAAGCTCACGAAAAACTCCGATGGAAGCTATTCGGTCAGCAATCCACACAAGGATTTTGAAATCGTGGTGGAAGGGGTTGATCTCAATAGTTACACCGTCCGTTTCTATAATGGCGATAACAAAGTCTACGAAGCGAAGGTTTATGACGGCTCCTCGCTTAGCGACGAGCAGCTTTCCGCCGCAAAGACCGCTTACGAAGCGACCTTAGGAGAGAACGAGAAGTTCGACGATTGGGAAGAGGATATCTCTTCGATTTCGGGCAATATGAGTGTCCATGGCATAACTATGAAAGCCGTAAGCACCGCCTCCGAATTGGCGGCCATGAGCGATACCGGATCATATTATCTAAGCGATGATATAAAAATCTCTTCGCCTTTGAATATTTCTTCCTTCTCTGGCCGCTTAAACGGCTTGGGCCATCGGGTCTATTCTCTTTCGGATAGCGGCAAGCTCCTTTATAGCGCTGATAACGACATGGGCGTCTTGTTTAAGAATTTCTCCGGAACCCTTAGGAACGTTGAAATAGAGGTTGGCATCTGCGATTATTCGACTGGCTTATCCGGAATCGCCGATGTCATGGATGCCGGCTTGATCGAAAACGTAATAGTTCGCGCCACATATAAGTCTCAGCTTTACGTTCCTTCTGGAGCAATGGTGGGAACGCTAAATGGCGGCATCATTAAGGACTCGGCCGTTTATTTCGTGGCCGCAAGTTATGACAATTCGCTTGAAGAATCCTATAGAAATTGCATTTATCCTTTGGCTGGTTCGATCGTCGGCGGATGTTTCGAGCATGTCACGACGTATGTGCCAGGCGATGTCGATATCTCGTCGCTAGCGTTAGCGAAAGACGGCGTTTCAACCGATACCGTTCGTTCTTGTTCGATCGTGAAACATGAGTCGAAGAAACTCGACAGCGCGCTCCTTTCCTTTGGGGCGATTAACGACACGTATTTAGGAATGCCATTGTCCGAAGGAAGCTTCACTGGCGGCTATGGCACAGAATTATTCGCCGCCCTGAATCTATATGACGCCAAAATCGATATGATTTCCTTCTTCGTCAAAGCCAAGGAATACCATTATTCATCCACTGAGGACCGATTCACGTTCGGCCTTGACGGTGGTAACGAACTAAATCTCACGACGTGCGTCAATGGGGGCAAAACCCATGAGATGTGGAACTATTTCGAACTTCGCCAGATTGGCGATTATAAATATCGCCTATCGATCATAGCTTTCGTGGATAGCTCTACCGCCGCCGATTTCGGCAATAATGTGTTCGTGAGCAGCTATATCAAGGAAGTGACGATCAATGAAGGCGATACCCTCCAATCCGTAATGGGCAAATTCTATTCGTGGGGTCCTGATTCTACCGTCACCCTTCAATCGACTCCGTTATATCTAAGCGAAAAATAAGGGGGTTTTGCATGGATATTCATAAAATTGTCGATGGGCTTTCCGATGAAGAATTAATCGGGCAGCTCCTTTGCTATGACGTCTATGGCAAGGATGATTTTGAGAAAAACGAGAAGATATTCAAACATATTCATCCTGGCGCCTTCTTTTTCAAAGGAATGACGGTGGAGCAAATAAAGAAATATAAGGAAACGGCCGAGAAATATGCGCCGCTTCCGGTTCTAGTTGCTTCTGACGTCGAAGAGGGGCCGGGCTCGATGATCATAGGAGAGCCGACTTTGACGCAAGAGATGGCGTGGGGCGCTGCGAATGATCCAGATTTGGTCTATGAAGCTGGGGTTGCGATTGGCGAAAGATGTCGCGAATGCGGAATGAATTACAATTTCTCGCCGATTGTCGACCTTTCGTTGAATTTTGAGTCTCCGACTGTCAATGTCAGGGCGATTAGCGATGATCCAGACGCCGTGATACGCTTAGCGAGCGCTTATGTCAAAGGACTACAGAAAAACGGCAACATGGCGGCAACCATCAAGCATTTTCCTGGCGAAGGCGTGGATTCGAGAAACTCGCACTTCTTAACGACCATCAATCATATGAGCCAAGAAGAATGGATGGCGAGCTATGGCAAGGTCTATAAAGCCTTGATCGAAGCCGGTTCCTGTAGCGTGATGGTAGGCCATTCATCTCTTCCTTGCTTCGAAGACGAAATCGACCCGATCTTTGGGCCCAAACCCGCTTGCCAATCGTATAATCTCATTACGAAGCTATTGAAGGGGAAACTCGGTTTCGATGGCGTCGTTGTAAGCGATTCGATGGCGATGATAGGGGTGGCGGCGAGAGTTGAAAAGACGGAAGACATCGCCATCAATTTCATCAACGCCGGTGGGGATATGGTTCTTTTTCCAGAACCAAATGATTTCGACACTTTGCTTTCGGCCCTTCATGATGGCCGAATAAAAAGAGAAAGGGTGATCGATGCCGTCACGCGGATTTTGCGCATGAAGGAAAAACTCCATTTGCTCGACAAAGGATTCGTCGTCAAAAAAGAATCAACGAGAAAGATCGAGGAAATCGGGGAGGACATCGCCTCCAAAGCCATCAAAATCGTGAGAAACGTCCAAAATGTATTGCCTTTGAATCTTAATAAGGGACAAAAAGTGCTGATGCTCGACGTTTTTGAGCCGTATTTCCATAGGAATCCGGAAGGCGATGAGCTAAAGGCGTTCAAAGATACGCTTGAATCGTATGGCTTAGAAGTGGATGAGATATTCAATATCGACTATCTCGACGTCGAAAAGATAATAGACAAATACGATGCCGTGATCGCTTGCTCGAAGATAAGCTCAAACGATTACCATGGCGGCACAATGAGAGTCGGATGGTATAACATAATGACCTTCTGGCGAGGCTATGTCCTGAGGCATCCGAAATTCGTCTTCATATCCTTTGGAGATCCGTACAAACTCTACGATTTCCCATATTTGAAGACGTATGTCAACGCTTTCTCTAGCACCTATCCAAGCCAAGTTGCGGCCGCGAAAGCGGTCCTAGGCAAGATAAAATGCCAAGGGAAGAACCCGGTCTCCTTCCATCCGTATTTCGAAAGGGAGATATAAAATGGCGAAAGGGGTGCTCCTAAAAGAAAAGGACGCGTTCAACATGTCCTATGTCCTTTTCACTTCCTTCGGGGGCGCCATCGTGATAGACGGTGGGAGAAGAGAGGATATGCCGTTGCTCAAGGAAGTGGTCAAAGACGCTCCCATCAAAGCCTGGATTCTTACCCATCCGCATGACGATCATATCGACGGATTCGTTTCGCTATACGAGGGGAATGATGTTCCTTTCGATATCGAGAGAGTCATTTTCAATTTCCCCGATTACGATTCGTTGATGAAGGTCGAAAACCCTCCAGACCCCGATTATTTCCATCGCGAATTGAATGAGATGTTGCCGCGTTTCAATTCGATTAAGTGGCGTTTTGCGGAGAAAACGACGATTTTGAAACAAGGAGATTGTTTCAATATAGACGATTTGCATTTCGAGTGCCTATATTCCATTCACGAGGGTCTATATGACAATCTCGATAACGATTCCAGCTTGGTAATCAAGGTCAGAGGGCCTAAGAAGGATATTCTATTCCTAGGCGATTTAGGGCCCATCGGCGGCGATTACCTTCTTTTCGAAAACGGCGACAGACTCCATTCCTATTATTGCCAGATGGCGCACCATGGGCATATGGGCGTTTCATTTGAGGCGTATAGGAAAATCCAGCCGACCATCGCCTTATGGAATGCGCCGAAATGGCTTTACGACGAGGAAGAGAAGCCAGCTTATCTAAAAGACAAGGGGTATTTGGTTCTTGAGTCGCGTCTAAGGATGCATGGCGAAAAAGTCACGAGAGAGTGGATGGAATTGCTTGGCGTAAAGGAAAACCACGTCTCATATCAAGGCAATTACGAATTCGAACTATAGGCAAGCGCCGGCTTAGCCTTTGATACCGCCTTCTTCGATGTTCCCCATGATTTTGTTTTTGAAGATGAGGAAGATGATGAGGATTGGAACGAAAACGACGATGCCCGATGCGATTTTGAACGGCGTTTCGGCGATTTCCGTTTCCACGTTGAGAATGGCATATAAGCCAAGGGCGGCCGTCGGATCGGAAGGCAAATAAACGTATGGAACCTGATAATCGTTCCAATAGTTGATGAATAGCAGCAGGCAGACGGTTCCCAATAGAGGCGTCACGATCGGCAGCATTATTCTCGTGAAGATCTTAAAATGCCCGGCGCCCTCCACTAAAGCGGATTCCGTATAGTCTTTCGGGATTTTGCTGAAAGCGGCATAGAATATGAGGTAATAGATATTCGCATAGCCAAACTTCAAGACATACATCCCAAGCATCGTGTCGTATAGATGGAGAGCCCTGAGGACCTGAATCATCGACGACATGTTTCCGACGATTGGCAGAATCAAGGTGACAATCACCGAATAATGGACGATTTTGGATAACAGGCATTTGTATTTCGACGTCAAATAGGCGACTGTCGCGGTTACTAACGTTTGGATGATCGCGCAACCGCCGGCATAAAGGATGGAGTAAAGGAACATTTGCTCGATATATACGTATTTGCCGACGCCGTTTTTGGTGACCCAAACCCTTAGATGCGTGAAGACGCTGGAATAGCTGTTGAGGCTGAAATCATTGAACCAACCGGCTGGATCGAGGTTAAAGGCCCGCTGCGACTTGAAAGACGACATGAGAGCCCATAAAAGCAAATAGAAGAGAAAAATGGTATAAAGAGAAAGCAAAATGAAGACCAAGACGTCAAAGACGGTTGGCTTTTTGCGTTTTTTCGGAAATAGATTCGCGTTTCTGGCAAACATATCAATCCTCACTCGGTCCGAATTTGTTGAGCAAATAGCGAGATATAAACGTTAGAGGCGCAATTATCAAAGTCAAAATGACGCCGTAAGCGCTGGCGATAGGATAGGAGACGGGGTTTTCCTGCCCGCTT
The DNA here is from genome assembly GCA_964497235.1 of uncultured Staphylococcaceae bacterium. Lineage (GTDB taxonomy): Bacteria > Bacillota_I > Bacilli_A > RFN20 > CAG-826 > UBA4951. The sequence continues at coordinate 30,971 of CAZCCJ010000005.1, forward strand.
GAGATGACGAGCATGAATTGGTAGTAACCCAAAGTCTGCATCTCGCTTGGGGCGTTGCCGGCGTAGAAGGAGAACAAAAAGGCTTGGTTAGATGCCGTGCCGGCAATCGAGATGATGAATAGGGAGACGATCGTTTTGTAGCAGCCGGGCAGAATTATATGCCAGAAGATTTCGAATTCGCTTGCGCCGTCGATTTTGGCGGCCTCAATCAAAGACGTCTGAATGCTCGACATGGCGTTCAAATACAGCAATATCGAACTTGAGATATTGATCCATACGCAGAAAAAGATGAGCGCAAGCATGGAAAAAACATCGCCGTTCCCCATAATCGTATTGATCGGATCGCCGGAACTCATGGCGTTGATGATCTCCGGAATCACGCGTTCGACGAAGGATTGGTAGAAGATGACGAAGACCATCGAGCAAACGATGCTAGGAAGGAAGAGCATCACCTTGAAGAAACCAGCCATGAAAGATTTTTTATAGATGTAATAGGCGAAAAGCAAAGTCAGCGGCATAACGATCAAAACGTCGACCAAAAAGAAGATGAAGGTATTTTTAATGAGGTTTTGGATTGTATGACCTGGATCGGTTGTGAAGATCTTCCATATTTCGGCAAAATTGTCGAGTCCGACCCACGTTCTCACTTCAACACCGCCGAAATTTGAATATTTTTGGAATGCCAAGAGAATGGAGTTGAAGTTGACGAAGATATAGAAGATGGCGAATTGAAGGACCGGCAAGAAAATCATCAAGCCATAGAAAATCTTCCCATTGCGGTTAAACCAGCCGACATGTGAGGATTTGAGGCTTCTGGAAAACATACGTTCTCTTTCGAAATGAATTAAGCGGACCAGCTAACGTCGTAGTATTTGTTGATTTTCGCGAATAAATCGACGCCATCGCTGGCTTTTCCTTTGATGAGGATATCGAAGGGGTTGTCGTTGCTCGCATCGATCGAGAATCCCCATTTGCGGTATCCCAAAGCGCTTGTTTTGGTGGCTGCGCTTTCGGTGAGAGGACGCCAATCGAGATGCTTGGTGTTCGGATCGTGGAAGAATTTGTTGACGCGATTGCCATAATAAGTCATTTCCGATAGGGTTTCATCGGTCAATTCGTAATCCATTAAGCGGACCATGTCGGTGTAGCGAGAGAAGGTGTTCATCGAACGGTCGCTATTCAAATAAGCGGCGAAGGTTTTGGCCGCTTCGACGCGGTTCGACGGCGTTTTGGCGTTGATGAATATTGAGGAATCGCGATCGCAAAGAGAGACGTTCGGAGAGCCGATTTGGGCGGCGGTGGCGTGAGGAATCGGCATGATGCCGAACTTTTTGGTCATCTTGTCATTCCCTTTATAAAAACCGGTCGCTTCGCTATTCCACCAAGTCCCTTCGACTAACATCCCAATCGGGCTATTGTCGACCAATTCAAGATCGTCCATGCCGTTGACGAAACATTCCTGGGCGTCCGTATGCATAAAGGATGAGGTCATGCCTTTACCGAGGTAATGGTCTTTGTCACATGTGATGGCGTCGACGAATTCGCAGGCGTCTAGCAATCCTTTCTGTCGGTGGGTTTTGCCGACGGTGGCGGAGTTCACCTCGAGATTGCTACCGTAGATATAGTTCCCATCGCTATCTTTTTTCGGATGGTAATCGTTATCCAAATCGAGGATTTTGGTACTCGTTCCCGAGAATGTCAGGATGTTTTTCATCTCCTCATATCCGGTCGAACGGACCCAAGCGCTTAAGGCCAATGAGGTGAGGTATCCTGTTTCGTATCCATTCCAAGCGATGGGGGTGACGCCGTCGCTTGACATATAGGTCAATAAAGCACGGAAATCCGCAAGGGTGGCTGGAAGTCCATCGTCCCAGGAGTAGTCAACACCGTCGATCGTCCCGGTTTTGCCGTCTGGCCCAAGCGACTTCTCCTCATCTAATGAAGTGACGAAGAGGTCAGATACCTTTTCATAGGAATTAAGGTCGTCTTCGCTCCAGCCCTCGGCCGTTTGGTCTTTGGCGAAGTAATAGCATCTATCGTCGAAGAGATCGACGTTATAATTGATCGAGCAGGCGTTCTCGTAGAATGGAATGCCGTAATAACGAGGGCTCGTGTCCGTGCCAAGGTTATAGAAATCGCGGGAATCGGCGTACATCTTCGATTCGATCGTCATCTCTTCCTTTTCGGTGGCGTTAATCGGAGCTTTGCTCGTCACGACGTCGGTGATGTCCATCAAAGTGTTCTTTGAGACGAAATTCAAATAATCGACGCCCTCCATGATATAGACGTTATATTGGTTTGACGGCAACGCATCGGCGGTGATCGGAAGTTTTTCGAATTCCTTCATGATCTGGACGCCGACTTTTCCGGTTTCAAACGAATAATCGGCATAATCTTTTTCGAAATTGCTGCAGATTTCGTCGATCCATTCGCGTCTTAAGCCGCCATTATAGTATTTGACGTATAACTGAGTTTTCGTCGAATCGATCGATTGCTGGGCGTCGTCTTCTCTGCCGCATCCGGCTAAAACGCCGCAGATGGCGGCCGCCGAAAAGGCGATTAAGAGTTTTTTCTTTGCCTTGGACATGTTTTTCCTCCTGATGCAAACGCATCACCGCTACTTTTGGTAGCGCTTACAACATCGCAATATTATTCTAATTGCGACGCTATTCCTATAGTATGCGTTATTGTTGCTAACTTTGGTGATTTTGTTGCATCGGCTAAAAAGATTAAATTCATTATGAAACTTAATAAATTCGATAATCATCGGCTTTTTATGACGCATATCGTCGTTATCTAAAAACAAAGAAGAGATTGCGCTTTTGAAACAAAACGAGAATTGCTTTCGAAAATATTGAAAGCGGAAGCGGAATCATAAAGGCTAGTCCGCTTAATGGGCGTTGGCGCTTTAGGATTGTGGCGGTTTCCTTTCTCTTAACTTATAATGTTCCCACGCCCCGATAGCGCAACTGGATAGAGTATCAGACTTCGAATCTGAGGGTTACGGGTTCGACTCCTGTTCGGGGCGCCAATTGCATCCTTAATATCTTCATAAAGAGAAGTCGATTGCATAAATAAGAAACATTTTTTGATACATGTGTTTTTTATTCTTGAGAGATGTTACACGATGTATTAATATGTTTCATATAAGCTTCAAATAAGCGAAAAAGGAGAGAAAATGAAACAGAAGAACATCCCTTTGCAAATAACCAACGCATTATTGGAACTCATGAAAACGATGGATTACGATTCTATTTCCATCACCGACATCGTTGCCAAAGCAGGCGTGAGCCGCGTCACGTATTACCGCCATTTCAAGAGCAAAGAGGACATCTTGATCCGTTACTTCGTGATGGCCAAAGACCGTTTCATGAAGCAAACGATAATCGATGGGGCTCCAGTGAGCAATGATGTCATAATCCTAAGCCTATTCGTTTATTTCAAAGCGAACATGGAAGTCAATAAAGCGCTAAGAAGGGCTCATCTCGATAATGAGCTATTGAAATTCCTCTCTTCCGAATTCTTGGACAATCTGCCCGTCAAACTCGACAAATACGTGGCTTATTTCATCGCCGGCGCCCTTTATAACGTCTTGATAAACTGGCTTGACAACGATTGCTCGGATTCAATCGACGATGTTTCGAAGCCTTTCATGTATCTTCAAAAAGCGATGGAGGTCATCATGAAAGACCGTTTATCCGAGATGTCCAACAAACGATAATCTCCGAAAAACATACAAAATGCCCATTTCGCATGGGCTTTTTTGTATAATGTCGGCCGTGAGGTAAAAACATGAAATTGAAACGTCTTCTTCCGATTCTCGTACTGTCTGCTTCGATTTTATCCGCTTGCGGCGATGAAAACGCCGCCTCTTCGTCTAGCGCCTCTCCCGATATCACCATCGCCCCCGATGATTCTTCAAGCGACCCAACCTCTTGGAGCGAAGACGATTTGACCATCATGAATGGATACTTGCCAGAAGGCGTGACCATTCCCTTCCCTCTTGGAGTCACGGCGAATTACACGACCGAATGGAGCGGCTCCGATGATGACGAAGTTTGCTTTATCCTCGTCGATTCGGAGTGCGGCGACTTGACCGTCCAATATGGTGCCATCCTTTCGTCCAACGATTACGTCTATGACGAAGACAATTCTTCCGACGGCAGCGATGGAGACTATGCCTATTATTTTTACTATAAGGATGTCACGGCGGCTGATGGCACAGACTACGTCCTATGGGTCCAAACCGATTATAACGACGACAACGAATTCGAGGTCTGCGCTTGGGTGGAGGATATAAGCGCCACTTACGAGGCTTTTCCATATGAGATGATCAATTCCACTTTGGGACTATCTTTGTCGGAAAGCAATTTCCCATCTTTTGAGCTTGCGGAAGGGGAGAAGTACGACGGCTATGACGACGGCGGTGCCGGCGAATATTACTACGTCGGAGGCTATTTCGACGAGAACGTGACCGACGACGATTACGTTTCGGCCTATGAAGCAAAGCTCACGGAAAAGGGCTTTGCCGTGTCTAGCGATGATGGAACGGCAACGAACGCAGTATTGGGCGTGGAAATCGAATATATAGCAGTCGAAGGCTATTTCCTCGCTCAATTCAAAAGCTATGTCGCGTTGACGCCAGGGGATTACGCGATGACCTTTACGGCTGAGGATTTCCCAGACGTCGGAGGTAGATATAATGAAAGCGACACCGTGCTCAAGAAGGGCAACATCAAATTCAAATACGCCTATGTGGCGAGCACCGCGGGATACATTCAGTTCAAGAAAACGAGTGGCTACATGTATAACGTTACGGATTTGGGAAAGATCAATTCGATCGTTGTTAACGTGAGTTCAAAGGCAGGATCCTATTATGGCGCTTTGAGCCTATATGTGGATTCATCCATCATCAAAGAGACGGATTCGGCGAAAGAAGTGACGCCGACCATCGATGGATTGACGTATACCTACACAATCGCTTCGGATGTTGGTTATTTCTACCTCGTCGATGAAGCAAGCTACGCCAGCAAAAACGATAGCATCGTCATCAATTACACGATTGAGTAACGATTATTGTCATAGGCTAAGGCTTAAAAACCTTGGCCTTTTTCTTATTTTCTCCCGTTTTCGTTTGAAAATTGGTGCGAGGACGCTCTTTTTGCTTGAATGAGGCGAGGCGATTCGCTAATATACACGTTGCGGCTGAGTAGCCCAGTTGGTTAGAGCAACCGGCTCATACCCGGTATGTCGAGGGTTCGAGTCCCCCCTCAGCCACCAACAAACAACGAAATAGCGGTCATCATCATGGTGGCCGCTATTATTTTTATGCGTTAAGAGCCAATTCAAAATAAGGCTCTATAATATGGTCCAATTTGATGCCGTTCGAAATCTTCTGGATCGAAAACGAAATAAAGAGATAAGTCTCTGCAATTTTCATTTCGCAAATTTAAATAATTTTCAAAAATGCGAAATATAGTATAATCTAACTGAGGATGTCGATATGAAGCTGATCGAAAGAAAGAATTATCTGAACAAACTAATCGATGTCATGGATATACCTGACATCAAAGTCATAACCGGAATAAGAAGATCCGGCAAATCGAAGCTCATGGATGCTTTTCATGAATATTTGCTTGGCAAGGATTGCAATGTGATCCACATCAAGTTGAATTTGAAAGAATATGAGGGGTTGCTTGATGAAGATGCGCTTTATCGATATGTTTCGTCTCATTTCGTAAAGGACAAAAAGAATTATCTTCTGATTGACGAGGTTCAATTATGCGACGGCTTCGAAAAAGCCATCAACAGCCTATATGAAGAAGAGAAATACGACATATACCTAACCGGTTCAAACGCGTTCTTGTTAAGCAGCGATCTCGCGACGTTATTTGGTGGTAGAGTCTTTGAGATTGACATGTATCCGTTTTCCTTTTCTGAATATATGGAGTATTACCCATCGTCGGATATAGATGATTCGTTCGACAAATACTTCAATTCGACAGGTATGGCTGGAGCGTATCTATATAGGAATGAGAAGGATTCACTTAAATATCTTGAAAGCATCGTCAAGACGACGATAGTCAGGGATATCGTCGATAAATACAACATCGATAACCGCGATTTGCTGAAGATGATCTACGAATTCCTAATGGATAACGTCGGGAATCGGACCTCAATAAGGAATATCGCCAACAAACTCACGTCATCATCCTACAAAACGAACGATAAAACGTGCGCGAGCTATATAGATTACCTTTGCAAAAGCTTTTTGTTTTACCCCATCCAAAGATACAATGTGAAAGGCAACAAATATTTGGAATCGGATAAGAAATATTATCTGGCCGACGTTGGCTTCAGAAAGGCGATTCTCGGAAATAGATACCTCGATAGGGGACATCTTTATGAAAACATCGTCGCCATGGAACTTCTTAGAAGGGGATATGAGGTGTATATCGGCAAGCTGTATGACAAAGAGATCGATTTCGTGTGTTTGAAGGATGGGAAAAAGACGTATATCCAAGTGAGCGACGATATAACCAATAACGATACGTTCGAAAGGGAAGTGACCCCTTTGAAGCAAATCAGGGACTCATATCCGAAAATATTGATAGCGAGAACCAAGGACGACGAAAAAGACTATCAAGGAATACGCATAATCGATATAGCCAGATGGTTATTGAATCAGTGACATTATTTCGCAAATTTAAATAATTTTTAAAAATGCGAAATGAATAAATTGCGCAATTTGTTCGTGTCAGCTACAAAAAAGCCAGATTCTCGTTGAAGAAATCTGGCTTTTATCGATTGGAATCCGCTTCAAACGCGGTTTTCTTTCGTCTCTAACGCTTTCTCGGCTTCGTTCGATGCATTTTCGACGGCCATGGATTCGCTAGACGATTCGAGCTTCCCCATCTTCTCATCTTTAAGATATGTTTCCGAATTTATGTCTTATCCTCCTTAGAGAGCCAACGTCTTCCCTAAGGCGGTACAACTGTGGTTTTGAACGCCTGGATTATGGCGAAAATAAAAATTTTTCGTAAACGTTTTTTCTGAAAGCGCTTCCCTATATTGTTCGATATTTTAGTCGCATATGTTTAGTAATATAGCGCTTTTTCGTATAGAATAGGCATGGCTATGAAAGGAGACTAAAAATGAAAATAGCAGCGATAGTGCTTTTGGTGATAGGCATGATAGCCAACGTCATAATGGGGATAACAAACGTCCTTGGAAACGAATACGCGACGATTGTCGCGACGTTTAAGGAATACGGGATGGAATTCCCGATTTCTAAGCAGGTCTATGACGGCATATATATCGCAATCGCCGTCTTGGCCGTTGTCGTCGGCCTTATTTCCCTTTTCTTCTTGCTTAGGAAAAAGGAATCGAAAACGGTCATATTGACGATGGGGATCATATCGATATTCTTCGTTAACCTGATCGCCGGGATCCTTATGATCGTCTATTCCGTCAGGAATCCTTCGATGGGACAAATTTATCCGTCCAATCCGCACGTCGTCTATGAGGAAAAAGAAGAGCCGACGAAACCGAATCTAAGCGATTACGATGCGCCGAGGACTTATTTGGCCGTGGGCGACGTCGTCTTGACGAAGGATGAGAAGAGGGGAGTCATCGTCTCGATAAACGAGAAAACGGCGACCGTCAACCTAATGGATGGGAGAAACATCACTTCTGATGTCGACGATCTAAAGAGGATTCAATAGAGAGGAAAATATATGAGAGAAACGTGGGATTTGACGCCGTTATACGAAAATGAGGCGTCTTTCGAAGCCGATTTGGCGAAGTTCAAGGACGTCTATACGCCCGAAGTCGCGAAACTAGAGGGGAAACTTGGGACCGAGGAAGGCCTTTTGGCTTATTTCAAACTCGATCACGAGGTGAATGCGTTGCTCCAAAAGGTCTATATGTACGCCGCTTCGCTTAGCGATCTCGATAAGAAGAACGTCGCCGCGACGGAAAGGGAAAGCAAGGTGCAACTTGCGCTAGAGAACTTCATCAGCGTCGCTTCCTATGTCGAGCCTGAGATTTTGGCGATAGGGGAAGAGAAAGTCGCGAAATTCTTCGAAAAGCATCCGGAAGTGAACGAATACGATTTCCAAATGAAGAAATTGTTCTTAGGGCAAAAGCACGTCCTAAGTGCCGAGAAAGAAAGGCTTTTGTCGAATTATAGCCCATTATTAGGAGCTGGAGGCGATTTGTATAGTTCCTTAAGCGTCGCCGATTTGACGCCGTCGAAAGCAAAACTAAGCGACGGCAGCGAGGTTTTGGTGACGCAAAGCAATTGGTCTGGACTCGTTAGAGATGCTAAAAACGCCGATGATAGGAAAGCCATCTTCGACACCTTATACCATTATTACGACGCCCATAAGCACACTTATGGCGAAATCTATAACAACGTCCTCAAATCCGAGCTCGCGGAGATGAAATCGAGGGGATATCCGAGCATTTTGGAATCCCATTTGGAAGGCAATAAGATTCCAAAGGAAGTCTTCTTGAATCTCATCGAAGCGGCCAAAAAAGGCAGCGCTCCGCTAAAACGTTATTACGAATTAAGGAGGAAAACGCTGGGCCTAGAGAAGCACCGCTCATATGACCGCTTCCTCCAACTTGCCAAAAGCGATAAGAAATACACCTTCCAAGAAGCCCAATCCCTTTTCTTCGATTCCATCAAGCATTTCCCTGCCGATTTCCAAGAAAAAGCCAAGGAAGTCAATAAAGAAGGCTATATCGACGTCTACCCCAAAAGCGGCAAGCGCAGCGGCGCCTATAGCAATGGCGGGGCCAACATCCATCCGTATATCCTAATGAATTTCGAAGGCGAACTGGACGACGTCTTCACCTTGGCCCATGAATCCGGCCATAGCATCCATACCCTTTATAGCGAGGAAGCGCAGCCTCTCGCCAAGCAAAACTACACGATCTTCGTCGCTGAGATCGCAAGCACCTTCAATGAGCATAACCTTTTGGACTATCTTCTTAGAAGCGATAAGCTCGATAAGAACGACAAAATCTATCTCCTTCAGAAGGCGATAGACGAGATTTGCTCGACTTTTTACCGCCAAACCCTCTTTGGCGAATACGAATATCGCGCCTCTTTGCTAATGGAGAAAGGCGAGCCGATCAATTACGCGGTCCTAAGCCAAATCATGACCGATTTGTATAAGGAATATTATGGGATTGACATCTCCGAAGAGGTTTTGAAGCCCCTTGTCTGGGCCTATATCCCCCATCTTTTCTACACGCCTTTCTACGTTTACCAATATGCGACGAGCTTCACAGCGTCGTTATTAATCTATGAGAGGGTGAAAGAAGGGGTGAAAGATTCTTTCGACGACTATGTTTCCTTGTTGAAGATGGGCGGAAGCGATTTCCCGATAGAGGAAGTGAAACGCGCCCACGTCGATTTCTTGGACAAGGCCACTTTTGAAGCGTGCCCTAAGAGGATGGAAGAACTTTTGAACCAGCTCGAAGCCCTCTTAAAGGAGTGATATCATCCGATTTTTCCAGCGTTTAGGTCGATTTGAGTAGTTTTTCTCTTTCTTAACGACTTGGAGGCGCTTATAATACGAACGCTGGATTTTTGGTCCATTAGCTCAGTTGGTTAGAGCACACCCCTTATAAGGGTGGGGTCGTTGGTTCAAGCCCAACATGGACCACCAGTTTGGAGGAATACCCAAGTGGCTGAAGGGGTCGGTCTTGAAAACCGATAGTGGGTCTATGCCCAGCTAGGGTTCGAATCCCTATTCCTCCGCCAGAATTTTCTCTAAGAACACGCGAGACGCTCAAAACGAAAGAAAGTCACTCAAGTTGAGTGATTTTTTCTTATTTTGCATGTTTCACATTGGTCTTAAGCAATCGTAATCGGCAAAAACATGGGGTTTCCGTGCGAAATGGTGAGGCGATTGAAACACACGATGGTGAAATGGCATCAAGTGTTGTGATTGAGTCCATATGGCTGAACATTGAAGATACCAATGGTTTGCCGATTTGGAATTCGCATTCGAAAATGGGTGAAAACGAAGCAATACAAATTTTCGTTTCCAATGCGTGAATTGGTTGAATAAGGGCCGGAGTTTAACGAGAGGCCGATGGCTAAAACGTTGAGATTTGATGGAGAAGATTGGCCATAATCATCGAATTAGCGGAAATTTTTGTGTTTTAGCACAATTTTTTCCTCCAATTCTTTGTTTTTGAAACGCTTTGCGCTTGAAAAAATGAACCTCACTGTTGTCTTTCGAGGTTTTCATCGGGCCAAAGGATGCTGTGATAGGCAAAAAACACAGAAAACGGCATTGATAAATATGTTTTGGAGTGATTGGTGCGGTTCTATACAAAGACTTAGACGCGTTATCTGTCGTCTAACCAAAGTCTTCTTTTTGCCTTATAATTCCTGTGTCTATTGAGAAATCGACAAAAGAAGGGGGTCCATAAATGGAGACGATAGCCAAAAGGATAAAGTGGAAGAAATATTTGCTTCTGATTATGTTTCTCTCGATGCTTGCCGTTGACGTATGGGAGTTTTATAGCCTGTTTGCCGCCACGAAACCCGATTCTTTGCTCTATGCCATCGCTTTCGTTATCTTGGCCCTTGCGCTCGTCTTGTTAATTTTCACCGTGCTAGAATTCGCAAAGAAAAGCGATGCCATCACGCTTAATGACGATAAAGTGGTGTTAAGCGAATATAAACGAAAAACCATCGAATTGAGCGAGATAAAAGACGTCAAATGCCGTTTGTCGTTTGGCGGAGGGCGCCTCTTTGGCGGCTATTATAAATCCGGGACGATCGAGGTTCTCTTGAAAAACGACGAAAAGATCCGTTTGAGCGATATCGCCGATGCGAATATCGCCTGCGACAAACTTCGTCGCGCCATCTCCAAATAAGCGGCATAGGGGACGAAAGAATCCTATTTGGATTCGCTTTTCTTTTTCTTTTCCTTCCGATATTGCGATGGCGATAAGCCATAGTGTTTATGGAAGACGTGGTTGAAGTGCGAATTCGAATCATAGCCGAGATTTGCGGCGATTTCGCTGATTGAAAGGTCGCTATGAAGAAGGTAATCGTGGGCGGCGTTCATTTTCACGATCGCTAGATATGAGACAAGCGACATCCCCATATAACGTTTGAAAAGCTTAGCGAAATGAGCGTGTGAATAATCGACTTTGGCCAAGACGTCGCCGACGCTCCAAGAGGCGTTTTCGATACGTTGCATCTCGGCTATTATCTCGTTTAGCCACTTCGGCCGCTCATTCTCCAAAGGAACGTTTTGCTCAAAAACAAGCGAGATGATGTCGTTTATCAAGAGTTGGGAATAGATTTTGCGGAGATCCTCGTTTTCGAATTTTCCGAAGCGCAGCAAATTGCAAATGTCCATTATCTTCTCGGTTTGTCGAGGGGACACCGATACTTCTAGCACTTTCGGCTTCGTCAATTCTGAAATCATGGCAGGGGATATGAAATCGCAGGTGCTTGCCATCTCGTCTTGGCGGATCAGGATATTCAAATGGCCGGCTTTCTCGCCATCGTTAAATATTGCGTGATAGTCATTAGGTCTTATCAAAAAAGCGGAGCCGACGCCCGCTTTCAAGGTCAACCCATTTATTTCATGACGATAGGAACCGTCCGTGACGATGAAGAATTCCCAATAATCGTGGGTGTGGAAACAAGGATAATCGCGAAAGATTTGGTGCGATGCGACGGGGAGCGAAGGATCTTCGGCGTCGAGCTTATATAGGTTCATGTCTCAATTATAGCCTTTTAGACGGAATCTCAATAAGTGAATTGCGAAAAAATGTTATGTGAATGTATAGAAAATACGTAAATAGACGGCTTTTCTGTTTTTTCAATGATAAAAAAGAGCAAATTTTAGGTTTTATATGACATCGATGGTTTTTCGCTTTCGCCATTTTTTCCTCGATACGCTCGCTTAATTATAAAAAAGCAAAATGAGAAGAACGTCGATTAATGAAGGTTTTCCGACGTTTGAAAGCGAAAAGTTGCGATGAACTCTAACTTTAAGCGCCGCGAGCCCATACGTATGCGCAAAAGAACGTTCCTAGAGATAAAAAAACGCAATTTTTTAAGAGGTATATGCAAAAATGAAATGGGCGATGCTTTAAAATACCCATGATTGTAACCCCTTCCATGCTTTTCGCTAATGGCTGGGAATCAAAAAGAACAACGGAGGAAAGAGAATATGAAAATGAAGAAAATCGTATTTCCGCTAATGGCGGCCACCTTATTGGCGTCATGCGGAACGGTGAGAGATGATAACGTTGACGTCGAAGGCAAGAGCGTGCTCCTCGTCGCCACCTACGATGGCGGTTTAGGATCGAATTGGCTTAGCGAACTCGGCAAGCGCTTCGCTGATAAATACAAGGATGTTTCTTTTGAAGACGGCAAGACTGGCGTCGTGGTCAGAGTTTTGCCAAACCGCGCCTATAACGGCAGCGATCTTTATAACGGAGCCCTTCAACAAGATGTCTACTTCACTGAGGACGTCTCTTATTTCGATCACGTCAACAAAGGCAATTTCCTCGATATCAGCGACATCGTCACCGAAAAATTGACCGATTTCGGCGAAACGAAGTCGATCGAAGACAAGCTTTCTTCCGATATGAAGGAATATTTGACGGCCAAAGACGGCAAATATTATGCGATTCCCTTCTATGACGGATTATATGGATTGATCTACGATTATGATTTGTTTGAAGAACAGAATTACTTCTTCAGCCCATCCGGAACTTTCGTCGACTCGAAGACGGCTAAGAAATCAGCCGGCCCAAACGGCAAAGAGGGCGATTATGACGATGGCTTGCCTTCGACTTATGAGCAATTCTATAAGCTCATCGATGCGATTGAAGGCGATGGCAAGAACGCTTTCTCTTATTCCTCTTCGCTTAATAACGGCCTCCCGTATGTCTCTCGCGCTTTGACATCATATTGGAGCGATTTCGAAGGTTATGCCAATACGCGAGCCGCCTATTCATTAAGTGGCACCATCCCTTTGGTCACTTCCATAGAGAATGGGGTGGCGACGACCGAAAACACCGCGATAAACGATGACAATGGATATTTGGTTCAGAAGCAAGAGGGCAAGCTCAAAGCCCTTCAGTTCATGAAGAAGATAACCTCGCATATGGATAGCACCGCCGGCACAGTCGATGAGGCTCAGTCGAATTTCATCACCAATTACAGCCTTCATTCCGATCAATACGCCATGCTCTTCGATGGAGCTTGGTGGGAGAATGAAGCAACGGACACATTCAATACCGTTCAAGGGATGTATGGCACTGGTAAAGCCGATAAACGTTATGGCTTTATGTCCATTCCTAAAGCGGATGCCAGCAAGATAGGCGAAAAACAAACGCTCGTCAGCCAAAATAATTCCTATTGCTTCATTTCTTCGAAGACGAAATTGCCGAAACTGGCCAAACTTTTCTTCCAATTCGCCCACACCGATAGCAACTTAAGCGCCTTCACGGCCGAATTATCGCTGACCCGCGCGCTTTCTTATGAACTCACCGATAGCGATAAGGAAAAAGCGACGTTCTACGCGAACAATCTGATCGACGTCAAAAATGACAGCAACATCTTTACCCCCGTTTCCTCAAATAGCGTGGTCATCAACAATTCCTCGACCTTCAATATCGAAACCTGGGCTTGGGGAACTACGGTGAATGGGACCGATCAAACCAATCCTTATGTCGCCTTCTCTTCCTCGAATAGCCTCACGCCAGAAGAATATTTCAACGGCATGTCCGCTAGCGCCAAGACCAAGTGGGCCACTTTGAAGAAATAACCTAAAGCCACGATGAATTCGACCGTTTCGTTGCCAAATAGATTCCGAAAAGCCACTCGTAAGAAAATCGATTGGCGAGAATTGCTCTTTTATTCGTGCCTCGTGATTCTTCCTTTGGCACAATTCGCCATCTTTTATATCGGCGTCAATTTCAATTCGATACTTCTTTCCTTCAAGAGCTATGACTCTCTCACGGGAACGTACGCTTGGTCTATATCGAATTTCGAAAGGATATGGACGGTGCTCACGACGACTCCGTTATTGACCAAATCTTTGCTCAATTCGATCCTCGTTTGGTTTTTCGTCGTTCTTCTTGGGACGACTTTGGCCGTCCTTTTCTCATATTATATCTACAAAAGGAAATTCCTTTCGAAAACGTTCAAATTCATTCTCTTCATCCCTAGCATTTTGCCTTCCATCTTGCTTGTTAAGATTTACGAATATTTCGTGGATTACGGTTTGCCTGGCTACATCAACGCGATGTTTGGCACCGATATGAAAGGGCTTTTGCTTGGCGCGACGCCGAGTTTTTCCGCCGTCATCTTCTATTGCGTCTGGATCGGTTTCGGTTCGCAAGTCCTTCTATACACCGGGGCGATGGAGCAAATATCGCCTGAGATCAACGACGCTTTGAAAGTCGACGGAGCGGGGCCGCTTAGGGAACTCGTGCATATCGTCATCCCGGAATGTTTGCCGACGATCTCGACTTTCTTTATTTCGGGCATCGCGACGATCTTTACCAATCAGGCGAATCTTTGGTCTTTCTTTTCGTCGCGGGCCCCAAGCAACAATTGGACGATTGGATACTATTTATTCTATTTGGTCAACAACAGCGATTTAGGCATTTCCGAATATCCATACGCTTCGGCGCTGGGGCTATGTTGCACGCTTATCGCTTTGCCTCTTACTTTCTTGGCTAATCACTTCTTGATGAGGAGGGACAACGCATGAGCAAATTCGCGCAGTTTTCCCGTTCGAATAAGCGCAAAAGCATCAAAGAGCCGTTCAATTGGCTGGCGCTTATATTGTTTATTTTGCTCGCTCTTTATTCGTTAAGCCTTCTTTTCCCGGTTCTTTGGTCGCTTATGACCACTTTCAAAACCCCAGCCGAATACAAAATCCTCAAAAACGTGATAGGTTGGCCGCAGAACTTCAATTTCGATAACTACGTCAACGCCTATAAGAATTTCTCCGTCTCCGTCTATAACAACGAGACTGGCAAATACACCGATTACTATATGTTGGATTTGTTCGCCAATTCGCTGGTTTATAGCATCTTATGCGCTTTGGCGGCCACAATCACCCCATGCATCGTCGCCTATGCGGTGGCCCGTTTCGACTTCAAATTCTCGAAAGTCATCTATTCGATCGTCATCGTCGCGATGGCGCTCCCTATCGTCGGCTCTTTGCCTAGCGAAATCCAAATGGCGAAGAATTTGGGCATTTTCGACACATTCATAGGCTTATTCATCATGAAAGCGAATTTCCTAGGGATCTATTTCCTGGTCTTTTACGCTCAATTCAAGGCGATTCCGATGGCGTATTCGGAAGCCGCGAAAATCGATGGGGCCTCGCATCTACGCATCATGGTTCAGGTTATTTTGCCATTATGCTTGGGAACCATAGGCACCGTCTTCTTGCTTAACTTCATCACTTATTGGAACGATTACCAGGTTCCTATGATTTATTTGCCATCTCATCCTGTCGCGGCTTTTGGCATGTTCAATTTCCAATATTCTTACGTCACTGAACTACAAAACACTCCGACCCGTTTGGCCGGCATCTTTATCATGGCGGCTCCGATCGTGGTGGTTTTCGCCGTCTTAAACAAGCGTTTGATGGTCAATCTGTCCGTTGGCGGCATCAAAGGTTAGGTCAAAGCCTCAAAAATTAAGGACAAGAAAGGACAAAAATGAAAAAGAAATTCCTCGCCCTTCTCTTCTTGCCATCCCTTGGCGCAGCGTCTTTTTCCGCCATGCCGTCATTTGCGGAAGCGGGGGAGCTACCGACTTCGATGAGCATCGGCGAAAGCGTGCTCATTCCTTCGAAGACGCTTTCGTATAACGGCGAAAGCAAGACGGCTGATGTGATTGTCACCTCTCCTAGCGGCGGAACCTATTCCGGAAGCCGTTTGACTGCGGTGGAAAATGGCGTTTATCAGATCACTTATCGCGCTATATTCGGGACGCACGAAGAAAAAGAGACGCATGATATACGCGTCGATTACCGCGCGTGCGACTTATTCGAAGGGAATGGCTATGTTTCTTCTAATCTCGGCGAATTTAGCCTTGATAGCTCATTTTCCGGCGTCAAAGCCACTTTCGAAAACAACGGCGTCTTGACTTACAAGAAGCCGGTTGATCTGAATAAGCTTTCCGACGACACGCCATTAGTTAGTTTCATAATCGATCCTTCGACGGTGGGGACTCAAGATTTCTCGACGTTCAACATCATCGTCACCGATGCCTATGACAAAAACAATTACGTGACCATCAATTGCGTCGATTCCATCACTAACCTCAATGGCGAGGGGATGTACGTCAAAGCGGGCGCCGTCGGACAGACGCTTTATGGTTATGAAGAGGATACAAAACGCCATGACAATCCCTCTTTCGGCGCGAGTCTCCGTTCCGGCTTCCGCTCAATCAGCCTTAGTGGCGAATATCACACGGCCGACATCTATTTCGATTACGATGAACGCGCGCTTTATGGATATCCGAATTACCTAGGCACGCCGCTTATGAGGGAGATCGTCGATTTGGATGGCAAAGCGGACCATCCGACGGATCCCTTCAAAGGCTTTTCGTCAGGCATCGTCTATCTAAGTTTCGAGGCGAAGAATTTCTCAAGCGGCAAAGGCGACGTCGTCTTCACCTCGGTTGCGGGCGAAAACCTTAGCTTATCCTCTTATGTCGATGACGAAGCTCCTACATTAAACGTCGATTTGGCTGGAAATTCATCGGTTCCCGATGCGGTGCTTGGCAAGCCATACAAGATTTTCGAGGCTTCATCATTCGACGAATTCATCGGCGATGTCGATGTTTCTAGCGAAGTTTATTATTTGGCTAGCGACGGAAAGAGAATCGATGTTGACGTTAAGGACGGTTATTTCACTCCGCTGCATTTGGGTGATTACGAGATCGTTTATTCCGTAACTGACAATTTTCGTAATGAAGAAGAAGTCGTCATAAACGTTTCCTGCGTTAGAAAAACTCCATCCATCGTCGGGCTTCTTTCGACGAATAAGATGGATGCGACCGTCTATTCTTCGGTCGCTTTGCCATCACTAGATGATTTCTCCGTAAGCGGCGGCAGTGGGCGGCTCGAAAAAAGCCGTTTGCTTATCGACCCGGACGGAAACCTCTCCTCTCTTCATGAAGATTCATTCGTTCCGACTAAAGTCGGTACTTACACCGTCCGTTATCAGGCATTCGACTATCTTGGCCAAGCGGCGATTTCCAACATCAAAGTCTCCGTCAAAAATCTTGATTCGCCGATTTTCCTAAATGAGATAAAACTGCCAGTCGCTTTATCGAAGGGCGAAAAAGTCGCTTTGCCGATCGTCAAGGCGATGAAGCCCGGCGAATCTTCTCCCGTCGAGAGCGAAGTGGAAATATTCGTGAATGGAACGAAGCTAGAAGGCAATTCCTTCGTTGCCGATGGCGACGGCGTTTCCATCGCCTATGTGGCCTCCTCTTTAAGAAAGGAATTCGAATTGCCCGTCGTTGATTTAGGAGAAGGAGCCAATCAAGAAAAATACTTTTATGGCGATGGCGATTCGACCGTTTCCGAAAACGATGTTTCATTCACCGCGAAAGAAGACGGGGAAGTTACGTTTTTACGCGCTTTGAAGCCATCGGCTATGTCCCTCAATTTCACTCTTCCGGATATGATCGACGGAGAGAAAGCCGAAATCGAATTAACGGATGGCGAAACCACAGTCACTTTGGCGCTTTCCAAAAACAATGACAACTACGTCCTTATCACATCGGAAAGCTCCACTTCAATCAGTTTGAACAACGATTCTACGATCTATCTTTCCTATGATAACGACACCCATAAGGTCTCCGATGGAACGGGCTATACGGTCGCGGCCTTGGGCGAAGATGATAATGGGAACGTTTTCAAAGGCTTCTCTAATGACATAACCTTATCTTTCCACTTGGCCAAAGATAGGTCGATTTCCATTAAGAAAATCAATAACCAAACATTCGGAAAGCGCGGAAGGGAAACGCCTTCCGATCGAATCGGTCCAGAGCTATCATTCCAAAACATGCCGGCCGTCAAGCAAAAGGTGGGCTCTAAGGTGATTTTGCCATCCGCCAAAGCCTATGACGTCCTAAACGAAGTCGAATCCTTCACCTGCACTTTGACGAAGCCAGACGGCACCAAAACGGCCATCGATCCCAACATCAACAATGAGTTGTCGTTTGAGCAATACGGCTCTTACCGCCTCGAATATTTGGCAAGCGATAAGAAGGGCAATTCTTCGAAAACGACCCGCTTATTCAGCGTCTATGAATCGAATGAGCCGTCCTTCTCACTTACGTCTTCGCTAAAAGATTCATATAAAGTCGGTGAGGAGATTGCCTTGCCTAGCTACAAAGTAAGCGACGATTCTTCTTCTTACGTCGTTACTTTCATATTGCTTACGCCAGATTACGAAAGGGTGATGTTACTCAAAGACGAAAACGGGACGCCGACATATTATCTGGATAAGGACGATTATGCCTCATACCGCGTCTCCTCGACTTCCTTCAAAGTGAAGAAAGAGGGCAAATACTCATTGCTCATCACGGCTAAGGATAGATTCTACAATTTCACATCCCAAACGATCGATTTCGTAGTGAAAGGAGCGAAATAATGAACGGCAGAAGAATACTTATTCCCTTGATTTTGCTTTCTAGCGTCATTTCTTGCTCGCCATCTGAAATCAAGAAGTCCGAAGGCGAGGGGATGTCGATCATTTCCGATGGCTTAAGCGACTATAAGATCGTGATCCCGGAGAAGGCATCGACCTACGTTAGTCTCGCTTCAAGCGAGCTTAGCTATTTCCTCATGCAGTCTAGCGGCTACAAAATGGAAGTCGTAAGCGACGAGAAGAACGTAACCGGCAAATACATTTCCTTAGGTTTGACCTCGCTTCTTGCTTCGTCTTCATCGTATAAGGATACGGACGATTATGGCCTCTCCGGATATCGCGTTTTTTCGGAGAATGGGAATATATACATCTATGGGACGTCGAGCAAAAACGCCGGCACGTTATATGGGGTGTATGATTTCCTCCACGAAACCATCGATTATGAGGCTTACGCGAGCGACGAATACTATTATGCGGCAAAGGACGAAGTCACTTACGATGGCAAGGACGAAGTCGTGATGCCGAGCTTCGACGTCCGTTCGGTCGGATATAAATCGACCAATTCCGATTCGACCGTCACAAGGCGCCTTAGGCTAGAAACCCAAAGCGGATCGGACGATTGGTACGGCTTTGGGCATTCACAGATCAATGGCTTCTATATCAACGTCAAGGATCGAGAAGAGAAAGTGGCCTCGGGCGAGTGGAAAAACGACTGGTTCGCCTCTTCGTCCAATACCGCAGCCGACAACCAGCTTTGCTATACCGGGGGCGAAGGGTTAGTGCAAGTCGTGGCCGATGCGATGATAGAGAAAATGAAACTCCATCCAGACGCGACTTACTTCATGTTCGGGCAACAGGACAATTCCAATTTCTGCACCTGCTCGCGTTGCGAAAAAGCCAAAAAAGAGTGGGGATGCAACACCTCAGGCCTTCAAATAGCTTTCATGAACGACGTCATCAAACTGACCGACGCCTACTTAAAGGAAAATGAACCGGGCAGGAAAGTGCGTTATGTCGTCTTTTCCTATACCGAAACTACCGCCCCTCCGACGAAGGAAGTGGATGGCAAATACGTTCCTTATTCCGATAAGGTGATCCCGAATGAGAACCTTTATTTCTACTACGCCCCGATTGGGACCGATTTCTCTTCTGGGCTCGATTCGTTAAGCAATGAATCGTATTACGAAGCGATCCAAGGATGGAATGTCCTCGCGAGCGGGCGCATCCTATGCTATCTATACGATATTAATTTCCGTCACTATTTCCTCAATTTCTATAACGTGAACACTATTAAGAACATGTATTCGCTTTATAAGGAATTCGGCGTTTCCTATATGTATTCGCAAGGGCCGCTAGACACTTCCGTTCCTTGCTTTGAGGAAGCGAGGGTCTATGTCGAGAGCAAATTGATGTGGGATGTCTCGCTTGATTACGAAGAAACGCTTATGGATTTCTTCACGCATTATTACGGACCGGCCGCGAAATACGTGAAGGAATATTGGGACCTTACCTTTGATGCATCCGCTGAATATAGCGCGAATGGCAACTACATCGGCGGCATCTATAGCGCACTCAATAGCAGCTCCTTATGGACCGAACCTCTTGTGAGCGCCTTCCGCCGCTCATTTGATAAAGCCTATGAATCGATAAAGGACTTAGAACTTGAGAACCCATCCTTATATGAATCGTTGTTCACAAGGTTAAAGAAGATCGAATTGACGGTTATATATCTGGAACTTTCGTATTATTCCTTATATTTCTCGAGCGACGAGGTCTCATCGAAGAAAGCCGATTTCGAGAAATACTGCGCTAAATTTGGCATCACCAAATCTAGCGAAGGCGGAAGCCTGCCCAATTTCTAAACAAAGGAGCGAACAAAATGAAAAAACAAAATCTCGCCTTGCTTATCCTCTCCTCGACCTTGTTGCTTGGGTCTTGCGTATCGAATGGTTCCGACAAAACGACTTCATCGAGCGATAACGAGAGCCAAAAAGAGACGATAACGCTCAATAAAAAGTCCTTTTCTTTGGCGCCTGGGCAAACGTTTCAGCTTACTTCCTCAAAAGAAGGCGTCTCTTATTCGTCAAGCGACGCTAGCGTGGCGACGGTCGATTCCAATGGCCTAGTCAAAGCGATCTCTCTAGGTTCGGCGATCATCACCGCCTCATTGGGCGATATCCAGGGCTTAGCAAAGGTCACCGTCACTGATGAGCTTATATCAACTTTGTCGATAAATTTCGCGACTTCAAGCGTCGCCTTATATAGCGGTGAGAGTGTTGCTCTCTCTCCGGCCGTCAAATTCGGCGATGAGACGATAGATAACGCGAATATCGAATATGGAAGCGCGGATGAAGACGTCGTAACCTACGCCGATGGGAAAGTGACGGCGAAGAAGGAAGGGAGCGCATCGATTTACGCGAAAGTGTCTTATGATGGCTATAGCGACGTCGCCTATGTCTCCGTTGAGGTTCTTTCCCTCAAAACCAGGATTCTCCCTGAATTCAAGGAAAGGAATGTGGTGGTCGGTGAAGAAGGCCTTGATCTCTCTTTCACTTTGTTAAAAGGCGATGATGAGATCGTCGGAACCCATTCATACACGTATTCTTTAAGCGACGAGACGCTCGCCGAAGTCGATGGCAACGTTTTGAAAGGAAAGAAGAAGGGGAAAGTCGACCTTGTTGTCTCGACGATTTATGAAGGCGAAACCGTTTCCTTGACGATTTCCTTCGTCGTCAATGAGTGGATCGATCTCGACTTCTATAGCGAAGGGGTTTTGTTCGAAACCCATAAGATACTCAATGGGAATTCCTTTGGGGAAAACGTGGGGACGCCTGAATTAAGCGGCTATCAATTTGCCGGATACGTCGATCAAAACGGCGATTCGTTCACCAAAGATTCGATTTATGACGATAGCACCTCCTTTGAGGCGAGATGGCTTGCGATCACCGGAAAGATCGATGGCGCGAGGGGGACGCTAGTCAAAGGATTCTATTCGATAGATGAGTTTATCTGCCCTCAAAAGGGCCAAGACGGTTTTGGCTATTATTCGTGTAACGAAAAAGGCGACGCGAAGCTTGAAGAAGGGGAGTATGCGTTCAATCTCCAAGTCTCCGGGGTCAATGATTACGATATAACGCTTCCTGCTTTCGATTTCGTTTCGGCTGGACGCGTTGATTTCTATTTCTCGGAGAATTATGGCGAATGGGACGTCTTAAGAATCAATGGCGCTGAATATGTCTTCAATGCGAACACCGTGATGGTCACAGTCGCCGCAAATGGCGATGGCACTGCGTCTTTATATCTGAATGACGTCATTTTCACGACTCTTGACACAGCTGTATCAAACGGCGAGGAAGGAATGAAACTCACCTTCACCCGCGATTCGGGGCATACTTATCAATCCTTCTATATCGGCCCGTTCATGAGCTATGTCTATGACTACAGGACCAAGTTAAACGATTTGGTCTCGTCTTTGCCCGCCGATCCATCGGCTTTGAGCGATGATGAATCCATCGCCTTATTCAAAGGATACGCTGAAGCGGTTAGCTATCTCACGCCATACGAAACCATCCATTATAGCGAGCCGGCTAAGGTCATGGCGCTTAAGAATGCGATAAAAGGGAAGACGACGTCGTTATTCACGATACCAGAGGAAAGAAACTGGACGAGTGTCCGCGCGATTGGAATCGATACCGACGGCAAAGGCTTCTCGAATAACGGCGGAAGCGAATACATGGGCATCAATTTCCAAAGCGGCGGCATAAGCGATGGGATAACGCAGTACGTAAAATTCCCGAAGATTAACTATGCCCTCTATAGCTCCGTGGATTTCAAGATAATGCATAACTACATCGGTGCTTCGGTGAAAGTCGGAGAATCAGAACTTATTACGTTTAATGTAAAAGACACTTGGGTCGATGTTTCGATTGCGAAGAATTCCGATGACAAGATGGCAATCACCTGCGGAACGACATCTATCGTTCTTAGCGATGAGGTCGCAAACGGCAAAGCCAATCTTCGTTTCGACGTCACTCGTGATAGAAGTCTAAGCGGCATGTACGACACTTTCGCATTCACGAAATTCGTCGCGACGTTCTAATGTCTAAAGAGAAGGGAGCCAAAAAGCGGTTGCCTTCTCTTTTTTTCGTCCGTCATTAATCATTTAAAGCAACTCCATGGCCATTTATTGCCGTCAAAAGCGAAAATATGACAATTAGCGGATAAAAAGAGATAAATGCTATTTTTGAAAGCGGTTACAATGATGTCGTATAAAAAGGGTCTTTTTGCGCATTCCAACTATTGATCAGCGGAAATGGCGCGAACAGAATCGCAAAACAAGAAAGAAAGGATCATCACAATGAAGAAGAAAAGATTGATGGCTTTGTCGCTTGCGACCGTCGCATCCGTCATGGGCGTCGGCGCCGTCGGGATCTCGCTTGGCAATGGCGGCCTCATCGCGCCGGCCTACGCCGCGGACCACGACGCCTCGCACACGATGGTCGAGAAGACGTTCTTCGCTCCGACGACTACCACGACCGGCGAGAGGGCGCATTGGCACTGCAACGACTGCTGCAAGACGAGCGCCGAGCAGGCGAGGTACTCCTACGTCGAGAAGACCCACGTCTCGGAGGCCGACATCACGCTCGATAAGCTCGTGGCGGCCGACGCCCCGAGCGCGGACGACGACCAGATCGCCACCATCAACACCGGGAAGTTCAAATACGTCGACCAGGGCGCCGACGGTGTCGACGGCAAGGAGGGCACCTCGACGCCTTGCTGGGTCGAGGACGGCGGGAAGACCGCCATCTATTTCTCCCGCTCGAACAAGGCCGGCGACCCGGTGAACTCGGGGGACAACGTCAACTGCTCCGAGTTCCGCTTCACGGTCCCCGAAAGCGCCAGGAAGGCGGAATCCGTATCCTTCTCCTACAAATACGAGGATTGGGGGACCGGCGTTTGGAACGGGGGAGACAACGGCGCCCAGCCTTACGGGTCCCACGCGATGATCCAGTTCAAGGACGGCAGCTACGTCGGCCACGACGTCACCTCAACGCTTGAGAAAGACGGTGAATGGCACACGATGACGCTCGACTACTCGGGCGGCGCCACGACCAGCTTCTCCGACTTGATCTTCAAGTTCGTCGACCTCCGCGGATACATCATGGTCTCGGGCCTCTCATATGAGCTCGCCCCGGTCACGGTGGCCCTCAAGAACGTCACCGCCGACAACAGCGCCGACGGAAGCGCGACCGTCGAGGTGGGATCCCTCCCCGACGCCCCGGCGGCCATAAGCGGCAAGAGGTTCCTCGGCTGGTACGACGAAAGCGGAAGCAAGGTCACGGCCGTGACGTCAAGCACGACGGCATTGGTGGCGAAATGGGCACAAATTACAGCTAATTCGAACTATGCGACGGTTGAGACGTTAGTGACATACAATACTGATTCTAAAATCGTTTGCCCCGATAAAAGCGGCATAGAAGAAAGGGCTGATGGCGTTACGCTTCAACTTCAAAAATCGGGCGTGAATTCTTATGATATCACCCTTCCTGCGTTCGATTATAATTCGGCAGGTCGCGTGGATTTCATTCTCAGGCAAAATTACGGCTCTAGCCATAAACATGGCGTTATCACGGCAGGCGATGGCACATTCGCCTTCTCGACGGTTGCAAAAGATGAAGTCGCTGTTTACGTTGTTTCCGATGGCAAGAACGCTTCGCTTTATATCGAAGGCAATCTCATTACGACATATGATGAGGATGTTTCTTCCGGAAAAAGCGGTCTATCTTTCAATTTCCAAAGGGAAAGCGATTGCATATATGCGGTTCTTAAGATAGGCGATTTTAAGAGGTATACCGTTGATTATACGGAACTTTTGAAGACGAAGGCGGAATCCTTGCCTGATGCTTCTTCTATCACCGACGATACCAAAGCGGCGGCAGTTTCATCGTACAAAGATTATGTCGATTTCGCATTGGTGGCCGATTCGATGATGACGACATACGAGAAAAACAATTACTCGGCGCCATCCAAGATTTCCGAACTTCGCACTGCGTTGGCTGGGCAAACGGTTGAGGTTCTTTCGATTCCTTCAAGCGGTTCGGGCTGGACCACTGCGAATTCGTTGGGCTTCTATAGCGATTCCCCTTATGCGGTAAGTTGCAGTAACAATTCGAAACACAGCACCAATTACATTGGAATCGATCTCCAAAATGGCGGATACACGGAGACCAAAACATATTATGTTGATCTTCCGAAAATCAACTATGCAGCCTATAGCAAAGTGACTTTCTATATGTATTCAGCGGGTGGCAGCTGCGTTATAAAAGCAGACGGCAACGATTGGGTTAGCGATGCCAATTGGCCGAATGGCGATTGGCCGTGCCCAATCACTATATCGACCACTAACGGTGTGACGAAAATCAGCACAGATAGCGGAAAATCGGCTGAGCTTAGCGAAGAAGTTGCCAATGGCACCAAAGCGCTTCGTTTCGAAAGAACTCGCGAAGCTACAAGCACTGCAGGATACGATTCGATAGGCATTAGCACGATGACAGCGACTATCTAATTGTTCGCTGACGTTCGATATCCGAAAAACACGATTGTTCCTGGGCCAAGCAACATACTTGGCCCAGGTTTTTCTAAAATGATATAAAATGCATCTATGCCTAAAATCGAAGCGGTCAATCTAACGGTGACGTATCCAGCCAAAGGAGGCCTTGAGTTCATTTGCCTCGATTCCTTGAATGCCGTTTTCGAATCCAACGAGATAAACGTCATCTTAGGCGAATCCGGTTCTGGCAAAAGCACCCTTCTTAAAGCGATCGCCGGAACGATGAAATATGAAGGCGAGATACTTTTCGATGATGTCCCAGCTAGAAAGATATCGCCGAAAAATAGGAAGATAGCCTTCGTCGATCAGGAAATAACCTTATATCCGAATAGAACCATTTTCGATAACCTCGCTTTGCCGTTATCTTTGTCTCGCCTTAAGCCGGATGAAATGAGGCACAAAATACATGAAACGGCCAAAAAATTAGGGATATTAGCCACTTTATCTCGACTTCCGAGACAAATATCGATAGGGCAACAACAACGCGCATGCCTTGCGAAAGCAATCGTCAAAGATCCTTCCGTCCTTCTTCTCGACGAGCCTTTTTCCAATATCGACGAAAATAGAAGGAAAGAAGAAAGGGAGCTTCTTAAGGGGCTCGTCAAAGAAAAGGGAATCACGGTCGTTATGGCCACGCATCTAGAAGAAGATGTGCTTTCTTTAGGAGAGAGGGTGCATCTATTGGAGAATGGGAAGATCTCATTATCGCTAAAGAAAGAGGAGCTTCCTTATTCTTCGAATCCCATGATACGTCTAATGATGGCTTCGCGTTTAAACGGTGACAACGATGGCTAAGAAGAAAAGGATCAAAAGCAAGCCCAGCGATTTTTCTTTTTCTGGTTTGCCAGACACCAGAAGAAAGCAATTTTTCGATTGCCTTAGGAATAGGTGGGGCCTTTTCCTCAAAGTGGGGGTGATATTCGCCTTCCTTTCCTTATTGATCGTCGCTCTCATCTATGCAAGGGATCTTGTCATGCATAACGTCTCGAACAACGAATCGTTGGATGAAGTGGCCAAAAAGAGCCAATTAGCCACTATGTCGACGACCTTTGCCTCGCTTATCGCCGTTTCTATCGTTATGTTTTGCCTCCCTCTTGGCGGGATTCTTAGGATTTATAGAAGTCTCATTTACGACGAAGGGGTCTTCTTCTTTTCCGACTTCAAGAAAGGCTTCAAAGAGACTTGGAAAGTTTCTTTAGTGATTGGGATATTACTTGGAGGCGGCTATTTCGCTTCTGCTTTCTACAAGGAGATCATCGATATTTCCTATCTTTCTTACGCTCCATATGGGGTATTGATATTTTTGGTGTTTCCATGGGCTTTCACGACTCTTTCGTACGCTTCGATTTATTCATCTTCATTCAAGGTGATCATCCAAAATGGGTTCGTGCTCACTGTCAAAAGCTTCCTTAAAGCGTTGCTTTTCGTCTTACTTTCCGTTTTGCCTTTGCTATTCCTTCTCATTCCGTCATCGGTATATAGATACGTCGCCTTGGTCCTTTGCTTCTTGCTCTATTATCCATTGGTCTTATTCGGCTTTTATCTTATGGACATCGCCTTATTCGATACGGAAATCAATTCCAAGATGGATAATGGCTTATATCATAAAGGGCTATACGACGAAAACATCAAATTGGACGAATGATGTGGTTATATTGCCTTTTTGCAGGGTTTTTATTTTTCGAGCATGAAGAATCGGGCTTGGTATTCCTCTTTGAAGCTTATTTTCAGCCCATCTTCGGAAAGACAATATTCTAAATCGTTCTTCTTCGGGTAGAGACAAGTTGCTTTCGAGTAGCCTTTTTGATTCCCAAATGCGAATCTTTGTTTTCGCCTGCGATCTGCGCTTCGGCGAAAGGGAAATAATCCTTCCCATTTGCCACCGCCATAAACGCATTCTTTTCCGTTTTGAAGGAAAGCCAACCGAAATCGAGTTCCCTATTCGCACCGCCTCGATGAGGTTTTATAACTTTATGAATGCCATAAAAAGTCGATTGTCGGCGATTTTTGCTTGTTTTCGAGATACGAATGGTTGAAAAGGGCGAAAGATTGGTATTCAATTCATTTGGATGCCAATAAAAAAGATATGAAATCGCTTAAATCGTTATTGATTTTGGGCCCTGGCCCATCATCGAGCCATACCATTGGGCCGTACCGCATCGTCCTTTCCTTCATAAGCGGCTTAGGAAGAAAAGACATCAAGGAAATCAATGTCGTTTTATATGGCTCTTTGGCGTTAACCGGCAAAGGGCATTCGACCGACGAGATCATCTCTAAAGCGATCGGGAACATCCCCCACAAAGTAACGTTCGTCACTTCCTATGAAGGATTGACGCACCCCAATACGATGACTTGCGAGGCCATTTTCATGGATGGATCTTCGCTAAAGAAGAGGTATCTATCGATAGGGGGAGGCGCTTTCAAAGAAGAAGGGAAGGAAAGCGAAGAGAAAGACGTTTACCAATTTTCGTCGTTCGACGGACTTAAGGAATATCTAAAACAAAACAACATCGATGATGTTTATCGGGTCATTTTGGAGAACGACGCCTCCGATATATACGAATATGGCAAAGAAATGCTCATCCATTCCTTCGACACCATCGAGGAGTCGCTTCAAAAGGAAGGGGTTTTGCCAGGGAATTTGAAATTGAAGAGAGTGGCTAAGGAAATCCATCAAAGAGCGTTGTCTAGCCAAGACGAAGAGGACAAAAGACTGTTGCTCCTTACTAGCTATGCCTATGCGACCTCGGAAGCCAACGCCAATAATGAACTCATCGTCACTACGCCGACGTGCGGTGCGGCAGGGGTGGTTCCGGCTTGTCTATATTATGAGATGAAACATCATGGATATCCGATTGAATCGCTTGTCCCGGCGTATCTAGTGGGTGCGTTGGTTTGCTCTTTCATCAAGGAAAACGCCGGGGTTTCGGGGGCGCTACTAGGCTGCCAATCGGAAATCGGCTCGGCCGCAAGCTTCGCAAGCGCTTCCTTATCCTACCTCCATGGCCTTTCCATATATCAGATCGAATACGGCGCGGAAGTGGCGATGGAGCATTTCTTGGGACTTACTTGCGATCCCGTCGATGGATACGTCCAAATTCCTTGCATAGAACGCAACGCGATAGCAGCGATTCACGCTTATAGTGGCTATCTATACGCCAAAAACATCGCCATTTACCGAAAGAACAAGGTTTCCTTCGATAAAGTGGTGGCCGCCATGAAAGAAACGGGCAACGAGCTTCCCATGGAGCTAAAGGAAACGAGCCTAGGCGGTTTGGCCAAGACTTTCTGCTCGTAGTTTCGTATATGAAAAACCGCCAAGAGAGACTCTTAGCGGTTCTTTGATGTCTTTTATTTGATGGACACTTTGTAGGTTGTGACGTCTTCGACGACCTCGCCGTCGATTTGAAGGCCGCATGGTTTATCAAAGGAGACGACGATTTCTTTGCCTGTCTTAATGAAGACGTTCTTCTTGTATTTGACGTGTGTGCCGGAGAAGATCTTCGGGAACATCATCAAGGTGCCGATCTTCCCTTTGCCATAGATCGTGACGAAGGAGAGGAGACCGCCATTACGGATTTGATCAGGGGCTACCCGCATGCCGCCGCCATAATATTTTCCAAACATGGAGGAGGCCAAATAGACCTTCTTGAATTCGAATTTCTCGCCATCCACAGTGACGGTCGCGTTACGGGGTTTGAAGCCGTTGAAAAGTAACGAGATCGTGATCTTGGAATAGTCGATTTTCTTCTTGCCCGCTTTCTTCATTTGCTCGGCGACAACGCAGCAATCGCCGTCGATTCCGAATCCGATGCCGTTGATGAAGCGATATGTTTTGCCTTTGACTTCGATTGTCGGAAGCCCTTTTAAGCAATCATTTAGCTTGACTAGTCCATCTTCATCGACGACTTCTTTCCTATCGTTAAGGAAGTCGTTTCCGGTTCCCATCGGCAAAAGATAGATATCGACTGGGAAAGAGGAAGGGTCAAAGACGTTGATGAAATGGTTGAGCGTGCCATCTCCGCCGGCCAAAAGGACTTTGTCGCCTTCTTTGAAGGTCTTTTGCTCTTCTTCCCAGGCGACGTCATGGGCGTTCCTCATCTCGATTTTTTCGCCCCACTTGGCTTCGAGCTTCGCTTTGATGGGCTCGAGGCTCGCCGATAGGTTGTTGTTATCGGCTAAAGCGTTGTAATAAAGATAGATCATCGTGATTTCCTCCTTTTTTCAAAATCATCTTTAATCATATCATGGCAATAGGAAGATATTTCGGTGACGTTCTTGCCTTCGTAATCCTCTTTATGCAAGACCGTCAGCACATTGGCTTCGATTGTGACATGTCGCCAAGGGCAGCATTTCTTGATGGCTTTGGTGTTCTTTAAGTCAATCACGACGATCGGAGCGCCGATTTCCGTGGCTATTTTGAAGGTGCCAGGATGAAAGGGGAGAAGCGATTCTCTCGTCTTGTTTCTTGTTCCTTCTGGGAAAATGCAGACGTGGCCCGTATTCGAGGAAATCACCTCGCTTGCCTTCTCGATTGCTTTTAAAGCGTTCTTCGGATTCTCCCTATCGATCGGTATGAATCCGGAATGATGGACGAAGGGGCCGGCGATTGGGAAAGACATGTTCTCGGGCTTGGTGACGCAGATAAGGGGCGCGTTTCCAACCAAATCGATGAGAATCATCGGATCGAAGTTCGAATTGTGGTTCATGATGAAAAGGCACTTCTCATCGTGCGGTATCTTCTCGAATCCCTTTTTCCTTATGAAGATGCGAAGGATCTTTATCAGCCAAACGTCCGTGTTCCTTAAGATCCAATAGTAGAAGGACGAATAATGCCCTTCTTTGCTCTTATCGATGAATTTCCCCCAGATGACTAGGATTATGACCCATATCCCGAAGAGTATCGCCCAAACTGGCATGAAAAAGAGAAGGGATACGAAAAAGTAATACCAATCGGTGTATATGCATAGTAGATAGGTTAGGTATCCCGATAGCCCTAATGAGGCGAGGATAGAGATGACGGTTAAAAACATCACAATGATTTTAAGACAAAGCCATCTTTAATTCCATAAACAAAAAACAGGGCCCGCGAATAATGAAAAAGAGGGGTCGCCCCCCTCTTATTGATGAGAATCTTTTTTTAATCGATGGACGGACCCGCTTTAACGAGGGCTTTTCCAGCGTCGTTAGACTCGTATTTGACGAAGTTCTTTTGGAAGCGAGAGGCCAAATCCTTGGCTTTCTCTTCCCATTCCTTGGCATCTTGATAGGTGTCGCGAGGATCCAAAATCTTGGAATCGACGCCCGGAAGGGAGGTAGGGACCTCGAAATTGAAGAACGGGATCGTCTTCGTTTCGGCGTTAAGGATGTCGCCATTGAGGATGGCGTCGATGATGCCGCGGGTATCTTTGATCGAGATACGTTTGCCAGAGCCATTCCAGCCGGTGTTCACGAGATAGGCCTTCGCGCCGCTCTTTTGCATTTTCTTGACGAGCTCTTGGGCGTATTTGGTTGGATGTAACTCCAAGAAAGCCTGTCCGAAGCAAGCGGAGAAGGTCGGCGTTGGGGAGGTTATACCTCTTTCGGTGCCGGCGAGCTTGGCGGTGAAGCCGGAAAGGAAATAATATTGCGTTTGCTCAGGGGTGAGGATTGAAACAGGCGGCAAAACCCCGAAGGCGTCGGCGGATAGGAAGATGACGTTCTTCGCCGCTGGGCCATGGCTAATCGGTTTGACGATGTTGTTAATATGATATATAGGATAGGAAACGCGGGTGTTTTCTGTCACCGACTTGTCGGCGAAATCGATTTTGCCGTCTTTATCGACGGTGACGTTTTCGAGAAGGGCATCGCGCTTGATGGCGTTATAGATGTCCGGCTCGCTCTCTTTATCGAGGTTGATGACTTTCGCGTAGCATCCTCCTTCGAAATTGAAGACGCCGTTATCGTCCCAGCCATGCTCATCGTCGCCGATCAAAAGTCTCTTTGGATCCGTCGACAACGTCGTTTTGCCAGTGCCAGATAATCCGAAGAAGATGGCGGTGTTCTCACCCTTCATATCGGTGTTGGCGCTGCAATGCATGCTCGCTATGCCTTTAAGCGGGAGATAGTAGTTCATCATCGAGAACATGCCTTTCTTCATCTCGCCGCCATACCAGGTGTTCAATATGACTTGCTCTTTTGAGGTGATGTTGAAGGCGACGCAGGTCTCGCTATTCAATCCGAGTTCCGAATAGTTGTCGACTTTCGCCTTCGAGGCGTTATAGACGACGAAATCCGGCTCGAAATGCTTTAGCTCATCTTCCGATGGGCGGATGAACATGTTGCGGATGAAGTGGGCTTGCCAAGCGACTTCGACTATGAAGCGGACGGCCATTCTCGTGTCTTTGTTGGCTCCGCAATAGGCGTCGACGACGTATAGCTTTTTGTTCGATAGCTCCTTGATGGCGAGCTCTTTGACGCTCTTCCAAGAGTCTATCGTCATCGGGTGGTTGTCGTTTGGGTATTCTTTGCTATTCCACCAAACGGTGTCCTTCGAATTCTCGTCGACGACGATGTATTTGTCTTTTGGCGAGCGTCCGGTGAAGACGCCGGTCATGACGTTCACCGCGCCAAGTTCCGTGACTTGCCCTTTCTCATATCCTTCGAGTTCTTCTTTCGTCTCTTCCTCGTAGAGGTAGTCGTAGGAGGGGTTGTATATGACCTCTTTTGCGCCTTTGATGCCGTATTTCTCCAAATCAAGTGGTTTCATTGCAATTAGCTCCTTTCGCTTTGATTTATTAATCCTGGTGAAGCGAGGCTTCCCCAGAAGTAATCGTGATTGTCTCCCCATCGTCTTTCTTTAACGACAAGGATCCGTCTTTTGCTATCCCAGCGGCTACTCCGGTTATGTTTTCGCCATAATAGTTAAGGGTGATCGTTTTGCCGTATAGATAGTCTTTTTTCCTCGCTATCGTGAGGTATTTCTCCCCACCGGCGAGATAATCTTCCAGCGTTTCGTCGAATTCCTTTAAGAAGGATTCCGTGATTTCGTCGAGATCGAATTCCTTCTTCGTTTCCATCCTTAGGGAAGTGGCTAAGGGAAGAGAAGAAGGGAAAGAGGTCTGATTGACGTTTATTCCGATTCCTATCACGATGGCTTCTTGCTTTTCCTTATAAACGCCTTCAAGCAATATGCCAGCGCATTTTTTGTTGTTTAGATAAACGTCATTGGGCCATTTGAGATACGCGTCGATGCCTTTTTTCGCTAAAGCCGCAATAAGAGAAGCGGCGGCGATCAAGGGTAAAACGGAACGCGCTTTCTCGTATTTGTCTCCTTTTAGCAAAATGCTAAATGGCAGCATTCCTTCGCTAGATAGCCAACTTCTCCCTCTTCTTCCTTTGCCGGAAAGCTGAGAGAAGGCGATGACGACGGTTCCATCTTCGAGGCTGTCGTAGTTCTCTAAGAGATAGTCGTTAGTGCTATTTATTTCTTCGAAGCGAAGGAAAGAGTGAGTCATATTAAGCCCCGACTTGCAAAAGCATTATGAGAAGCCCGGCCGCGACGGCGCTTCCGATGACGCCGGCGACATTAGGCCCCATGGCGTGCATGAGCAAGAAGTTCGACGGGTCTTCTCTGACGCCTTCTTTCTGAACGACGCGGGCGGCCATCGGGACGGCGCTTACGCCAGCGGCTCCGATCATCGGGTTGATCTTGCCATGGGTAAGCCAGCACATAAGCTTTCCGATCAGGACGCCACCGGCCGTCGCCAAGACGAAGGCGGCGATTCCCAAAGCGAATATCTTGAGGGTGCTTAGTGTCAAGAAGGTCTCGGCGGTGGCGGTCGCGCCAACGCATAAACCTAAGAGGATGGTGACTGTGTATAACAGAGCGTTTGAGGCGTTTTCCACGAGTTTTGGGACGACACCGGATTCCTTGATCAAGTTGCCGAACATCAAGCAGCCGATAAGCGGCGCCGCGCTAGGAACCAAAAGGGTGACGATGATGGTAACGGCGATTGGGAAGATGATTTTCTTGGTCTTGCTGACCGGCTTAAGCTCCTCCATATGGATTCTTCTTTCCTTTTTGGTGGTAAGAAGCCTGATCACAGGAGGTTGGATAAACGGAACCAACGCCATATAGGAATAAGCCGCGATGGCGATGGAGGAAAGCAAGCCAGGCGCAAGCTTGGTGGTGGTAAGAATCGCAGTAGGGCCATCCGCTCCGCCGATGATGCCGATTGATGCGGCCTCTTGTGGGGTGAAACCAAACAAAATGGCAAGCAAGAACGTGACGAAGATGCCGATTTGCGCAGCGGCTCCTAGTATCATCGTCTTCGGGTTAGAGATAAGCGGTCCGAAATCGGTCGTCGCCCCGATGCCTAAGAAGATAAGGCAAGGGAATATCTCGTATTTGACGCCGATATATAGGTAGCCTATCAAGCCCTTGTACCCGGTGATTGAGGTCGGATCGGACTCGAAGATGCCAGAAAGAGGCAAATTGCTTAATAGCATCCCGATGCCCATTGGGATAAGCAGATAGGGCTCGGCTTGTTTGAAGATGGCGAGGAAAAGCATGAGGCAGGCAATGAGTATCATGATGAGGTTCTTCCAGCCATCGCCTACGAAAAATTGGGCGATGCCGGTGCTTTCCCAGAACCCAGAGAAGAAATTGCCTATGTCGTTAAGGGCAAATAGACGCATATCTTTACCCCAAAGTTATCAAAGCGTCGCCGGCATTGACGGCGTCGCCTTTCGAGACGCTTATGGCAAGGACTTTGCCGTCTTTTGGCGCCTTGATCTCGTTTTCTAACTTCATGGCCTCGAGGATCACGAGATTGTCGCCGCCTTTCACTTCGTCTCCGACTTTGACGAGGACGTCGAGTATCGTGCCTTGCATCGGCGAATTGACCGCTTCGCCTTCGCTAGGAGCGCTAATTGGTTTCGCTTCCTTCTTCTCGACCTTCGCCTCGACTTTGGCGGGCGAGGCCTTAACACTATCGACCACGAGCGGCTCAGTCTCCGTCACGGACATGATTTTGACTTCGTAGGTCTTGTTGTTGACCTTGATTTTGTAGATTCTCATTGCTTTTTCTCCTCTTTTATTTCTTTGCAGCTGATGACTTTGAAATCGTCTTTCGTTTCCTTTCGAAAATCGATGGAGGCCACCAAAACGGCGGCCATTGCGTCCTCATCTAATTTATCGCCGTTTTTCATCGTGACGATCTCTTTGACGTCAAGGGCACGGACGCGGTTAAGCAAGTCCATGATCAAGGTGATGATGATAAGGACGACGAAAACCATGAGGATGCATAATAGCGAAAGCCATAAGGCGTCTAGGAAACCGCCTATTTCCCACATCGACGTCTTTGTCGCTTCGCTAGAGACGGTCTCCGCGATCGAAGCGCTATCGCCGCTAATTATGCTCGAAGACGTTTCTGTCATAGGCTAACGGAGAAGGTCTCCGCCTCCAAACCGTATTTTTTCTTTAAGAAGGAAATGGCGACGTCTTCGAATAAGGCGATCGAAAGGACGTCTTCATCGCATTTGGCGATCTTCTTGTATTTCTTTTTTAGCGCCATGAATTCCGGTGCGAGTTTATCGGCTGGGCGGTAGGTTATCACCTCGTCATCGCCGATGATCTTCTTTTTGATTTCCTCATTCACCGCGCTTGGCGCTTTGCCGTATAGGCCGTGGAGATAGTCTTTTATCTCTTTCGGGACCATCTTGTAGCGTTCCCCGGTGATGACGTTCATCACGGCTTGGGTGCCGACCATCTGGGAAAGAGGGGTGACGAGAGGCGGATAGCCTAAATCCTTGCGGACGTTTGGAACTTCCTTGAGAACTTCCTCGTATTTATCCATTGCCCCTTGTTTTTCGAGCTGGCTCATGAGGTTCGATAACATGCCACCCGGGACTTGGTATTTCAAGATGCCGGGATTGACGCAGAGCGCTTTCGGCTTGAGGGTGCCTTTCTTGAGATATTTGTCCCTGATTCCGGATAAGACGGAAGCCGCTTCGTCGAGCTTCTCTTGCTTGAGACACGGATCGTATTCCGTCCCTTTTAACGCGTAATTGAAGGCTTCGGTCGCCGGTTGCGAGGTGCCGCCCGATAGCGGCGAAAGGGCGCAATCGATGATATCGACGCCCGCTTCGATCGCGCGACGATACGTGAGCTGACAAACGCCTCCCGTGCAATGGCTATGGAGCTCAATCGGAAGGGAAGTGCCTTCCTTAAGCTGCTTTATCAGTTGATATGCGTCCTCTGGCAAAAGCACGCCGGCCATGTCTTTGATGCATAGGCTGTCAGCGCCCATTTTCTCGACTTCCTTGGCGAGCTCGACGTAATAGGACACGGTATGGACGGGGCTAGTCGTGTAAGACAACGCGATTTGGCAGTGCCCATGGTATTTTTTGCAAGCGTCAACCGCGCTTTTGAGATTGCGGACGTCGTTAAGGGCGTCGAAGACGCGGATGATGTCGATCCCGTTTTCGATCGATTTCTCGACGAATTTCTCGACGATGTCGTCGGGATAGTGGTGGTAGCCGAGGATGTTCTGGCCTCGGAATAGCATTTGTAGTTTGGTCTTCGGGCAGGCCTTGCGGATGGCGCGTAGCCTCTCCCAAGGATCCTCATCCAAGAAGCGGAGGCATGAATCGAAAGTCGCTCCACCCCAGACTTCGAGGGCGTAATACCCCGCTTCGTCCATGGTAGAGGCGACGCGGAGGATTTCCTCGGTTGTCAAGCGGGTGGCGAGAAGCGATTGCGAGCCGTCGCGAAGTGCCGTATCGACGATTTTGACTCCCATTTTTCTCTCCTTTGAGCTCTTCCGGCAAAAAATAACCGAAATCAGAACCATTGTATCTCATTTAGAGATAATTTTGTAGGAGTCTAGGCCTTCTATGACGCAAAAAACGGATATTTAAGGTCAAAAACGAGAAAAAGTAAAAAAATAGATTACCGATATGCCGTTTTCTAAAAGAAAAAAAGTCACTTTTTCTTGGCCACAAGCGGCCTTAGCCTCACTCCGACGATCGTCGACACGATGATCTTGGCGAAGTCGCCCGGAAGGAAAGGCAAAACGCATAGCGACCAGGCGTTTTTCCAAGCGTATCCGCCATAGAAGACGATCCATAATAGACCAATCGAATATAAGACGATGGTTCCTAGAAACATCGCCAAAGGATACATCCATTTCTTATTCGGAAAGAAGGAAATTAAGAGGGACACGATGGCGACGCAAGGAAGGTAACCGATGAGAAAACCGCCCGTTGGGCCGAGAATCACCTGCGGGCCGCCTTGGAATTTCGAGAATATCGGTAAGCCCACGAACCCTAAACATAAGTAAATAAGTATAGGGAAGATGGAGATGGGAAAAGGCAATAAAGCGCCAATCACGTATAAAGCGAGGGTTGCCAAGGTAATGGAAACAGGCTCTAGAGGTATGGAAAGAGGCGACAAAACGCACATCACGGCCGTGAAGATGGCGATAAGCGCCATAGTTCTCACGACATTCGATTTTTTGGCCGTCATCTTTTCGTTAGGCATGTCAAGATTTTATCAAAAAGCCGCCTTCGAAATGGGAAAAGAGGATTTTTCATCCCTGAAAGCGCTATAAATAATGCAAAAAGAGGCTTTTTGAATTAAACTACACTCGCATAAATGGAGGAAGGAAAAATGGCCGATGCGAAAGAAATGCAAATAGGCGGATCGGAAAAAGAGAACAACGATCAGATATCCTACCAAGAGACGGAGAAAAAGGTGACCAAGAGAATCCCGGTGCTCCGCAATAAAAACGTCAGGAAAGTCGTCAAAATCAGGAAAGAGGAGGAACTCCCCCTTCCCGATGGCGTCTATCTCTATTACCCAGAGCAAGAAAGATACATCGCCCTTTCCGAGAAAGTGAGCGCGTATGGCGATAAGGAATACGCTTTCTTGGGCAATCTCACGATGGGCGAGATCAAGATCATCAAAGTCGAAAACGGCGTTCGTTACATCTTGCCGCTAAAAGGCGATTGGAATTACGGATACACGCTGGAAGGCGACGCGAAAGCGCTCTTCCACGTCACCGACGCCCTTCTTGACTATAACGCCAAGGAAGCCAGAAGCTTTGCTTACATCACGGCGACCTCTAAACTATATTTCTCGGGCGTTGAAGGGCGTTATTTCTTGACCCTTAGGCTCTTCGGGGAAGAAGGGAAAGAAGGAAAACGCTGGGTCGTCCTATATCTATCCAGAAGGCGCTAAGAGAAAGAGGCGAAACCGCTTTCACTTGTCGTTAGCATAATAAAACTAATTCGATTGCAACTAACTTTTTAATAAATATTAAAAATACGCCATCCGAAACTTGAGCGTTTTTGAAGAGGTTTCGGACAATTGTTAGTATAATTTGGGCGTGAAAAATAAGGAGTGAGAACATGTCTCGATTCGATTACTACGATTCATTCAAAGGAAATAAGTGGAAAAAGGACATCGACGTCCGCGACTTCATCGTCAACAACTATAAGCCGTATGCCGGTGACGAGTCTTTCTTAGAAGGACCGACCGAACGCACCAATAAACTTTGGGATGAGCTTCAGGCCCTCCAAAAGGAAGAGAGGGAAAAGGGCGGCGTCCTTGATATGGAAACCGACGTCGTCAGCGGTCTTACCGCCTATGGCCCTGGCTATCTAGACAAGGAAAACGAAGTGGTGGTTGGCTTACAAACCGATAAGCCTCTTAAGCGAGCCTTCATGCCGTATGGTGGCATCCGCATGGCCGAAGAGAGCCTAAAAACCTATGGATATACCCCGAATCCGGAGCTCCATAAGATCTTCACCCAATATCATAAGACCCATAACGACGGTGTTTTCGACGCTTATACGCCGGAGATCCATCATTGCCGTCATAACAAGATCATCACCGGTCTTCCTGACACCTATGGCCGTGGCCGCATCGTCGGCGACTATCGTAGAATCGCTCTATATGGCATCGATTATTTGATCGAGAAGAAGCAAGAAGACTTCGCCAATATGGACGATGGTTGGATGGGCGAGGACATCGTCCGCGACCGCGAAGAGATCGCCATGCAAATCAAGGCCCTCAAAGAGATGAAGGCGATGGCCCTTAGCTATGGCTTCGATATCTCCAATCCAGCCAAAGACGCAAAAGAAGCCTTCCAATGGCTCTATTTCGGATATTTGGCCGCCATCAAGACGCAAAATGGAGCCGCGATGTCCGTCGGGCGCATCAGCACCTTCCTTGACATCTATATCGAGCGCGATATGGAAAAAGGAATCCTCACTGAGAAAGAGGCCCAAGAACTCGTCGATCAAATCGTCTTGAAGTTCCGCATGGTCAAGTTCGCCAGAATCCCAAGCTACAATCAACTCTTCAGCGGCGATCCCATCTGGGCGACCCTCGAAGTGGCCGGCATGGGATTAGACGGCCGAGCGATGGTCACGAAAAACGACTTCCGTTTCCTCCATACTTTAGAGAATATGGGCCCAAGCCCAGAGCCGAACCTCACGGTTTTGTATAGCTCCAGCCTCCCAGAAGGCTTCAAGAAATACGCCGCTCACATCTCGATTCTCACAAGCTCCATCCAATATGAGAACGACGATGTCATGCGTCCGGTTTGGAAAGACGACTATAGCATCTGCTGCTGCGTCAGCGCGACGGAGACCGGCAAAGAATACCAATTCTTCGGCGCCCGCGCCAATTTGGCGAAATGCTTGCTATACGCGATCAATGGCGGCGTCGATGAGAAGACCGGCGAGCAAGTGGGTCCAGCCTATCGTCCATGCACTGGCGAATATCTCGATTACGATGATGTTTTGGCCAAATACAAGGATATGATGAAGTGGCTTGCCAAAGTCTACGTCAAAGCCCTCAACATCATCCACTATATGCACGACAAATATTATTACGAAGCCGCGCAGATGGCTCTTATTGATTCGCGCCCCGAAAGAAGCTTCGCGACTGGGATCGCCGGCTTTAGCCATGTAGTCGATAGCCTTAGCGCGATCAAATACGCCAAAGTGAAGCCGATCCGTAACGAAAAGGGCATTGCCGTCGATTTCGAGATCGAAGGCGACTTCCCACGTTATGGCAACGACGACGACAGAGCCGATTCGATAGCCGTGAACCTCTTAAAGACCTTCATGGACATGGTCGCAAGCCGCAAGACCTACCGCAATGGCAAGCCGACGACTTCGATCCTTACCATCACCTCCAACGTCGTTTATGGAAAAGCGACCGGCGCATTGCCGGATGGCAGAAAGGCCGGCGAGCCTCTCTCTCCTGGCGCCAATCCTTGCTATGGGGCCGAAAAGAGCGGTTTATTGGCTTCGTTAAACAGCTTAGCCAAACTCCCATACGAATACGCGCTTGACGGCATTTCCAACACTCAAACGATCAATAACGATTGCTTGGGCCATAGCGAGCAAGAGAGGGTCGATAACCTCGTCAGTGTCCTTGACGGCTACTTCAACGGCGGCGCCCATCACCTTAACGTCAACGTCTTCGGCAAAGAAAAGCTCATCGATTGCATGAACCACCCAGAGAAACCTGAATATGCGAACTTCACCATCCGCGTCTCCGGATATGCTGTCAAATTCATCAACCTCACCAAGGAACAGCAACTCGATGTCATCGCCAGAACCTGCCACGAACGCCTCTAATGAAGCGTTTGCCTATAGCAACAAAATCGAAAGCTTCGGTCTAGTCGATGGGCCGGGCGTCAGAAGCATCCTCTTTTTGAGCGGTTGCCCGCTTAGGTGTTTGTATTGCCATAACCCCGAGATGCAAGATCCAAAATGCGGTTCTCCTTTAAGCGTCTTCGAAGCCTACGAAAAACTCACGAGATTCAAAGGCTATTGGGGGAAGAAAGGCGGCATCACGGTATCCGGCGGAGAGCCTTTGACGCATCTCGATTTCCTTATAGAACTCGGGAAGATGGCCAAAAAAGATGGCGTTGGATACGTCATCGACACGAGTGGCATATCTTTCCGAAAGGATAAGGAATACCTTAAGAAATTCGACGAATTATTAAAAGTGGCGGATCTCTTTTTGCTTGATTTGAAGGCGCTTGATCCATCTTTGCATAAGAAGATAACGGGCT
The DNA here is from genome assembly GCA_964497235.1 of uncultured Staphylococcaceae bacterium. Taxonomy (GTDB): domain Bacteria; phylum Bacillota_I; class Bacilli_A; order RFN20; family CAG-826; genus UBA4951. The sequence continues at coordinate 71,339 of CAZCCJ010000005.1, forward strand.
TAGATAACGCGAATATATTGGCTTTATACGATTATTTGGATGAGAAAGGATTCCCGATTTGGGTGCGTTATGTCTTGGTGCCAGGCTTAACGGATGACGAGAACGTGCTCAAAGAGAGCTCCTTGTTTCTAAAGAAACATAAGAACGTCCGTCGCTTGGAGGTGTTGCCATATCATTCCTTGGCAATACCGAAATACGAAGAGCTCCATCGGGAATATCTTCTTAAAGACACACCAACGCCCACGAAAGAGGAAATCGAAAGGGCGAATCGCCTTCTCGACAGCAACTATTTTTCCGCCTATCTAGGCGATTGACGTTGATGCTAAAAAGAACGTTTTGTTTCGTTAAATTCTTTTCTTTTTCGGCTTGACCTAATGCTATTGATATGGCTAAATATCACACAGCATCGGAGGCCTAAGGAACGTATTCCCTGACCGGAAAAGATGTCCGCTAAAGACTTCGGGAGCCTCTCTTACGTATAAGAAAGGCGAGGAATGAAGCTGGGCAGCGTTTCTGGTGGAGGCCTATTTATGGATTTGCTACGCGACGACACGAAGAAGCTTTTTCTCCGTTACCTTTTCCCGTCTTTCGGCTCGGCCATCATCGCTTGCGTCTATTCGCTTGTCGACATGGCGGCCGTTGGGCAATACAAAGGGAGCGAAGGGACGGCGGCTTTGGCCGTCATCGCCCCGATTTGGAACGTGATATATAGCATTGGGCTTCTTGGCGGCATCGGAGGCTCGGTGATTTTTAGCGCTTTGAAAGGGAAAGAGGATGATGTTCGCAATAGAAATTCCTATTTCACCGTTTCCCTTGTTTTAGTCGCGATTTTGTCTGTTTTATCGACCATAACGCTCGCGATATTCATGGATGATATCTTGCGTTTCTTTGGGGCGACTGATTCCTTGCTCCCGTTATGCCATGAATACCTAAATCCAATAATGTTCGTCTTGCCTTCTTTCGCCATCAATCAGCTTCTTGCCGCCTTTTTGCGCAATGACGGCGATCCGGCGTTAGCAATGATCGCGGTCATCGGCGGAGGGATATTCAACGTCATCGGCGATTTCTCCTTCGTTTTCCTTTTCGGCCTCGGCTTATTCGGCGCGGGGCTGGCCACGGCGATAGGCAGCGTCATCACGATCATCGTCATGTGCATCCATTTCTTTAAAAAGAAGAATACTCTTCGTTTTGCGGAACCCGATCGTTTTTTCGTCAAAAGCTGGGAGATATCGAGAAGCGGATTTTCGAGTTTCTTCGTCGATTTCGCGATGGGCATCATCACGATTTTCTTCAATAGGCAGATCATGGCTTACGTTTCTTCGGGCGAAGACGCTTTGGCGATATATGGCGTCATCCTTAATGTCAACACCTTCGTTCAGTGCTGCGCATATGGGGTTGGGCAAGCCGCTCAACCGATAATCAGCGTGAATTATGGGGCGAAGAAATACGATAGAATCAAGGAAATCCTCAAGTATTCGTTGATTTCAATAGGCATTATCTCCTTATTATGGGGCGTTTTTTCAATGGCTTTCCCGAATGTCTATGTCCTTTTGTTCATCTCTGGCGGAGAGAGGCTTTTCGAGATGTCGGGCAAGATCATCAGGCTATATGCGATAAGCTTCTTTTTGCTGCCGTTCAATATCTTTTCGACCTATTACTTTCAATCGCTCCTTAAGCCTGGGACGGCCTTTATCGTGTCGATATTGCGAGGATTCCTTCTTAGCGGCGCTTTGATATTTATGTTCCCGCCTCTTTTTGGCGGCGATTCGTTATGGTTATCGATGCCTATATCGGAAACGATCGTGGCGATATATGTGGTCGTGATGATCGTCATTTACACGAAGAAACTCGGAGAAAAAGACCCAAAAGAAACCGAATGACCTTCTTTTTCTTGAAAAGAAGACGTTATCTCCATATAGTTTCTTTGGCGAAGACGACAGACAAGGTTAGCGCCTAACAGAGAGCCTCTTGGATGAGAACGAGGCATGCGAGCCGCATCACTGTCATAGCCTTCCCTCTGAACGAAGTAGGAGGGACGAATTCCCCAATCGTTATCTTGGGATGATGAGAGTAGCGAAACGCTAAACTAAGGTGGTACCGCGCGAAAGCGTCCTTAGAGGTACCTTTTTTGTTATTTAGGAGAGAGACATGGAACTAAAAGAAACGCTTCTGATGCCGAAAGGCGGATTCGAGATGAGGGGCAACCTCACCGTCAAAGAGCCGAAGATGATCGCCAAATGGGACGATGAGAAGCTTTATGAGAAAATGAATCAAAATCGCGAAGGATGCGAGGAATTCTTGCTTCATGACGGACCGCCGTACGCCAATGGCGACATCCATTGCGGGCATATGCTCAACCGTTTGCTAAAAGATTTCATCATCCGTTATAAGAACATGTGCGGATATAAGACACCCTTCATTTTCGGGTGGGATACGCACGGCCTTCCAATCGAAGTCAAAGTCACCAAGAGCGGAATCAACCGCAAGGCCATGAGTGTTCCGGCCTTTAGAGACCTCTGCAAAGAATACGCGAAGAAACAAGTCGCACATCAAAAAGAGCAAATCCACCGTTTGGGATGCATGGGCGACTACGATCATCCATATCTCACCCTTTTGCCAGAATACGAGGCCCGTCAGATCGATGTTTTCTCGAAGATGGCGCTCGATGGAATCATCTATAAAGGGCTTAAACCGGTTTATTGGTCGCCAAGCAGCGAGTCGGCCCTCGCCGAAGCGGAAGTCGAATACCAAGACGTTTCCGCCAAGACGATGTACGTTTCCTTCGATGTGGCCGACGGAAAAGGCATTCTTTCGAAGGAAGACAAGATCGTCATTTGGACGACGACACCATGGACGATACCGCATAACCAAGCCATCGCACTAAACCCGAAGTTCGAATATGGACTATATAAGACGGAGAAGGGGAATCTTCTCTTCATGGCGAGTTTGTCTAGCAAGATAAAAGAGGTCCTTGAGCTCAAAGAAATGGAGTTGCTAAGGACATTCCATGGACAAGAGCTTGAGAATATCACCGTTTGGCATCCTTTATACAAGAAAACGTCGCTTGTCATTTTGGCTAGCTACGTCACCGATAGCGATGGCACCGGATGCGTCCATATCGCGCCGGATTTCGGAACGGACGACTTCAATGCCGCTTTGAAATACGGGTTAAAGCCGACTTGCCCGATCGACGAAAAAGGCATCGTCCATATGGAAAGCGGCGATCCCATCGATGGTTTGTTCTATGACGACACGAATGACATAGTCATAGATCTATTGTCGAAGAACGGGCATTTGCTAAAGGAAATCGACATTACCCATAGCTATCCGCACGATTGGAGGACCCATAAGCCGGTCATTTTCCGCGCGACCCCGCAATGGTTCTGCTCAATCGAGCCGATAAGAGAGAAATTATTGGCCGCCGTGCATAAGATCAAATGGATGCCTTCATGGGGCGAAGAGAAGATGGTCAACATGATCAAAGACCGCAGTGACTGGTGCATTTCCCGTCAAAGAAGCTGGGGCGTGCCTCTTCCCATCATCTATAACGAAGACGGATCGCCGATCGTCGAGAAAGAGGTGTTTGACCATATTCGCGAGATAATTGCGAAGGAAGGCTCGAATGCTTGGTTCTCTCATTCGGCCAAAGAACTTCTCCCAGAAGGATACGAAAACGCCAAATCGCCGAACGGCAATTTCACGAAAGAAACCGATATCATGGACGTTTGGTTCGATAGTGGCTCCTCATGGAATGGCGTGCTTAGGGAAAGAGGAATCGGCTATCCCGCCGACTTATATCTCGAAGGCAACGACCAATACCGCGGCTGGTTCAACGCTTCGCTCATCTTAAGCGTTGCCGTTACTGGCGAAGCTTCATTCAAGAGCTGCCTTACGCACGGTTGGGTGATGGACGAAAGCTGGAAAAAGATGTCAAAATCCGCTGGAAACGGCATCGATCCCAATAAGGTCGCCAATCAATTTGGGGCCGATTTGCTTAGATTATGGGCCGCAAGCGTGAGCTATGAGAGCGATGTCCGCATCAGCGAGTCGATAATCGCCTCGATCAGCGATCAATATAGGAAGATCAGGAACACCTTCAAATTCATTTTGGGCAATCTTTACGCCAAAAACGGCGAGCCATATACGCCGAAAGAGAAACCTGCTTTATCGATGGTCGATAAGTTCGTCTTGATGAGGCTAGAAGAGGTCAAAAACGCCGCTTTAAAGGGATATGAGAATTACGCATTCTCGAATACTTTGAGCGTTTTGACGAACTTCATGGTCGAATTATCTAGCTTCTATCTCGATATTTCGAAAGATGTCCTCTATTGCGAAGGGGCGAATAGCGAGCGTCGCGAAGCCGTTCTCTATACCCTCTATACCTTGGCAAATGAGCTCTGCTTGCTATATAACCCGATACTTTCCTTCACCATGGACGAGGTTTATTCCTTTATCCCAGGGCACAAGAAAGAATCTCCTCAACTCGAGGATATGCCGAAGGAAAGCCATGAATATGGCCAAAAAGAGCGGGATATGTATGAATCTTTCATGAAAGAAAGAGGAAACGCCTTGAAAGCACTCGAAGAGGCGCGTAACGCCGGAAGCATTGGCTCATCGCTCGAAGCGAAGCTAGAAATGCCAAAGAAAGAAGATGAATCTTTGTCTTGGCTATATCAAGAAAGCGATGAGGAAAAAGCCAGATTATTCGGCGTCAGCGAACTCGTTTTCGTCGATGGCGACGCCATAAAAGTCGCAAAGAGCGAGCTTCCTATCTGCGATCGTTGCCGCTTGCACAAAGATAACCTCATCGAGGATGAGGAAGGGCACCATCTCTGCCATCGTTGCGCAAAAGCCCTAAAGGAGAATGCCTAATGGACGAGGAAAAGAAGGAAGAAATAAGCGAAACTCCGATTTTCCAGAAGGAAGAAAAGGCCGATAAAAAGCCGAAAGCGAAGTTTTTGTATACGATTTTATGGCTTCCCGTCATTTTGATCGTCATAGATCAAGTGAGCAAGTGGCTCGTCGTCAATAACCTTATGGACATCCCATCGCAATCGGTGGAAGTGATTCCGCATTTCTTCTATATAACGCTCACTTTCAACAAAGGCTCATCGTTCGGCATGGGTGGAGACGTCAGCTGGATGCGTTATGTCTTTATCGTCATCTCTTGGCTCGCCTCAATCGCCATTGCTTGGTATGCGGTTAGGAATTTCAAGAAAAAAGATGTTTTCATTGACGTTATTTTATCCTTCTGTTTGGCTGGCGCTATAGGCAATGGCATCGACCGCACGTTCTATTGGAATGAGACGGTTGGGTTCAGCGGCGTCGTCGATTTCTTCCAGTTCTATATCTTTGGATATGGCGAAGGCAAAAGTTCATTCGCCATCTTCAATGTGGCCGATATGTATCTGACTTGCGCAGTTGCGGTGCTAGTCGTTTTGCTAATCGTCCGCGAGATCAAAGCGGCCAAAAAAGAAAAAGGAAAATAAGCGAAAATGAAGACCATCAAAGTCAGCGAATCGATGCAGGGGAAGAGGCTTGACGAAGCTCTTGCCGAGACTTTTATTTGGCCTTCTAGAAGCCGTGTGCAATCTCTCATAAAGAAAAATGAGATTTTAGTGAATGACAAGCCTACTAAAGCAGGATACATCGTTTCTCTTTCCGATATTATAACTTACCAAGAAACTACTAATAATGAACTAACGGCCGTTGCGGAGAACATCCCTCTCGACATCGTTTACGAGGATGATGATCTGCTTGTCGTCAACAAACCGGCTGGACTCGTCGTCCATCCTGGCAATGGCCATCACGAAGGAACGCTCGTGAACGCTCTTTTGTATCACGAGAAGAATCTAGCCAATGATGGCGATCCTTTGCGGCCTGGCATCGTCCATCGAATCGACAAAGACACTTCGGGTCTCCTTGTCGTTGCTAAAAACGACTTCTCCTACGCCAAGATAGCAGAGCAACTCAAAGACCACTCGATGCACCGCGAATACCTCGCTTTGGTGGAAGGGATAATCGAGGAAAATAACGCTAAGATTGACGCTCCGATAGGCAGAAGTCCAAATCATCCGTTGAAATTCGCCGTGAACCTCAAAAAAGGGAAAGAGGCCATCACTTTCTTCACCGTGAAGGAACGTTATAGCGAGAAACTTTCTCTCATCGACTGCCGTTTGCTTACCGGTCGCACCCATCAGATCCGCGTGCATCTCGAATACATCGGCCATCCGGTCGAAGGCGACCCTCTATATGGCACGAACAATAAAAGGTTCTATCGCGATGGGCAATTGCTCCACGCATACAGATTGACCTTAAAACACCCTAGAACCGATGAAGAGATGAGTTTCGAAGCCCCTCTTCCGAAACATTTCGAAGAGGTTTTGGCTAATCTCCATCCTTATTCGAAGAAGTGACGATGCAATCGTAGTTTTTGAAATTTATTTTCGCGACTTTTTTGAGCTCATCCAATCCATATTTATCGATGAATTCAAGGGCTTTCAGGTTAGTTGCCTCGCTTGCTCCAAAAGGAAATGAAAAGCCGTATTTATCGGACATTTTCTCCATTTTCTTTAGGAATGAATAACGGGCGATGACGCTTGCTAAGGCAACGCTAGGGAAAAGGGATTCGCCTTTGGTTTTGAAAGTTATGTTCTTACAGACTTCCTTCTCGCCTTTAAGGTACTTGTAATAAAGATTTTCCTCGGCGAATTGGTCTTGGTATATCGAAGCGGATGGGTATCTTTTGCTTAGTTTAAGCAAGCATGCGTTATGCATCTTCGCTTTGATCATGTTCATGTTGTTGGTTTTGTTCACTTCGTTGTATTTCTCGTTATCAAGTGACAAATGCGAATAGGCAAAACGCTTTATCAGATGCGGCCCGAGTTCCAAAATGCGCTCGTCGCTCATCTTTTTGGAGTCTGTTATCCCGAGTTCGTCTATTTCCGATAGATCTTTCCTTTCGACGTAAGCGGCGCATACTTCGATTGGGCCGAAGAAATCGCCGGTTCCGACTTCATCGCTTCCGATCTGCGGATAGCCGACGAACAATCTAAGTTCCTTCTTTGGGGGCTTAAAGGGCGATGGCTCTTTTTCCTCTGTCAAAGAATGATCCCATATTTTCGCTTCGTTATAGGCAAGCGGCCCTTGGAAGAGGGCTTTCGAGATGCCGTCTTTGTTTTCTTTGTATAAAGAAACGGCCACTCCGTCGTTTTTGGCGAATAAGACGATGTTATCATTCGGCGGTTCGCTCTTAAAAGGCTCATAAAAATCTAAGAATGTTTTTACCTTTTCTCTATCTAGCAATACTACGAAATGTCCGTTTGGCTGTGTCATCTTAGATATATTATCATTTTTCTTGCCGTGAGTGTTGCCTTGCCCTTTTCGTTCAAAGAACGATTGACATTCGGTGGGGCTAATATATATCTTGTGAGTTCGGGAGGGCCACTATGAAAAACAGACATCTTGTTGCCGTACTTATTCTTTCAATGGCGGGCGCCACGCTCATATCGTGCGGCTCATCGAGTCAATCGTCTTTGCCTGAAGTGACGATCGACGAAGGCGAAATGTCGTATTTGAAGGGGAGATTCTATGGCAAAGACGGCGTTTTGACGTTGGATAAGGATGCTTTGAAGATTAACGAGGGCGAAGTTTTTTCCTTAAAGCCAACGAGCGTTGGGACGGTCAAAACGACTTATGGAGATGATGAAGAGACGGAAGAGGCTGAAGTTCCTGGCGTTTATTTCGCTTCCGAATATAACAATGGGAAAGAATACCGCTTCTACGCCGACATCGAAGGCGACGGCTTCTTGCATTTGGATGAGAAAGTGGGGGATTCTTACGTCAACATCGGCGAATATCAGCCGGATATATCCGCATATGCCGCTCCATTTTCATATTATGGCGACGGCTCGGCCACCAATTACTATTACATAATCGACCCTTCTTTCGATCATGAGCGAAACGTCTATCCGATGTCCGCTTGCTATGGCACGTATTGGAGCGATGAGCAAGCGTGGTACGTTATCGCGAGACTTAGAACCAAAGCAAACGGCACGCCATATTTCACCGCCGAGCAATTCGACTCCGACGATTACGGTTGGGGAGAATATGAGCTCAAAACGAATGAAAATGGCGCGATCGAGTGGTACGACAATAAAAACGCTTACGCCGAATTCACTTCCGATCCCGGCGTCTTTTACACGCAAAATCTCTTCGATGGCGAAAAAAGCGTCTCTTTGACGTGCGATCCAAGCGAGAAAACCATCAAATTCGGCGACCTTAGCGGAACCTATATATCCGTAGTCGACGGCGAAGGGCTACATTTGAACGCCGTCTTTGGCGAAGACAGTATGAATATTTGGGCTGGCAACCGCCATATAAAGACGCGAAATAAGGCGACTGGCGTCGAAAAAGTCTATCCGATAGACGACGTGACGCCGTTAGTGGGGACGTTCACCGACAAAAAGGACACGGTCTCCTTCTCGCTCGATCGAAATGACGTTGGCAAGCTCGCTTGGAATGGCGATGAAATCTCATTCTCTTATGTGACCGCCAATGACAGAAAGGCCATTTCCTTCTCCGCCGACGAAAATTCATACGTCATGGCACCAGATAAAGAGAACTCATCGGTGTATCTATCGAAAAACGGGGTCGATGGCTATTTCATAAACGACGAGCTTTATTCCTCTTTGTTCGTCGATTCTTTCTTGGCCCATGACGCCAAGAATGATTTCGCTTTGGCTATCGACGGCGATTTCTCGTATTCCTTGCTCGGCGAGAATGGCGAGGCCACGTATTCCTATTGGCATGGCGACAAATACCCATCTTTGCTATTGGGGGAGAAGGGGAAGAGGCTAAGCATCGCCCAAGCAAGCGCCGGATATTATCTTCTTAGCGAGCCTTCGAAGGAGGACGTTAATCTCTATAGTGAGACGAAGCTCAATCAAATCTATGGCGAATATAGTGGGAACGGTCGAGATTCCTTCGTTATTTCCGCTTCGTCTATTTCTTACGAAGGGATGAAATACGAATATAGCTTCGCGCCTTATTTCTATCAGGGATATGGCACGTATTTCTTCGGCATTTCTTCCTCTTTTGGAGACTTCATCTCCGATCGCGATGGCGTCATTTATAGCACCGAGCATAGCTTCGTCAAGAAGGATAGATTCCTTAAAGCGGCCGGAAAGTACGCTTTATACGGCAAATACGGTTTCGAAACGATCGAATTCACGGAAGACGGGCATCTATACATCGACACATATAACGAAGCGACAAAAACGCTTGACCATACGGAATACGAATACGTTATCAGCACAAGTGGTAGCGGCGACATCGTGACTATCGGCATCCCTTATGGCGAATACACCGTTTTGCTCTATATATACGACGGCTATGCGAAATTCTCGGCTTTCGTCTATTATTCGGAAGACACCGTCCTTTCTTGGGGGAGTTATGTCGATTCGGGTTTGGAGAACGCTTTATTCATTCAAGACGGCTCGATTTATTTGAATGGCGATGAGCTTACGGTGAATGCGAAAACCAACGCTGAGAATACGATAATCTACGATACCGACAAAGGGACGTTGACCATTAAAAAGGCTGAGAATTCATCCGATTACAGCGCCATTTTGTCAACTGGCGAAGGAACGATTGAGTTTACGAAGGCCATCGATTATCTGGATTATTCGAAGTTTTGCGGCGCCTATACGGCCAAGAGCGATTCCTCGAAAACCGTGACGTTTAGGAAAACGAATTCTCTTCTGACGACATACGAAGCCGTGCTCGATGGGAAAACGACATTTCCCTTTTCCGACATCATATCGGTCATATATGATGGGAAATTGGCGTTATTGATATCGAATTTCCTTGAGAAATATTATCTGACGATCGATTTGACAAGTGGCGAAATCGCTTGCGAATACGATGCCGGAAGCGTTCCGCCTCCTCCGCCGATCTCTTGATATCATGGTCTTGCCTAGGTGATAGCCTAGGCTTTTTCGTATCTTCTTATAGAAGGGAAGATATATAATTAATTCGTTATGCAATCGCCTTACGAGAAATTCCAATTCGACGAGATCCTCGCCAAAGTCGCCTCTTTCGCCCTCACCGAACAAGGGAAAAAGACAATCCTTTCCCTAAGGATGGAAGAGGATCCGAAGAAATTACGGACAAAGATAGACGAGCTTGAGGAGATGAGGATGCTTCTTTCGCGTTATGAAAGGCTTCCAATCCAAGTCTCAAGCGATTTGACGGACGTGATAGGGGTAGCCAAGAAAGGCGGATGTCTTAGCGTCGAAGAACTTGAGAGAATAGCGAACGATATTCTTACCGGAATAGACATAAAGAGATATTTTTCGAAAGTCGATTCCTCGCCGTTATTGCTCGCTATGGCGGAGCGTCTTCCCTCTTTGCCGTATCTAGAGAAATGCATCCATAACGTCATCGCCCCAGATCTATCGATATTCGATAACGCCTCGCCGAAATTAAAGAGCATAAGGGTGTCGATAAAGCGCTTAGAGGCGACGATGAAGAAGAAGCTCGGCGACATCGTCTCGATAAACCGCGATTTCCTTAGCGACCAATCCTTGACTTTGAAGAACGGCCATTACGTCTTGCCGGTCCAAAACGCCTACAAAAGAAAGGTGAAGGGCATCGTGCAAGATGTCTCGGGGTCAGGGGAGACGACTTTCATCGAGCCGGAAGTTATAGTGAGCCTCAATAACCAGATGATGGAGCTTCAAAACGAGGAAAGGAACGAGATAAGGCGCCTATTGATGGAACTATCGAGCCTCGTATCGACCAATTCCGAGGATTTGATGGCCATAAATTCGGCGATCGGGAAGTTCGATTTCCTGATGGCGAAATCGCTATATTGCGACTATATCAAAGGCTCCGTCGCCCATATGGTCGATGAGCAGAGCGTTGAATTCTTGGATGCCAGGCACCCATTGATCGATTCATCGAAAGTCGTCGCGAACGATTTCCATATGGATACGAAAAACCGCGTCGTCGTCTTAAGCGGCCCTAACGCCGGCGGGAAAACGGTCGCGCTAAAAACGCTTGGGCTATTGCTTCTTATGGCCGAAACGGCTCTTCCAGTGCCTGCCAAAGACGGGGCTTATTTCTCCTATTTCAAGCGGATCGCCGTCGATATCGGCGATAACCAATCGTTAAGCGACAATCTCTCGACTTTCAGCGCCCACATGAAAGCCATTTCGGATATCCTTTCCTCCTTAGGTGGCAAGGATCTCGTTCTAATCGACGAGCTTGGCACCGGCACTTCTCCTAGGGAAGGCGAGGCCATCGCCTTAAGCGTTCTCGAATACATAAAGAAAAAGCACGCTTTCGCCCTTGTGTCCTCACACTTCGAAGGACTAAAAGCATACGCTTTATCGAGCGATGGGGTCGTGAATGCCTCGATGCTTTTCGATAAAGAAAGGCTTTTGCCGACTTATCGCCTTAAGATGGGTCTTCCTGGCGAAAGCTATGGATTGCCGCTAGCCAAAAGGTTCAATCTGCCCGACGAAGTGATAGAAGAGGCGAAGCGAAGGATCGAGGGAAAAGAAGACCGCAGCGTCTCTTCCGCCATCGAGAAACTCTCGGAGGCGACGAAATTAAACGAAGACCTAAAAGAGAGGCTAAATAAAGAAAGAAGCGAGCTTGAAAAGGAAAGAATCGCCCTTAAGAGCAAGGAGAATGCGCTTCTAATCAAGGAAAACCGCTTCAAAGACGACCTCGATAGCGAGAAAAAACGCCTTCTTTCCGAATATGAAGAGAAACTCAAAAGCGTGATGGATGAGGTCAAAAAAGGCGACGTCAAGCTCCATGAGGTCATAAAGGCCAAGAAGAAGCTTGAGGAATTCGAAGACGGCGCCGCTATATCGGAATCGTTACTCGTAGGCGAGCTAAAGGAAGGCGACTATGTGAGCGTGCCGTCTTTATATATCGAGGGGAGATTAACATCCTTAAAAGGCGAGAAAGCCGTCGTCGTGACAAGCGAAGGCCTTTCCTTCAACGTCAAAAAAGGCTATGTGAAGCGTATCCCTGAGCCGAAGGAGAAGAAAAACGTCGGCAATATGGGCCTTAAGATAGACGATCTCTCAAAACGAAAGAGCGTTCTTCTCGAATGCAACCTCATCGGCATGCATGTTGACGAGGCGAAGCTCGCGCTCGCCAAATATGTCGACGATTGCGTGCTCAGGCACTATAAACGCGTTCGGATAATACATGGTTGGGGGAGTGGGGCGCTTCGCGGCGTCGTCTTGGAATTCGCGAAGAACAATCCGGATATGGTTTCCTCAACCGAAGCCGCAGGAGGGGAAGAAGGGGGCGGTGGCGCCACGATCTTCCATCTTCGTTGATGGTATTAAGCGAGAAACTCAAAAGGCAGATTGCCCTTTTGCCGAATAAACCGGGCGTCTATTCGATGCGAGATGCCGATGACAACATCATCTATATAGGCAAAGCCAAGAACCTCAAAAACAGGGTGTCGCAATATTTCCTCCGCCCCCAATCGGGCAAGGTTTTCGCGATGGTGAACCACGTCGACCACTTCGAATTCATCGTCGTCCATAGCGACAAGGAGGCCTTCATCCTCGAGATGAACATGATCCAAACCCATCATCCTAGGTACAACATCGTGATGATGGATGATTCGCATTATCCCTATATCGCCCTAAGAAGGAAAGACGCATATCTTGCGATAGCGAGAAGGACGAGCGACAAAAACTACTTCTATTTCGGGCCGTTCCCAAGCTCTAACGACGCTTACAAGACGATAAGGCTCCTTTCTAGCGTCTATCCCACGAGAAAATGTAAGAACATGCCGAAGAAAGAATGCCTTTATTACCACATGGGCCAATGTTTGGCGCCATGCGTCAAGAAAATAGAGGAAGAGGAATATAGGAAATTATACGATGGCATCAAGAGTTTCTTGGATGGGAACGTCGACGACGTCGTCAAAAGCCTCAAAGAGAAGATGATCAAGGCTAGTGAAGAGGAACGCTACGAGGATGCTAAAGAATACAAAGACACGATAATCAGCATCGAAAAGACCGTCTCCAAGCAAAGCGTCGAGCTTTCTAGCGACCTAACCGACCGCGACGTCTTCGCCTATTCCTCAAGAGACGGATACCTATGCTTAGCCATATTGACGTATCGGAAGGGGAAGCTACTAGGCAAGGAAGCGAAAGTGGTTCCTTTGTTCCTAGACCCTTCGGAAGACGCCACTGAACTAATCGAGCAATATTACCAAAGAAGGGAACTCCCGACGGAGATACTTTGCAATATCCCATCATTCGATGAACGTTTTTTAGCCATTTATCAGGACGCCAAAGTAATCCATCCAAAGGAAGGAAGGCTACTAGAGCAAATCGACATCGCCTCGCTTAATGCGAAGGAGGGGCTTGACGCCCATTTCATGAGCGCGAGGCTCGAAGACGACAATCTGTCCTTGCTTGAGGAGCTTGGCCGCCTTTTGTCGATCGAGACGCCGTATCGGATAGAGCTATTCGACAATTCGCATCTTCAAGGCTCTTCTCCCGTCGGCGCGATGGTTTGCTATATAAACGGCGAGCCGGCGAAGGGGATGTACCGCAAATTCCATCTGTCCGAGAAAAACGCCGGCGATGACTACCATTCGATGGTCGAGGTGACGGAAAGAAGGTATAAGAGGCTCAAAGAAGAAGGGTTATCTTACCCCGATCTCATTCTCACTGATGGCGGATTATCGCAAGTCGAGGCCACTCTCGAAGGGCTTTCCAAAGCGGGCGTCGATATCCCCGTTTATGGCCTATATAAGAATGACAGACATCAAACCGAAGGAATCGTAGATAAGGAAGGGAAGACCTTTGCCCTCGATCAGAAGAGCCCTCTTTTCTTTTTATTAATGAGAATGCAAGACGAAGTCCACCGATTTGCCATCTCCTTCCATAAAGCGGATAGGCTCAAGAAAATGCATAGCTCGGTGCTCGATGATGTCAAAGGGCTAGGCGAGAAGCGAAAAGAACTCATCCACAAGAATTACCCGACGCCTGAAGCCCTTAAAAACGCATCAATAGACGAGCTCAGGCAATTGCTCCCTGATGAAGTGGCGTTCTCGCTGATGACGAAAATAAAGTCGCTTAAGTGAGGGAAAACGCACTTTTTGTCCGTTTCCATTCCTTTTTTTGTTGTCTATTTTGCACTTCGCAGGTAGTATTATTTAGCGTTGCGCCCGTAGCTCAGCCGGATAGAGCAACAGCCTTCTAAGCTGTGGGTCAGCCGTTCGAGTCGGCTCGGGCGCGCCACAATGTTAAAATTTGGTCCGAAAGCGGCAACGCTCGGACTTTTTTTCTTGCTTTTTGTCTGGGGGGGGTATTCTAAAAGAAAGAGGCACACATCATGAAAGAAACATTTTGGGATATTGGAAGCCATACTTGGGGAGTAACGGACGACCGCTTTCTCTATGGGCGTCTAGAGTTTCCCTACGGCGAGCTTGATTATATCCGCATAGTTAATATGGGCGGCATAATCGCGGGAGGAACGTTGAATTTCTCCGTCAAAGGCAAGATGTACGCCTGCACTTTCCGCTATGTTGACTACCAACGGGCCATGAAGGCCGTAAGGTATGCCTCAGAGAAGATGGAGGAGGCCAAGGGCATAGTCAAGAATTACAAGTATTGCCTTTGGGCGCACACCGGGACGAAACTCGAGGTCTATGATGACTATCTCATTATATATTTCATGCCGAGCGGAACCGTGGCGAATCTAGCTAGGGGAGGCGGACTTGGCGGGAAGAGGATAGATTTCACCGATATCACCTCCGTTCAATTTAGGGAGGTGACCACCGCGGTCGGGTTCATCCAATTCAGTTACCCCGGAAGCGTGGAAAGCAAAGGAGGGGTGGGAGATGCTTTGAATGACGAAAACACCATTCCATTCCGTAACGATCAGGAAAAAGAGGCAAAGGAAATCTACGACTACATCATCGCGCGGCGAGCGGAATTGAAGAAAGCCCCGGCGCAAGCGACGGTGGTCCAGCAGACTTCGCCGGTCGACGAAATTAGGAAGTACAAAGCCCTTCTCGACGAAGGAATCATCAACCAAGACGAGTTCGACGCGAAGAAAAAGCAATTGCTGGGTCTATAAGGAGCGGTGAATGGTTTTGAATGAGGCCGTCTATCATAACGCCGGCTATACATATGCGTTCCGCGATGACGAAATCACGCGTTTAGTAATTGAATTCGTTAAGAGCGAGAAGAACCTCGCTTTTCTTAAAGACGCCAACGAGAGGGGCATCCCACCTTCCGCTGCTTTTGTTTTGACGCTTAGTTCTGAAAATTACACCGTCTTTTCCGACGGCCTTAAAACAAATTTTGACAAACGATATTTCGGCACTCTAATTGGCGCCGTTTTCCGCACCCTAGGTTACGTGAGGGAAAAGGAAAAACCTATGTTTCTAAAGAACGCTTCGACGTTCAGGAGGATATAAAAATGAAGAAGATTTGTTTGTTTCTTGCGTGTTTATGCGCAACTGGGCTTAGCTCGTGCGCTCAGTACAACAAGACGGATTTAAGTTTGTCCAACTATTTGGATTATTTTGAGATAAGCGAAGGGGCTTCCGACGCTTCCGCTGTGTTCAGCTCAGGAAGTTGCACATGGGAAGCTCCGAAAGATGTGGGTGCGTCTTCTTTCAAGCCCCTTTTCAACGCTAAATTCTCAATCAAATCCGACAAATTGGAAAACATGTACTACGATGAGGTCAAGTTCACTTACAAGATCAATTTGTACTATGGAAAGTCAACGATAAGCGCAAGCGATATTCCTGATCACGTCATCGATTACACATCTCAGCTTCATTATTACACCGAAGATGGAGAAGAAAAATATGTGGTTGGAATTAGCTTAATTATGTATACGATGTTTTATTACGAGGCCAACAACAAGGATAAAAGGTTCGAAATTTCGTACCTGAAGAGCGATTATGTGAGTAACAATTATCAGGGCACGAATTATTATCGCCAAATAAAACTTACCGGCGTCAGCGGCACGGTAAGCGAGGGCGGCCTTTCTGGGGCGAATGCCCATCGTTGCAGCTGAGTCTTTCCCTTCGATGGCCATTTCCAATTAGATTACAAAGGCCCTTTTTAGGGGTCTTTTTTTGAAATGATCGGAACGTGGTATCTGAATTGATATTGAAGAAATTCGTGTATCACATGGAGTTACGATATAAAGAAAAACGTATCGCAACAGTGGGGGGTCTTACATTAAGAGAAGCAGACATTTTTTTGTTAATTCGCAAGATATCTTTTTTGATTTGAATTGTCCACATAAATTGTT
>CAZCCJ010000006.1:0-5313 GCA_964497235.1 uncultured Staphylococcaceae bacterium
CTTCCGTTAAGGACCTTTCTGATGTTCGAATTCTTGTAATTGTTGCTATCGCCCCAATAGATGTTCTCCAATATGGCGTCAGAGGCAATGAAATAAGTCCCATCAGAAGAGGAGAGAATATCCCAAGTGATAGGCTTGCATTTAAACCAATAAGATGTTCCTTTGACAGCCGTGGTCCCATCGGAGAAAGATCCGTCAGAATAATTAGAAGCGGTTTTCTTAACGTAATAAGTCCCATCAAGGAGATACCAGCCATTGCTCTCGGCGTCGAGGGTATCAAGCGTTGCGGTAAGGTCAGTGCTGCTCACGTAATCCTGAGGATATAATCCATAAGTCAAGGTCTTATCGACGGAATTAACGAGTGGCGCAATGCCTAAAGCGGTGGCTTGCTCTTCCAACATGAACTTGGCGTAGAAGGATTTCTCCCCGGTTGAGCCCTGAGGGATTGAGGAACACGCGGTCTTATAATCGGCATCCGAATACCAGCCCAAGAAGTAATAACCCTTCTTGTATGGGTCTTTGAGATTGATGGTTTCCGAGACGGTGGCGTAATGACTCGGGTTATCGCTTGGATTCAACGCCCCATCAAGGTAATAGGTGATCGCATATTCGATCGGGGTGACATCGATATAAAGATTGACATCGCTGGTCACCGTGCAGCCGGTGAATGACCAAGGAATCTTTTGGCCGTATTCCTTGGTGTACCAATACCCAGATTCGTAACCGTTATAGACGTTGAATTCAGCCGGGCTGATCTTCTCCCCATGAGAGACTTTTATGTTATTGATAAGAATGGGGTCGTTGCTATCCTTGACGGCATAGTAATTGACTGTGTGTTTGGCGACATCTTTGATGGAACCGGCATCGATAGAACTGCTGTCACTCATCACGCAGATCAAATGGCCATTATCATCGATATAAACATTGGTAATGGAAACGCCGTCAGAGCCGTTTGAGCCGTTTGAGCCGTTTTCGCCTGGTTCGCCTTTGTCGCCTTTCTCACCTTTGATGTTGCCGACCTTATCCCAATCCTCGCCTTTGGAATACAAATCGCCGTTGGAGGTATCGATATAAATATCGCCTTGAACGCCTAAAGCGGCAGATGGCAGGCCGCTTCCGGTATAGATTCGGCTTCCATCCTCGCCGTCGATCCCGTTTTCCCCCGAATCGCCCTTTTGGCCGGTGTCGCCCTTGTCGCCCTTCTCACCTTTCTCTGGCTCCGAAGAACAAGAAGTTAACAAAGAAAAAATACCTAAAGCGGCGAATATCAATTGTCTGTATTTCATAAAAACTATCTCCTTGGCGTCTTTTAAAGTATAAGGATTCTCTCAAAGAAAATCAATTGAAGGGCACGCTGCAAGCACATTCGTTAAGTGAAGGAATCTATATCGATTTTATTGGCGTTAGGGATAGTTAAAAGTTTGCGTTTGGGAAGCGATATAAGGACGTTGCGCAATCTGGAAGTGGTGGCTTTTCATGACCCGTCTTATAATGAAAAACATGGGAAATGAGCGGTCTTCGTTGATTGAAGGAAGCGACATCGGCAACGCTCCAAAAAGCAGGCGTCTAGCGAAAAATCATTCTTGTCCCGACGATGGTCGGTCCGACAAGCTTTCCTTACGTGATTATCAAATTGATTTCAATTGTCTCGACGTCAAATCTTCGGTTAAGATTCTTTTTTTGACTGACATCCATTGGGAATATGCTGAGGATATTGTCAAGAAGACGGCTTTTTTGAATGCGTTAATCAAAAACTCCAATCCCGATTTCGTGATGCTCGGCGGGGATCAAGTGGCTTCCGCGAGCAACAAAAATTACGAATCGCTTTTTAAGGTCCTAGAAGGCTTTTCGGAAGCGCTAGGAAGAGACCTATATTATGGCTTGGTGTGGGGCAATCACGATGAGCAATGGCATTGGGACGATCTCTCTTCCTCTCATCTAAAAGAGTGCAATCCGCATTGTCTGTATCTTGAAGTCGACGATATGCTCGTCGGCGAAAGCAATTACGTCATCAACCTTAAGAAGAATGGGAAAACGCTTTGGCAGATATACGCTTTAGACAGCAACTCGATGGCTCTTTATCCGAGTGAGCCTCATGAAGGCTACGACACCATTCACGATGATCAAGTCGAATGGTTTAAGGAAGAGGTTTTGGAATCTCAAAAGAGAAATCCTGGCGTCAAAAACATTGTCTATTTTCATATTCCCCTTTGGGAGACTGAATATGCTTATCGGCTAAGCGTGGGCGATAAGTTAACCGATTATGCCTCTTCCGTCGGATATCTCGGCCGCTTTTCTGGAGTTATGCATGAGGAAAGGACTCCTAGAGGCGAACTCGGCATGACTAATACCTGCACTAGTAACGTGCGTAGTTCTTTCTTCTCTTGTGCCGAATCGTTAGGCGCCACGATAGCGATGTTTTATGGCCATGATCATATCGACGATTTCGCCGCTCAATATAAATTGGACGAGAAAGATGACTATATTTGGCTGGTTTATGGATTGAAGTCGGGTGAGGGCATTTACCATGATCCCGCTCTTCTTGGCGGAACGATGATGGAGATAAGAGGTGACATGACTTATTCCATTTATCGTTGCTTCCAATCATATGAAGACGATTATAGAGAGAAGAATGGCTATCGTGAGGAAACGATTTGCCAATAGTCCCTTAAAGATATGATGCTTGTGGCGGAGCGATCGTTTTAAGACGTCAGAACGTGGTTTTTGTCGTATAACGTGCTAATTTTGTCAAAAAAACGTCAAGTGCGATTCGAAGCGCCTTTGGACGTTGAACCAAAGAAAAATAAGCCGTAATCTAATTCAAATCGAATAACGTTTGAAGTCGGTTAGGCATAAAAAGAATTTGCTTCTTGGAGGGGACGAAATGAGAAAGAACGTCATTGATGCGAAAAAGGATATCCCGTTTTTCAAATTTTTTCCTAGAAAGTGTTTGGCTGGTTTGGCCGCGATCGGAGCGCTTCTTTCTAGCATGGCTTCCCTTTCCGGATGCGCCGATGGGAAAGATGGCGCCAACGGCAAAGACGGAACGGTGTGGTACTATGGCGAACAAACGGATGAAAGCCAAGGGAAGATCGGAGATTTCTTTTATGATACCGACGATTCCGCGATTTATATCAAGACGGAAAACGGCTGGGAATTCCAAGGAAGCCTCAAAGGGCAGGATGGCAAAAACGGCGCCGATGGTTCGAATGGCCAGAATGGCGAAAAAGGAATCGATGGGGCGATGTGGCTTTCGGGAACGGCGATTGAAGGAACTAGTGAAGGCATCATAACGCAAGTCGAAGGAGCGAAAATAGGGGACCTTTATTTGAATACGGATACCGGCAATGTCTATAAATGCGTCGCCAAAGACACATGGGATTATTTGACGACCCTATCTATCGCCGCTAAGAAACAAGACTGGAAAGAGGATGGCACTCTCAAGATACTAAGCATCGGCAACAGTTTTTCCGTCGATAGCCAAGAGTGGCTCTACCAGATCGCCAAATCGATAGGGGTTAAGAGGGTCGTCCTCGGCAATCTATATATCGGCGGATGCACCCTTGCGACTCATTTGTCGAATGCCAGAAACGACGCATCGGCCTATACCTACTACACAAACGAAGACGGTTCTTGGATGACCAACGAAAACTATCAGATAGATACGGCGGTAATGAGTGAAAACTGGGATTACATCACCTTCCAGCAAGCGAGCGGATACAGCGGCTTAGCCGACACTTATGACGATTTGCAATCGCTAATCGACATCGTTGAGCCTCTTTGCCCGAAAGCGAAGCTCGTTTGGAATATGACTTGGGCGTATCAGACGGGTTCCACTCATGTTGACTTCGTTAATTACGGCAACAATCAAACGACGATGTATACAAGTATCGTCAATGCCGTGCAAACGAAGATCCTGACGAATGATGATATCGATAGGGTCATCCCAGTCGGGACCGCGATTCAAAATGCGAGGACTTCGTATTTAGGGGACGCTTTGACGCGCGATGGGTTCCATCTCACGTATGGCGTTGGGAGATACATCGCCGGGCTATGCTTTGCTTATGGCATGACGGGATTGCCGATCGATTCCATCTCCTATAAAGCGGAAGGGGTGACGGGCGGCGAGAAGATGGTTGCCCTTGAAGCGGTTAAGAATGCTTTCCAAAATCCTTATCAAGTCACGAATTCGATTTATTTGACTGATCCCGAGACGATAAGCGAGGATGATTACGACGTCGTTTCCTTAACGTGGACCAAATCGGCGTTCTTTAATTCGAATCTCGGGCAGGAATTACAGAAAAACGATTCCCTTTCGAAATATTTTTGGGCGACCCAGATACTTTCGAAAGACGATCTTCCGGTTGGATGCATCATCCAAGTCGCAAGCGGTTGGGAATATAGGCCAGAAGGCTGGATAAGCGGCGTTAGTTCCGGCACAAGGCCCGATAAGGTGAGCACTTCCAAAGTTGAGATTACAGATACTTGGTGGGGCGCTTGGAACCAGAGGGCGTTCAATGTCGCAAAAATCGGGACGAGTACGGATATTTCTGCTCTCACGGAGACGGAATTAAACAACGCTTTCAAGATATATAAGCCGAAGACGACAAACGCTTAAGACGTGGCGGTTCACCATTAACAAATCGGCTTCGTCGGAATCGAGCTTTCGGATTGGCAAAACAAAGAAAAGGAAATACAATTAAATTGTCAGAAAAACATATGAATAAAATTTCCATCAAGTTTTACAACAATAAGCCCGTAAGAGCGGTTTGGTCGTCTGAATTTGGTCGCTGGTATTTCAGTGTTTTGGACGTTATCGGCGCCATTCGAGAAGAAGACAATTACGAGAAAAACAGAAACTATTGGAAATATCTGAAAAACAAACTTAAAAAAGAGAAAAACGAGTTGGTTAGCGCCACTACCCAACTTAAATTAGAAGCCAAAGATGGAAAAAAATACATGTCTGATGTTTTGGATACAAATGGCGTTATATTGCTCGCCAAGAACTTTCCTTCGAATTTGGGCGCAAAATTTTTGGATTGGTTTACTAATTCGGATAATACGGTAGATGCCAAAAGCAAGAAGAAGGCTTACGAATTGTTCGAAAACGGCCTCATCGATTCTTTTGAGGTCGGAACCACAAAGGGGTTGCAACAAATCCACGCATTCATCTTCTTGGGGCTTTTCGACTTTGCTGGACAGATCAGGACGAAGACGATATCCAAGGGTGGCTTTATGTTTGCGAATGGCGATTTCCTTCCGAGGACATTAAGCCGAATAGATAAGATGCCGGATGGGAATTTAGATCAGATA